>NZ_MDZB01000055.1 GCF_001816145.1 Hymenobacter lapidarius | reverse complement strand
TCGACAAAAAAAGCCGCTCGCGACGACCGGAGCATTTTTGTGTCTGGAGCTGAGCTTAGTAGCCGGGGTTCTGAATGAGCACCGGATTATTAGGGTCGTTCAGGTCGGTTTCACGCTTGGGAATGGGCAGCACCAGGCGGTCAAGCGTAATCGGAATTACGGTGCCGTTGGCAGTAACGAGGTTGGTGCCGGTCCGCTTCAGGTCGTGGATGCGGAAGCCTTCGAAGGCCAACTCCAACTGGCGCTCACGCAGGATGGTAGCCAACCCGTTGGCTGGTGTCAAATTGGTCAGGGTAAGCGGAGTGGCACCAGAGCGGGTGCGGATGCGGTTGAGGTCAGCCAGAGCCGTGGGCAGGTCGCCGGCGCGGAAGGCAGCTTCGGCCCGAATCAAGTACATCTCGGCCAGGCGAATGACCGGAATGTTCTGACCAAACGTGGTGTACTTACCAGTCCGCAGGGCAACGTTCGGGGCCGACACCCGGCGGGCACCCGTGCTGTTGTACAGCAGCGGGTCTTTGCCCCGGGCATCGTTCGCTCCATACTGAGCAGCAAATGCTGGCAGCACCAGCACATCGCCACGGCCTACGCCACCAAGGCTGGCATAGTGGGTAGCCAGGCCGCTGTTGCCGGTACCGGCGTTGTTCTGGTCGTTCTGCTGAATCTCCAGCAGCGTCTCGGAACCGTTGCGGCCTCTGAACACCGCTTCCAGCGTAGGAGCCAGCGATTTGCCGCTGGTTTTGATAACCTCATCGGCCTGTATGCCGGCTTTTTTATAGCTTTCCTCGGTGGCCTGTTGCAGGTACACGCGGGCCAGCATGGCCTTCGCGGTGAAACGGGTGGCCCGGTTGCCGTTGGTGGTGGGTAGCAGGGCAATGGCCTTGGTCAGGTCGTCGATAACCTGCTCATAAACCTTTGCCACCGTGGAGCGCGCAATTTTGCGGTCGGCTTCTGCTACCGTACGCACCGGTACCAGGCTGATGGGCACCCCGAGGTCGGTAGCAGCAGTTTTATCGTTGTACTGCTTGCCATATAGACGCACCAGCTCAAAGTACATGGTGCCCCGTACGAAGCGTGCCTCGCCTTCAAATCGGGTCTTCGACACAGGATTTGCTACCACTGGCAGGGCATCAATCACCAGGTTGGCTTGGTTGATGGCCTGGTAGGCTTCGCGCCAAACGGTTTCCGCCGTGCTGTTTTCGGCCCGCGTATTGCGGTTTGCGATGTCACGGAAGTTGCCGAACGTGCCCTGGAAGCGGATGTAAGTATCCACCGCGGCCAGGAGCTCGGGCACCAGAATGAGGTTGGTGCCGTACAGGTTGGAGTTGCCCAGCTGGGCATACAGGCCTACCACGGCGCTGGCCACGTTGGCCTCCGAATTGAGCGCCGTGCCAGCATCAACCGATTGTTGGGGGTCTATATCGAGCTGCTTGTCGCACGAGGTCAGGGCCAGGGCCAGGCCCAGGGTCAAGACAGTCGCCGAACGGGAAAAGATATTTTTCATCGAAGTCGTTGCTAATGCGGATAATTAAAGGCCGAGGTTGATGCCCACCAGAAAGGTTTTGGCAAGGGGCGGCGTGTAGAAGTCGTGGCCGATGAGGAAGTTAGCCTGGCCAAAAGCAGCCGTGTTTACCTCCGGGTCGTAACCATCGTACTTGGTGAAGGTGAACAGGTTCTGTGCCGAAACGTAGACCCGAGCCGACTTCAGGAAGGCCCGCTTGGCCAGGTCCGAGGACAGGTTGTAGCCGAGGGTCACATTCTTCACGCGGAAGAACGAACCGTCGGTTACCCAACGCGACGACTGCGCCGTGCCGTTGCCTCCGTAGAGGCGCAGCTGCGGAACATTGGTCACGTCGCCGGGGTTCCGCCAAGCATTCAGCTGGTCAAGGGTCTGGTTGTCAAAGTAGTCACCGCTGGCCGACTGGTAGATACCGGCGGCGTTGTAGAGGTCGTTGCCCGACACAAACTGGCCGAGCACGCTCAGGTCAACACCTTTGAAGGAGAACGTGTTGGTGATGCCGCCCGTGAAATCCGGGTTGGGGTTTCCCACCACTTGCAGCGCAGCCATAGCTACATTGGAGCTGGTGCCTCCCTCGGCGGTGGCGTAAAGGGCATCGCCATTGGCGGGGTCTACACCAGCAAACTTGCGGCCGTAGAAAATGCCGATGGGCAAGCCTTCGCGCACGCTACCCAGGTACTGGCTCTGGATGGGCGCCGCCAGAGAGGTGATTTTGTTGCGGTTGAACGAGATGTTGAAGTTGGTGCTCCACTTGAAGGCCTTGTCGAAATTGCGCGTATTGAGGCTAATTTCCAGACCGCGGTTATTCAGGGTGCCCACGTTTTCGGTCACGTTGGTGTAGCCGTTGGCGAAAGACAACGGACGGTTCAACAGCAAATCGGTGGTTTTCTTTTCATACACGTCGATTTCACCCGAAATACGGTTGTCGAAGAAGCCATACTCCAAGCCCAGGTCGGCTTGCGCGGTGCTCTCCCAGGTCAGGTCGGGGTTGCCCACCCGGTCGCTGGGCTGGATGCCGGCCTGGTCGGCGTAGGGCAGGGCGTTGAACAGGCCCCGCGACGAGAAGTTGCCGATTTCGGCGTTGCCGGTCAGGCCGTAGCTGGCGCGCAGCTTCAGGAAGTTCAGGATGCGGTTTTCTTTCAGGAAGCTTTCTTCCGTGACAACCCAGCCAATGGAACCAGCCCCGAAATTGCCGTACCGGTTGTTGGCGCCGAAGCGCGAAGAGCCGTCGCGGCGCACGCTACCCGAAACCAGGTATTTGTTGCGGAAAGAGTAGTTGACACGGGCAAACTGCGACAGGAAAGCAAAGCCGTCCTGGAAAGAACCCGCGTCCGTTTTGATGGCCGCACTATTGATTCTGGTGAACTCGGCATTGGGGAAACCCCGGCCTTCAGCCGACGTGCGCTTCGTGTCGGAACGCTGGAAAGAAAACCCGACCAGCGCGTCGAAGTTATGGTCTTCGTTGAAGGTGTAGTTGTAGTTGGCGGTGTTGTTGGTGGTGTAGTTGATTACCTGCGTTTGGTCGCTTGAGCCATAGCCGGTGTCGCCGCCGGTTTGAGTGCCCGCGGCCCGGTAAAAGTCCTCGTTCAGGTTCAGGAAGTCGGCCCCGATTTCGGTGCGTACCGTTAGGTTCTTAATGGGCTGAAACGAGAGGTAGACGTTGCTGAACGAGCGGTACGTGCCGGCGCGGTTCGAGCCCTTTTCCAAGTCAATCAGGTTGTTGTAATACAGCGTGTTGTTGTTCAACTCGCCGGTATCAGGGTCGCGCAGGGGTTGAAGGGGCGGCAGCGCGTTCAGCTGCAGGGGGTTGGTAAAAGCGTTGTCGTTGGGCGTCCGGTCATTCACTGAGCGGGTCAGCGACAGGTTCAGGCCCACTTTCACGCGGTCCGTAATCGAATGGTCGAGGTTGATGCGGCCACTGCCCCGACGGTAGCGGTTGCCCACAATCACGCCGGTCTGGTCGTTGAAAGTCGAGCTCAGGTAGAAGCGGGTTTTGGCATCGCCGCCGCTCACGTTGAAGTCATACTGCTCCACGCGGCCTCTGGTAAGGGCCTCCGAAGCCCAGTCCGTGTCGGAAGTCGAATTGAAATCGATGCCGTTGCCTTCGAATTCTTCTTCGGCATCATAACCTTCGTTCTCGGCCGCTTCGGTAAAGAGCCGCTTGTATTGTTCCGCGTTCAGGAACTTGCGCTTCCGCGTAGGGGTGCTGGTGCCCACGTAGTAGCCCACGTTCACCTTGGTCTGCCCCTGCCGGCCTTTCTTGGTGTTCACCAGAATCACGCCGTTGGAAGCGCGCGAGCCGTAGATGGCCGCCGACGAAGCATCCTTCAGAATGGTGATGGACTCGATGTCGTTCGGGTTCAAATCGGCCAGCGGGTTCAGCGGCTCGGTGTCCGTGCCCGCGTCGGTGGAAGTGGCAGGAATGCCATCAATCACGTACAGCGGCTGGTTGGAAGCCGTAACGGACGAGGAACCGCGTACCCGAATTTGCACGCCGGAGCCGAGTTTGCCCGAGCCCTGATTGATTTGCACGCCCGGCGTACGGCCCTGAATGGCCTGCTCGAAGCTCACCACTGGTACGTTTTCCACGTCCTTGGCGGTGAGTTGGGTTACGGAGCCAGTCAAATCGGCTTTCGTCTGCGTGCCGTAGCCTACTACTACGGCCTCGCTGAGCTGGGTAGCCGAAACGGCCAGTGTTACGTTGATGGTGCTCTGGTTGCCAACGGCAATGGACTGGGTAGTGTAGCCTACCGAGCTGATGACGATGGTTGCATTGGGCTGCACCGTGAGGTTAAAGGCACCGTCGGCGTTGGTGCTCACTCCGTTGGTGGTGCCACGCTCCAGGATGGTGGCGCCGGGCAGCGACCCGCCGTCGGAGCCGCTCACGCGGCCGCTAATGGCCTGCTGTGCCCAGGCGGGCACTGCAAACAGGCATATAGCCAGCAGCGAAAAAAGTTTAAGGTGGGTAAAGAATTTATGTTCCATGAGGAAGGAAAAAGGGTTAGTGAATCGTTAAAAGTGCAGAACTCTTATAGAAAAGCCCTGTTGAAAAACAATGACAACCTTAAAATAACGGAGTGGCCTCCATTTTTTAACACGATGCCAAAGCGAAGGTAATTACACAAGGCTATTTTATTCGTTTAAATTGGTGTATCAGGTTTAATTATTGCTACTAACCGATACCAAGTATCACTTTTATAGTAATATGGCTATCCACACCCGCCGCCATGCCGGCAGTCGTTATTAGCAGCGCCTGCTGTGCGTGCCTACCTTTACCGTGCTAACCTTGCCGCGACCGTAGCCGGCGCCGCTGTTTCGTCATTCGCCTCAATGCCACTCATTCAGTACCTCACTTCTGCCGACGCAATTGCCACTGCGGCTGCCCACTTTGCTACCCTGCCACGCATCGGCATCGACCTGGAGTTCGACGACATGCGCCACCGCTACGGGCGCCACTTAGCCCTGATTCAAATTTTTGATGGCAAGGAGGCGTATCTCATTGACCCGCTGCCACTCCCGGACATGGCCGCCGGCCTGGAACCGCTGTTTGCCGTGCTCCGCGACCCCGCCGTGGCCAAAGTATTTCATTCGTGTAAGTCGGATATCCTCCTCCTGGATGAAGTATTTGGGGTCAATTGCCTCAATATTGTTGACACCAGTGTACAATTTACACTACTTGCCGCAGAAGACAATAACATTTCGCTGGGCCGGCTCATTCAGGCCGAGTTGGGCTTTGAAGTAGACAAGGGCGAGCAAAAGTCGAACTGGCTGAAGCGCCCGCTCACGGAAGCCCAGAAAGAGTACGCCGCCAACGACGTGCTCTACCTCTTCGAGCTCACCGACCGCCTTACCGCCCGCTTGGCCGAGTTGGGCCGCAGCGACTGGGCCGCCCAGGAAAACCTGGCTCTGGAAGCCGTGCGCTACGGCCGCGACGACCCGCGCCCGTGGTCGCGCAACGCCGCCAAATACAAGATTTCGGCCCAGGAAATGCCCATTTTTCGGGAGCTGTACATGCTGCGCGACACCATCGCCCGCCAGCTGGACCGCCCGCCCTACCATGTGGTCAGCAACGACCGCCTGGCCGAGCTCACGCGGCAGCCCATCGAAACGCCCTTGCAGCTGCGCACCGCCAACGGCCTGCACCCCGAACTGAAACGCTCGCCCTACGCCGAGCAGCTGCTGGCCATCGGCACCACCGACCTGGAGCCCGATACGCCACTCGCGCCCGAGCAGCGCAAGTTTCCGTTCCGGCGCCGGCTCAACGGGCCGGCCGCCACGCGGGCCGAAGCGCGCGAAACCCTGTTGAACACGCTCAAGGCCCTGCTCATCACCGACCACGGCAGCACGCTGGCCAACATGGTGCTCAGCAACCGCCTCATTGCCGAAATTATTGAGCAAGGGGCCGAGTCGGCCCTGCGCCCCTGGCAGCAGCAGCTCCTGCGCGAGTCGGCCGAGCGCCACAACGAGGATTACGGACAGATTGCGGAGCCGTTCTAGTCGTCTTCCGGCAGCGCCTGATACACAAACAGAACGTCATGCTGAGCGTAGTCGAAGCATCTCGCATGCTGTAACTAACCCTTTCGATTGAGTTACTACTGCACGCGAGCTGCTTCGACTACGCTCAGCATGACGTTCTGTTTGTGAGAGAGCTTTAGAATTGCGCTTCTTCGGTGCTGCCCACCAGAGCGGCGGTGCTGGTCTGGTTGCTGGTAACTACGTTCTGAACCGCGTCGAAGTAGCCCGTGCCCACAAAAGACTGGTGCTTCACGGCCTGGTAGCCGTCCTTGGCTAGGGCAAATTCCCGCTCCTGCAGCTCCGAGTAGCCAGCCATGCCGCGCTGGCGGTAGGCTTGCGCCAGCTCAAACATGCTGGTGTTGAGGGCATGAAAACCGGCCAGGGTGATGAACTGAAACTTGTAGCCCAAAGCGGCCAGCTCCTCGCGGAAGGTTTCCATCTGCTCCACGCTGAGCTTGGACGCCCAGTTGAACGACGGCGAGCAGTTGTAGGCCAGCAGCTTGCCGGGGAATTGGGCGTGGATGGCTTCGGCAAACTTACGGGCGTCGTCCAGGTCCGGGTGCGAGGTTTCCATCCAAATCAGGTCGGCGTAGGGCGCGTAGGCCAGGCCGCGGGCAATGCCGGCCTCGATGCCGCAGCGGATGCGGTAGAAACCTTCGTTGGTGCGCTCGGCCTCCTGCAGGATGAAGGGCTGGTCGCGCGGGTCCACGTCGGCGGTAAGCAGGTCGGCCGCATCGGCATCGGTGCGGGCCACGATGAGCGTGGGCACGCTCAGCACGTCGGCCGCGAGGCGGGCCGCCACCAGCTTGTTAATAGCCTCCTGCGTGGGTACCAGCACTTTGCCACCCAAGTGGCCGCATTTTTTGGCCGAAGAAAGCTGGTCCTCAAAGTGCACGCCGGCTGCCCCGGCCTCAATCATCATCTTCATCAGCTCGAAGGCGTTAAGGTTGCCGCCGAAACCGGCCTCAGCATCGGCCACGATGGGCGCCAGCCAGTGCACCTTGCCCTCGCCGCTGAGGTGCTGAATCTGGTCGGCTCGCAGCAGCGCGTTGTTGATGCGGCGCACCACGGCGGGCACGCTGTCCACCGGGTACAGGCTTTGGTCGGGGTACATGTGGCCGGCGCCGTTGGCATCGGCCGCCACCTGCCAGCCGCTGAGGTAGATGGCCTGCAAGCCGGCCTGCACTTCCTGTACGGCTTGGTTGCCGGTGAGGGCGCCCAGGCCAGCCACGTACTCCTGCGAGTGCAGCAGCTCCCACAGCCGCTCGGCGCCCTGCCGGGCCAGCGAGTACTCGATGTGGTAAGAGCCTTGCAGCTTCACCACGTCTTCGGGCGAGTACGGGCGCTGAATGCCAATCCAACGGGGGTTGTGGGCCCAATCCAGGGCGATTTCGGCGGAGCGTTGCGTTTGGGTTTTCATGGGAGTAGGGTTGTGTAGGGTTGATGAATGAGCTTGGGTAAGGGCAAAGCGCGGCCAGACGGCCGGTTTGGCCGCTTCTTTTGAAGTCAGGAAAGGGGGATATTATGGGAAAAAGAAGAACGTCATGCCGGGCGCCGCACAGCCGCAGCATCTCTCGCGGGGTAGGTACCCCTATCGTTTAACCAAGCGAGCGGGATGCTCCGGCAAGCTCAACACGACGTTCTTTTTTCCTATGCTGTACCAAGCCGGGTGGACTACGCCAGCTGCTCGTAGGCTGGCACCGTCAGGAATTCGACAAATTCCTCACTCATTACCAGCCGGTTGAAAAGGCGGGCGGCCTCCAGGTAGTGGCCTTGTTCATACGCCTCCTCCCCTACCTGGGCTTTGATTTTTTCCAGCTGACCGGGCACCAGGGAGCGGTACAGCTCGGTGGTGACGGGGCGGCCGTCGGCTAGCGTGGTGCCGGGGGTATGCAGCCACTGCCACACCTGCGCCCGGCTGATTTCGGCCGTGGCGGCGTCTTCCATCAGGTTGTAGATGGGCACGCAGCCGTTGCCGCCCAGCCAAGAGGCCAGGTATTGCACGGCCACGTCGATGTTCAGCTTCAGGCCGTCTTCGGTGATGCTGCCGGCGGGCGCGCGCACCAGGTCGGCGGCCGACACCTGCACGTCGAGGCGCTTGTTTTCGATTTGGTTGGGGCCGGGCATGAGGCGGTTGAAAACCTCCAGCGCCACCGGCACCAGGCCGGGGTGGGCCACCCAGGTACCATCGTGGCCGTTGGTGGCTTCACGGATTTTGTCCTGACGTACCTTATCCAAGGCGGCGTCGTTGGCGGCCGGGTCGTTTTTAATGGGAATCTGGGCGGCCATGCCACCGATGGCGTGGACGCCCCGGCGGTGGCAGGTCTGGATAACCAGCTGCGAATAGGCAGCCATGAACGGCACCGTCATCGTGACCTCGGCGCGGTTGGGCAGCCGGAAATCCGGGTTCAGCCCCAGACGCTTGATGTAGCTGAAAATATAGTCCCAGCGCCCGCAGTTCAGGCCCGCGCTGTGCTCCCGCAGCTCGTACAAAATCTCATTGAGCTCGAAGGCGGCGGGCAGCGTTTCGATGAGCACCGTGGCTTTGATGAGGCATTTGGGCAGCTTCAACGACCATTGGGCAAACCCGAACACGTCGTTCCACAGGCGCGCTTCGAGGTGGCTTTCCAGCTTGGGCAGGTAGAAGTACGGGGCCGAGCCGCGGGCGCACAGCTCGTGGGCGTTGTGGAAATAGTAGAGCCCGAAATCGAGCAGCGACGCGCTGATGGGCTCGCCATCAACCAAAATGTGCTTTTCCAGCAGGTGCCAGCCGCGGGGGCGCACCATGAGCACGGCGGTTTTCTCATTGAGCCGGTACTCTTTGGTGGGCGTGCTCAGCGAGATGGTGCGGCGCACGGCATCGCGCAGGTTAATCTGGCCCTGCACCACGTTGTCCCAGGTGGGCGCGTTGGAATCCTCCAAATCGGCCATGAACACGCTGGCTCCGGAGTTCAGGGCGTTGATAATCATCTTGCGCTCCACCGGGCCGGTGATTTCCACGCGGCGGTCCTGCAGGTCTTCCGGCACGGGTGCTACCGTCCAGTCCTGCTCGCGGATGCGCTTGGTCTCGGGCAGGAAATCGGGCAGCACGCCGGCTGCGAAATCAGCCTGCCGCTCCACCCGGCGGCCCAACAACGCCCGGCGGGTCTGGTCGAAGCGCCGGTGCAGCTCGGCCACGAACGCCAGCGCGGAAGGCGTCAGGATTTCAGCGTATTCCGGGTTGAATGCGCCGATGACTCGCACCCGCTCCGGGGTGAGGTAGGTGGGCACAGGGGCAGGGGCAGTGGCGGTGAAAGGCATAATGGAAAGTATTTAAAGGTGGGATAGGTAAGCAAGGCCACCGCAGGAAAGAGCCCGATGCTTGCGGCCTACACAAACATACGAATGCGAATTTCAATTATTAGCGAATATTCGCTAAATCAATAAATTTTATTACTGCCCGTATCTTTGGACAAGCTGGTGCCCACCTGGGAAAAGGCGCTTTCGCTTACGCTGGAAGCATTTTTGCCCCTGATAAGCTCAGCCACAGCTTCTTAAAAAATATTTCTCCGGATGCTTAACCACGGCCAAGTCGTTCGCCTCATTTTTGGCCTGAAGCTGCGGGAGCTGCGCCAAGAGCGCGGCCTGAGCCCGGCCGAGCTGGCGCGGACCTGCGATGTGTCGGTGAGCTACCTCAATGAGATTGAAAAGGGCAAGAAGTACCCCAAGGCCGACAAGATTCTCAGCCTGAGCCAAGCCCTGGGCGTGCGCTACGACCAGCTGACCTCCCTGGAGCTGCCACGACGCCTGGAACCCATCGCCGAGCTGCTCAACTCCAAGCTGCTGAAGGAATTTCCGCTGGAGATGTATGGCCTGGAACCGGCCCGCCTTGTGGAGCTCATTGCCAATGCCCCGGCCAAGATGAATGCCTTTGTGAGCACCATCTTCGAAATTGCCCGCAACTACGAAATGCGCCAGGAACACCTGTTTCTGGCGGCGCTCCGCTCCTATCAGGAGATGCACGACAATTACTTTGAAGACCTGGAGCAGGACGTGCAGGCCTTTGTGGGCAGCCACCAGCTCAAAACCGCCGCGCCCTTTGACCTGGCCCAGCTGGAGCGCGTGCTCACGCAGGAATACGGCTACACGCTGGACCGCGAAACGCTGGGCCAGCACGCCGTGGCCACCCAGGCACGGTTGCGGTCGGTGTTTCAGCACAAATGCCGCCGGCTGCTCATGCGCCCGGGCCTGAGCCGGGGGCAGCAGGCCTTTGTGCTGGGCCGGGAAGTGGCCTTCAACTACCTAAAGCTGGCCGAGCGGCCCTACGTGAGCAGCAGCACGCAGGTGCGCTCCTTTGACGAAGTGCTGAACAACTTCAAGGCCTCGTACTTTGCCGGGGCCCTGCTGATGGAGGAGGAAAGCCTGTTGCGCGACTTGCGCAAAGTATTCAACGCCAAAAAGTGGCATCCCGACCTGCTGCTGGATTTGCTGACGCAGTACGACGTGAGCCCGGAGATGTTTATGCAGCGCCTGACCACGCTGCTGCCCCGCCATTTTGGGCTGCAGAGCATGTTCTTCCTGCGCTTCGACCAGGCCCAGGCCGAGGCGCCTTACGAGCTGACCAAGGAGCTGCACCTGGCGCGCCTGCACAACCCTCACGGCAACGAGCTACACGAGCACTACTGCCGCCGCTGGGTTAGCCTGCGCCTGCTGGCTGAGGCGCGGGCCCTGCCCCTGCCCGACACCGCCGAGGCGCCCGTGACTGTGGCGGGCGTCCAGAAATCCCGCTACTTTGGCACCGAGGACGAGTATTTGTGCTTCACGCTGGCCCGCGCCGGCACGCCCACCCAACCCGCCCTGAGCGTGACGGTGGGCCTGCGCTGCGACGAGGCCCTGCGCACCCAGGTACGCTTTCTGGCCGACCCGGCCCTACCCTTTCGCATTGTGAACGAAACCTGCGAGCGCTGCCCCATTGTTGACTGCGAATCGCGGGCGGCCGCGCCAGTCGAAATCGAGCGGCAAGCTGAGCGGGAAGCATTTGAGGCCGCGGTGGCCGAATTAGTCCAAGGAAGTTGAGCATGCGTCGAGGTTTTTTGATTGGGGGAATATTGATGGCGCTGGTGCTGGCGGCCGGTAGCTACGCCGCCTGGCGCCTACTGTACCGGCCCAACGTGCGGGCGCTGGCCGAAGGCCCGGCGTACCTCTACATCCGCAGCGGCACCGGCTTCGCGGCCGTGCTCGATTCGCTGCAGAAGCACGAGCTGCTGCTGGAGCCCGGCAGCTTTGCCTGGGTGGCGGAGCAGCAGAAGTACCCAGCGCAGGTAAAAGCCGGGCGGTACCGACTGGACGCCAGCCTGGGGAATCTGGACCTGGTGAAGATGCTGGCGGAAGGCCGGCAGGACACGATTCAGTTCGAGCTGAAGCCGTTTCATTACCTTGACCGGCTGCCGCGCCAGGTGGGCCGCCAGCTGGAAACGGATTCGTTTAAACTGCAGCTGCTGCTGGGCAACAACGTCGGCCTGCAGGGCCGCTACCAGCTCGATACCTGCACCATTCGCACGATGTTTATCCCCGGCCGCTACCGGCTGCTGTGGAACACGGGCGCCGAAGCTTTTCTGGATACCGTGGCCGCCACCCACCGCCGCTTCTGGACCAGCGAGCGACGCCGCCGGGCCGACTCGCTCAAGCTCACGCCCGTGCAGGTGAGCGTGCTGGCCAGCATTGTGCAGCGCGAAACCGCCCAGGCCACCGACAAGCCGCTCATTGCCGCCGTGTACCTCAACCGCCTGCGCAACGGCCAGCCCCTGCAGGCCGACCCCACGCTGCTGTGGCCCCTGCACGGCCTGGGCACCCGCAAGCGCGTGCTGAACGTGGACAAAAAAGTGGACTCGCCCTACAACACGTACCGGCACAAAGGCCTGCCCCCGGGCCCCATCACCACGCCCCTGCCCAGCTCCCTGAACGCGGTGCTGCGCCCAGCCCACAACCAGAACCTGTTTTTCTGCGCCCGGCCAGACGGCAGCGGCTTCTCGGATTTTGCCGAAACCTACGCCGAGCACAAGCGCAATGCCCGCCGCTACCAGCGCCGGCTCGACAGCCTCGGGGTGAAGCGGTAGCCGGTCCCTGGCGGGGGCCTCCAGGCGCTGGTGCTGCGGCGGCCTGGGGTATTTATTGCCTGCCGCACCATGCGGGCAGGCTGCCGCGGTGCTAGCTTTGGGCTGCGTACTTTTGTTTCCCTAATTTCCGCAAAAGCGTCCGTATGCGTCCACTTTTCCTCTTTGTAGTACCTCTCTTCTCTGGATTAACGGCTTCGGCCAGCGGATTTGAGACCGGCCCGCAGGGCGCACGCGTGTTGGGCCTGGGCGGGGCCAGCACGGCCTACATCAACAGCATTGCGGGCCTGAGCACCAACCCCGGCCTGCTGGGCCAATGGGGCGACTCGCTCACCCGCATCAGCATCGGCCACCTGAGCCAGTTTCGGCGCTCATCGTTTATCGGCCAGGACACTTACCGGCGCACCGACCAGGAGCTGACCGTGCAGCCCGGCGGCTACTTCTACGCCACGCATGGCGTGGGCAAGCGCGTGGCCGTGGGCCTGGCCGTGACCATGCCCTACGGCTACCACACCAAGTGGCCCAATAACTGGGAAGGCCGCTCGGTCATTCAGGAAAGCCAGCTTTCCACCTACTTCGTGCAGCCCACGGTGGGCTTTCGGCTGAACGACAACTTCAGCGCCGGCGTGGGCTTTGTGTACGCCTACGGCAAGTACAGCCAGCGCCGCGCGCTGGGCCAATACGACGACCCGGCCGCGCAGTCGAAGTTCAGCAGCAGCGGCCAGGGCTACGGCGTGAACGTGGGCCTGTACGGCCGCACCGGCGAGACCCTCGCCTTTGGCATCAGCTACCGCAGCGGCCTGAACCTGAAAATGAACAACGGCAAGCTGACCACCGTCGGCGTGCCCGAGCGCGACGATGCGCTGTACCCGAGCACGGCCGACTTCAAAACCCAAATCAACCTGCCGAGCACGTTGTCGGTGGGGGTTTCGGACCGCATCACCAAAAACCTGCTGCTCACCTTCGACTTCACCCTCAGCGGCTGGAGTTCCCTGGATTCGCTGAAGCTGGACGTGGCGGCCAGCGGCACGGCCCCGGCCCGCCGTATCAGCACCGCCCGCCGCTACGAAGACGCCCTGGCCTTCCGGGTAGGCGCCGAGTACCAGGCAACCCCCAAGCTCACCGTGCTGGGCGGCCTGCGCTACGCCGATACGCCCGTCCGCGACGAGTTCATCAACCCCGAATTCGTGGATGCCAACACCCTTGGCGCCTCGGCGGGCGCCGTGTACCAGCTGGGCCGCCTGGCACTGGAAGCAGGCTATGCCTTCGATTATGGCCAGCGCCGCACCGCCCGCGCCAATCCCGTTATTGACCGGGTGGCCAACGTGAGCGGCACCTACCGCACCGGCACGCACATGGCGTCGGTGGGCGTGGCAGTGGCTTTTTAACTCAACTCCCTGCTGATTTCGAATTTTGTGATGAATACTTTTTACCTCAATCAGCTGGGCCGCACCGGCTTGGTGGCCGTGGCAACTGCCGTGCTCAACGCCTGCGCCCCGGGCCAGGAAACGCCTACGCCCACTACGAGCGTGGACGTGAGCCGCTACGTGGCAGTGGGCGACAGCTACACGGCCGGGATTAGCGCCGGGGGCCTCACCCGGGCCAGCCAGGAATACTCCTTTCCCAGCCTGCTGGCCCGGCAGTTTAAAGGAGCTTCGCGCGAGGCCGCTTTCACCCAGCCGCTTTTGGAGGCAGGTACGGGCGCCGGCTTTATTGAACTGGTGGACTTCCCGGCTACGGGACTGCCTAAAACGCGCCGGGTGGCGGGGCAAGCCGTGCGGCGCACCATCATTAATCCCGGCACGTGCGCCGGGCCCGATACCGTGCGGCTCCTCACCCGCAACAATCCCAGCAGCAGCCTGCCGCAGAACCTGGGTATTCCGGGCCTGGCCCTCAGCCAGATTGAAACGGCTGGGTTGGGCAATGAGGCTTCGGCCGTGGCCGGAGCCCCGTTCAACTCCTACTTTGAGCGCCTGCTGCCCCCGGCCACCACCCGCACTTATTTGCAGGCGGTGACCGATGTGGCAGCCTCCGCTACGTTCTTCACCTACTTCCAGGGGCTGGACGACCTGCTGCCCTACGTGCGAAGCGGCGGCCAGTGCGGCGGCCGGTACGACAGCACCGCGTTCCGGAACCAGGCCCTGCTGACCATGCGCGCCAATGCCCGCAAAGTGCTGGACCGGCTGGCGGCCGGTGGCCGGCCCGGCATTATTGCCAAACTGCCGGCCCTCACCACGCTGCCCCTGCTGCGGCTGGGCAACGGCACTGCCCTGCTGGCACGCTTCAGCGCAGCGCCCGGCGTTTTCATCACCGTTGGCAACCCATTCCGACCGGCTCAGGTGCGGCCCATTACGAGCCGCGACTACGTGCTGGCGTCCGTGCTCTCCCGCGTGGGCCAGCCTACGGCGGTAGTGGTGGGCAGCACCACCCTAATGCTCCCGTATGGCCTCGATAGCCGCAACCCGCTGCGCGATGCCGATGTGCTCGACGAAACGGAGCTGACCTTTGTGTCCTTCGTGCTCAACGGCTACAACAACGAGCTGGAGACGCTGGCCCGGGACGTCTACAAAATGCCGGTTATCACCCCCGACGGCAATCAGCGGGCGCTGAACCTGGATGTGATTCTGTTCGACCAGGTGGCGGGCCTTATCTCGGTGGGCGGCGTGGTGTATTCTCCCGAGCTGGTGCGGGGCAATTTCTTCTCGCTGGATTACTACACCCTCACGCCCCGCGGAAACGGGCTGATGGCCAATGCCTTCATCACCGCTATCAACAAGGCCTACCGGGCCAATATCCCGGCCGTGGATGTAAACAGCCTGCCCACGGTAGCGCAGTAAGCAGAGCCCGCGCTATTGCAGGCGGTACAGGCGCAGGGCCAGCGTATCGGCGGTGGCGCGCCGGGCGGCGGCCAACGTGCGCTCGAAACCGAGGCCCGTGTATTCGGAGTGCTCCAGGAATAATAGCGGGCTGTGCAGCTGCGGAGCCGGCCACGCGGCCACGGGCAGTTGCCGCCGCAGGGAGTCGAACCGGTGCACGCCGGCCACCCGCCAGTAGCCATCGAGGAGGACGTACTGGTAGCCCTGGCGGCGCAGGCTGGCAAGCTCGCGCTCGTCGTACACCACAGTGAGGCGCTGATTGGCATCGAGGTAAGGCGCCAGGCCCAGGCCCACGGTGCTGGCTACTTTGGTGGCGCCGTGCGCCTGCAGCCAGGCACCTACTTTTGCGTACGGGCTGGGCAAAGGAGCTAACAGCTCACTCTGAATCAGCCTAAGGTTCAGGCCTACAGCTACCAGCACGCCACCAACCAAAGCCCAGCCGGGCACCACGCGCCGCATGCTCAACACAACCAGTGCGGCGAGCGGCGTGTAGGCAAACAGCAGCCCCCGCGGGGCTTTCACCAGCAGCGACATGCCCCCTACCAGGCACACGGCCCACACCAGCAGGTACGGCAGCAGGGCGGTGGGCAGCACCCGCCAGCTGGTGCCCGCCTGCAGGCTGCGCCACACCTGCCAGGCAGCCACCACTAGGCCCGCAAGCAACAACGGCGACTCGTAGCGGAGCAAGTAGCGGAAGTAGTAAAGAAGGTCTAGGTCGAGGGTGAGCTGCCGGCCGGCGGGGTTGGCGGCGGCCGGGACCACCACGCGCACGTAGAACGCCAGCCAGCGGTACCACGGCAGCCCGGCGGCCACGCCCAAGGCGCCCAGCGCCACAAAGGGCACCAGCAGCACCAGCAGCACCCGGCCCCAGGTACCGCGCTGCCGCCACAGGCCATCGGCTTGCCCCAATTCCAGCACCCCCAGAATGGGCACCGCAAACAGGAATTTGTAGTCGAAGCACAACCCCAGCGCCAACCAGCCCGCCACCCGCAGGATAGCCGTTGCACTGGGGCGCTGCAGGCGCTGAAAATGGCTACGCAACAAGCGCGCGAAAACAAGCAAATCCACCGCGTTCATGGTGAAATCGCGGCCAGCGAAGGTGAGCAGCAGCGATGTGCCCGCCAGCGCCGCCAGGGCCGCGGTTTCGGGACCAGCCAGCTGGCTTCGCTGGGAAACCCATCCGCAGAAAAAACCAAGCGCCACCACTCCCATCAACGCGTTGATGGTTTGAAAAACGAGAAAGTCCCGCGTGAAAAGCGCCACCGGGGCGTATAGCAGAAAGAAGCCGGGGCTGCCGTGCTGGAACAGGTTCGCAAAGTCGCCGTGGGCTACCTGCTGTACTATCTGCCAGTTGAGTACGGAGTCGAAGTCGGGTGGGCCGGCTTCGGGGAGGCGCCACAGCCGCAAGCCGGCCACGGCCAGCAGCGCTCCTAGGAGCCAGAGGGAGCGACTCGGGGCTGGCTGTTCGTTATTTGTGGCCGCAAGTGGTTGCATGCAAAAAATCGGCACTGGTTGCCGCGAAGGTCGGGCACGGCCCTGCAACATCGGCACGACCGTTCATCTTATTTCCCAAAATCACCGTTCATGCGTCTCGTTATTCAGCGCGTCAGCCAGGCCCAGGTCACCGTCGATGGCCAGGTTACGGGCCAGATTGGCCCGGGCCTGCTGGCGCTGGCCGGTTTCGCCCCCACCGATACTACCGCCGCGCTCACGTGGATGTGCCGCAAGCTGGTGCAGCTCCGCATTTTTGGGGACGAGAACGGGCAGATGAACCGCAGCGTGTCCGACACCGGCGGCGAAATCCTGGTGGTCAGTCAGTTTACGCTGCTGGCCGATGCCCGCAAGGGCAACCGCCCCAGCTACATTGGAGCCGCGCCTCCACCTGTGGCCGAACCCCTCTACGAGCAATTTGTGGCCCTGGTGGCCGCAGAGCTGGGCAAGCCCGTGCCCACCGGCATTTTCGGCGCCGACATGCAAGTCAGCCTCCTCAACGACGGCCCGGTAACTATTGTGCTGGATTCGCCAGCCTAGCTTTCACATCCCCAGACCATGACCATCGAAGAAGCCCAAAAGACCGTTGACACCTGGATTACGACCACGGGCGTCCGCTATTTCAACGAGCTGACCAACATGGCCATCCTCACCGAAGAAGTGGGCGAAGTGGCCCGGCTCATTTCCCGGCAGTACGGCGAGCAGTCCTTCAAGGAATCAGACAAAGGACGCGAATTGGGTGACGAGCTGGCCGATGTGCTGTTCGTGGTCATCTGCCTCGCCAACCAAACCGGCGTCGACCTGACCGAGGCCCTGACGCGCAACCTCGCCAAAAAGACCCAGCGCGACAGCCAGCGCCATCAAGACAACGAAAAGCTGAAATAATAACGATTAGTGATTAGCGGTTAGTAGTTAATGGTCAGTTTGAGGGTTAACCACTAACCGCTAATCACTAACCGTTATTAATCAGCCGGTCGTGCTGCCAGAGGGGCAGCACCTGGGCGTAGGCGTCGATTTGCAGGCAGAATTCAAAGTCTTTGCTGGCCTCTAGCGAGTTGAGCCGGCGCACGTGCGCTGACTGCAGCAGGTAGTTGGACAGGTCCGCCTTGCCCTGCTGCCAGAGGTGCAGCGCGGCCAGGGCAGCATCGGAGCTGCGCACGTCGAACTCCGACGCTAGCCGCGCCGCCAGGGCACCGCCAAATACCGTGTCTTCCAGACAGAACTGGCCTTTCCAGCCGGCACATACCACCAGCACTTCGCGGCCCTGCGCCCGGACAAAATCGGCCACGGCAGCCAGGTTTAGAAAGGCGCCCACTACCACGGCATCAGCGGCCAGGGAGCGGCGCAGGGCGTGGTACCGTTGGTGGTGCTAATGGCCAGGGCGCGGCCTCGAACCGGCCGCTGAGCATCTAGGAACCCAAACGGCGAGTTGCCTAGGTCGAAGCCGGCGGCGGGCAGCCCGTCGCGCTCGGCCGCCGTCAGGCAGTTGTGCTCCTGGCCATAGGCGGTGCATTCGTCCAGCGTGGCCACCGGAAAAACGTGCGTCACGCCCTCCCCCAGCGCCGTGACAATGGTGCTGGAAGCCCGCAGAATATCCACGATAACGGCCACTTTTCCCCGCAGGTCATACAGATGCAGCAGCTCCGGCGAGAAGCAGATATCTAATTGGGGCACTTTTAAGTGGTTAGTGATTAGTGGTTAGTGGTTAACGACTAGCCGTTAACCACTAACCACTAACCGTTTATACTTCCGCTCCTTTGGTCAGGGGCAGCTTGTTTACCGTAGCAGGCAGGTTTTTCCCGCGAATCTGCACGAAAATCTGGGTGCCGGGCGCGGCAAACTCGGTTTTCACGTAGCCCATGCCAATGCCCTTGCTGAGCGAAGGCGACTGGGTACCGCTGGTTACGTCGCCGATTTTCTGGCCTTCGGCGTCTACCAGCTCGTAGTGGCCCCGCGGAATGCCGGTGCCGTCCATGATGAAAGCGACGAGCTTTTTGTTGACGCCCGCTTCCTTCTGCTTTTTGAGGTTGTCGGCGTTGGTGAAGTCTTTGGTGAACTTCGTAATCCAGCCCAGGCCGGCTTCCAGCGGCGACGTGGTGTCGTCGATGTCGTTGCCGTAGAGGGCGAAGCCCATTTCCAGGCGCAGGGTGTCGCGGGCCCCGAGGCCAATCGGCTTGATGCCGTATTCCTGGCCCGCGGTCATGATTTTGTCCCACACCGCCCCGGCGCTTTCATTCGGGATGTACAGTTCAAAGCCCCCGGCGCCGGTGTAGCCCGTGGCCGAGATAATGACGTTGGGGGCCCCGGCAAACGTGCTCTGCACGAAGGAGTAGTACGGAACGTTGCTCAGGTCCACGTCGGTGAGGGCCTGCAGCGCAGCAGCGGCTTTGGGGCCCTGCACCGCAAACAAGCTGGTGCGGTCCGAAATGTCTTCCATTTCCGCGCCGTCCCGGTTGTGCTGCTGAATCCAGTTCCAGTCCTTCTCGATGTTGGAGGCGTTCACCACCAGCAGGTAGTCTTCATCGGCCAGCTTGTACACCAGCAGGTCGTCCACGATGCCGCCTTCGTGGTTGGGCAGGCAGGAATACTGGGCTTTGCCATCAGCGAGCTTGCTCGCATCGTTGCTGGTTACGCGCTGAATAAGGTCCAGGGCCTGCGGGCCGCGCACCCGAAACTCGCCCATGTGCGACACGTCGAAAATGCCCACCGCGCGCCGCACGGTATGGTGTTCGTCCAAATCGGAGGAATACCGCACGGGCATGTCGTAGCCGGCAAAAGGCACCATTTTAGCACCCAGCTTTCGGTGCGTGTCGTCGAGGGTAACGGTTTTCAGAGAAACGGTCATAAGAGTGACTGAGTGGGAATGTACTTGGTGGTGCAAAGGTGCGGCAAAAAAGAAAAGCCGCCTCAGAGTGAAGCGGCTTTTAATTATAGACTGTCATGCTGAGCTTGTCAAGCATCTCTACTACGCAAGTAATCAGTACTGACTGCTACGAAGCGGTAGAGATGCTTCGACAAGCTCAGCATGACAGTCTACTTACTCGCTACACGCGCACCATCCAGTTGTGGACGTCGGCGCCTTCGCCGGAACGAATGGCTTCTAAGGCTGCTCCCACGCGCTTCGAGAAAGCATTGGGCCCCACCTCGGGCAGCTCGTAGTCGTGGCCTTCGTAGCCGATGGTGGCAATGGGCGCAATGGTAGCGGCCGTGCCTACCCCAAAGGCTTCCTCCAGCTTGCCGGCGGCCAAGGCCTCCATTACCTCGCGGCTGCTCACCTTGCGCTCTTCCACCACAAGGCCCATGTCGCGGGCCAGCTGCAGCACGCTGCGGCGCGTCACGCCATCAAGAATGCTGGTGCTGAGCGCGGGCGTAACCACACGGCCGTCGATTACAAAAATGGCGTTCATCGTGCCCGATTCTTCCACGTACTGGTGCTCCGATGCGTCGGTCCAGATGAGCTGGTTGTAGCCTTCCTGCTGGGCCAGCTTGGTGGGGTACATGGCCGCGCCGTAGTTGCCGGCGTTTTTGGCAAAGCCCGCGCCGCCTTCGGCCGAGCGCACGTACTTCTGCTCGAAGCGCACGCGCAGGGCCTTGTTGTAGTACAGGCCCACGGGGCTCGTAAAAATCATGAAGCGGTAGGACTCCGACGGCCGCACGCCGATGAAGCCATCGGTGGCGAACATAAACGGACGGATATAGAGCGAGCTGCCCGCCGCCGTGGGCACCCAGGCGGTATCCAGGCGCAGCAACTCAATGAGGCCTTGCATAAATAGCTCTTCGGGCATGTGCGGCATGCACATGCGCTCAGCCGAGGCGTTGAGCCGAGCCCAGTTATCCAAAGGGCGAAACAGGGCCACCCCGCCGTCGGCCTGGTGGTAGGCTTTCATGCCTTCAAAAATGGCCTGGCCGTAGTGCAACGCCGAGTTAGCCGGGCTCACTACCATGTCGCCAAACGGCATAATTTGCGCTTCCTGCCATTCGCCGTTGTGGAAATCCACGACAAACATGTGGTCAGAATACACCTTACCAAACTCCAGCTTGGGGTCCAGTTCGGCCAGGCGTGAGGTTGTGGAACGTTGCGTGCGAATGGGAAGAATGTCTATCATAACGGAGCTCTTTGGGAGTACAGATGGGTGGGATTTTCCGAATACGGAGTTTGGGAGTAGTGTGGCTGAAATGGCAAAGACAAGTAGCCGGCTGGCCCCAAATCAGGATTATTTCGGCCCTGACCTGGCACTAACCAGCCCAGTCAAAGCGGAGGCAGTCGGCCTAAAGCCGGGCCTTCCAGGTCACCTCCTCCACGCCCAGCTCGTGCGCCATGTACCGGCTAAGCACAAACAGGTAGTCGGAGAGACGATTTAGATAAACGATAACGAGTTCAGCCACAAAAGATTCCTCGCTCAGGTGAATGACCATGCGCTCGGCCCGGCGGCACACGCACCGTGCTACGTGGGCGTGGCTCACGGCGGGGTGCCCACCCGGCAGAATAAACGCCCGCAGCTCCGGCAGTTCGGCGTTCATGCGGTCCATTTCTTCTTCCAGCAGGGTCACGTCACCCGCGTGCAAGTCGGGCAGTTTCATCTTCGACTTGTCCGGGTCGGCGGCCAGGGCCGACCCCATGGTGAAGAGGCGGTCCTGAATTTCCTTGAGCAGCGGCCGGCGGGTGGCGTTCACGTCCTGGTCGCGCACCAGGCCGATGTAGGAGTTCAGCTCGTCTACCGTGCCGTAGCAGTCAATGCGCAGGCTGCTCTTCGGCACGCGCGTGCCACCAATTAGGGAAGTGAGGCCGGTGTCGCCGGTTTTGGTGTAGATTTTCATGGCTGGTGGTTAGTGATGCGCTGCCGACGCCTCGCGGCGCAATTGGCGGCGGCTCGCAGAGAAATCAATGCTCCGCTACCGCGTGCGAATGAACGTTGTGGTTTATCTCATCGGATTCCACTAGGCCGTCGCGCAGGCGCACAATGCGGTGCGCGTAGCGGGCAATGTCCTCCTCGTGCGTCACCATGATAATGGTGTTGCCTTTGGCATACAGCGCCTCAAACAAATCCATGATTTCGTGGCTGGTCTTGGAATCTAAGGCGCCGGTGGGTTCGTCGGCCAGCAGCACGCTGGGGTTGTTTACCAAGGCCCGGGCAATGGCCACGCGCTGGCGCTGGCCCCCGCTGAGCTCATTGGGCCGGTGCGAGGCGCGGTCGGCCAGGCCCACGGCCCGTAGCGACTCCAGGGCCCGCTCGTTGCGTTCGCGCTTGCTGAGGCCCGCGTAAATGAGCGGCAGGGCCACGTTGTCGAGGGCACTGGCGCGGGGCAGCAGGTTGAAGCTCTGGAAAACGAAGCCGATTTCCTTGTTGCGCACCTCCGCCAGCTGGTTGTCGCTCATGCGGCTCACGTCCTGCCCGTTGAGAATGTATTGGCCCTTGCTTGGTGTGTCCAGACAGCCCACAATGTTCATCAGCGTAGACTTGCCC
This sequence comes from Hymenobacter lapidarius, assembly GCF_001816145.1. Classification (GTDB taxonomy): domain Bacteria; phylum Bacteroidota; class Bacteroidia; order Cytophagales; family Hymenobacteraceae; genus Hymenobacter; species Hymenobacter lapidarius. The sequence continues at coordinate 70,043 of NZ_MDZB01000055.1, read as the reverse complement.
GAACCCGACGGCCCCATGAAGGCCACGTACTCGCCGCGCGGAATTTTGATACTTACCGAGCGCAGGGCGTGTATTACCTCCGCCCCCATCACGTAGGCTTTGGCAATGTCCGTGGTTTCAATGACGTTGGGATTCATAGCGCTAGGGTCTTATTGCAGAGGTGAGGTGGCCGGAGCCACAGAAAAAGAGTCGGCCTGGGCCGCGCGGGTTGTTTGGCGCGCGGCATATTCAGCAGCTAAATTAGCATATGCCGACGCAGGCAGCCGCTGGCGCAGCTGTGCCCGCGCATCCACTGCGTACTCGATGAGCCCGGCATCGGCGGCGGCTAGTACGTAGGCTCGCAACAGCGCCAGCGACTCAGGGTTTTCGGCCAGGCCCGCCCGTAGCGCTTCGTACGCCGCCGGGTAGTTGCGGCGGCGGGTGTAGAAGCGGCCAGCCACCAGTACGGCCCCTTCGTTGAAAGGCGCCTCACGCACAATGCGCTGGTAGTTTCTAGCAGCAGCCGCGTCATTCTGCTGCTGCTCGGCTTGTTGGGCCAGGCGCAGCCAGCTGTCTCCCACGCGGGCCGAGTTGTTCTTGGCTGAAGGTGAAAGGCCGGTGGCCAGCGCACGCAGGGCCTGCCGCCCCCACTGCCGCTGCCCCGAATCGGCCGCCGCCACGAGCCGAAGCGCGGCCATTCGCGCCGAATCGGGGCGGCCGCTCAGGGCCAGGGCATACACGCGGGCCTCGCGGGCTTGGGTAGCGCCGTTGGTAGCCGCAAATTCCAGTTGGTCGGCCGCGGTGGCATACTGCCCCTGCTGCAGCTGCCACATGCCCAGCAGCTGCTGGTAGTAGGCGGCACTGGCCGTGGTACCGCTGGCCAGCGGTAGCAGCAACTGCCGGGCCATTTGCTCCTCCCCGCGCGCATGGCGCGCCAGGGCCTGCAGAAAAAGCAGCTGCTCGTAGTAGTTCTCGTTTGCCGGCTCGTTGGCCAGCCCCGCCAGCCGCGCCAGCAATGGCACCGTAAGCCGGTCGGGGTGCGTGGTCGAATTGAGCAGCACCACGTGGTAGAGCTGCGCAAAACTGGCATCATCCAACGCCTTTAGCCCCTCGGATATGGCAGGCGTGCTTTCCGACGTGCCCGGATTGCTCAGCAGCTGTAGCAACGTGTAGTTGCTGGCCAGCGCGGGCTCATTGGCCTGGGCAGTGTTCTTGTCGCGAAGCTTTTGGGCTTCCTTCAGCAGGTTCTGATTCAGCAAAAAGCCCAGCTGGTTGGTTTTGCTGGCATAGCTGCCCGGCGCCAGCTCTTCGGTCTTGTCCAGGTAGAAAGCAACGGAATCGGTGAGGGCGGTCTGGGTGAAGAACTGCGCCAAATCGCCGGTGAGCGCCGCGCTTTGGGGTATGGCACGCAGGCCCCGCCGCAGGATGTCCAGTGCTTCAAACAGGTCGTTCGGGTCGCGGTGCAGTGCCGCCAGCCGGAGCGACACTTTCTCGTTTGGGGCTCGCTGCAGGGTGCGGTTCAGGGCATTGATTTCGTTCTGGCGCTGCTGGCGGAAGCGGTAGAGCGCGGCGCGGCCCATCTGGGCGTGCAGGTTGCCTCGGTATAGGACGTCGCCGCTCTCGGCGTAATACCGCTCGGCCAGCAGGGCCAAGCTGAGGTCGTCGGGCTGCGCTTCGCTTTGCTGGCGGGTGAGGTCGCCCAGGTTGTTGTACTGGCCCGCTCGCACTTGGTCGGGCAGAGGTAGGTTTTCGCGCGTCTGGACCATGGCAATGCCGACCACCGCCAGAATGTACACCGTGTAAAACGGCAGCCGCCGCGGCTCAAACACCACCCGGTACACCCGCAGCCGCCGCTGAATAAGCGGCATAAAATTCACGAGAACGTACACAAAAAAACCGATGCCCACCAGCAGCAGCGCCAGCCCGGTAAAGCTGCGCGCTGCGACCAGCAGCGGGGTATTGTCGGTGGCAAAGGCATAAGCCAACGCCCCGGCCGCCCCCATCACCAGGACAGGGTATAGCTGAGCCATGCCCTGAGCGTAGGGAACCCATTGGCCATAGCTCGGCGACCGCAGCCGCAGGCCTACCCCACTGGCAAGCACGGCGGGCAGCAGTAGCACCAGCGGGTCCAGGGTTAGGCCCGGCAATAGCTGTAGAACGCTGCCATTCCACACGTACAGAAACAACACGCCCAGATACAGCAGACTCGCAGCCACAAAAGGCCAGAGCCCAAACCGGCTGGCGGGCTGCTCGGCCTGCGTGTTGAACCACAGCAGGGCCCGGATATTCTCCACGCCCACCCACAGCACGAGCAGGCCAAACAGCAACGCGCCGCCCGGCGTAGCGTAGGCAGCCAGCTGCAGGGCCGTCTCAACGGCCGGCAGCTGGCTTTGCGCAAACAGGAGCCCGCTCACTGCAGCCACCAGCAGACTCATGATCAGGCCACGGCGGGCCAGCGACAGGCGCTCGGCAAAGGCGTGCAGGCCAAAAGCACCGCCGCCCACTACGCCCAGCATCAGGTAGAGAAAGTACCGTTCGCCGGTGCCGAAAATCCCCAGCGACTCCGTATTAAGAGACAGCAGGAAAAAGATAACCGGCACCATGCCCGCCACGAAAGCCGTGCGCGCAAGCGTGCTCACTACGGCAGTCCAGCCGGCCAGCACCACAGCCAGGAGCACCAGCAAGCAAGCGGCGGCGACCGGCGCCGTGAAGGGCCCCACCACATCGTGCGTGAGGGTAGCAACCAAGCCACTGGCCTGAATGGGCAGGCGCACGGGCCCGGCCGCTACGGATTCCAGCGTGAGCGGAATTTCCTGCAGGTGCGGCACCAGGCGAACCGGCAGGGTGGCATCGGCCCCGGTGAAGTAGTGAAACACCACCAGCCCCACCGCCAGCGTGGCCAGCACGGCCAGCCAGCTGGGCCGCCAGGCACGGGCAAAAAGCAGTTTCGTACTCAACTACTCCAGTACTTTGGGCACCCGGAAGTAGTCCGAATCCTTGCGGGGCGCGTTGCGCAGGCCGTCCTGGTGGCTTACGGTGTTGCGAGCGTCGTCGTCGCGCAGCACGTTTACTTCCTGGGAAAGGTGCACCAGCGGCTCCACGCCCGTCGTGTCCACGCCTTCAAGCTGGGCCACAAAATCAAGAATGTTGTTCAAATCACCCAGCATTTGCTGCTCGCGGGTTTCGTCGAATTCGAGGCGGGCCAGATGGGCTAGGCCGCGCAGGGTACCAAGGTCAGTGCTCAAGGGAATGCAGAATAATGGAATACAAATCAGGAATTGACGGACTGCGGCTGTTCCTGTGCGGAAGCATTAGCAGTTGCCGGCGCCCGCCACGTGCTGGGGCCGGGCTTTACGGCGCCTTCGGGCAGGAAGTCTCCGGCCAGCTGGGCCGCCACCCGCGCTTTCAGCGCCGGAATATCGGCCAGAGTCAGGCCGGTGGTTGAAATGGGCGGATGGAAAACGATTTTAAGCCGGTGGTAGCGCACGCGCAGGTCCTTCTCCACATCGGGCATAAACATGTGGTTCAGGGGCATGCACACGGGCACCAGCGGCACCCCGGCTTCGATGGCCAGCTGGAAAGCGCCTTCCAGCAACGGCAGCATCTCAAATCCCGGCCTGGGAGAAATGCGGCCTTCGGCGAAAATGGCAATGCTCTTGCCCTGCGCCAGCCCGCGCCGCGCCGCCACCACGGCCCGGCCCCGGCTCACGGCACTGGCCCGGTCCACCGTGACGTAGACGCGCCCAAAGTTTGGGCCCCACAGCGGCACCTTAGCCAGCGAGGACTTACCCATCATGTTCAGGAACCCGGGAATGTGCTTGAACAGCATCATGATGTCAACGTACGAGCCGTGGTTGGCCACGTATACGCAGGGCCGCGGGGCGGGCTCCCGGCTATGCCGCACTACCTCCACGGGCACGCCCCACATGGCAATGGACATTGTCGACCAGAACCGGTTCAGGGCATGCACTACCCCGCCGCCATCTGGCCGGCGGCTGAAATACCACTGCAGCGGGTATATGAGCACAAAAGGAACCAGGAACCAGAAGACGGCCCAGGTAGTGTAGAGGCGCTGGCCGATGTAACGAAGCAGGTGGCGCATAGCAACAAAGTTAGGCACTGGCCAATGAGGTGCTGGCAGAACTGGTAAGTGGATGCGCAACCGCCGTCCCACGCCAGCCATACTACCCGGCCACAACGCTTTTTCCGCTAGCGGCTTGCAAGGAATTTCTCGGCCTTCAGCAGGCCCGCCACGCTGATGCCGTCGGTAATCCGGTCGTCCATCACCATGCGGATGGCTTCGGCCAGGGGCAGTTTCCACAGGCGTAGGTCTTCGGTTTCTTCCGGCTCCAAGTGGCCCTGGGTAAGGTCTTCAGCCAGGAACACAAAGCCCTCTTCGTCGGTGACGGAATTGGAGGTGTGCAGGCGGGCAATGCGGGTCCAGCGGGCGGCGGTGAGGCCGGTTTCTTCCTTCAGCTCGCGTTGCGCCGATGCCAGGATGTCGTGCTCAATCAAACCCCCGCCCATGGGAATTTCCCAGCTGTACTCGTTCAGGGGGTAGCGGTACTGGCCCACCAGCCAAGTGTTGCCGGCGGCATCAACGGGGACAATGCCCAGGGCCTTGTTTTTCATGCTCACCACGCCGTAGATGCCCGCTCCACCGCCGGGGTTTAAGACCTGGTCTTCGCGCACCGAAATCCAAGAATTGTTGTATTTCACTTCTGTACTCAGGGTTTGCCACGGGTTGTGGGTTTCGTCGAATTGCAGCTCGGAGGCAATAGCCATAAAAATAGTAAAATAGGCAAAATAATGCTGTAAAATTAAGGTTTATTCAGGAAAGCCAAGCTGCTCATTGCAGCCGCTGGCATTGCCCTCGCCGGGCAATTTGCTCCGTTGGCCGCCTAAAATCATTGGTTAATCCAAAAAACATTTCTTTCACCCCCATCCATTTAGTACCTTTGAGGCATAAGTACCCCCGCACGGGCTGGAAATGTGGAAAGGAAGGACCTCTCGTGCGGCGGCGCTCTGATTGACCAGGTGGGGTAGACACCTCTAAATCAGACCCGCCACTTTAAGGCCATCGCACTCGTGCGGTGGCCTTTTTTTGTGCTTCATTGGGCGCTATAGCCCGGTTTGCGGTGGCAGGCACCCCAACCCCACCTCCCCAATCAGCGTACATCAACAGGCAAGCCGACCGTTCACTTTCCGGTCCTTTTGCAGCAACGCAATGGCTAATTCCTCCAAAAAATCCGACGCAGATAAGAAAGAAGAAATTAAAACCGGCGACCCCCTTTTTACGCTGCACCACGCCCAGGCCGAAGCTGAGCTAGCCAAAAACAACGGCGGCCTCGGCCCCACGACGAACGTGTACGTCACTGACCAGGAAGAAGAAAACATCGACGCATCCATTGCGCCGCGTGACAGCCAGGGCTTCACCCGCGGCGAAGAAGAGCCGGGCGTCATCGGCAGCAATGCCGGCGGCCACAAGTAGTATTCAGCCAGCTGCACCCAGCTTGCTTCGTTTGCCCCAACGCCTTCGCCTCAGCTTCTACCGGCTGGCGCGAAGGCGTTGTTTTGTTGTGGGGCAGCGGGCCGCAACGTGCGCCCGTATACTTTTGTGCGGTGCCCTTTTGCCTGTCTATGCTCCTTGCCACCTATACCGGTCATTCCCTCGAAGCCGGCCTTGACGAAGCCGGGCGTGGCTGCCTTGCCGGCCCCGTGTTTGCCGCGGCCGTTATTCTGCCGCTCGATTTCAACCCGCGCTTTCTCAACGATTCCAAGCAGCTCACAGCCAAACGGCGCGAAACGTTGCGCCCCATCATCTGCGCCGAGGCGGTGGCCTGGGCCGTGGGCCAGGCCACGGTGGAGGAAATTGAGCGCCTCAATATTGCGAAGGCCAGTTATCTAGCTATGCACCGGGCGGTGGCAGCTTTGCCCATCGCACCGGCTCACCTACTGGTCGATGGCAATCGGTTTACATCCTTGCTGGGTTTCTCCCACACCTGCATGATTGGGGGCGATGCGCTGTACCGCAACATTGCCGCCGCGTCCATTCTGGCCAAGACTTTTCGCGATGAGCACATGCAGGCGCTGGCGGCTGCGTTTCCGGACTACGGCTGGGAGCGAAACGCGGGCTACCCCACCCCTAAGCACCGCGCTGCCATTCGGGCACAGGGCCCCAGCCCGCACCACCGCATGGGGTTTCGGCTGTTGTAAGCGCACCTATTTTGAAGAGAATTAAGACTTCAGCCTTAGCAAGTCGAGGAACAGACTAAAACCGTCGACGCTGGTGCCGCCTTCGCCAAAGGTATCGAAGCTCAAGGGCTTGATGATGTAACCGCTCACGGCAAGCTGCTGGGCTTTCAGCCGGTCAGACTCCAGGTCGGAAGTCGTCATGATGAAGACGTTCAGATCGGAGAACTCGGGGTCGGCGCGGAGGGTTTCTAGCAATTCCAGGCCGTTCATGCGGGGCATGTTGATGTCGAGCATCACCAAGCTGGGCTTCTGTATTTTGGCTTCGTCGCCCTCGCCACGCAGCATTTTCAGGGCGTCGCGGCCGTTGCGGGCGTGCACCAGGGGCACGTCAATGTTTTGGCGTCGCAGCTCGCGCTGCACGTTCATGACGTCCATCTGGTCGTCTTCCACGAGCAAAATGCTGGGCGTGGGATGGTCGGAGGACATAGGCTTATCTATTTTCAACAACGGGAATATGCCCGCAAAAGCAGCACAAGCGGCTGCTAAGTAGTGAGTGGTACGGCAGAATTGGGCGCTTTGGCTACGGTGGTGCTCAAAGTACTGGCTTTAGCCGTCTGCTTGGGCCAGGTAAAAAGGAACTTAGCCCCCTGACCCTCCGCCGATTTGATACCGATACGCCCGCCCTGGCGCTCCACTATTTTTTTAACGATGGCCAAGCCTACACCCGTGCTTTCCAGGGTGTCGCGCTCGGTCAGGGTTTGGAATATCACGAATATCCGGTCGTGATATTCCGGGTCAATGCCCGGCCCGTCATCAGCCACCGAAAACAGGTAGAATTCCCCGGCATCGTCGCAGCCAATCTCCACGGTGCCGGTGGCGGGGTGGTCGTGGTATTTCAGCGCGTTGCTGATGAGATTGGTGAACACCTGCTGCAGCTGCACTGCGTTGGTGGTGAGCGTGGGCAGGAAAAACGGCAGCTCCACTTTGAAGCCGGCCGGCGGGTTGAGCGAGTCAATTATTTCGCGCAGGAGCGTGCGCACAAACACCGTTTCATCGGCCTGCGAAGTCCGCCCTACCCGGGCCAAGTCCAGGATACCGGAAATGAGCTTCTCCATGCGGTACACCCGCTGGCGCATCAGGGCCAAAAACTCGCGGATGTGGGGCGGCAGGTTGTCCTTGCCCATGTCTTCCTCAATCCAGCGCGACGCACTTTCGATGCCCCGCAGCGGGGCTTTCAGGTCGTGGGACACCACGTAGGCAAACTGGTCCAGCTCCTGGTTGCGGCTTTCGAGCTGGCTGATGTTGGCACCCACCGTCAGGGCCATCGTGTTCAGGGCCGCTGTCAGTTCGCTCACTTCGTCCCGCTGTGTGTCCACTATCTGGCTGCTGTAGTCGCCGTCGGCCATGCGCCGGGCCAGGTCCAGCATGCTGCGTAGGCGCCGGGCAAAAATCCGCACGATGTAGATGGCCCAGAGCAAGCCCAGCACCAGGGCCGTCACGGCCAGTCCGGCCGCCAGCCATTGCGCCCGGAGGATGCTATCGTCGAGGCGCTGGCGCAGCTGGGCACGGGTGCGGGCCTCGCTTTTTTCAAAGGAATCCAGGCGCAGGCGAATGTTGTCCATTACCCGCTTGCCGCTCAGACTTTCCACCAGGCCGCGGTGCTCCATTCCTTCGAGGCCGCTTTGCTGCGCATTGCGCTGGCGAGCGGCTCTTTTTTCGGCCACAAGCAAGTGGCTATAGCCCGACCACTGCTGAAATAACCGGTGGGTCTGGTCAACCAGCTCCACCTGGTGGGGGTTTTCGGCCACCAGGCCCCGCAACTCGGCAAAGCGGCCGATGAGCTGCCGCTCGCCTTCGTAGTAGGGAGCCAGCATTTGCTCGTTGCCAATCAGCAAATAGCCCCGGAAACCCGTTTGCATGTCAATGACATGGCGCAGCAGCGTTACCCCGCGATTGGAAATGCGCTGCGAGTTGTCCACGCGTTGTGCATTTTGCACTACTTGCCCCGCCAGCTGATAAAAGAATACCACCACCACTGAAAACAGTGCGAGTAGCATCACAAACCCGGCAAACAGCTTTGTAGTAAGGTTAATTTTCATGTAATAGCGCCACCGTGCTTTTTTTAGGCCTCCCTACGCAGCTTGGCCCCTATGGTTCGAAGCAGGCTCGCCATCTCATCCGAAATAACCCGCAGCGGCTCTATGCCCGCCATGGCGGCTTCTTCCAGACCGGCCCGCTGCATGTCCATCAGGCGGTTGGCCTCCTTGTGGATAAGCTTGTGCTGCTGGTCGAAGAGCCGGGATTCGGGCAGGTGAGCATAAGGCCCACCGCCCCGCATGCGTTCGGCAATCCACATGCCCAGGCTGCACTGCTCGGGGTCGCGCAGGGGCCCTTCTACGCCGCCGTTGCCAAACAGAAACGAGCGCAGCTTGCTCTTGAAATGCACGTGCTTTATGTGGGCCGACTCAAAGTCGCGCTTCATTTCTTCGTTCGTCATACGCAACGCTACTTCCCCAGAACATTACTTCTGGCCAGCATATTCTTATGCGGTGGTGGTTGAAAACGAACCAGCCGTACCTGCTCACAAAGGTCGCAAATTACGCTCCCATTGTACCGTCCCCGATGGCACGAGCCAGAAATAGGTACTTTCGTGCTTTCGACAACCCAATGGGCGCGGCCGTGTGGCCCCCGCGGCATCCTGGCCGCCCCTTCACCTATCCCCCACCATGACCCAAGACCAGATAAAGGACTTGAAGGGCCGCGCCGAGGCCCTGAGGAGGTATCTTTGACTACGATGCCCGCAAAGAACAAATAGCCGCCGCCGAGGCGCAAACCACCGCCCCCGGCTTCTGGGACGACTCGAAAGCCGCCGAAGCCACGCTACGCGAGGTGAAGGCCATCAAGACCTGGACCGACGACTACGAGGCCGTGCAGCATGCCCTGGCCGATACCGAGGTGCTCTATGACTTCTACAAAGAGGGCGACGTGCCGGAAGCTGAAATGCTGGCCGACTACGACGCCAGCATGAAGAAGGTGGAAGAGCTGGAGTTCAAGCGCATGCTCTCCGATGAGGAAGACCAGCTGTCGGCCATCATCGACATTAACCCCGGTGCCGGGGGCACCGAAAGCCAGGACTGGGCCGAAATGCTCATGCGCATGTACATTATGTGGGCCGAAAGCCACGGCTTTGGCGTGCGCCAAATCAGCTACCAGCCGGGCGAGGGCGCGGGCATCAAGTCCGCGTCGTTGGAAATCGACGGTGATTTTGCCTACGGCTACCTCAAAAGCGAGATTGGCGTGCACCGGCTGGTGCGCATGTCGCCGTTCGACAGCAGTGGCCGGCGCCACACGTCGTTCGCGTCGGTGTTTGCCTACCCGGTCATTGATGACACCATCACCATCGACATCAACCCGGCCGATATCTCCTGGGATACCTTCCGGGCCGGTGGCGCCGGTGGGCAGAACGTGAACAAGGTAGAAACCGCCGTGCGCCTCACTCACGCGCCGTCCGGCATCATCATTGCCGTGCAAATTGAGCGCAGCCAGCTCATGAACAAGGAGCACGCTCTGCGCATGCTCAAGTCGCGCCTCTATCAAATCGAGATGGACAAGCGCCACGCCGAACGCGACAAGGTAGAAGCCACCAAAAAGCGCATCGACTTCGGGTCGCAGATTCGCAACTACGTGCTGCACCCTTACAAGCTCATCAAGGACCTGCGCACGGGCATCGAGCGCACCGACGTGCAGAACGTGCTCGACGGCGACCTGGACGAGTACATCAAGGGCTTCTTGATGCGGAGCTAGGGATTAATACCATAAAAAAGCCCTTCGTACATACGAAGGGCTTTTTTTATGGTATTAATCCCAGCTTAAGGGTTGGCAACGTCCCACTGCACTTCAGCGAAGGGAAGGGGCAATTGCTTGAGCACGCTGGTTTTCTTACCATCGGAAGTCGTCTCGGGAGTAATATCTCCCAAACGGTTCAGACGACGCAGGTCGACCCACCGCTGGCCTTCATAGAAGAGCGAATAGCGGCGGTGGTAGAGAATCTCATTCAGGAGTTTAGCATCCGAATCAGCAATAGTAACAGGGGCTACTTTGTAGAAATTGGCCAAGACATTGATGGCCTCTACTGCCTTAGCCTTGTTGGCAGTGTTGAGGTAAGCTTCGGCAGCAATCAGGATGAGTTCCTCGTTCTTGATAACCGGAATCGGAGCCGTGTTGCTGGCATAGATAGCGGGCTCGAACTCCGAACTCAAACCCGTGGTAGCGCGCAAGTCACGCTTGCGGACTTTGCTTATGCGGGTGTCGGTGGGGCGGATGTCCGTAACAAACGAAGGGTGCGCTACTACTACGGTAGAACCTTTGCTGTTGGGAACCTGGAAGAGGGAATTAAACACATCGGGGTTAGCGCCGCCGTAGTTGAACAAGGGGCCCGCCGTGGGTGCAGCTGTTAGGCTGAAAAAGCTGGCCTGCACAGCTGCCAATGCCTCTGTGTACTTGTTGGTGCGAATCGCCGTCCGGGCAGCCAGTGCACGGTTGAAGCGCAGCATGGTTGCAGGGGTGTTGAAGTTGGCAAAGCCGGAAGGAACCGGAAATGGCAACGTGGTACCCGCTTTCGCGAACTGGGTAGCAGCCAGGTCAAGCTTGTCTTTGATGGCAGCCACCACCTGCGGGTAGGGCAGTATCTTGCCCGGCTTCAGCGGGTCAGACACGTCAACACGCAGGCCGTTCTCGTACTGCAAATCCGACAAAACCAGCATTGCATAAGCTTCGGCCGTGTTGGCGAAGCCCAGGTAAGCATTCCGCTGCTCCTCGGTAATCTGGGGGCTGTTGCCAGCTGCGTCAGCCAGCGTACGGGCAGAGCGACGAGCCGAAGAGTAAGAGCCGAAGTAACCGCTCAAGAAGTTGGCATTGTCGATGGGGGTGATGCCCAACAGCTCGGTCACATAGCGGTTATCCGAAGTTGAAAGCACATAGATTTCCCGGCCTATCACGCCCGGCACTTGGTAGGCCAGCAGGATGCCCTGGCCGGTACCACTACCGTTGGTACGCAGGTCGGAGAAAATACCCGTAGCCAGAAAGTCCAGCTGCGACTTGGTAGGGTTGGCCAGGAAAGCCGACCTATCCGGAAAGTTGGGGTCCGATACATCTTCCAGTTCGAAAAAACTGCAAGAGCCCAAGGAAAGCACCATACCGCCTAGGCATAGGGCTTTGGTTAAGTATTTATACATCTTTATATATGAAATGAAGCGAGGAATGAGATGCCAAGGAAGGATTAAAAATCCAGGGCCAAGTGGAAGAACATACGACGGGCGCTGGGAAAAGCCGCCAAGTCAATGTTACCTCCTACCGGACGGCTACCGAAAGCCGATACTTCGGGGTCATAGCCTCCTTTATAAGGCGTTATGAGGAAGAGATTGTTCCCGGAAACGCCAATTTTAACGCGCTCCAGTGCCCGGCCAAAGGTTTCACCCAGAGCTGCCTTTTGGAACGTGTAATACAGCGACACCTCACGCAGCTTCATGTAGCTGGCGTTTTGAATAAAACCGCCAGTCTCTTGGTTGTAACGGCGCTCACCGAGCGTGGTCAAGGTGCCATCGGGGGCAGTCTGAGGGTCGTTGCTGAAATCCTTCGTTGTACCCCCTTCGTCGTACAGCAACTGGGTAAGCGTGCTGTTGTAACCGCCTTCTTTCACGTGGATGAGGAAAGAGAAGTCGATGTTTTTCATGATGGTGAAGTTGTTGGCAAACGTCATCTGGAACTTCGGCTGCGACTCCTGGTAAGGAGTCAGCTGGCCGTTGACCAGTGGCGCGCCAAACCAACGGGTAGGCGACTCGTTGAGCTTCAACTGATTGCGGCCGAAGAAGTTGCCGAAGCCAGGACCAACAATCTGGGTGCCCACGTCCAACTTGGTTACTTCCGTGCGGTTCAGCCAGAACTGGGTGCGGTTGTTGTAGCGGAAATTTGGACGGTCGATGGCCGTAACGGCCAAGCCCAATTCAATGCCTTTGTTAACCATGTCGCCGATGGGGAAACCGGTCACGCTGGTAGCACCAGTAGAAGGGGCCAAGGGGCGAGTAAGAATGAGGCCTTTCACATTCTTGCGGTAAACCGTAGCCTCCAGGGTGAGGCGGTTGTTAAAGAAGCCCAAGTCCACGCCGCCTTCTAACTCGGTAGCACGCTCAGGAGCCACTTTGTCGTAGCCGATGAGCGTGGAGTTGCGCAGGCCCAGACGGTTGTCAATGCTCACGCTCAACAAGCGGCTGAAGTAGTCACCAAAACCAGCTGCTCCACCGGTTTCGCCATACGCAGCGCGCACTTTGAACTGGCTCACTTTGTCAATCGTCCAGAAATCAAACTTGGCGATGTTCAAGGCCAACGAAGCCTTGGGGAAATAGTACATCTTGTTCTCATCCGAGTTCAAGGTGCTTTTGTCTGCCCGAACACCTAATGCTGCAATCACCTTGTCGTCGAAGTTGGCTTCCTGCTGAACGAAGTAGCCAATGTCGGTTACCCGCGTGAAAGCCTGCCCCAGGGTTTGAATCTTGGCAAGCGCAGGGTTGCGGGTGCCTGGAATCAGGCCTTCGCCCTGGGTGAAAGAGCCATCAAAGTTTTGCGACAACCGCACGAAACCAGCCTGCGATGTCAAACCAACTTTTCCCAGCTGGTGCTGAAGCACGAGAATGGTGTTCAGGTTGGTGTTGAGCTGCCGATTTTTAGAATAGCGAGACGCTCCTGGATTGGCATTGGCGCGCTGGGACTGCAAATCGTCGGGCAGGTAAAGCTCCTGTTCCGTCAGGGTGTAGTCCACACCTCCCTGCACGTTCAACCGCAACGTGGTGAGGTCGTTGCGCAGGAGGTAGTAGTTCAGCGTTCCCGTCTGAATGAAACGGTTGGTCTTTTCATCGTTTACGGCCCGGTCACGGATGGCCAGTGGGCTTTCTCCACCGTACTCGTTGTCGGGATACACGCCGTTCACGGGAAACAGGTTCGCGTAGCTCGGCAGGTACGGCAGCGCGTAGCTCACCGAAGCGTCGTTGTTAGCGTTGTTGGTGAAACCCCGCTGGTTGGACGCATTGGTGTAGTTGGTCTGCGTTCCAATTTCCAGGTTTTTGCTAATGTCTGAATTGATGTTGGCCCGAATGGAGCTGCGGCGGAAACCCAGATTTTTTACAATGCTGCCTTCGTCGGCGTTGGAGCCTGAGATGTAGTAACGAATCTTATCGCTGCCGCCCGAAACGTTGAGGTTCGTATTGCTCAGGAAACCAGTGTTGCCGAATATCTCATCTTCGTAGTCGTAAATCTGCCCGGCAGCCTGTGCGGCATTCAAGCGTGCAATTTCACCGGCCACGGTGCCCGTACCACGCAGGCGGCCAAAGTTGCGGATTTTGTTTTCGGTCCAGTCCTCCTGGCCCAAGCGACGCAGAATGGTCGTCACGCCCACGTCTTGGCGGAAGCCAACCTGGGTACGACCCGTTTTGCCACGCTTGGTGGTAATGATGATAACACCGTTGTTGGCACGCGTACCGTAGATAGCCGCCGCCGAAGAACCCTTCAGTACTTCGATTGACTCAATGTCATCGGGGTTGATGTCCGACATGCGGTTGGTTGCACCGTCCTGACGGCTGCCGCCGGCTGCCGTAAAGGCACTGGCACCACGCCCGGAGTCATAAGAAGAGTTGTTGGCATACACACCATCAATAATGTAGAGAGGCTCTGTGCTGTTCGAAATCGAGGATGGCCCCCGCAGCTGCACCGAAATACCTCCACCTGGCGCACCACTGTTCTGGGTGATAACGGCTCCGGACAACTTGCCATACATGGCAGCGTCTACCGTCGCGGGGCGGGTGTTGCCAACAAGTTCGGCAGCCGAGATGGAAGCCACGTTGTTAGCGGAATTGGAGCGGGCAACGCTCGTGCCCAGGCCGGTTACAACCACTTCGTCCAGGTTACGCGCCTCAACTGCGAGGGAAACGTCGACCGTGGCGGTGGAGGTGATATCGCGCTCCGTGGTTTTGTACCCAATGGAGCTGAACTGAAGGGTAGTGGTGGCAGTTGGCACGGAGAGCGTGAACTGACCATCAGCGTTGGTAGCGGTACCAATCTTAGTGCCTTTGGCGAGTACCGTTACACCGGGTACGCCCGAACCATTGGCACCGTCAGTGACCCTTCCGGATACGGACTTGTCTTGGGCAACCGCCTGCTGCAACAGGCAAGTCATCAGGAAGACGACCATGAAAAAAAAGTGTTTCATGTAAGAATAGAAGTGGTGAGTGAAAAAGTGAAGGTGGGAAAAAAGAAAAAAGTGACTTTAAAGGGTCAATGTAGCGGCAAGGTATTACAAGTTTATTTGTTAATCCAACAATGATGTAAGCGTATTGTACAACTCCTGGGGCAATCTGAATCGAGCAATACCCGTCCTAGACTGCTTGCGCTGTTGAACCAAGACCTCATACTCGCTAGAAAATGCAACTCCTATTTAATGTCGGTTGACGGCCAACACAATGAAAGGAGTGGGCGCCCTATCTCTACAACCTCCTTCGCGCACCCTTCAGCATAGATTATCAGAAACGAAGTCTTCACCAGTCCGGACCTTTTCAATTCTACAGGCCAACTACTTCACTTCAGGTAAAAGCCGCACCAAAGCACTTGTTGCAGCCCAATCGCCATCAAGGATTTCCTGGGAGTAGCTTGCAACTGTATTCCTTGGCAATAATCCCGGAGTGGGCTACCCTTGCCAGGTTCAATGGACAGCGGGTAGTAACGACACAAGGATTGAGCTAACCCGTCGGTAAGACCAACAACCACGGTGCTTCCAAGCATTTGTGACAGGATGCCTTCTTTATTAACAACCAGCCTCCCTTCCCCTACACGCCTTTGTAACCGATTGGCAAGTTGTGGCGCATCCTCCACAACCAGGCACTGGGGTTGCGGCAATGGATTAAAACGCTTTGGATACTTGGCAAACCTTATTTTCAAGCCCCAGCAACATTGACGGTTCTTGGGCTTCAAACAACGGCTTCGAGATGGCCAGGCAGGCAATATCCTGCATTCCCCTAGGTTTATGCAAGCGGGTGGCCACCTAATGGCTAAATATTCCTCGTCACGCCGTCACGGCCCCGCGCATTTAGCAAGCTGAGGCCTAGCAAACTGTTATTCTGCAGTTAAGCATCGCCCATAAAAGCATCAGAGGGTGTAAATTGGACATTCAGAATGTGTAGACTTGCCTGCTTTTTTCGAATTTATTGCGTTTAGGACTACGTAAAATCAACATTTAGCTTACAGTGTGGCCTACGTTCCCTATTTTTGAGAAGTAAAGTCGATACTTCTTTTTTTTTCTTTCACCCATTTTTTTACTCCATGAAAAAAATTCTATTCATGAGCTTAGTGCTCATGTTTACTTTCCTCCAGGGGGCTTTGGCGCAGACAAGGACCATTTCGGGGCGAGTAACCGACCAAAAAACCGGTGATGGCCTACCCGGCGTGACCATCCTGGAAAAGGGTACCACCAACGGGGTATCCAGTAACGCAGATGGCTCGTTTACCCTGACGGTGCCTGCTACCGGGGGGTCATTGGTAATCAGCTCGGTTGGCATGGCCACGCAGGAGCGGCCCATTGGCGCCGAATCGCAGTTCGCTATTGCGTTGGCCCAGGACGCCAAACAACTAAGCGAAGTGGTGGTAACGGCCTTCGGCCGTGAGCAGGAGAAAAAAGCGGTGGGTTTCTCGGTTTCCGAGGTAAAGAACCAGGAGCTGACTCAAGCCCGTGCCACCAACATCTCCAACTCGCTGACGGCCAAAGTTGCCGGCGTGCGCGTGCAGGGTGCCAGCGGCATGGTGGGCGCTTCGTCCAGCATCTTCATTCGCGGCATGACCACGTTCACCGGCAGCAACCAGCCGCTGTTCGTGGTTGACGGTATTCCGATTGACAACGGCGGCGGCGGAAACGCGCTGCAAAACGGTGTGGCCAACTCGAACCGTGCCATCGACATCAACCAAGACGACGTGGAAAGCATTTCGGTGCTGAAAGGTCCGGCTGCTGCCGTGCTCTACGGCTCACGGGCTGCTTCGGGCGCTATCCTGATTACCACCAAGAAAGGCGCTACGCTGGGCACCAAGAAGCAAAGCGTTTCGGTGAGCTCCAACTACAACATCGTGAAGGTGGGCCGCCTGCCCGAATACCAGAACACCTACGGCCAGGGCAACTTGGGGCAGTTCAATCCCCTGAGCAACGGCTCGTGGGGTCCCCTCGTGACGGGCCAGACGGTGAAGAACTTCCGCGGCGAAGACGAAGTGCTGACCATTCAGCCCGACAACGTAAAGGACGTCTTCAAAACCGGCTCCAACTTCCAGAACAACATCGCCCTGTCGGGGGCAACCGAAAAGACTCGCTACTACGCTGCTTATGGCAACCTCAACGAGACGGGCATTCTGGACAACAACGAGCTGCAGCGCAATACGCTTACCTTCAACGGTACCGCTCAGCTCACCGAGAAGCTGCGGTCGGGAGTGAACATGGTGTACACCAACAACCGCTCGCAGCGTACGCCCCAGGGCAACGCCTTGGTGAACCCGTTCTTCCGTACGTACTTCCTGCCCCGCACCTTCGACCTGAAGCGCTACCCCTTTGAACTGCCCAACGGTGGCCAGCAGGGAGCCGCCGTGTTTGGCATTCGTCCCGACAACACATGGTACAGCAACGATGACAACCCTTTGTGGACCATCAAAAACAACACCTACAAAGACCAGATTAACCGCATTGTAGGCAATGCCAGCATTGGTTACGACTTCACGGACTGGCTGTCGGTTGACTACAAAATCGGTACGGACACCTACAACCAAATCATCAAATCGGTGAACGCCCGCGACAGCCGTGGTTCGAACATTGCCGGCGGAGCCGGTGGCGCAGTGGGCAACATTCTCGACCAATCGTTCAGCCGCACTGAGACCAGCTCTTACCTGAACCTGACCTTGAAGCGCAACATCACCGAGGACTTCGGGGTGCGCCTGCTGGTGGGTAACGAAATCAACCAGCGTGCTTCGACTAACATCGGCATCGTGGGCACCGATATTCAGGTGCGTGGCTTCGATAACATCACCAACACCAAAACCTTCCAGCCTTTCGCTACTACCAATAAACGTCGTTTGGTAGGCTTCTACGGTGACTTGCAGCTGTCTTTCCGCGAGTTTGCCTTTTTGGGCCTCACGGGCCGGAATGACTACTCGTCCACCTTCGGCAAGAGCAAGCGCAGCTACTTCTACCCCGGTGTTTCGACCAGCATTGTGCTCAGCGACGCGCTGCCCACGCTGAAGGAAAGCACCTTCATCAACTTGGTGAAACTGCGTGCCGCCGCGGCAACCGTAGGCCGCGAGGCTGATCCGTATTCAACCGACACGTATTTCGCCTCCACCAACACGCCGGCCGACGGCTTCGGCCCCTTCTTGAACTTCCCTTTTCGTGGGCAGTTGGGTCAGTCGCTGGACAACGTAGGCGGCAACGCCAATCTGGGTCCTGAGTTCACGACCAGCTACGAGGTGGGCACGGACTTGCGGTTGTTTGGTGGTCGCGTGGCTTTGGAAGCCACGTACTACGAGCAGAAAAGCAAGGACATCATTTTCGCGGTGCCCGTAGCCGCAGCTTCGGGCTTTACCAATGCTTTCCAGAACATCGGCAGGTCGGAGGCTAAGGGCGTTGAGCTCATGATTAGCACCATTCCGGTCAAGCTGAGCAACTTCACCTACAGCAACTCGTTCAACTTCTCGCGGGTACGCAACAAGGTATTGGAGCTGGCTCCCGGCGTAACTCAAATCACCCTTGGTGGTTTTGTAACGCCTAGCACCCGTTTGATTGCCGGCCAGCCTTACGGCGTCATTTTCGGCAGCGTGTTCCAGCGCGAAAGCGTAGACGACAAAGGACGCCCCCAAGGACGTCTTTTGCTTACGGACAGAGGCCGCGCCGTATTGGCCTCCGATAACCAGATTATAGGCGACCCCAACCCAGATTGGACGGGTGGCCTCACCAACAACTTCACCTTCAAAGGCCTGACCCTGAGTACCTTGCTCGATATTCGTTATGGTGGCGACATCATTTCGCGTAACGTCAGCGACGTTCGCCGCCAGGGTGCGGCTGTTGAGACCGGCAACCGCGATAAGACTTACATCATTGATGGTGTAATTCGCAATCCTGACGGCTCGTTCCGTCCCAACAACGTACAGATTACGGCTGAGAACTATTTCGACGACCTGTATGGTTTTGGCCGTGCTGAGTTTGTGGTGTTTGACGGCTCGTGGGTTCGCCTGCGCGAATTGGCCCTGACGTATGCATTGCCAAAAACGCTGACCGATAGAACTTTCCTGGGTGGTGTAGAGTTGGGCCTGAACGCCCGCAACGTATTCCTCTACGCCCCGAACATCCCGCACATTGACCCCGAAGTAAACGCTCAGGGCCAAAGCAACTCGCAAGGCCTGGAGTTCAACGCCCTGCCCCAGTCGCGCACCTACGGCGGTTCGATTCGGCTCACTTTCTAATTTCTACTTTCTTCTATATCATGAAAGTTCATAACCGGACCACTTCGTTCGCACTGGTAGCAAGCCTGCTTGCCCTGAGCTCGTGCGACAAATTCTTAGATATTAACCAGAACCCTAACGCGGTTCTGGAAGCACCGGCCGCCAACGTTCTGGTAGCTGGCCAGGCGCACCTTGGCTTTCTGATGGGGTCGGACCTGCACCGCTACAGCGCGCTCATCGCCCAGCAGTTTGCCGGGCAGGGCGGCTCGGGCATTCAGACGGCCGAATATGACCGCTACAACATTACGGCCACCGACCTCAACAACGCGTGGCGGGGCGGCATCTACGGTGGGGCCCAGGCCGACCTGCAGAAGCTGATAGACCAGTCTCAAGCTACCAGTCCTGCCTACTCGGGTGTGGCCAAGATTATGCAGGGCTTCTTGTTTTCCGTGACCACGGATGCGTTTGGCGACATTCCATTTACGGAAGCGCTCAAATTCGACCAGAACTTGCAGCCTAAGTACGATGCTTCGGCTGATGTATACACCGGCATTATCGCGCTGATTAATTCGGGCATCGAGGACCTGAAGAAGACTTCGACCTTCAAACCGGCTTCCGACGACCTTATTTACGCCGGCGACTTAGCCAAGTGGGAGAAGTTTGCCAACACGCTGAAGCTGCGCTTGTACCTGCACTCCTTCCCCAAGTTGTCTAAAACGTCCAATGCAAGCTTCGCGGCCGTTTTGGCAGCGGGCCCGGTGATGGCCAGCAATGCAGACAATTTCCAAATGGACTTCCAAGCCGCGGCAAACGCGAACAACCCTATCGACCAGTTCGAGAAGTCGCGCCCCAGCACGTTCTTCCCCAGCGCCACGCTGGTGACGTTGATGAACGCCAAAGCCGACCCTCGTCGCGCCACCTTCCTGACTCCCTTCCCAGCAGGTAGCACTACCTACGTAGGGGCTCAAAACGGAACCGGCGCTGCCGGTGCTCCCAACATTAGCTTTTCGCGCATGGGCACCTACCTGCGAGGCACTCGCACGGGCACGGGCATCAACGACTACAGCGGCGAGGCACCCATCCGGATGCTTACCTTCGCTGAGCATAACTTCATTCTGGCCGAGTACTATGCCCGCACCGGCAACCTGACCCTCGCCCGGACGTCGTTCAACGCTGGCATCACGGCCTCGATGACTTCGGCCAACGTAGCTGCTGCCGACATCACCGCCTACATCGCGGCCCGCCCGGTGTTTACGGCCGGCAACGCCATTCAGCAGATTATTGAAGAGAAGTTCATTGCTAACTTCGGTGTAGCGGTAGAGCCCTGGACGGACTACCGGCGCACGGGCTTCCCGGTGCTGCCGCTGCCCGTGGGTGCCCTGCAGCCCCAGATACTGCGCGTACTCCCCTACCCCGACCTGGAGCGCGTTGCTAACCCCGGCAACACGCCAGCCCGGCCCGACCTGACGGCTCCTACCGTTTTCTGGGACCCCGGCCGCTAGCCGATAATTTCCGGAGGCGGGAAAGCCTGGCTGCCGCCTCCGGATTTTTTTCTCCTTTTTAATTTTCCTGTTTATGAAAAAAAGCTCTTTAAACCTGTTGTTTTTGCTGCTGGCCTTGTTCACCCTGGCCAGCTGCGAAAAAGATGAGCCCAATCTCAATGTTGGTCCCAAAATGAACATTGTGTTCGATGATGCCATCGATAAAACCACTGCCGACTATAAAATAGGCAGCACCCTGACGCTGAAGATTAGCGCCCCGGGCGCCAGCACGGTGAGCATCGTAACGAACTACACCACGGGCACGGTCAGAACTGCCAATCTGGGCACCTTCCCGGTGACCAATGGCGTGGCCACGGTAACCATCCCCGCCAATAGCCTGCGCGCTTCTGCCGACGGGGCTCCCGTGGGTGCTACAGCTACCGCTTCGACGCGTCCGGCCAACACCTACACCCTCACCGTAGACGCCACCGGCAACGGTGTAACCGAGCGGCGTTTCTTTACCGCAGTGCTTGTTCAATAGTTTTCGTTTAGCGTTCCGCTAATCAGCGGATGCTTTCCTTAAGTTTAGCGACTGTCGTTGCATCCGTCTCAAAAGCCTTTCTGACCGCATGGTCAGGAAGGCTTTTTTGTTGTGTCCAATTCCGCTGTGTTGCCGTCAACAATGTGAACACGAAGCCATGCTTGACCCCTACATTTTTTCAGGCGTTAATACTTGCTTATGTATCGTACCAATCCGCAAATTTTTATGCGTAAGCATCTAGTATATATTATATGAAATGTGCATCTAACACTATGCCGTATTACTCGCCTCTTATTCTATTATTCCATTGTGTAAATTGTATTATTTAACTGATTTTTTAACAAAAGATTTAAATTTTAAAGTAACATGAAGTTTTTATTGCCCAGTTTCAAGTCTTTTGCCTTATTTTTGATAACACAATGCTCACATAACTTTTTTATTTTAACCTTTTGTCCATGAAAAAAATCATACTCATGAGTCTGGTGCTCATGTTTACTCTCCTTCAGGGGGCGATGGCACAAACCCGGACCATAACCGGGCGTGTGACCGACCAATCTACGGGCAGTGGCTTACCAGGCGTGACCGTTCTGCTGAAAGGCACCACCAACGGTGTTTCTTCTAACGCTGATGGCGCTTTCAGCCTAACAGTTCCGGAGGCTGGTGGCACGCTGGTGTTCAGCTCGGTAGGCATGACCACGCAAGAGCGGGTTATTGGCTCAAATTCTCAGTTCGCTGTTGCTTTGGCAACCGACACCAAGCAACTGACCGAAGTAGTGGTAACCGGTTACGGTGCTCAACAAGAGCGTCGGGACGTTATCGGCTCCATCGCCTCGGTAAAAGCTTCCGATTTTAAGGACCAGCCCATCATTGGTGTAGACCAGGCCCTACAGGGCCGGGCAGCCGGTGTGCAGGTAACCCAGAGTTCGGGCACGCCGGGCTCGGGCATCAGCGTGCGGGTGCGTGGCGCAGCTTCTATTGGCGCCAGCAATGAGCCTTTGTACGTAGTTGATGGCTTGCCAGTAAACACGGGTAACACTTCGCAGTTGGGTGCTGGCAACCAGGGCACCAACGGCCTGAACGACATTAACCCCAACGACATTGAATCCATCGAAGTCCTGAAGGATGCCGCCTCGGCTGCTATCTACGGCTCGCGGGCTTCAAACGGCGTGGTGCTCATTACCACCAAGCGTGGCAAGGCTGGCAAAGCCCGGATTGATGTAGACTACTATACCGGTGCACAATCGGTGTGGAAGCGCCCCGAAATAATCACCGGCGAGCAGCAAACGCAGCTCTTCCTGGACGCAGTCGCCAACCGCTTTCCAGCTAACGCCAATGGCAATTTTCCCGTTGGCACCAGGGTTTTCCGCACCAACGCCGACGCCGCAGCTTTCATATACAATAACCAGATAGCCTCGCGTGTCACGACCGTCAACGGCATATCTTCCTATAATGACCCAGCAGGCAACTTCATCCGCCCGCTCAGCCAATTCCAGGACCCCAGCACCTCTACTAACACCGACTACGTGAAAGAGGTATTGCGCACGGCTCCCATCAGCAACTACGGTCTTACCTTCTCGGGTGGCACTGATGCAAACCGCTACCGGGTGGCTCTAAACTACTTTGACCAGGAAGGCACCATCGTGGGCTCGGGCTTTGCCCGCGGCAGCGCTCGGGTAACTCTGGACAACAAAGTGACGGACAACGTGCGCATGGGTACTTCCCTGGGCCTGACCCAGAGCGTGAACAACCGTATCAACAACGACAACAGCATCTTCGGGGTATTGACGACGGCTCGCCTGTATGCCCGCGACCTGCCCATCTACCGCCCAGATGGTACTTACTACAAAGACGGCTCCCTGGAGAACCCCGTTGCCGCAGCAAAAGAGCCGTTTATCCGGAGCGCCAATAACCGTCTCATCGGCAGTCAGTTCGCTGAATTCGAATTCATCAAGAACTTGAAGTACCGCGCTACTTTTGGCTTGGATTTCACCTATGGCCGCGATGACCGGTTCTACTCGACCCTAACCAACGCAGGTGCTGCCGTAAGCGGTGAAGCTACTGTAGGCACCTTGCAGGACCTGAACTACAACCACATCAGTGCCTTCTCCTACTCGAAGACTTTTGCTGATGACCATAACGTTAGCGGTCTGCTCGTGGCCGAGTTCCAGCGCGATAAGGAAAGCACCACGTTTGCGCAAGCTACTGGATTCCCCAGCAACGCTATTCGTGAGCTTTCGGCTGGTGCCAACAAAACGAGTGCAACAACCAGTTCGACGGGTAACGCATTGTTTGGCACCCTGGCGAAGGTCGACTACTCGTTTAAAGGCCGCTACCTGCTCGGTGCTTCTATTCGCCGCGACCAGTCATCGCGCTTTGGCAAGGACAACCAGGTAGGCTACTTCCCGGCGGTATCGGCCGGCTGGCGTGTACTGGATGAATCTTTCCTGAAAGACCAGACGGTAATGAGCGAACTGAAGGTGCGCGGTAGCTACGGCGAAACCGGCAACCAGCCCACTGCCAACTTCGGTTCGCGCGGTCTGATTGGCCCCGGTGCCAACTACCTTGACCAAGGCGGTCTGGCCCTCACGCAGCTGGCCAACCCCGACTTGAAGTGGGAGCGCACCCGGCAGGCCAACGCCGGTATTGACTTCGGTTTCCTGCAGAACCGCTTCTATATTTCGGCTGATGTTTACCAGCGCAAGACGGATGACCTGCTACTGAATCAGCGCCTCGGTGCTGATACCGGCTTCACGGGCTACAGTGCCAACATTGGCAACATCGAGAACAAAGGCATCGAATTCGCTCTGACGACGCTGAACTTCCGCAACGAAGGCACCGGCTTCAACTGGGAAACCAACTTCAACATCAGCTTCAACCGCAACAAGGTGACCAAGCTGTCAGACTTGGCCGCTACGGGGCAGGCAGCAGGTTTTGCCAGCCGCCTGATTGTTGGTCAGCCGCTGGGTGCCTTCTATGGCTACCGTGTTGACCGTATCTTCCAGACTCAGGAGGAAATTAACCAGTTGGATACCGAAGCCCAAGCCAAAACCGGTACTACAACTGCTCGCTACCAGTCGGCCCTGACCCGCCCCGGCGACATCAAGTTTAGAGACCTTAACGGTGACGGCCGCATTACCGCCGACGACCAGCAAATCATGGGCAACGCCCAGCCCAAGTACTTTGGTGGCATCACCAACACCTTCCGCTACATGGGCTTCGACCTGAGCGCGTTCCTGCAATACAACGTAGGCAACAAGATTTACAACAACTCGAAGGCCTTCACCCAGGGTATGAGCACCACTTACAGCCAGGACGTAGAAGTGTTGAACCGCTGGACTCCCACCAACACCAACACCAATATTCCCCGTGCTGTGTTCGGGGACCCGAACCAGAACAACCGTACCTCGGACCGCTTCCTGGAAGATGGCTCGTATGCCCGCTTGAAGAGCTTGACCTTGGGCTACACCCTGCCCACAACGCTGGCCACCCGTGCCCACATCCGCACGATTCGCATCTACGCCCAGGCGCAGAACTTAGTGACCTTCACTAACTATTCGGGTCTCGACCCGGAGGTGAGCACCTTTAGCGGCACCAATACCGCGCTGGGTACCGACTTCTTCACTTACCCCCAGGCCCGCACCATCACCGGTGGCGTCACGCTCGGCTTCTAATCTTCTTGACTCTATATAATCATGCAAATAATGAATTTTCGTCAGCTGGCTACTCGTTCGGCCCTGCTTCTGAGCTTGGGTCTGTCGGTAGGAGCATGTGAGAAAGCGGTCAATGTAGAGCCGTTCAACAGTGTAAGCTCAGATACTGGCTTCTCAACTAAGGAGGATGCTGCTGCCGGCTTGCTAGGTACATACGACGCACTTCAGGCCGGTGACTACTACGGCCTGTCGTTTCCATCGATTTCTGATTTGATATCCGGAGACATGCTCCACGTGGGCACTTTTGTTACTACCTACGGGGTAATCGGGCAAAACCAGACCCTGCCCGATAACATCCAAGTGGGCAACACCTGGAACGCCATCTATCGGGCCATCAGCCGGGCTAACTACCTGATTCAGCAAAGCGAGAAAATTACGGACCCTGCTTTTCCGCAAGCAGCAACCATAGCCCAGGCGCGTGGTATTCGCGCCTTAGCTTACATGGACCTGCTGGGCTTGTGGGGCGGCAGCACCCAGGGCTACGGGTTCACCGGTGGCCGTGGGGTGCCGTTGCGCCTGGCTCCCACTACTGCCATTGGCCCAGAGACCCAAGCCATTGCGCGCGCCTCAGAAGTGGAAGTGGCTGCCGCTATTCGGGCAGACCTCGACTTCGCCATCGCCAACCTGCAGCCGGGTTCTGGCAGCAACCGCCTCACCAAATCGTCGGCCCTGGCTCTGCGGGCTCGGTTCGAGTTACGGGAGCGCAAGTATGCCGAAGCACTGTCGTTTGCTAAGCAAGTACCTGCCATTGCAGGCTTTGCAACTTCGGCACCTACCGGCACCACAGCGCCGGATGCTATCTGGCAGCTGTTTTTCTCGAACACGGACCAGAACTCGTACGCTTTCTTTTGGTATCCTGCTCCCGGTGGTCGCAACGAATTTGACCCAGGCACTACCATCGCCGCGGCCCACCCAACTGGTGACCTGCGCCGTCCCATCAACGTTGTAACCGCCACTACGCCTATCACCGTGGCAGGTGCTCCGTTTACCCTGTCTCCCGGCACTACCCAGAAGTATTACCGTACTTCGACCCGCGATGACCGTTTCAACATGATTCGCTATGCCGAGGTAGTACTTACCATTGCGGAGGCAGCTGCTCAGACCGGTGCCTTGGCTGAGGCTACCACCAATCTCAACATGATTCGCACCCGGGCGGGCCTGGCTCCAACCACAGCCACCACTGCTGCAGCCCTCATCACTGATATCCTGCTACAGCGCCGCTTGGAATTTGCTTACGAAGGCCTCTATTGGATAGACTTGCGCCGCACTAACAGAATACAGACGGCTTTGCCGACTTATGCTGAAACGTTCCGGAACCTCTTCCCCATTCCGTTGCGCGAGGTACAGCTCACCAACAATCTGATTGAGCAGAACCCTGGTTACTAGGTTACTGTAGCAATTGATTAAACAAAAAAATCCCCGGCCAGTAGTGGCCGGGGATTTTTTTGTTTAAGGACCTATCCAAAAAATGCCCCCTTGAAGAAGCTCAGCATGACAGTCGGGATACTTTTCGGATAAGTTTTATGTAGCAGTGGTAGGTTCCGATTACAGAATATACTGGCTCAAATCGCGGTTCTTCACCATGTCGTTCAACCGCTCGTTCACCAGCTCGGCGGTGATGAGGATGCGGGCGTTGGGGCCAATTTTGTCGGGCACGTCGTAGAGAATGTCGTTCAGCAGCCGGCTCATGACCGTGTGCAGGCGGCGCGCCCCGATGTTCTCGACCTCCGCGTTTACCTCGGAAGCAATTTCGGCTACGCGCTCCAGGGCGGCATCGTCGAAGGTGAGCTCTACTT
Source organism: Hymenobacter lapidarius (assembly GCF_001816145.1). Classification (GTDB taxonomy): domain Bacteria; phylum Bacteroidota; class Bacteroidia; order Cytophagales; family Hymenobacteraceae; genus Hymenobacter; species Hymenobacter lapidarius. The sequence goes on along the minus strand of NZ_MDZB01000055.1, from coordinate 43,831 downwards.
CCTCGGCTTTGAGTAGGGCTTCATATTGCTTGGTGAGGGCGTTTTTGGGGTCTTTGAGAATGCGGAAAAAGTCTTCCTTGGTGAGGCTCTGCAGCTCCACGCGAATAGGAAAGCGCCCCTGCAGTTCCGGAATCAGGTCCGAGGGCTTGCTAACGTGGAACGCGCCGGCGGCAATAAACAGGATGTGGTCGGTGTTGACGATGCCGTACTTGGTGCTCACGGCCGAGCCCTCCACGATGGGCAGCAGGTCGCGCTGCACGCCCTGCCGGCTCACGTCGGGACCGCCGCCACCGCTTTTGCTGCCGCTGCTGGCCACTTTGTCTATTTCATCGATGAAGATGATGCCGGCGTTTTCGGCCTGGCGAATGGCCTCGTCCTTCACCTCGTCCATGTCGATGAGCTTGGCCGCTTCCTCGTCGAGCAGGAGCTTGCGGGCTTCGGCCACGGTCACTTTTCGCTTGCGGGTTTTCTTGGGCATCATGTTGCCCAGCATGTCCTGCAGGCCCGAAAGCGTGCTTTCGTCCATGCCGGGAGGTGCGCCCATCAGGCCCACGCTGGGGCCCGCCTGCGCCACCTGAATCTCAATTTTGCGGTCTTCCAGCTCGCCGTTCTTAATCTTCTGGCGGAACCGCTCGCGGGTGCGCTCGTTGAGCTCGGAGTCGGATTGCGGCACGTCGTCGGTGCCGCCGCTGCCGAAACCCACGCCCGGCTTGGCGCCCGCGGGCCGGGGCATGGCCGGAATCAGGGCATCCAGAATCAACTCTTCCACGGCATCGGCGGCCTGGGTTTTCACGGCTTCCTGGCGGCGGGCCTTCACGCGGCTCACGCTTTGCTCGGCCAGGTCGCGCACCATGCTTTCCACGTCGCGGCCCACGTAGCCCACTTCCGTGAATTTGCTGGCTTCTACTTTCACAAACGGGGCATCGGCCAGGTGCGCCAGGCGGCGGGCTATTTCAGTTTTGCCCACGCCGGTGGCCCCAATCATGAGAATATTGTTCGGCACAATCTCGGCCTGCATGTCCAGGGAGGCGTGCAGGCGGCGCCAGCGGTTGCGTAGCGCAATGGCCACGTGCCGCTTGGCCTCGTGCTGGCCAATGATGTATTTATCGAGTTCGGCCACGATTTGGGCCGGGGTAAGGAAATCCTGATTGAGCATGGGGAAAGTAGGGGTGTCTACATTAAATGGAACGTCATGCTGAGCTTGCCGAAGCATCTCTACCGCCATTAGCAATCCAATCGGATGGGTTTAGTGGCGCGGTAGAGATGCTTCGGCAAGCTCGGCATGACGTTCCTGAATTGTAGCTTACGGTTAAATTACTCTTTCTTCTTAAACAACGAATCCAGGTTGCGGGCCAGGGTGAAGTATTCGCTGGAGCCCGCGGCCTGCAGCGTGGCGTGGGTATAATCGATTTGGAAGCCCGCAAGTTTCAGCATGACGCCAAAGCTGAGGCCCGCGCCGCCGCCAGTATTTTCCAGGCGCAGCTCGCGGCGCTGCAGGTGGTTATAGCCGGCGCGCAGCTGCAGCCCCTTGCCCAGCACCAGCGCGGCGCTCACCGTGAAGTGTCGGGCCAGGTTGTCGCCAAAGCTTCGGCCGGGCTGTTTCCGGGTCGTGTCGGCATTCAGAGGGGTGCGCTGGTTGGGGTCGAGGTACTGAATGTCCCACTGCTGCAGATGGTGCGCGGTGAGCGAAAAGCGCAGCGGCATGTGCTCGGGCTTGATGGTGGCGCCCAACTGCACGTCCAGCGGCAAGGGGCCGCGCCTGGTGCCAGGATAGGGCGAGAACTGGAACCCCGCGTTTTTCACGGCCAAGCCCGCCGTAAAGTCCTGCGTGGGGTGCTTGTACACCACGCCCACGTCAGCCACGCCCGCGAAGGAACGGTTGCCGGCAATGCTGGAAACCGCCAGCTTGGTGGTGGCGCCAAACGTGTAGTTGCCGGTGGTGTAGGAGTCCGATACGCCCACCGTGTACTCGTTCACGCCAAACGTACCCAGGCTGTTGCCAGCCGCGTCGTAGCTCTCCAGGCTGCCGTAGTTGAGGTAGGTGATGCCCACGCCGAAGCGCCCGTACTTCTGAGTATTGAACACGTAGGCCGCGGTACTTTGCTTGATGTCGGCTACGTAGGCCACATAGCTCAGCGCCAGGCGGCCGTCCATGTCCGCGTTCAGCAGGGCCGGATTGGCGAAGAGCATGGTAGGGTCGTCGTTGCGGTTCGACACGTTGTGGCCGCCCAAGGCCGCTTGCTGCGCCCCCGCCGGCAGGTCCAGGAACGGAAACACCTTGCCCCCACCCAGCTGCTGCGCGGCAGCCGGCTTCCAGCCGACTATTCCCAACAACAGGCAAAAACCGGCCAGCCGGCAAGCGAAAACGTGCTTCATATGGCTAAGTTAAGCGGCAAGTAGCCCTTGCAAAGGCACCAAACGGTCACGAAGAAGCAGAAAGTACTTCGGAACGGGGATTAATGCGCTCGGAGCGACCAATTGGGTTTTTTATTGCACCTCCACGCTGGGACCAACCACGGGCACGGGCTCGTCGCGCACGGGCAGCTTTTGCGGGTGCGGCACCAGCTCATCGAGCAGGGCCACGCGCAGCACATCGTCCACGCGGTCGGCGTAGTGAATGGTGAGACCTTTGAGGTAATCTTCCTGGATTTCCTCAATGTCCTTGCGGTTCTTGGGGCACAGAATGATGTCCTTCATGCCGGCGCGGCGGGCCGCCAGCAGCTTCTCCTTGATACCGCCCACCGGCAGCACCTTGCCCCGCAGCGTGATTTCACCGGTCATGGCCAGGCGCGGGCGCACCCGGCGTTGCGTGAAGGCCGAAGCCATGCTGGTGAAGATGGCGATGCCCGCACTGGGTCCGTCTTTGGGCACGGCGCCCTCGGGGAAGTGAATGTGCAGGTCGTACTGCTCAAACAGGCGGTAATCGATGCCAATTTCATCGGCCCGGCTGCGCAGGTAGGATAGCGCCGTAATGGCCGATTCCTTCATCACATCGCCCAGCTGGCCGCTCAGCGTGAGCTTGCCCCGGCCGCGGCTCAGCAGGCTTTCCACGAAGAGAATGTCGCCGCCCACGCTGGTCCAAGCCAGGCCCGTGACCACGCCGGCGGTGTCGTTGTCCTGGTACTGGTCGCGGTCGAAAATGGCGGCGCCGAGGATTTTGCGGATTTCGGCGGGCTCCATCACAGCAGGCAGCGGCTCCTTGCCGGCCTTGCGGCGGGCCAGGTTACGCGTCACGGCGGCCAGCTTGCGCTCTAGGCCGCGCACGCCGCTTTCCCGAGTGTAGTCGTCGGCCACGCGGTGCAGGGCGGCGTCGGTTATTTTCACTTCGGCTTCGTCCAGGCCGTGGTCCTTCAGCTGCTTGGGCCAGAGGTGCTTGCGCGCAATCTGCACCTTCTCTTCCTGGGTGTAGCCGGTCAGGTCGATGATTTCCATCCGGTCGCGCAGGGCGGGCTGAATGGTGTCGAGCGAGTTGGCTGTGGCAATGAACAGGACCTTGCTCAAGTCGTATTCCACCTCCAGGTAGTTGTCGGTGAAGGTAGCGTTCTGCTCCGGGTCCAGTACTTCGAGCAGGGCCGAGCTGGGGTCGCCGCGGAAGTCGCTGCTCACCTTGTCAATCTCGTCAAGAATAATGACCGGGTTCGACGAGCCGGCCTTCTTAATCTGCGCAATGATGCGGCCGGGCATGGCGCCCACGTAGGTTTTGCGGTGGCCACGAATCTCGGCTTCGTCACGCACGCCACCCAGGCTCATCCGGATGTATTTGCGGCCCATAGCGGCCGCAATGCTACGCCCCAGCGAAGTCTTGCCCACGCCGGGAGGCCCGTAGAGGCACAGAATGGGCGCCTTCAGGTCCTGCTTCAGCTTGAGCACGGCGATGTACTCCAGAATCCGCTCCTTCACTTTTTCGAGGCCGAAGTGGTCGGCGTCGAGGATTTTTTTGGTTTGCTTGAGGTTGAATTTATCCTTGGTGTACTCGCCCCAGGGCAGGTCGAGCAGGAACTCCACGTAGTTCATGCTCACCGAGTAGTCGGGCGCCATGGGGTTGGTCCGGGCCAGCTTTTCCATTTCTTTCTTGAAATGAAGCGCGACGTTCTCGGGCCACTTTTTGGTTTCGGCGCGGGCGCGCAGGCGGTTCACGTCCTCGTCCGGGCCGTCCTGCCCCAGCTCGTCCTGCAGGGTTTTGAGCTGCTGGCGCAGGAAGTACTCGCGTTGCTGCGCATCGATGCCGGTGTGGGTTTTCGAGCGAATGTCCTGCTTGATTTCCAGTAGCTCGGCCTGACTCAGCAGGGCCTCCAGCAGCTGGCGGGCTTGCTGCTCGGGGTCGGCCAACTCCAGCAGTTTCTGCCTGGCGGGCAGGTCAAGCTGCACGTTGGAGGACAGGAAATGCGTAAGAAAGGCCGGCGACTGGATGCCGTCGAGCATGGCCCGCGCCTCCATGGGGATTTCGGGGGTGAGCTCCAGCACCTTGGTGGCCGCCTCGCGCAGGGCCTGCAACAAGCCAAATTCGCCTGGAATTTCCACGTTCAGGGCCACTTCGGCAAAGTAGCTCACCCGCGCCGTGAGCTGGGGCGTGAAGGTCAGCTGCTCTTCGATGGTGAAGCGCACCTGCCCCTGCAGGATAATGGTGACCTGGCCATCGGGCTGCTCCAACAGCTTCAGAATGCGGGCCAGCGTGCCCACGGGGTGCAGCTCGTCGGTGGTGGGCTCGGCGTCATCGGGGCTTTTTTGGGCCACTACGCCCAGCAGCTTATCGGCCGCGTAGGCCTTGCGCACCAGCTTAATGCTCTTTTTGCGCGTAACCGTAACCGGCAGCACCACCCCCGGAAACAGCACGGTGTTGCGCACCGGCAGCAGGGGCAGCGTAGGCGGCGCGTCGTCGCCACGCAGCAGGTGGTCGGGGTCGGCGGCCATTATCGCAATGGCTTCGGGTTGGGAATTATTGTCGTGAAACGCCCGAATTGGGGACGTTAGGAAAGGAAGAACAGATGCCAGACGCATGGGCGGGGATAAAGCCAAAAACAACAGCCGCAGGTGCCAGATTGGCAGCCCGGTGCTCCGAGAAAGAGGACACACAAGATACGGTCCCCGGGCGCCTTCGGGTCTCAAGGGCCGTGCCAGGAGGGGTCATCCGCCAAAGCGGCGCACCTGCGGGCACGGTTCTGCTCGGTAGCAGTGCGTAAATCGCTAAATTGTTGGCAACTTGCGTGAATTATATATTTTCATTACTCTTCCAATGTTCCTTTTATTGCGTCGGTGCCAATTTCTTTTCCTGCTACTCGCGGGAATGGCCGCCGCTCCCCAGGCCCAGGCGCAACGCCGGACCCCTAAAAGCACCCGGCCAGCCGCTTCCCCCTCTACCGATACCACCAGCGGCGGGGCCTCGGCCGCCCCGGCTAGCCGCCAGCCCGCCACGCAGCCAGCCGCTGGCAAAGCCGGCGCCCCGGCCATAGCCCCCGGCACTTACCGCACGGCGGCCCTCACCAGCCGCAACAGCCGCAAGCTGCGCCTGCGCCCCGACGGCACCCCGGATTTTGCCAACATCAACCGCTACCCTTATTATGAGAACAAGAAGGCCTTGCGGGCGCTGGCCAGAGCCGAAAAGCGCCGCGACTACCGCACGGCCCGTGCGCTACTCGAAGGCTACGTGGCCGAGTTTGGCCCCACCAACTTCGCCCGCAACACCGACATGCTCTGGCGCTTGGGCCAGCTGCTGGAGCGCGACAACCAGCAGGCCAAAGCCCTGGCATACTACCGCCTCGCCCTCAAGCACCAGCGTACCGACATCACCAAAATTCAGCTGTACTACGACTCGCTGGAGAAGAAAAACCAGGTCCTGTACGTGCCCCTGAAAACGTACTATGCCCTAGTGGAGTACCGCAAGAACATCAGCACGTTTCGCCCGCCCAAAGGTGTGTACACGAGCATGGGCGACGCCATCAACAGCAAGATGCCGGACTACGGGCCGGCACTGGGCGGCAACGACTCCACGATGCTTTTCAGCAGCAAGCGCAAACGGCGCGGCATTACCGAGGTCATCGACGAGGACCTGTACACCTCGCACCGCGAAGGCATCAGCTGGACCGATGCCGAACCGCTGCCCAAGCCCATCAACTCGCCCAACAACGAAGGCTCGGCCTGCCTGAGCAAAGACGGCCGCACCATCTTCTTCGCCCGCTGCGAGTGCGCCACCTGCAGCGGCAACTGCGACCTGTTTACGGCCACCAAGGGCAAAGACGGCAAGTGGAGTGCCCCCAAGAGCCTGGGCAAGGAGGTGAACTCGCCGGCCTGGGACTCGCAGCCCACCCTTTCCCAAAACGAGGACACGCTCTACTTTGCCTCCGACCGCCTGGGTGGTTTCGGGCTGTCGGATATCTATTTCACGCACAAGCTGAAAAACGGCCAGTGGAGTCCCGCCGAGAACGCCGGCCCAGTGGTAAACACCCGCGAGAGCGAAGTGAGCCCCTTTTACCATCCGCTCTACCACGTGTTGTACTTCAGCTCGCGGGGCCAGTTGCTGAACTTCGGCGACTTTGACATCTACAAAACCTACCGGGTGCGCGGCCATTGGCAGGAGCCCAAAAACATTGGCCCATTGGTAAACGGCAAGGGTTCTGAATACTACTTTACCATCGACCGCGACAGCAAAAACCTCTACTACGCCCGCTCCGAAGCTACGGACCTCAACAACCTCGACCTCTACTCCTTCCCGCTGCCCATGGAGGCCCAGCCCCTGGCCACCACCCACGTCGAAGGGACCTTGCTGGACTCGGTGTCCAGCCAGCCGCTCAAGGGCATCGTGAGCATCATGGACCTGGACAACGGCGTCGAGGTAGCCAGCAAGTTTATCCGGCCCGACGGCACGTTTGACTTTGAGCTGATTGAGGGCTCGCACTACGCCATGCTCATCCAGAGCACCGATTTTTTCAGCGTGGAAAAGCAGTTTTTGTTGAAGGGCGACACCGTGATGGCGCTGCTCACGAACAGCATCGATTACAAGCTGCCGCTAATTTTCAAGAACATTGAGTTTCAGCAGGGCAAGTCGGCCATCCTTCCCTCCATGTACTCCACGCTTGACCGCATTGCCATCTTCCTGGTCGACCACCCCACGTTCCGGCTCAACGTTGGCGGCCACACCGACACCAGCGGCGACCCCGACGTGAACGAGCAGCTTTCGCAAAACCGCGCCGAGGAAATCCGCAAATACATCGAGCGCAAAGGCAACATCAAGCCCGACCGCATCGAAAGCCTGGGCTACGGCTCTTCCCGCCCCCTCAAAGACGAGCTGACCGACGCCGACGCCCGGGTGAACCGCCGCGTCGAATTCCGCCTCCTCAAGCCCGAAGGCGACAAGCCCGCCGACGGCGGTGGAGAATGGAAGTAGGCAGCAGTGCCGAGTACCTCGCGGCGCCCGTCTTGGTCGGCAACCGCAACAATTAACCCCGCAAACCCGAAGCGCACATTCCCTTTCGAAGGCATCTAGGCCGTGTCATTGTGATAATCAGCAGCATCCCCGATTTTCGTTTGCAGCACGACGAAGCATTGGGCTTGCTGCGCCTGGAATGGATTACTGTCGTGGGCACAGATTCGCTTCGGTCCAGTGCCACGCAACTGCTGGAACTGGCCCGTCAGCTGAGCGTGCGCGTCTTGCTACTCGACATGAACACCGTGCCCAACATATCGGTGGCCGACGAGCTGTGGCTGGGCACCCACTGGATGCCCGGCATCGTGCAACTGCCGCTGCAGCATTTGGTGCTGGCCATCGACAGCAGCCGCGTCCACAACCAGCTGGCTATCGATGCGCTGCACGATTTGGTGCAGCCCGCCATTCGGTTTGAGTCGCACTATTTTTCTGATGCGGACTCGGCCATGCACTGGCTCGCTGACGCCACGGGCCGGCTGCCGGGGCTAAAGGCCGAATGGGAAGCCCGGTAGCCCCAGCGCCCTACTCCACCGCCAGCACCTGTACCGCCTTGCCATTGAACACGGCCTGCTCGCCCGCCTGCAGCCCCTTGAGAGCCACCGCCACCGGCGCGGCGGGTGATACCGCAAACACCTCCGGCCCCTCCCCCGCCAGCTTGCCGGCGCTCACACTGATGTAGAACCGGCCCATACTGGTGGTCACCAGCGCGCCGGGCCGCACCGTGTCGCAGGAGGCCTCGGGGTTGATGCGGACCAGCTCGGCTTGCAGCTGCTGGGCCTGCTGCATGTGGGCCGCGTTGCGGTCGCGCTCGGCGTTGGCCATTTCGCGGCCGGTCTCGTACTTGTCGCCCGCGCTGCTCTTGGTTTCGGAGGATGACGACTCCTGGGCGGCCCGCATGGCCGTGCGGGCGGCGTTGATGCGCTGCTCAATGAAAGTGTGGCAGAGGGCGTGGAGGGCAGGTTTGGTCATCTAATATTTTTGCGCTTTTCGGTCAAATGTATTTCGCTTTCAAGTTTCAGCGTCTGGTCTTCAAATTCTCTTTTTAAATAATCGACTTGTGTCTTTAGGGATTCAATACTTTTAGAGTTAGCATTTGTGTTCAACGTATTCATCACAAATGTCCCCAGGCTTATCATTGATGCGACTAGTATACCCGTTATCTGCATCCATCTTAACAAATTTGCGTTCGCTTTTTCTCTGCCTTCGTCCAGAATGGCTTTTTGAATTAGCGCTTGCGCGCCGTCGGGTGTGCAGGTAATCTTGAATGGCCTTGTGTCTCTATTCACATTAACGAAGCCTCTACCTTTTAGATAAGTATGCGGCTTGCATCACGTCGCTTTCACTTAAACGAAGTAAATCTGATAATTCACGAATATTGGGAGCTTCACTGATGCGTGGGACATTGTAAGTCCTCTCCAAAACGCAGTGCTGATTTCTATACAGCTTTGGCACGAAATATTTCATTATAAGGCGCTTTTGTTTTTAAGAGCTTCCGCCACCTTACGGTCGTTCCCCAACCTCGGCACCTTGTTCTGCCCGCCCAGCTTGCCCAGGCTTTTCATGTAGCGCTGAAAGGTCCCAACGGGCAGCGGCGTGAGTTGCAGCGGCACGAGGATATTGCCGCGCCGTAAGTCGTCGTAGTAGCTATTTCGATGGCGTAGCGCCGTATCCAAAGCCCCTGCAAAAGCGGCTACATCACGCGGAGGCCGCGCAAACTCCACCAGCCACTCGTGGCGCGAGGGCGTGGCGGGGTCGTCGCCCACCAGCGGCGCTACGGTGAATTCGGTGACTTCGACTTCGGAAAATTGGGCCATGGCGGCGCGCAGGGCCTGCTCTACTTCCTCGCCAATGACATGCTCGCCAAAGGCCGAGAGGAAGTGCTTGATGCGGCCCGTAACCACCACGCGGTGCGGCGCCAAGCTCACAAACCGCACCGTGTCGCCGATGGAATACCCCCACAGGCCGGCGTTGGAGGTGAGCACCACGGCGTACTGCTTGTCCAGCTCCACGTCGGCGATGGTGAGGCGGGGCGCGTCGGGCTCGAAGAACCGCTCGGCGGGCACGAACTCGAAGAAGATGCCGCTGTTCAGGAGCAGCAGTAGGCCGGGGTTGCCGGGCTCGTCCTGAAAGGCCAGAAAGCCTTCGGAGGCGGGAAACAGCTCGATGCTGTCCACTGGCCGGCCGATGCTTTCGAAGAGCTTGGCGCGGTAGGGCTCAAAGTTGACGCCGCCGTAGACGAACAGGTTGAAATCGGGAAAAATGTCCTTGACGGGCCGGCCGGTGCGGGCCGTGAGGCGGTCAAAATACATCTGCACCCACGGCGGAATGCCCGATATGAGCGTCATCTTCTCTCCCAGCGTCTCGTCCACGATGCGCTCCAGCTTGGTTTCCCAGTCTTCGATGACGTTGGTGGCGTGGCTGGGCAGCTGGTTGCGGCGCAGGTAGGCCGGCACGTGGTGGTTGGCAATGCCCGAGAGCCGGCCCGTGCGAATGCCGTGGTGCATTTCCAGCTCCGGCGAGCCGGACAGGAAGATGAGTTTACCATCGAGAAACTGGCTGCGGCCAGTGCGGTGGACGTAGTGCAGCAACGCATCCTTGGCCCCGTTGATGTGGTTGGGGATGCTGGCACGCGTGATGGGAATGTACTTGGTGCCGGACGTGGTGCCGCTGGTTTTGGCCAGATACAGCGGGTGGCCGGGCCAGAGCACGTCAGCCTCACCGGCCTGCGTGCGGTCAAAATAAGGCTTTAGTGCTTCGTAGTCGCGCACGGGCACTTGGCGGGTCAGGTCCGTGGGCGTCTGCACGCGGCCCAGGTCGTGCGCCTGGCCAAAGGCGGTGCCAGCAGCAGTAGCGGCGAGCTGGCGAAGCAGCTCCTGCTGGGTGGCTACGGGGCGCTGCTGCCAGCGTTGGTAGCGCCGGGCAATGTACCGGGCCAGCGGGCGGCTCAGCGCTGATTTCAATCCCATAATTCAGATAAAGACGCCATTGAAAGGGGTGCGAAGGTACGTTCGCTGAGTTCGCCGGGGTGCTGGCCCGGCAACCCCACTAACTTGCCGCCGTTAGCACGGTTTCAATACCTCATCTCTTACCCAACCCATTACCCAAACACCATGGCAGACCACAAAGGAACCGCCGCCTGGACCGGCGACATCAAAGGCAGCGGCACGCTCAGCACCGAAAGCGGCGCGCTCAATGCCCCGTATTCCGTTGGCAGCCGCTTCGAAGGCAAGCAGGGCACCAACCCCGAAGAACTCATCGGCGCGGCCCACGCCGGCTGCTACACCATGTACCTGACCAGCGTGCTCACCAAGCACGGCCACCAGGTTGAAAGCATCACCACGTCGTCGACTGTGACGATGAATCCCAACAACGGCCACCCCGTCATCGAGCGCATCCACGTGAGCACCGAAGGCCGCGTGAGCGGCGGCAACATCACCGCCGAAGACTTCCAGAAGCACGCCGAAGACGCCAAGGCCAACTGCCCGGTATCCAAAGCCCTGAGCGCCGTACCCGAAATGACGCTCGACGCGAAGTTTGTGGGGTAGTTTTTGTCCGAAAAAAGCTAGAGCAACGTCATGCTGAGCTTGCCGAAGCCTCTCTGCCGCGCAACCAATTAATTTGAGTGGCACGGCAGAGAGCTTCGGCAAGCTCAGCATGACGTTCTGCTTTCATTATAGACTACAAAAATCTAGACCCTAAATTTGCCCCATGCCCACTGGTACCACCCGCATCCGCCTTCGCCCCGCCAACACCTCCCGCATTCCCTTTTGGGGGCAGCTAGCCATCGGCGGCTTTTGGCTGTCCTACGTGCTGTTCTCCATGTGGGGCGACAGCAATGCCAACGACTACCACTTCCTGCACTGGGTATTCCTGGTGTTCACTTTTGTCTACATTGGCTACATCCTGGTGCACAACGCGCCCATTTTCGGCACCCAGAGCTACCTTGAGTTCACGCCGGGCTACATTGTGCACAAAGCCGGCCTCTTCCGCGCCAAACAGGTATTTGCCGCCGAGAAAATAGCTGCCCTGGAGCTCCGCCCCATGATGCTGCGCGTGCAGCAAAAAGACGGCGAAGTCTACGCTCTCAACTTGCGGGAAGTAAAAGGGAAATTGCGCAAAAAGCGCTTCCGGGAGCAGGTACGGGAGTTTGCCAGCAACCACGGCGTGCAGCTGGTGGAAACCAGCAGCCCCACCGCTACCGCCTAGAGCGGTTCTCGTGACATAAGGGGTAGACACCCAAAATGTTGCGTCTCTACCTCAGTATTATTTCGCGAACTTCTTCCGCAGCTCGTCCACTTGGTCGCGGAATTTTTTGTCCGAATCAACCAAGTCCGATACCGTTTGCACCGAGTGCATCACCGTGGTATGGTCGCGCCCCCCGAAATGGAAACCAATGGTTTTCAGGGTGTGGGCGGTGTGGTGCTTGGCAAAGTACATGGCTACCTGCCGGGCCGTCACCACTTCTTTTTTGCGGGTTTTGTCCTTCAGCAGCTCTACCGAGATGTTGAAATAGGCGGCCACGGTCTTCTGAATGAAGTCCAGGTTCACTTCGGCTTCCACCTCTTCAATGATGTGGCGCAGGGCCTGCTTCACCATTTCCAAGTCAATGTCGCGGCGCGAAAGGCTGCTCTGGGCTACCAGCGAGGCAATTACGCCTTCCAGCTCGCGCACGTTGGTGTGCACCGAGTTGGCGAGGTAGTCCACCACGTGGTCCGGTGGAATATCGATGCCGTCCTGCTCCATCTTGTTGCGGATGATGGCCACCCGCGTCTCAAAGTCGGGGCTTTGCACGTCGGCCGTCAGGCCCCACTTAAAGCGGTTCAGCAGCCGGTCTTCCAGGCCTTGCAGGTCTTTGGGCGGCCGGTCGGAGGTCATCACAATCTGCTTGCCGGACTGGTGCAAGTGGTTGAAAATGTGGAAGAACATCTCCTGCGTCTTGCCCTTGTTGGCCAGGAACTGCACGTCGTCCAGAATCAGGGCATCGACCTGCAGGTAGAAATTGGCGAAGTCCTGCACCTGCGCGCGCTGCACGCTGTCGATGAACTGGTTGGTGAATTTCTCCGCCGACACATAGAGCACAAATCGCTCGGGCGCCGTGGCCTTGATGTGGTTGCCGATGGCCTGCACGAGGTGCGTTTTGCCCAGGCCCACGCCGCCGTACACCATCAGCGGGTTGAAGCTGGTGGTGCCGGGCTTGTTGGCCACGGCCAGGCCCGCCGAGCGGGCCAAGCGGTTGCAGTCGCCCTCAATGTAGTTATCGAACGTGTACGAGCCGTTGAGCTGCGACGGCACGAGGTTGCCGTCCACGGGTTTGGCCGTGTCGAAGGGGTTGCGGGGCGGCGCCAGCGTGTCGGCGTTGCTCGCGCTGTTGCTGAAGTTATTGCCGCGCGGCGTGGTACGCACCGCGCCTGACGATACGTAGCGCGCCGAGGCGGCCCGGCCACTGCCGGCCAGCGGGTTGCCCATGGGCGCGGGCGATGGGCTTTGGGGGGCATCGCGCGGGTCGGGCGCGGCGGCTTTGCGGGGCGGCGGCAGGTGCAGGGCCCGGGGCGGGGTATGGTCGTTGCCTTGGTCCACCACCACGCTGTATTCGAGGCGGCCATCGGCGCCCAACTCCTTGTAGAGCGCCCGGCGCAGCTCGTCCACGTAGTGTTCCTCCAGCCAGTCGTAGAAATAAGCACTGGGCACCTGAATGGTCAGGACGTTGCTTTTGAGTTCAACCGGGACAATAGGCTGGAACCAGGTCTTGAAACTCTGCTCCCCGATTTCCGCCGAGATGCTGCGCAAACAGCCAGCCCAAACCGTACGAAAATCTTTGAGCATGAGTGCAGTTAGACAACAGCCGGGTGCGAACCGGGGACAAAAAATGCAATAAAACTGAACCGCGCGAAAGCAGGCCAATTTTTTAGAGGGGCACAAAATTGTGGAAAACTCTGCACTTAAAAAAGCCGAAATCCCCTTGCTTTTGTCGTGCTTTTAACAGGCAGCCGTAACCGGTACCACAGAGGCACTTGCCAATCCGCCACGTTTGGTTTTCGGCGAAAATTCATAATCCAGCCTTCCCAGATTTATACCCGACCAGCCCACCTGGTTGATGAGCGTGGAGCGGCCGTCGGGGCTGGCAATGGGTTCGGGCGCGTCCATGAACGTGTGCGTGTGGCCGCCCAGTATCAGGTCGATGCCGGAAACTTGGGCGGCTAGCTTACAGTCATCCACCTTGGCGCTCTGGTACTTGTAGCCGAGGTGCGAGAGGCAGATGACCAGGTCGCACTTTTCGGGGCCGCGCAGCTGGGCGGCCGTCTCTTTGGCCTTGGCTACGGGGTCGAGGTAGACGGTAGCGCCGAAGTTCTTGTCGGCAACCAGCCCGGCCAGCTCAATGCCCAGGCCAAATACGCCGATGCGGATGCCCTGCTTCTCAAACACCTTGTAGGGCGCAATCTTGCCCGCCATGGGGGTTTTGGAGAAATCGTAGTTTGCTACCAGAAACGGGAAGGTGGCGTTGGGCAACTGGCGCTGCAGGCCTTCCAGGCCGTTGTCGAAATCGTGGTTGCCGAGGGTGCTGGCATCGTAGCTCATCTGGCTCATGAGCTTGTACTCCAGTTCGCCCCCAAAGAAGTTGAAATAGGGCGTGCCTTGGAAAATATCACCCGAATCCAGGAGCAGCACGTTGGCTTCTTTGCTGCGAATGTCTTTGATGAGGGCCGCGCGCCGCGCCATGCCGCCCAGCCCGGCCCACTGCCCGCCGTTGTCGGGAAAGGGCTCGATGCGGGAGTGCATGTCGTTGGTGTGCAGAATGGTCAGCTTGACCGGACCCTTAGCGGCAGTAGCGGCTTCGGCCGAAGGGGCCAGGCCACCCAGCACGGTGAGGCCGGCGGTGCCCAGCAGGGATTGACGGAGAAAATCGCGGCGAGTAGTCATCGGATATATAGGATATTGTCCAGTTTTTTTACTGCTTTACACGGCCTTCCACCTTGGCGGTCACGGCCTTACCCTCCTTAGTGAGGGCGCGAATGTGGTCGGCAATGGCGGTGCGAAGCAGCACGTTGGTGGGGCGGGGCGTGAGGGTTTTGAAAAACACCATGTTGTCGCCGCCGTCGGCCAAGTAGTCGGAAATGGCAATGGCCCAGGTTCTGTCCTGGTTGATGTCGAACGGCTGGTCGCCGATGCGGATGTCCTTGGGCAGGCCGTCGAAGGTAACGGCGTAGGTAGCGCCGGATACCGCCATTTTGACTTTGGCTGCGAACTCGAACAGCTGCTGCACCACGGGGCCGGGCGCGTCGAGCACCACCAGCTCGTTTTCGAACGGCATGAGCTCAAACACGGAACCCAGCGTGACGGGGCCGGCCGCCAAACCCGCGCGCAGGCCGCCGTTGGTCATCACGCCCAGCGGCACGGGCTGGCCCAGCGCCTGGCTGGCCCGGGCCCGCTGCAAATCGGCCACGAAGTTGGACAGCGGCGACTCGCCGGGCGCCTTAACCAGCGCTACCGGCGCGGTGCCCAGCACTTCCTGCATCTGGCTGGTCACTTTGTCGTGGTACGGCGCAATGATGGCGGCCACGGCGGGGTCTTCGGGCTGTGTTTTGCCAACCGGCTGGCTGGTGACGGGTGCAAAACTGGCCTTGGGCACATAGGCGGCGCGCTGGCAGGAGCCCAGCAACGTAAGCAAACCAAGAACGGGAACGCGAAAGCAAGAAAGGCGCATTTTTTAGCTAAGTGACGAGTTGCAAAGGTAGTTGGTTTGCGGGGCCGGCGCAGGATGATTGGGCCAACAAATCTGCTGCCCAACGCCGCTCCGATATTATGAAGTCCCGCTCGCGGAAAAAGCAGAAGCGCCGGTTGGGACCAGCTAGAAAAGGTTAAAGCGCAGCACTGCTGAGGACGTGGTGATAAGCGCTTTGTATAAACGGCTGTACCTGAAGATGCCGCTGTGTTCTGCCCGCAGCTAGCCAAGCGCCTCCTTAAACGATGAAGAAGGTGGTAGAATGATGGACTGCCATTTCGCAGCTGTCGGAGCGAAATCTATTTTGCTGGTAACGCTAAGATTGGGGTTTTGGCTCGCCCTACAATCCTTTGCGGCGCGGCCTTTGAGGCGGGCGCGGTATCTTTCGGCCCATTCCCGGTTTCGCCTTCTCACGAGCGCGCCTGCCGTAAATGCTGCTTCGATGAGCCCCCTTCCTATGTCTGATACCCCCGTGGCTACGCCTGTTTCCTTCGCTGAATTTCCGGCCGTGACCACGGCCGAGTGGCAGGCCCGCCTGGCCCGCGACCTGAAGGGGCAGGACCCGGCCACCCTGCGCTGGCACCTGCCCGACGGCTTCAACGTGGAGCCTTTTTACCACCGCGAAGCCCTGGCGGCCCTGGGCACGCTGCCCACTCCCCTGCCCCACCCGCAGGTACCCTGGCTGAACGTGCCCACCCTGACGGTGGAGGCCGGCGATGGCCGCAACCAGATTGACCTGGCCGCCGCCGCCCTGCGCAACGGCGCCGACGGCATTCATTTCGTGCTGCCCGACGCCCCGACCTTTGCCGTGCACTACCTGGCCGAACAGCTCCCCCTGGCCCGCACCTACGTGGGCTACACCGTGACGGCCGGCGCCGCCGACCTGCTGAGCCAGCTCGTGGATGCAGCCCCCGGCACGGCACTGCGCGGGTTTATGCGTTTCCGGTCAGCAGGCGGGCCTGAAGGGGCAGCTACGGCAGACCACCGCGACGAATTGCGCCGCTGTGTGAGCCTGACCACGGGCATGCCCGACTTTCGGGCCCTGGCGGTTAACGCGGCCTTTTTTGGCGACCGGGGCGCTACTGCTACCCAACAAATTGCCTTTGCGCTGAACGCCGCCGCTGCCTTGCTGGCCGATGTGCCCAGTGAGGAAATCAGCGCGGCGCAGGTGGCCGGGGCCCTGCACGTGCACGTGGCCGTTGGCCCCAGCTACTTCCTCGAAATAGCCAAGCTGCGGGCGCTGCGGCGGCTGTGGGCCACGCTGCTGCACGGCTTTGGGCTGCCTGAGGCACTGAACGGGCAGCTGCGCATCCACGCCGCCACTTCTTCCTGGACGCAAACCACCCTCGACTCGCACACCAACCTGCTGCGCCACACCACGGAGGCCATGAGCGCCGTGCTAGGCGGGGCCGATTCCTTGTCGGTGGCGCCGTTTGACAGCCTGTACGCGGAGCCCAACGACTTTTCGGGCCGCTTGGCGCGCAACCTCTCCGTGCTGCTGCGCGAAGAATCAGGGCTGGGCCAGGTGCAGGACCCGGCCGCCGGCTCCTACTACCTCGAAACGCTTACGGACCAGCTGGCCCGCGAGGCCTGGGTGCATTTCCAACGCATGGAAGCCGCCGGGGGCCTGCCCCAAGTGCGCGGCCTGATGCAAGAAGAAATCAAGGAGGCGGCCACCGAAACGTTCCGGCGCATTGCCAGTGGCCAGCAGGTGGTGGTGGGCACCAACCGCTTCCAGAACCGGGGCGAGCAGTTTAGCTTCCACCCCAAAAAGCTGCTGCGCTCGGCGTCGTTTGACGTGACGCGCGCTACGTACCCCACCGAGGTGTTGCGCCTGGCCACAGCCCTGCACTTTGAGCGCCGGGAAAGGAAGAGCAAACGCGCGGCCGTGGTGCTGCTGGGCACGAACACCAACCAGATTATCCTGGAGTCGTTCCTGAACACACTGCTGCCCCACGAGCGGCCCGAAATGGCGGCCAGCCACCCCAAAGGCACAGTCTCCTTGCTGTATTCGTCGCCCGAAGAAGCCACCCTGATGTATGCCACTCCGGAGCAGTTCCAGCGGTTTGCGCGCTTCATCTACCAGATTCCGACCGAGAAGCAGCTGTTCATTCCGCCCACGTTGCTCAGCTCTGACATGCCCACGCTGCAAGAGGCCGTCCGGGTCTTTGGCTTCCAGGAAATGAAGGTGCAGGGCTACACCACTGAACAAGTCCTGGACCGCCTGCAAGGGCGCTAAACTGCTCATTAGTTGTTTATTGTCCGTGGTCAACACCTGTTGATGGCTGATACACCAAAACAACCTAATACCGGACAACTATCAACTGACAACTACCCCGAAATGAAGCCCGACTTTTCCACGATTCCCTACGACGCGGCTCCCATACCCGGCGCTGCCGCGGCCGAAACAGCTGCTTCGCTCACCCCCGAAGGCATTGCGGTGAAGCCCGTGTACACGGCGGCCGATGTGGCCGGCCTCGACCACTTGGGTTTTGGGGCGGGGCAGGCGCCGTACCTGCGCGGGCCGTATGCCTCGATGTACGTGCAGAACCCGTGGACCGTCCGGCAGTACGCGGGCTTTTCGACGGCCGAGGCCAGCAATGCCTTTTACCGCCGCAACCTGGCCGGTGGGCAGAAAGGGCTGAGCGTGGCCTTTGACCTGGCCACGCACCGCGGCTACGATTCGGACCACCCCCGCGTGCAGGGCGACGTGGGCAAGGCCGGCGTGGCCATCGACTCGGTGGAGGACATGAAAATTCTCTTCGACCAGATTCCGCTTGACCAGATGTCGGTGAGCATGACCATGAACGGGGCCGTGCTGCCGATATTGGCCTTCTACATTGTGGCCGCCGAGGAGCAGGGCGTGAGCCCGGACAAGTTGGCCGGCACCATTCAGAACGACATTCTGAAGGAGTTCATGGTGCGCAACACCTACATCTACCCGCCCGCGCCGAGCATGCGCATCATCGCCGATATTTTCAGCTACACGGCGGCCCTCATGCCCAAGTTCAACTCGATTTCCATCTCGGGCTACCACATGCAGGAAGCCGGCGCCACCGCCGACCTGGAGCTGGCCTACACCCTGGCCGACGGCCTGGAATACGTGCGCGCCGGCCTGGCGGCGGGCATGAAGATTGACGAGTTTGCGCCGCGCCTGAGCTTCTTCTGGGCCATTGGCATGAACCACTTCATGGAGATTGCCAAGCTGCGCGCCGGCCGCATGCTGTGGGCCAAGCTCATCAAGGCGTTCAACCCCACCAACCCCAAAAGCCTGGCCCTGCGCACGCACTGCCAGACGTCGGGCTACTCCCTCACCGAGCAGGACCCTTACAACAACGTGGCCCGCACCGCCATTGAGGCGCTGGCCGCCGTGCTTGGCGGCACCCAAAGCCTGCACACCAACGCCCTGGACGAGGCCATTGCCCTGCCCACCGACTTTTCGGCCCGCATTGCCCGCAACACCCAGCTCTACCTGCAGCACGAAACCGACGTGACCAAAGTAGTAGACCCCTGGGGCGGCTCCTATTACGTGGAAACCCTCACCCACGAACTGGCCGACAAGGCTTGGGCGCTCATTCAGGAAGTAGAGGAGCTGGGCGGCATGGCCAAGGCCATCGAAACCGGCCTGCCCAAGCTGCGCATCGAGGAAGCCGCCGCCCGCAAGCAGGCCCGCATCGACGCGGGCCGCGAAATCATCGTGGGCGTAAACAAGTACCAGACCACCGAAAAAACCGAGGTCGAAGTACTTGATATCGACAACGACGCGGTGCGCGAAAGCCAGATTGCCCGGTTGAAAGACATCCGCGTCACGCGGGATAACGTGGCCGTGAAAGTGGCGCTGGCGGCTATCACCGAAGCGGCCGCTGGCCGCCTCGGTGAGTTAAAAGTTAAGAGTGATGAGTTGAGAGCTGAAATAACGGAAGCATCGGCCGAATCAACCCTTAACTCTCAACTCTTAACTCTTAACTCAAATAACTTATTAGCCCTGGCCGTGACCGCCGCCCGTGCTCGCGCCACCCTCGGCGAAATATCCGACGCCCTCGAAGCCCAGTACGGCCGGCACCAGGCCACCACGCGTACGGTATCGGGTGTGTACTCGCAGGAAATGCACCACAACGAAGCCTTCGCCGCCGCCCGCGCTGCGGCCGAAGATTTTGCGGCCCGCGAAGGCCGCCGCCCCCGCATGCTGGTGGCCAAAATGGGCCAGGACGGCCACGACCGCGGTGCCAAAATCATCGCCACCAGCTTCGCCGACGTGGGCTTCGATGTGGACATTGCCCCCCTCTTTCAGACGCCCGCCGAAGTAGCCCGCCAAGCCGCAGACAACGACGTGCACGTGGTGGGCGTGAGCAGCCTCGCCGCCGGCCACAAAACCCTGCTCCCCCTGCTGCTCACGGAGCTAAAGGAGCTTGGCCGCGAGGATATTCTGGTAATAGCCGGCGGCGTGATTCCAGCCCAGGACTACCAGTATCTCTACGATGCCGGCGTGGCCGGCGTGTACGGTCCGGGCACGGTAATCGCCACGGCCGCGCAGGAGATTCTGGGGAAGCTGGGGGACTAGTTGCCTTGTTTGTATCTGCACCTAAATTAGAATAGCATGGCACTTCCTGTCAATCTGGACCAACTCCTTACTGGGCACGTTGTCGAGTCAGAACGGTTGGAGTTTAAGCAAAGCTGGAATCCAGAAAAGGTCATTCACTCCATTTGTGCTTTTGCGAATGACCTTAATAACTGGGGTGGCGGCTACCTCATCATTGGCATAGCTGAAGATGAAGGGCGTCCTGTATTGCCGCCCGCCGGCTTGCAGCCAGAGCAAGCCGATACAATACAGAAAAAGCTTCTGGAGTTATGTAATCAATTAGTCCCAAATTATTTTCCAGTTGTTGAGCCCGAAGAATATCAAGGCAAGCTTGTATTAGTTATTTGGGCACCCGGTGGTGATAACAGACCCTACCGGGCACCGGTGAGCTTAGGCAAAGACCATCAGGGCCAAAAGGACTATTATGTCCGTCACTTTTCTAGCACGGTGAGAGCCAAGGATATTGACCGGCAACAGTTGCTAGACCTCACAGCTAAGGTGCCGTTTGATGACCGCATCAACCGAAATGCTGAGTTAAGCGACCTAAATCTTCGCTTGATTACGGAACACTTGCGTGAAATCAATAGCAAACTAGCCGATGAAGCGGCTACGATGCCATTCGATGAGTTGTGCCGTCAAATGCGCATTGCCAGTGGTCCACCAGAATATTTCAAGCCGCTAAACATTGGATTGCTCATGTTCAATGAGCATCCTGAAAGATTCTTTCCCGGCGCGACTATCGAAGTTATTATTTACGCTGGCGAAACCGGAAGAAGCTTCACCGAGAAACATTTTACAGGACCTTTGCCGCGACAGCTACGGGAAGCATTGGCATTCTTGCGAAGCCAGGTATTGAAGCAGGAAGTACGGAAACTCCCTGACCAAGCAGAAGCCCAACGCTTCGTTAATTATCCTTTTTCCGCACTGGAAGAAGCATTAGCCAATGCCGTTTACCACCGGAGCTATGAGTTGCCCAACGCCATTGAGGTCAGCGTGCGACTGACAAGGATTGAGATTCTCAGTTTTCCCGGCGCCCTGCCGCCCGTCACGTCAGAGCAGCTACGTAGTGGCGCGCGCATTGTAGCGCGCGATTACCGAAACCGCCGGGTAGGCGACTTTCTCAAAGAATTGCATCTAACGGAAGCCAGAGCTACTGGCCTGCCAGAAATTCGCACGGCCATGCATGCAAATGGCTCACCACCGCCCTCTTTTGAAATGGATGCCGACCGGTTATCCTTTCTTACAACGCTCCCAATACACCCCGCCTACAACCCCAGCAGCGCAGCAGAGGCAACACGAGAGGCCAAGTTGAAACGACTGCTTCAAGACCCACCTGCCGAACAATAATTCACCCCATTATCGACCTGATTATGCCCCTATTCACCGAAATCAACCGCTTCAAAGCCGACCTCGACGTCCTGCGTCCCCTGGCCCCCGAACAGGAGCAGCGGGTGCTGCAAAAGTTTCGGCTCGAATGGAATTACAACTCCAATGCCATTGAGGGCAACTCCCTCACGCTTGGCGAAACCCGCTCGCTGCTGCTGCACGGCCTTACGGCAGCCGGCAAGCCCATGCGCGACCACCTCGACATCAAAGGCCACAACGAGGCCGTGCTCTGGCTCGAAGATTTTGTACGCGACGAGCGGCCCCTGACCGAGCAGTTCATCCGGGGTATGCACGAGGTGCTGCTGGGCGAAGCCTACTACACCCCCGCCCAAACTGCTACCGGCGTGCCTACCCGCAAAATGATTGTGCCCGGCCAGTACAAGCAACAGCCCAACAACGTGCTTACCGCCACCGGCGAAATGTTCTATTTCGCTAGCCCCGAAGACACCCCCGCCCAAATGCGGGACCTCGTGGACTGGTATCGGACCGAAGAAACCGCCCCCACGATGCACCCCGTGGCCCTGGCCGCCGAGTTTCACTACCGCTTCGTCCGCATCCACCCCTTTGATGACGGCAACGGCCGCATGTCGCGCCTGCTGATGAACCTGATTCTGCTGCGCCACGGCTACCCGATGACCGTCATCAAAGCCGCCGACCGCAATCCCTACCTTGCCGCTCTCTCCGCCGCCGATGCCGGCGACCCCGAACCCTTCCTCCGCTTTATCATCGAAAACGTGGAAGCGGGTTTGCGCCTTATGATTCGCGCGGCCCAAGGCGAATCCATTGATGAGCCGGATGATTTAGACAAGAAGCTCGCGTTACTGAAGAAACAAGTGTTAAGCCGAGAGGATACGATAACAACCATATGGGGTCTAGAAGCACAGTCACAGATTTATGATGAGATACTTAGCTTCTGGCTAAAAGATTTATCGGACCAATTACAACGTTTTGACGATTTATTCATTAGAAATGAAATTGCTTTCTTATACAGGTTTTCAGAGGATGACAATTCAACGTTTCACAGCTCTAATAAAACCCTGGAAAAAGCTCAAGAATTCGCTGATAATGCATTTAGTGAACAGAAAGAGCTTATCGCGTGGGCTGCATTTAGATTCCTATGGTATGGCTTCAGAATGCTATCAAACACATTTGATAAAGGCATGATGCTGAATTTCAGCTTTAAATCTCACCAGTTTATTGTTACATTCAATATATATGACTTAATGGGAGATAATAATGAAGACGATGAACCAGTTCATATCTTCACTTCTGTCTACAAGGCAGAATACAACCACGACCGCATCAAAGAAATCAACTATCAACTCGCCAATAAAGTCTACGATTTCATCGCCGCCAAAGTAGTAGAGGCCGACACTCCCCCCGCCTAACCCCAGGCCCGCCCCACCCGGCGGGCCTTTTGCGTGCCCGCAGTTTCACCCCACCCCTGCCGTAGCGGCTTGCACCAACAGAAACTGAGTAAGCTACTTCCTGATTTTCAGGCCGTCATCAGGCGTCTAGGCAGTGGCGGGGCCGGCTGAAACGGAAGCTACCCAAGCAATCGGCAGCACCCTAAACTCTATCATCCACACCCACTCATTCCGGGCCCAGGCCATTGGGTAGATGGACTCAAACAGGCCCTGAAACGCTGCAATGGGGCTGCTGTACCACCGGAATGCTCCCGACGAGCCGGCAATCGGCTCCACGCCGCCCCATTCCGGCGGACCCGGTAGTGGCCGGGCCTGGATGCCTTCCGCCAGCGCATCGGCTGTTGTGAGACTGCGTACTTGCTCAGCCAGCACGCTGCGTAATTCCAGCCGAATCAAGAGGTTTTCCTGCACGCTCAACTGCGTACCGGCCGCGCCGAAGGGCAGCGGCACCGAGGGCAGCAGCGCGGGTGGCAGGGCGTGGCAGTCCTCAAACAGCGCGCCCTGCGCGGATAGTTCCACAAACCGGTACCGGTCCGGTTCCTGCTGCAGGGGCGAGTTGGGGGGCAGGCGGCGGCGGGTTACGGTTTTGTGGCCGGCCTGCACCGCTGCCAGCATGGCTGGGTTGAATGAAATGCTGCGCATGCGGCCAAGGTAGCAAGCCCATGCGGTTGGGCGGCGCGTACTGCTACCTGGGCAGCCTTTGCGTTTGTGGTCACGCCTTAGTACACCACCTCTGGGCGACACAGAGCTACCCAAGTGTCTCCATGCCGCCCTTTCAGAAGTACTATGTGGCTACTCCAGCTGGCTTAATGCTTCGTCGTTGCCTTGCTGCACGGCCAGGCCGCACGCGGTGTAGCCGCGCGCATCGGCGATGTTCTTGTCGGCTCCGGCTTCCAGCAACAGTTGCACCATGTTGTTGCGGCCAAACTGAATGGCAAACATGAGGGCCGTGCCACCGGTGCTATTTTGCAGGTCGAGGTTGGCCCCGTGCTGCAAAAGGAGCCGGGCAATTTCGACATATCCCTTAAAGCTCACGCCCATCAGGGCCGAGTTACCGCTTGCGTCCTGGATATTGGGGTCGGCGCCGGCTTCCAGCAGAAATCGGGCGGCTTCCTGGTGGTCACCGTAGGCCACCAGCGTGAGAACTGAGAAGCCTTTGTCGGTGGTCACGTTCACGTCGAGGCCGGTAGCCAGCAACTCTTTAAGGGCGGGTACGTCGCCGCGCCGGGCAGCATCAAACAGGTCTTCGGGACGAGAGGAAGTAAAATCCATGGGTAATAATTGGTAATTCAGAACGGGTAACGACGCGGCACCGCAGCAGGGAATGGACAACGCGCCATCTCCCCATGCGCGCCGGGCCACGCCATTTCCCTGTCTTATACCAAATACGCCGCTTCAGGTTTTTGGGTCGTCCTCAAAACCACAGCATAACCAGCAGCGCCAGCACGGCCAGCAGCCCGCCCACGGAAGCAGTGTTCACCACCAGCTCAGGCGAGCGGCCGGGCCACACGCCCACGGCGGCCACCAGCGCCACCACCAGTGGCAAAAGCGCAAACACCCCGTAAATGGTGGCCCCATACGGCTCAAACGGCGCCGGGCCATCGGGCGAAGCCGGGGAGCTGACGCGACGCACCACCCCCAGCAAAGGCGTTTTCCACACGGTAATGCGCTGGTCTTCGCGCACGCGGTGCCCGATGCTGCTGGGCAGCCGGAACGCGGTGTGCTCGGTGTGCACACGGTAGGCCAGCTGGGGGTTGCTCAGGGACGAGGACACCGACACCGGAAACCGGGTGCGCACGGTTTCGTTGGCGTATTCGTGTTGCGGCAGCGCCCAATCCAGGCCCAGCAGGAGGCAGCAGGCCAGCAAGGCTGCATTGAGGCGGCGGGCCACCCGGGCGTAGCCGAGCAGCTTCGAGCCGGCGTGCTGCCGCGGCGGGTGGGCAGCGAGCGGCTCCTGGGCCAGCAGCAGGTCGTAGGCCAGGCGGCGACGGGGATTACCCAGAATGTCGAACCCGGCTTCTACATCGGCCAGGCGGGCTTTCATCACCCTATCCACCACGGCCAGCCGCTTGAAGCGGACCCGCTGCCGCGCATAGGCCTCCTCAATCTGCACCGCCGTAGCCGTGGTGCCCACTCCCAAAACCCAGTAGTAATTCTGCATAGCCCAAGCGCCGGTGAGACCCGAAAATACAGAGCGGGCGCGACTTAAAAAACGCCATGGCCGCCGGGCCAGCGCTGGCTGTTTTAGCCACGCGGCGCGCCCCAGGTAGCGCGCGGCTCTCGGGGCAAGTTGGGGCGCTCCCCGAAGCATAAAAAAGGGAATGAACCGCCACGCAGCCACTCATTCCCTTTCCTATTCATGCAGCAAAACCGCTGGCTTGCCTGCTGCTAGAGCAGCCTTACGCCTGCTTCGGCCATTTCCTCGCGCACGGCATCAGACCACAAACTCACTTGCACTTCGCCGATGTGGGCTTTGCGCAGCAAAAACATGCACACCCGCGACTGCCCAATGCCGCCGCCGATGCTCTGGGGTAGCTGGTCGCTCAGCAACAGGTGGTGAAACCGCAGGGCTGCGCGCTCGGGGCAGCCGCGCATTTCCAACTGCCGGGCCAAGGCCACCCTATCCACCCGAATGCCCATAGACGACACCTCAAATGAGGTTTCCAGCACTGGGTTCCAGAGCAGAATGTCGCCGTTCAGGCCGCGGTGGCCGTCTTCGTTCACGGTGCTCCAGTCGTCGTAGTCGGGGGCGCGGCCGTCGTGGATTTCGCCGTGGCTCAGCTCGCCGCCAACGCCCATCAGGAACACCGCGCCGTATTCGCGGGCGGCTTCGTGCTCGCGTTGCTTGGGCGTGAGGTCGGGGTAGCGCAGCAGCAGGTCTTCGGCGTGCACAAAGGCGATGCTTGGGGGCAGTACCGGCGCAATGCCAAACTCCTCGCTCACCCGCTGCTCGGTCGTCAGCAGGGCCGCGTAGATGGTTTCAACGGTGGCTTTCAGGAAAGCCACCGTGCGCTGCTCAGGCAACATGTGCTTTTCCCAGTCCCACTGGTCCACGTAGATGGAGTGGATGGGGCTGTAATCCTCGTCGGGGCGCAGGGCGCGCATGTCGGTCAGCAGGCCGCGGCCGGCGGGGATACCCAGCTCGCGCAGGCGCAGGCGCTTCCACTTGGCCAGCGAGTGCACCACCACGGCCCGCTGCTCGTCCAGGGCCTTAATGGGGAAGCCCACGGGCCGCTCCACCCCGTTCAAATCGTCGTTGATGCCGGTGCCTTCGAGCACCACCAGCGGGGCCGATACTTTCACGAGGTGCAGCTGCCGGGCTAGCTCCCGGGCAAAGGTTTCCTTCACGAACGTCAGGGCTACTTCGGTTTCGAGCAGGTCGGCCGCGGCGGGCCAGGCGGTGGGGATTGCAGTGGTTTTCATACGTAAAGAAATTGGGGTTGAAAGTTGAAAATGATGATGACGTGGTGCTGGCAGCGGCTGGGTTTGGGCAATAAGGAGCCACCTCCTGGTGGGGAGTTTTTTTTAATTTCCAGACTAGTGCCTCAGGGGCTGGGAAGGGCCAAAAAAAAAGCCTTCCGAATTACGAAAGGCTTTTCAAATTGAAAAATTGTTCTTGGATTTCTTCTTCGGAACAATAGCCTCCCTGTCTCGGAATAAATTATTATTATTCGAGTTATTGAAAAGGATATTGTTGTTGAACAAGGACATACGGGGCGCTTCTTGTGATAAGCGAAAGCAAATTAGGAATAATTAATTCTATTCGCAAGCATTAATTATTGTTGGCGATAAATAATTAGTGTTTCTGCTTTAAAATAGCTCTTCTGGTCTGTTGCAGGAATAAAAACGCAACATTCAAACCCACCCTACCCAATGGCCTTCTGCACCCACCGCTTGAGGCCGGGCACACGCGCCAGGCGCACGGCTGCGTTCACCAGCCACGGCTTGGTGCTCAGGAAGCGCATGAGGCGGTAGCTTTTGGCCAGCTTGCGGCCAATCTTCTCGGCCACTTGCTCGTCATAAGCCGCCATTTGGGCGGCGCCGAAATCCTGCTTCGCGAAGCAAGCCGTGGCCTGTACCGCCGCCAGCATCCCGCTCTGAATGGCCGTATCAATGCCGTGGCCCTGCAAGGGGTCAATCAGCGAGGCGGCGTCGCCACACAGCAAAAACCGCTCGCCGCTGATGGACCGCACCCGGCCCCCGCCCAGCGGCAGCCCAAACCCCACAATGGGCCCCAGCTGCCGCGCCTCGGCAAAGCGGCCGGCCAGCGCCGGGTGCGTGGCCAGCAGCCGCACCATGGTTTCCTTGAGGTCTACTTTGTGCGCGGCCACCACTTCGGCCAGCATACCCAGGCCCACGTTGTAGCGGCCCTGCCCCACCGGAAACAGCCAGCAGTAGCCCGCCAGGTAGTCGCGGGTGAGAAAAAACTCGGTGGTGCCGCTTTCGGCCCCCGCAATGTTTTCATAATAGGCCCGCACGCCCACGCAGTGGTGCGCCCGCGCCAGCCGGGGCTCGGGCAGCAGCTTGCGGCCCACCACGGAGTTGGCACCGTCGCAGCCGATAACGAGCCCACAGGTGATTGCGGGGCCGTGAGTGGGTTGCAGCTGCACGTGGTCGGGGGCCATGTGCAGGCCTTTCAGGCTGGTGTTTTCTAGGATAGTGGTGGCTGGGGCGTGCGTTCGCACCAACTCCAGCAAGGCATTATCGAAGAATTCGCGCGGAGAGTTGAAGCTGGGCAGCTTCCATTCCAGCTCCAGGCTGTCGCCGTTGGGCGCCACAAGACGGGACCGGCGCACGGCGTCGCGCGGCTCCAGTTGCCACAGGGCAGCGGCAAAGGCGGGGTCAAGCTGGCGCAGGGCTTTGAGGGCGTGGCCGGGGATGGCGTCGCCGCACACCTTGTCGCGGGGAAACCGGGCTTTGTCGAGCAGGGCCACGCGCAGGCCGCTCCGGCGCAGGCCCAACGCGCAGGCCGCGCCCGCCGGGCCCGCCCCGATAATGGCAACGTCGTAATCAAAGGGAGAAGAAGCAGACACGGCGACAAAGGTAGCGGCCGGCGCGGCCAGCCCTAACGCAACAGCATCCACCTGGGGTCGCCCGGTTATTTCTGAAAACAAACAGATGAAACCGCGTAGTAGTATCTGAATGCGTGCCGTAGGCAGAACCAAGCGGCCCGTAGCTAAACCCTGGTGCACTTTGATGGGTAAACGCAGACTCTGCCCTTGCGTACACCGTAGCATTTCGCCACCGGCACGCGCCTTCCCTGCCGGACACCCCTTATTTTTCCCTTGTGAGCACAGTTCCCTCTTCCCTCATTCCGGCCGACGACGAAGCCCGCCTGCGCGCACTCGAGCGCTACCAGCTACTGGATGCGCGCAGCGAAAAGGTGCTGGACGACGTGGTAGCGGCCGCCGCCCGGCTGTTTCACGTGTCCAACGCCATGCTGTCCGTTGTGGAAGGCGATACGGTCCTGTTGAAAGCCCCCTACAACCTGCCCGTGGACATTGAGCGCATTCCCCGCGGGCAAAGCCTGTGCTCGGCCACCATTCTGCAGGACGAGACGGCCGTGTTTGAAGACCTGAACCAAGCCAGCGCCCCCAGCGTCGACATTTCGTTGCTCCAGCAGTTAGGGCTGGGCTTTTACGCCGGCCACAACCTGCGCACCCCCGACGGCCACAACATCGGCTCGCTGTGCCTCTACGACGGGCCGCCCCGGCAGTTTTCGCCCGCCGAACGCGGCTTGCTGGGCATCCTGGCCGGCCTCACGATGCGTCTGCTGGAACTGCGCCGCGTGCTGGGCGCACACGCCGGCACCACCGCCGTGCTCTGGGACTTTGTGTACCGCGCCATCGGCGAGCAGCTGGCCCGCCTCCTGGAGCTGGCCGAACGGGTGGGCCCCAAGGGCACCTCCGTGCAACTCACGCCGCGGCGGCCCAGGAAGCCACCGCCATTGTGGGCATCATCGACCAGTTTGTGGCGGCTACTTTGCGGCGCACCTGAGC
Source organism: Hymenobacter lapidarius (assembly GCF_001816145.1). Classification (GTDB taxonomy): domain Bacteria; phylum Bacteroidota; class Bacteroidia; order Cytophagales; family Hymenobacteraceae; genus Hymenobacter; species Hymenobacter lapidarius. Next base: position 15,300 of record NZ_MDZB01000055.1, on the reverse strand, counting down.
CGCGGCATCCAGAGGCGCGTACTTTTGCGGCGTTTCCGTGTTTGTAGCAGTATGATTGAGAATAAAAAGGTGAAAACGCTGGCCCTGCTTGGCGCCACGGGCTCTATTGGCACCCAGGCGCTGGAAGTGGTGCGGCAGCAGCCGGGCCGGTTCCGGGTGGCGGTGCTCAGCGCCCAGCGGCAGTGGGAGCTGCTGGCACAACAGGCCCTGGAGTTCCGGCCGGCCGTGGTGGTTATCGGCGACGAGGGCTTTTACCAGCCGCTGAAAGCTGCGTTGGCCCACCAGCCCGAAACCCAAGTACTGGCTGGCACCGCCGCACTGGCCGAAGTGGTCACCCGTCCCGAAATCGACATTGTGCTCACGGCCTTGGTGGGCTACGCCGGGCTGCTGCCCACGGTGGCGGCCATTCGAGCCGGCAAGGACATTGCCCTGGCCAACAAAGAAACCTTGGTGGTAGCTGGCGAGCTCATCACGGGCCTGGTACGCAAGCACGGCGTGCGCCTGCTGCCCGTCGATTCCGAGCATTCGGCCATTTTCCAGTGCTTGGTGGGCGAAGAATCCAACCCCATTGAGAAAATCATCCTCACGGCTTCGGGCGGGCCGTTTCGGGGCCACACGGCCCAGCAAATGGAGTCCGTGACCAAGGCGCAGGCCCTGAAACACCCCAACTGGGACATGGGCGCCAAAATCACCATCGACTCGGCTTCGCTCATGAACAAGGGCCTGGAGGTGATTGAGGCCAAGTGGCTGTTCGGCCTCACCAACGAGCAGATTGACGTGGTGGTACATCCCCAAAGCATCGTGCACTCGCTGGTGCAGTTCGAAGACGGCTCCCTGAAGGCCCAGCTGGGTCTGCCCGACATGAAGCTGCCCATTCAGTACGCGCTGGGCTACCCGCAGCGGCTGGCCAACACGTTCCCGCGCTTTTCTTTCCTCGACTACCCTACCCTCACTTTTGAGGCACCCGACCGCGCGGCGTTCCCCAACCTGGAACTGGCCTTTGGGGCCATGCGCCGGGGCGGCAACGCGCCCTGCGTGCTCAACGCGGCCAACGAAGTAGCCGTGGCCGCTTTTTTGCGGGAGCAAGTGGGCTTTCGGCAAATGTCGGACCTGGTGGCAGAGTGCCTGACACGGGTTTCGTACCTTGCGGAGCCGTTGCTGGACGACTTGGTCGCCACCGATGCTGAAACGCGTCGCGTTGCTGAAACACTCTTGTGAGATTCAATGTCTATTTGCTCGGCGCCGTCATGCAGAGCGCAGCGAAGCATCTTGCCCGCTTCGTTGCAACGGCGTTGATTACCGGCGGCGGGCAAGATGCTTCGCTGCGCTCTGCATGACGTTCTGTTAAAAAATCCTCCCTTACCAGTTATTCTCCTTGGAAATTCTCACCATGATTGGCCAGCTCCTGCTGGCCCTGTCGCTACTTGTTGGCTTGCACGAATTCGGTCACTTTGCCTTCGCCAAGCTTTTTAAAATTCGGGTCGATAAGTTTTACATCTTCTTCGACTTTCTGTTTCCCATGCCGAGCGTGGCCAATTTCGCGCTGGTAAAGAAAAAAATCGGCGAGACGGAATACGGCATCGGCTGGTTTCCGCTGGGCGGCTACGTGCAGATACACGGCATGATAGACGAAACCCAGGACGCGGCTTCGCTCGCGGCCGAGCCGCAGCCCGATGAGTTCCGCGGCAAGCCGGCTTGGCAGCGCCTGCTGGTCATGCTGGGCGGCATCATCATGAACGTCATCACGGGCATCGTGATTTTTGCGGCGATGACCTTCCACTACGGCGACGTGTTTTTGCCGGCCTCGGAGGCGCGCTACGGCGTTCTGCCCAACGGCCTGGGCCGCGAAATCGGCTTCCGCACCGGCGACAAGATTGTGAAAATCAACGGCCGGCCGTTCACCGAGTTCGACGACGTGTACAAGCCCGACGTAATTATGGGCTCCAACTCGTTCTACACCGTGGAGCGCGGCGGGCAGCTGGTGGACATCAACATCCCCGCCAATTTCCTGGACAAATTTGCCAAGCAAAGCGCGGACAGCCTGTTGGTGCGCCCCCGCGAAACCTTCGCCGTGGAGCGAGTGGTAGCCGGTGGGGCCGCCGCCAAAGGCGGCCTGAAGGCCGGCGACAAGATTACCACCGTGGGCGGGCAACCCGTGCAGTTTTTCGACGAACTACAGTCCGCCCTGCTCGCCAACAAGGGCAAAACCGCTCCCGTGGTGGTGGAGCGCAACGGCCAGACCCTATCCCTGCCCATTGCCGTGAGCGAGTCGGGCCGCATCGGGTTCGAGCGCAAGTCGACCCTGAAGCTGGGCACCCGCAGCTATTCGCTGGCCGAGTCCATTCCGCAGGGCGTGAGCAAGGCCTTTGGCGTGATTGGCCTGCAGGCCCGGGCTTTTGCCAAAATGGGCCGGGGCGAAATCTCGGCCTCCGAGAGCCTGGGCGGCCCCGTGGAAATTGCCCAGCAATTCGGCGGGACCTGGGACTGGCAGCACTTCTGGGGCTTGGCGGCCGGCCTGAGCATGGTGCTGGCCTTTATGAACCTGCTGCCCATTCCGGCCCTCGACGGCGGCCACGTGGTGTTTTTGCTCTACGAAATGATTGCGCGCCGCAAGCCTTCGGATCGCATCATGGAAGGTGCGCAGCGAGTTGGCACGTTTCTTATTCTGAGCCTGATGGCCTACGTGCTTATCATCAAGCAGGTGATGAAAGCGTTTTAGGGCCCACTTGACCCTTTAACGCAGGTACTCCTCATGAAAACCCGGTTCGCAACGCGCTGCCTGACGGCCCTGGTGGCCCTCATTCTGTTGGCCACTTCGGCGGCGTGGGCACTGCACGCCTACCATTCCAGCCTGATGGAGCTCCGCTACAACGCCAGCAAAAAGCAGCTGGAAGTAGCAATAAAGGTGTTCACGGATGACTTTGAGAAAGCCATTTCGCAGGGCCAGCCCGCGCCGGTGAGCCTGAGCGAGCCCGGCCCGCGGCCCCTGGCCCTGACCACCGCCTACCTGCAGCGCACCCTCCGGTTCAGCACTGCGGCCGGCGCGCCCCTGCCCTTGCAAGTGCTGGGCCTGCAAAACGAAAAGGACGGCTACTGGCTCTACTGCAAAGTGCCGCTGCCGGGCCCCGTGCCCGGCGTGCAGCTGCGGCAAGCCATGCTGCTCGAGCTCTTTGGCGACCAGATGAACATCGTGAACGTGGAGGCCGGTGACCGGAAGCAGAGCGCCTTATTCCGCGTTGGCCACGAACAGGAGCTGGTTACCTGGTAATCATAAGTTGCCGCAATCCGGCGCTTTGCGTCCGCGTAGCGACTTTGACAAAAAACGCCCGAAGCAGGAGATGCTTCGGGCGTTTTTCTTTTTGCGAGGGCGGCGGGCACTTTGCTCCTGCCGTTTAGGGCGTCACGGCCCGGCGCAAGAACTGGCAAAACGGGACCATGGCGCGGAATACTTCCAGTACGTGGGCCCGGAAATCTGCATGGCTTAGCACGTCTGAATCCGTCATGTGGTGGGTGGCGGTGAAGCTTTTGTGCCTGAGCAGCTCAATTTCCGGGTGCTCAATGGGATAATTAGCAGGCGACTTCTTGAGCTTCTCGCCGCCCATTCCATCAAAATAGCGCTGAAAATCGGGGGCGGCCAGCAGGGCTTTCAGCTCGTCGGCGTTGTAGTCAATTTCCTGCCGGATGGCTGCCAGCTGGCTTTTGTCGGGTTGGTGGAGGCCGCCGGCGATGAGGGTGTTGCCGTTGGGGCCCAGTTGCAGGTAGTAGCCGGGGGCATCCACTTCTTTGCCCGCGCTGGCCGTGAAATATACCGAAAAGTGCGTCTTGTAAGGGTCTTTGTTTTTGCTGAAGCGCACGTCGCGGTAAATGCGGAAGATGCTGGTGCGGCCGTCGGGCCCGGCCAGCACGGGGTCGAGCTGGGCGAGCTCGCGGGCCCAGAATTCCGCGTCTTCCACAAACTGCGCGCGCAGCTGGTCATAGGTGGCTTTGCGCTCCTGGAACCACGGCCGCTCGTTGTGTTTAGCGAGGCTCGTGAGGAAAGTAAAGAGAGATTTGAGCTGCATAGAAAACAGGGAAGAAGGAGAAGTAAACCCAGTGCGCACGCGGTGGCGCGGCAACGGCCGCCAGTAGCAGGGCGTTGGTAAATACGCCGCCTCGCGAGGCACCGCTTGCCCTGCTACGGGAAGCGCAGGAAAAGCCGTTGGTGTACCAATAGAACCAGAGAAAAGTACGTTTGTCGGCTGCGGTGCAAAGGTAATCTGCCTGGCGAGCGTGGTCTTTGCCGGGACAACAGGAACTGGTGACCCGGCCATGGAAATTTGAGAAGCTCCGCGAAATATAAAGACTTGAATGTCGTTGTAAGCGCCTATTCAAAAGGCCTTGTCATGCTGAGCCTGCGAAGCATCCTATCAGGGTAGAACCGGTCGTTTTGCGGAGATACTATGCTTCCTGCGTCAGCATGACAGAGCCTCTTGGGATAGGCTTCAAGTCTATCTCTCATCATTCCGGTTATTCCTTATGTGGCGTCGTTTGTCGGGCTGCGTGTTGTTGCTGCTGCCGCTTTATCAACTTCTGGCCCAGGGCTGCACTTCCCAGGAGGACCGCGCCAGCGCCGGCGACTTGCCAACCCAAACGGCCTTCTGGCAGCAGCAGCTGAAGTTTTCCCGGGTGCGGGTGGCGCTGGCAGGCACCGGCACCTACTGCGAAGCGCCTGCATGCACAGGACCTCGACCCGCAGCGCCTGGAAATACTGCTTCGTCTCATCAAAACTAACCAGGAGTTGGAAGTGTGAGCCCGCAACCGGGGCGCCGGCTCATTTGAGCTGCTGGACCGCTACCCGCTGGCGGCCACCTCCGGCCGGCTGGGTCCCAAGCGCCGCGCCGGCGACCGCCAGGTACCGGAAGGCTTCTACGAAATTGACCGCTTCAACCCCCAAAGCGACTACCTCCTTTCGCTGGGCCTCAACTACCCCAACGCCGCCGACCGCGCCCAAGGCGAGCCCAACCCGGGTGGCGACATTTTCATCCACGGCGGCGAAGTCACGGTTGGTTGCCTGCCCATCACGGATGCCGGCATCGAGGAAGTGTACCTGCTGGCCGTAACGGCCCGCGCGGCGGGTCAGGCCATGATTCCGGTGCACATTTTCCCGTTTCCCCTCACAGAAGCCGAGCTGACCAAGCGCCCGGCCAGCCCCCACCAGGCGTTTTGGCGCGGGCTGATGCCGGGGTATTCGTATTTCGAAAAACACCACCAGCCGGCCGAGCTGGCACTGCTGGCCGTGGCCGGGAAGTAGAGCGAAGCAGCACTTGCCGCCGCTAAACCACCGGGGGGCCCGGGCCCGGACGCGAAGCCCCGCTTCGCGCTACTGGCTAACTTGCCGCCGTGCCGCGTCCCGTTCTGCTTTTACTGGTCCTGATTGCCTTGTTCAACGTAAGCCGCGTGCTGCGCGAACCCGGGCTCACGGGCGACCGGCCCATGGACTTCCGCACTTGCTATGTGGGCCAGGCCGTGCTGCGCCAGGGGCAAAACCCCTACGACGACGCCACGCTGAAGCGCGGCTGGCAGCGCATTGTGGCCGCCGAGCAGCTTGTGAGCCGCACCGAGCCGGGCCTGCCCAACCTCCCATTTCTTTACCCGCCGTGGGCGGTGGCGCTGTTTGGGCTCACGGTGGGCCAGCTAGCCTATGCGCTGGCCTGGCCGCTGTGGGGCGCCCTGGCCATGGTGTGCCTGCTGGCCGCCGCACGTTGGTGGCCGGCCCTGTCGGAATCCAATGAGGAGCTTATCATACCCTGGTGGCATTTTCTGGTCTTCGCCTTCGCCCTGAAAGGCACCGTGCCGGCGTTGCTCACGGGGCAGCCCACGTTCCTGGCCCTGGCCTTGGGCGTGGGCGCACTTGCCGTGGCCCAACTAAATGGGAGCCACGCCCGCCCCTCCCCCAGCACGCTTCCTGTTGGGTTGCAAGCCGCAAGCCAGTCCAGGCCGGCTGCCGCCGATAGAAGCTGGCGGCCCGTAGTGGCAGGCGCACTGCTTGGGTTGGCCGCCTTCAAGGTGACGCTGTTGTTGCCTTTTGCGGCGTGGTTTATCTGGAAAAAGCAATGGCGGAGCCTAGTCGTGGCCACGGTGGTGGTGGCCCTGCTGAGTGCGGTGGCGTGGCAGTGGGCGGCGGCTCCTGCAGAGCTGCTGCCCACCTACCGGCACCTTCTGGCGCAGGTGCGCGCCCAGTCCTTCGACCCCGCCGACCCCGACTACCCGCTCACCCAGGGCATGACCCTGCGGCTGGAGCTGGGCAACGTGCTGGAGTGGCTGCGGCCCGGCAGCAGCGCGTGGCACGTGGTGCTGCACAGCCTGCTGTGGCTGGGGGCCGGCCTGCGCATGGCGTGGCTGCACCGGCAGGGCAAGCAGGTGGTTGGGTGGTGGCTGTTTCTCGTTATCAGCACGCTCACGCTGCTCACCACCTACCATCTTTATTACGATGCCGTGCTGCTGCTGCCGCTGCTGGCCTTTGCGGCGCGGCTGCCCGGCTGGCCGCGCCTGCTGCTCCTTGTGCTGCTGCTGCCCCTGCTGCTGCCCCTCAATGGCCTCGCGCAGGCGCTGGGCAACCCGGTGGCGCTGCAGTGGGTCTACTTTCTGATGCCCCTCTCGCTGCTGGGGGTGCTGGGGCTGTTGCTGGCCTGGCCGGTGAGCCGGGCGGGCCGCCAAAACGACCTGCGCACGAGCCGGCACGATTTTTTCGTTTAGCCCCATCATCACTTGCTTTTTGCTCTTATGAAACGTCTTTTTCTTCTAATCCTGCCCTTGTTTGCGGCGGTGGCCGCCCAGGCCCAGCGGCCTACCGACATCTGGTATTTTGGCCAGCAGGCCGGCCTCACCTTCGCCGAAGGCAACACGCCCAAGCCCCTGAACGATGGCAAAATGAGCACCTACGAGGGCTGCGCCGTGGCCACCAGCGCCAAAGGCGAGCTGCTGTTTTACACCAACGGCCAAACCGTGTGGAACCGCGAGCACCGCGTGATGCCCAACGGCGTGAAGCTGATGGGCAGCGGCAGCAGCACCCAATCGGCCCTCATCGTGCCCGACCCCGGCTCGGGCAACATCTTTTACATTTTTACGGTGGCGCCCGAGGGCACGCCCAATGGCCTGCGCTACTCCATCGTGGACATGACCCGCGATAACGGCCTCGGCGACCTGCCCCGCGTGAACCTGCTGCTCATTCAGCCGGTGGCCGAAAAGCTGGCCGCGGTGCGCCACGCCAATGGCCGCGACACTTGGATAGTGGCCCACCGCTGGAACTCCAACGCCTTCGTTTCCTACCTCGTCACGGCCGATGGTGTGTCGGCCAAGCCGCTGCTGAGCAATGTGGGCAGCATGAACGCCGGCCCCGGCCGCAACGCCATTGGCGCCCTGAAATTTTCGCCCGATGGCCGCAAGCTCGCGGCGGCCCTTTGGCGTGAAACCAACAAATTTGAAGTGTATGATTTTGACCGCACCACCGGCAAGGTGAGCAACCCCAGCAGCTTTGGGCCTTTTGCCGAGGCTTACGGCGTGGAGTTTTCGCCCGACGGCAGCAAGCTCTACGGCACCTGCAACGGCGTGGGCGGCGGCCAAACCGAAATCTGGCAGTTTGACTTAAAAACCAAAGACAAACTGCTGGTGGGCAAGTCGGCCAACCGCAAGATTGGTGCCCTGCAGCGCGGTCCCGACGGCCGTATCTACGTGGCCCGCGAAGACAACCCCAACCTCGGCGTCATCCAGAAACCCAACCTGCTGGGCAAAGAATGCCTATACATTGACGAAGGACTGAAGCTGGGCGGGCGCCGCAGCAAGCTGGGCCTGCCGGCCTTCGTGGTCATACCGTAGCCGGCAGCCGGGGTTTGCCGTTCTTTTGAAAAGCCCCGGAAACAAACCGTCATGCCTCGGCTGCGCTCGGCATGACGTTCTACTGACGTGAAGTCCTATCGTCAGGATGCCCTATCTGGATACACGCTTAGTTCTGCCCGCCAATCTTGAACCGCAGAAAACCCAGCCCCAGTGAATAGTAGGGAGCCTTTTCGCTGAAATAGCCCGTCACGTCCCGCGAGCTGATTCCGGCTTCCCAGATGGGCGTGACCAGGGTGATGCCCAGGGGCACCCCGGTTCCGTAGCCCGCGCCGCCGCTCACGCCGGTGCTCAGCCGCAGCCAGCCCGTTGGCTTAAAGTCGAGGCCCAGGCCCACAAAGGGGGCAGTAAGGTTGCCCGAGACCTTATTTAGCGGCGCAGTGAAGTCCACGCCGGCTTCGAACAGGCTGCTAAGGCGGAAGCCCACTCCCAGCCGGAGCTTGGCTGGCAGCGAAGCACTGCGCTTCTGCTGGGCCTGGTACTCGAAGATGTTTTGCTCATCGGTATCGAACTGCTTGAGCACTTCCTTGAGCACGTCGTAGGTATCGATGCCGGTGGCGGAGGTGGGCTGCAGCTGCTGGTTGGTGGCCGTTACCACGTTGCTCGTCCACGTCATCGTACCCACGTCGGTGAGGGAGGCGCTGAGCTGCAAAAACTTGCCGATTTCGGCCGACAGGCCCAGGTCGGCCCCGTGCCCGCTGCCCACGGGGCTCAGCACGGACCCGTTTTTGTAGTTAAAATCGGGGCTGTTGACCAGGGCGCCGTAATCGGCTGAAAAGACGGGCGCCAGGGACGAGTACGCCGTCAGCTCCCTTCCCTCGGCCCGAATATCGGCAATACCAATGCCGTGAATGTAGCGGTAGCCCACGCCTGCCGAGAGCTTAAAGCCGGGCTTATCCAGCACGCGCAAGCCGTAGGCAATATTGTATTCGCTGGTCCAGGCCATTTGAATGGCCGTGCCGTCCAGGAATTCGGACAGCGGCGGCGGCGGCAGCGCGGCGGCCCCGGTGGTGGGGTAATAGGGCTGCAGGCTGGCCGCCGACTTGCCATTAACGACCACATCGGCCGCGTTGCGGTTCAGGGCCAGGTGCGCGCTGATGCGCTGGCGGTTGCTGACGGCAATGCTGCCCAGGCCGTTGGGCAGGCTGACGGCCAAGCCCAGCGTGGTGGCGTCCACGTTGAGGTTGAACGCGTCGTCGTCGGCCAGGCCATTCTGCAGCGCGGCTTTGTCGGCGGGGGTAATGCTTTCGGTGCGCTCGAAGATGATGCGCTCGAAAAAAGACTTGCTGAGCGAGCGGGACGCCACCCCCACGCCCACCTCGCCAATGGTGAACGAGACCTTGGCCTGCCCGTTGCGGCCCAGATTGGCCGGGTTCACCCCAATGGCCTGGTAGCCTTCGGCGAAGCTGTTCACGACCCCGCCCCGGCCCGTGGCCGAGAAATTGCTCAACTCGTTTTGGGCGCGCACGGCCGCGGGCAAAGCCAGCAGAGCGGCCAAATGCAGGAGACGAAGGGTTTTCATAAGGCGCGGCAAGGGAGTGGAAAGCGGTGGCTGCGCCTTCCTATCGGTTAGCTTGCCGGTTGAATTCGAAAATTAAGCCGGCCACCGGCAACTTTGCGCACCCGCCCCGCTCGTGCTTCACCCCTATGCCCCCCAAACGCCTTTCCGCCGCTGAGTACACCGCCGGCATCCTGGCCGGCACCCGCACGGTGCTGGGCCGCGCCATCACCCTGGTCGAAAGCACCCTGCCCGCCGACCAGGCCCTGGCCCAGGAAGTGCTGCAAACCGTGCTGCCGCACGCCGGCCGCAGCCTGCGCGTGGGCATCACAGGCGTGCCCGGCGTGGGCAAAAGCACGTTTATTGAAGCGCTGGGCCGATATGTAGTCGAAACCCTGGGCAAGAAGCTGGCCGTGCTGGCCGTGGACCCCAGCAGCCAGCGCGGGGGCGGCAGCATTCTGGGCGACAAAACCCGCATGCCGTGGCTGTCGGCGCACGCCGCCGCCTATATTCGGCCCTCCCCCGCGGCCGGCAGCCTGGGCGGCGTGGCCCGCGCCACCCGCGAAGCCCTTCTCCTGTGCGAAGCGGCGGGCCACGACGTGATATTTGTGGAAACCGTGGGCGTGGGCCAGTCCGAAACCACCGTGCACGGCATGGTCGACTTTTTCCTGCTGTTGATGCTGGCCGGTGCCGGCGACGAGCTGCAGGGCCTCAAGCGCGGCATTATGGAAATGGCCGATGCGCTGTGCATCACCAAGGCCGACCAAGGCAACGAGCAGGCCGCCCGCCGCGCTCGCCTCGATTATCAGAGCGCGCTGCACCTGTTTCCGCCCGCGCCGTCGGGCCAGGTGCAGCCGGTGCTGCTCACATCGGCCGTGAACGGCACCGGCGTGGCCGAGGTGTGGCAAGTTATTGAGGACTATGCCGCGGCCACGCAGCAAAACGGCTATTTCCCGCTGCGGCGCCAGCAGCAACAGCTGAAGTGGCTGCACGAGAGCATTGTGCAGGAGCTGGAAACCCAGTTTTATGCCGACGGCGCCGTGCGCAACCGTCTGCCCGCCGTGCAGCAAGCCGTAGCCGCCGGCCAGCTCACCCCGTTTGCGGCGGCCACGGAGCTACTGCGCTTGCCGGGCGGGCTACAAGGCCCATCGTAATATACACGAATACTTCCGCACTCACAAGGTTTCCGGGGCGTGGACCTCTACCTTTAGCGGCGTATTTTTTCAATTATTCTTTCCAATGCCCGCCTTCACGCTTTCGCGCTTTCCCCAGTTGGCCCTGCTCGGCCTACTATCCTTCACCAGCCTTAGTGCCAGTGCCCAAGCCGATGCCGTGCGCCGCTGGCAGCACCTGGACCTGAAAGCCGACGGCGTGCCCGGCATCAGCGCCGACCGCGCGTACCGGGAGTTGCTGGCCAACCGCAAGCCGATGACTGTGCTGGTGGCCGTGCTCGACTCGGGCATTGACTCCACGCACCAAGACCTGAAGGCCGTGCTGTGGCGCAAGCCCGGCGAGATAGCCGGCAACGGCCTGGACGACGACCAGAACGGCTACGTGGACGACGTGCGCGGCTGGAACTTCCTGGGTGGCAAAGACGGGCAGAACATTGCCGTGGAAACCCTGGAGCAGACCCGCATCTACGGCCAGTACAAGCCGCTGTTTGAGGGCAAAAAGCGCAAGTCGCTATCGGCAGCCGACCAGGCTAGGTTTGATGTGTACGAACAGGCCAAGGCTTCCTATTTGAAAGACCTGGCCAACGAAAACAAACAGCTTTCGATGCTGACGAAGGCCTACGCCAGCAACACGGCCTCCTTTGGGCAGATGATGCAGGCGCTGAACACAACCCGCCTCGATACGGCCCTGCTGCGGCAGGCGGCCCGCTCCCGGCCCGATGTGCCCAGCGCCGGGTCGTTGTATGCCTTCCTGAGCCGCAACCGCTTTGCCAGCACCGACGAGGCGCTGAAGGGCCTCGCCGAGGCCGTTACGCACTCCCGCGACCGGGTGGAAAAAAGCCTGAACCCGTCCTACAATCCGCGCCCGCTGGTGGGCGACGACGTGGCCAACCTCACCGAAACTGGCTACGGCAATCCCGACTCGCAGGGACCCAATGCCAGCCACGGCACGCACTGCGCGGGCATTATTGCGGGTGTGCGCGGCAACCAGCTCGGTGCCGACGGCGTGGCCGGCGCGGTGCGCATCATGAGCGTGCGCTCGACGCCCAGCGGCGATGAGCGCGACAAGGACGTGGCCAACGCCATTCGCTACGCCGTGGACAACGGGGCCCAGATTATCAGCATGAGCTTTGGCAAGGACTTCTCGCCCGATAAGGCCGTAGTGGACGCGGCCATGCAGTACGCCGACCAAAAAGGCGTGCTGCTGGTGCACGCCGCCGGCAACAGCAGCAACGACAACGACACCGGTCTGAATTACCCTTCGGCCCACTACCTAAACGGCCAGGACATTCCCAACCAGATTACGGTGGGCGCCAGCAGCCGCCTCAACACCCCGGAGCTGGCGGCCAAATTTTCAAACTACGGCAAGCAAACTGTGGACGTGTTTGCGCCCGGCGTCGACATTTATTCCTCCACGCCCGCCAATACTTACTCCACGTTCAGCGGCACCAGCATGGCCGCGCCCGTGGTGGCCGGCGTGGCGGCAGTACTAAAATCCTACTTTCCGCAGCTTACGGCGCTGCAAATCAAGCAAATAATTCTACAGTCAGCGGTGCCGTACCACACCAAGGTGAACAAGCCCGGCACCCAGAAGCTGGTGGACTTTGCCACCCTTTCCAAAAGCGGCGGCATCGTGAACCTCTACGAAGCTGTGAAGCTGGCCGACCAGCAGACGGCCGCCGTGAGGTAGCGCGAAGCACCGCTGCGCGCACGCTACGGCGCTACCCGCGCCGGGGCCGCAGCGCGAGGTAGTCGAGGTAGTACAGCACCTTCACCGACACATTGTTGTTGTGGGCGGTGTTGATGGTGTTGCTCAGGTTGTCGAAGTACAGCGGGGTGGCGGCGTTGGCTTCGAAGGACCTGGCCGCAGCGTTTTTCCACACCACGCTCACCTGGGAGCCGGGCGCAAACCACCACGAGTACACAGCGTCCAAGTTGAAGGCATTGAATGTGTTGTCGCGGTTGCGCTGGTATTCCACGGGGCTTTCCACACCGTCGGGGCGCAGGCGCGAGAAGTCGCGGTAGTGCACGTTGCTCACGTAGTGCCGCACGCGGATGTTGAACGACATGCGGTTGGTGAAGGTGTAGATGCCGGTGGCCGTGTTGGTAACGGTGGCCACGTTGCGGCGCCCGAGCAGCACGTCGCCGCCCCGGCCGCCGAAGTCGGCGAGCAGGGCCGCATCGGCGGGCTGGCGGCCGTCGAGGCCGCCGGCGTAACCCACCTGGTTGCGAATCAGCTCGTAGCTGGCCGCGTACACGAAACTGAGGTGGTCGCTGGCCCGGTAGCGCGGGCTCAAACTCAGATACAGCGTGTTGCGGTTGGTGCGGTCCCCGTCGGCCGCGAAAAAGCGGGCGGCGTACCGCACGTCGTACGCGAATTTCTTGCGGTAGTCCGACGACAGGAAACCGTTGATGCGGGCATTGGCGGGCTTGCGCACGTAGTAGCGGCCCAGTGGCGCGCGGCGCGGGTCGAAATAGTCGCGGGCGAGCGGCAAGGCCTGCAAATCGATGCCGGTGGTCAGGAAACTTTTGGTGAACGTGGTGTTGCCGCCCAGGTACAGGCCCGCTTCCTGGTAGCGCGTGGGCGTTTGCAGCAGTGAGTAGCTGATGCTGCCGTAGGTGCGCAGTCTGTTCACCTTCCAGAAGGGCTTGTAAATGTTATAGCTAGCGCTGAGGGACTGCGAAATGCTGTTGTTGCTGAAGAGCAGGCCTAGGTCGTTGGGGTTGTAGGTGCTCGACTCGATGCCGTGGTCGACGCTCCAAGTGAATTGGCCGCTGATTTTGCCAAAGTTCAGGTAGTACTTGTAGCCGTTCTGGTCCGCGATGTCGCGCTCCGAGTTGAAGTCCTTGCCGCGCCGGTGGGAGTACACTACCTGCCCGTCGAGGGCGTATTTGTTGGCTTTGTTGGCGAAGCGAAACAGACCGCCGGTCACGTTGGCGTCGTAGGTTTGGCCGGCGCGCGTCACGTTGGTGTTGATGAGGCTGACGTAAGAGTTGTTCTTCAGGCTTTGGTCGAGCACCGCAATGCTGTAGTTGCTGAAGGGCTGGGTGAGCACCTCGCGCCGGGCGCCAGTGGTGCTGTCCTGCAGCACGGCATACACGTTATTGCTCAGGGCATTAAAAATACCCACACCCAGGCCTTTGCTGGTGCGGCCCGATATTTTGGTGGCGTTCAGCAGGGGCGTCACGCCGGGGTTTTCGGCCACGAATTCGCCTTGGCGCCGGCTACCATCGGCCTCTCTGGCTCCCGGCCGCAGCTGGCCATTGACCTGGCCAAACCCAACGGGCGTGGCGCCCACGCGGCGCGAGTAAAACAGGCCGCCTTTGTTAAACAGCTCGGTGCCTTCGGTAAAAAACTGCCGGTTCTCGCTGAACTGCACCTCAAACGGCGAAAGATTAAGCACCTGATTGTCGCTGAGCACCTGCCCGAAATCCGGCACCAGCGTGGCATCCAGCGTGAAGCTCTCGTTGATGCCCCACTTCACGTCGGCCCCGCCGTTGAAGCTGGTGCTGGCGTTGCGCTTGCCCTGCTCGTTGTAAGGGTAGTGGTTGACGTAGCTGGAGATGTAGGGCGTGAGCGAGAGGCGCAGCGGCGGCTTGAGGTCCTTGAGGCCCGTGAGCTCGCCCCACTGGTTCACAAAGCCCGAGACCTGGGGCTTCACCTCGTTCCAAAAAAACTTCTGGCGCGTGCTGCGGCGCTGCCGCCCAAAGTTCAGGCCCCACACCTGCTCGGGCGCTTTGCTGAACCGAATGGCCGAAAACGGGATGCGCAGCTCGGCCACCCAGTCGTTGCCGCGCAGGGTGGTGCGCGAGTCCCACACGGCGTTCCAGTCGCCGTCTTCGCCGTTGGCCGGCGACTGGCGCGCGTCGACCTGCACGCCGCCCGGCGTCACAATGAACTGGTAGCCGTTGAGGTGGTCGTTGTAGGTATCGAAATACACCCCAAACCAGTCGGAATTACCGATGTTGTCGCGGGCGGTGAGCTCGCGCAGAATGGAGTCCTGCGAAACGTCATGCATGATAGCGCCCACGTAAATAGCGTCGTCGTCGTACAGCACGCGCACTTCGGTGGGAAACTTTTCCGGGCGGCCCGGCGTGGGCTCCAGCTCGTAGAACCGCGTAGCCACGGGCGCTGACTGCCACACCGCTTCGTCAAGCACGCCATCGAGCTTCACCCCGGAGCTGATGCGCACGGCCTGCAGCTGCCGCTTGGGCGCGGGTTGGGCCGCGCCGGCATCTTCTTTACCAGCCGGCTGGCTTTGGCCAAACACCCCACCAGCACACAGGCTAAACCAACAAACCAATAAAAAACGCCACATTATAATCAATACTAAACCCTATAAATAACAGATTACGGGGATGTCCATAGATGGGCGCAAAGGTCCGAAGGTTGCGTGCAGTGACCTAACTTCCTGAGCAGAAAAATGGCCCAGCCGCCAAAGGCCGGCCCCCTTGCGAAGAGCCGGCCTTGCTGTAACCAGAGGCGGGGAGGGTCCCGCTATTCCTGCACTGAAATATTCAGGTTGTGGCGCTGGCCGTCGTCGTGGCCCACCAGCTTGCGGTATTTAGTGGCGAGCTCCTCCGACTGGCGCTGGCCGTTCACCGTCATGCCCGAGGCGTTGAGCTGCAGTTGAAACCCTTTGTCGCCCGGGCCAATCAGGCCGTCTTTGCGCAGCTCGCTGCGCAGGGCTTCCGTGTCCATGGCGGGGGGCCTGGGGTGGGCGGGGGCGGCGCGGGCGCCTGCACGTCCATGGGCGG
>NZ_MDZB01000054.1 GCF_001816145.1 Hymenobacter lapidarius | reverse complement strand
CGGGTGTTCACCTCTTCCCATTCCGAACAGAGCCGTTAAGCCCCGGTGCGCCTATGGTACTGCCTTCACCGGTGGGAGAGTCGGTCGCCGCCAACCTTATTTGCCCCAACGCCCCCCGCCCGCTTTCACCAGCCGCAGGGGGCGTTTTGCGTTCGTGGTATGGTTAGCCTTGATTGCGTTCGGGCTGGTGATACTGTATTAATTACCTCCGTACTTCCATTATATGCATGACTATTCAGGCTACTAAAGACTGAATGCTTTAACAATCGCGCATTAAATTGCCTTTTAAGAACAATCTATAAATACTTAGGGGCTTAGGAAGCAAAAGTCTAAAAACAGGGCGTAACTTACTGTTATGCAACTTGCTAACTGCTATTATAAGTGCAGCGAAATTTCCGAGGTCAAATTTCGCTACTTGTTACGGCTTTTTGCCCTGGATTTGACGGCCTCGGATGCGGCCCGACTCACGGGCTTGAGCACCCGCACCG
>NZ_MDZB01000053.1 GCF_001816145.1 Hymenobacter lapidarius | reverse complement strand
AGTAAAAGCAAATGGGGTAAGGGGGAAAGTCGTGGGGCAACAAGCGCCACTGGCACCCACTCTTGGTTAGGTAGAGCAAGGCATTGAGAATGAGCCGCAACGAATACTTGCGGCGGCGGGCAACTGGCAAGGCGTTTTGCATGACGTGCCACTGGAAATCAGTCAGGTCCGTTTCGTACATCTTTGGTCGGATGAAGAAATTGCGGTAACCTGGCTGGTTTCTGTTTGTCTACCAATTACTTGTGAATTTTAACAGGCTCTATAGTACCGATTTTAACGTCAGCCCAATAATGTCGGGGCGGTTATAGGTGGGGATGACGATGGAAAAAAAAGGGCCGGGCATCTAGGCAACAACTGAAAATCGTGTAATTAACCCAAGTTGCGGATTACAATAGGCATAAAAAAGTCTGCTCGGCAGAGCAGCAGTAGGTTTAAGGTCTTTGACCTCCTCATTCCTGCTGAAACCATGCGCGAACAGACCATCGCAATGTACTGCTT
>NZ_MDZB01000052.1 GCF_001816145.1 Hymenobacter lapidarius | reverse complement strand
TACTTCCGCCGCTGGCAAGCCGACGGGCGGTGGGCGCGGCTCAACAAACTACTAGTCGAGCAGGACCGCCAGCGGTCGGCCCCCTCGGGCCAGCCCAGCCCGAGCGTGGCCGTCGTGGACGCGCAATCCATTAAAAGCAGCGAACGCGGGGTGCTCGACAAAGGCTTTGACGGCCACAAACAGATTCCGGGACGCAAGCGCCAACTTGCCGTCGACACGGGCGGCCGGTTGCTGGCCGCCCACGTCGGGCCCGCCAACGAGAACGACCGGACCGGGGGCCGGGCGGTCCTCGAAAAGTTACACCAACAAGGCTTTAAACGGCTAAAACTCGTACTCGCCGACGCCGGTTACGACGGCCGGCCCCTGGCTGAGTGGGTCCGGGCCCACTGCGGCTGGCGGCTCGAAACAGCCCCCGGCCTAAGCGGCGGCGGCGGCTTTACCCCGCAACCCACGCGCTGGGTTGTGGAGCGTTCCATCAGCTGGTTGCACTGGGACCGACGACTGAGCC
>NZ_MDZB01000050.1 GCF_001816145.1 Hymenobacter lapidarius | reverse complement strand
CCAGTGCGGGCCTGCTGCATCTGGCAAAGCTACCGAAAGGGAGTAGCAACTAAAGTCTTGCCCTAAAGGGCATAGCTTTAACTAGCGTGCTTGAAAAGTAAAAGCAAATGGGGTAAGGGGGAAAGTCGTGGGGCAACAAGCGCCACTGGCACCCACTCTTGGTTAGGTAGAGCAAGGCATTGAGAATGAGCCGCAACGAATACTTGCGGCGGCGGGCAACTGGCAAGGCGTTTTGCATGACGTGCCACTGGAAATCAGTCAGGTCCGTTTCGTACATCTTTGGTCGGATGAAGAAATTGCGGTAACCTGGCTGGTTTCTGTTTGTCTACCAATTACTTGTGAATTTTAACAGGCTCTATAGTACCGATTTTAACGTCAGCCCAATAATGTCGGGGCGGTTATAGGTGGGGATGACGATGGAAAAAAAAGGGCCGGGCATCTAGGCAACAACTGAAAATCGTGTAATTAACCCAAGTTGCGGATTACAATAGGCATAAAAAAAGTCTGCTCGGCAGAGCAGCAGTAGGTTTAAGGTCTTTGACCTCCTCATTCCTGCTGAAA
>NZ_MDZB01000049.1 GCF_001816145.1 Hymenobacter lapidarius | reverse complement strand
GCTTTCGTAGCACCCCATCGCTAGGGTTTGCTTACCTTATTACTAAGGACAAGCGCGCTACGCTTCGTTTTTGTTACCCCTTACGTCAAAGAACGTGTACTACTCTGGTGTTTAGTAGTGTCGTAGCTAAGCCCCTATTGAGTTTAGCCGATATTATTAAAGTGGAGAATAACGGAGTCGAACCGTTGACCCCCTGCGTGCAAGGCAGGTGCTCTAGCCAGCTGAGCTAATCCCCCGAGTTTCGTTTCCAGCAGCAATCCCGCCAGTTACAGTGGGCCTGCGTGGACTCGAACCACGGACCTCTACATTATCAGTGTAGCGCTCTAACCACCTGAGCTACAAGCCCGGGTTTCGACGATACCCGAAGGCAAGCGTAGAATCCGTATTCAAATATTATTTGAATGAAGAAACAGACAAAATGATAAGAACCAAGCAGTACTTATTAAAGTATAACATCGTGAGCAAGGCCGCTCCAGAAAGGAGGTGATCCAGCCGCACCTTCCGGTACGGCTACCTTGTTACGACTTAGCCCTAGTTACCTGTTCTACCCTAACTGGCTTCGTTGCGG
>NZ_MDZB01000048.1 GCF_001816145.1 Hymenobacter lapidarius | reverse complement strand
TGCTACTACGTCCGGACCGAGGGCCAGTACGCGCCCACCGGCTACCTCAGCTCCCTGCTCAACAAGAGCCAGGAGCAGTGCGCCGCCCTCATTGCCGCGCCGTGTACGCCGGTGCTGAGTTTGGCGGCCACCAACTGCGACAGCCTGGCGGCGCTGCCCGAGTTCCCGGGCCTGAACCAGCGCTACGCCAACCGCCTCAGCTGGCGGGTGGGCGCCCTGCCCGCGGGTTGCGACGCGAATATCGCCAGCTACCGCGTGTACTACCGGCCCACGGCCACGGGCGCCTTTGCCCTGCTCGGCACCACCCCGCTGACTTCGTTTACCCACGCCGACCTGGAGTTTTCGGGCGGGTGCTACGCCGTGCAGGCCGTGGCGGCCACGGGCCTGGTGAGCGACACGAGCAACGTGGCCTGCCAGGACAACTGCGTGTTTTTTGTGCTGCCCAACATCTTCACGCCCACCGGCGACGGGGTCAACGACGTGTTCCGGCCCAAGAACAGCAGCCCGGTGCGGCGCATCCGCTTCCAGGCCTTCAACCGCTGGGGCGTGAAGGTCTTCGAGAACGTGACCACCTCCGCCGACCGCGTCCTCATCAACTGG
>NZ_MDZB01000047.1 GCF_001816145.1 Hymenobacter lapidarius | reverse complement strand
ACTTTTCAAGCACGCTAGTTAAAGCTATGCCCTTTAGGGCAAGACTTTAGTTGCTACTCCCTTTCGGTAGCTTTGCCAGATGCAGCAGGCCCGCACTGGCAGTCATTCGGTTCATAAGTTACAGGTTCATATCGTGTGGAGCACGAAATACCGGTATCAGGTTCTCACGGGCGATGTGCAAGTGCGTTGCCGCGACCTACTGCGGCAGACGTGCAACGTGCTGGACGTGCAAATCTTGAAAGGGGTGGTGAGCAAAGACCACATCCATTTGCACGTCTCGTATCCTCCCTCACTGAGTCTGAGTGAGTTGGTCCGTCGCTTAAAGGGGCGCAGTGCGAAGCTGCTCTTGCAGGAGTTTTCCGAATTAAAACGTCGCTACTGGGGTGGCCATTTCTGGGGCATTGGCTACGGCGCCTGGAGTGTGGGCAATATCACAGATGAAGTGTTGGAAGCGTATTTGAATCATCACAAAGAGAAACCAAATGGGGAGGAGAATTTCATTCTGGAATAACCCACTTTCAGTGGTTTCTTTCAGTCGGCTTTAGCCGAAACCCGCGAATTCCATTCGCAACCCAAACCTATGGACTTCCAGTCCATAGTCGTTTAGT
>NZ_MDZB01000046.1 GCF_001816145.1 Hymenobacter lapidarius | reverse complement strand
AAATTTCCGAGGTCAAATTTCGCTACTTGTTACGGCTTTTTGCCCTGGATTTGACGGCCTCGGATGCGGCCCGACTCACGGGCTTGAGCACCCGCACCGTCAACGCGGTGTACTTGCGCCTGCGCCACCGGCTCCTGGCGTGGAGCCCCGCGCCGGCCGAGCTGGCCGGCGCGGTCGAACTCGACGAAAGCTACTTTGGCCCGCGGCGGGTGCGGGGCAAAAGAGGCCGGGGCGCGGGCGGCAAAACCATCGTCTTTGGCCTGTTCAAATGCGGCGGGCAGGTCTACACCGAAATCGTCCCGGATTGCTCGAAAAAGACGCTGCAAGCCATTATTCGCGGCAAAATCGACGTCTCGGCCATGGTCAACACCGGCGGCTGGCGCGGCTACGACGGGCTGGTGGACGTGGGCTTCGACCGCCATTTCCGCGTCCGGCATGGCCAGGACGAGTTCGTCCAAGGGGCCTCGCACATTAATGGCATCGAGTCCTTCTGGAGCTTTGCCAAAGCCCGCCTCCAGCAGTTCAAGGGCGTGCCGAAACACACCTTTTTGCTGCACCTGAAAGAGTCCGAATTCCGCTTCAATCATCGCTACGAGGACTTCTATAAATTGCTCCTTAAATTACTTCGTCAACAGCCCCTCTAACCGGCTTTGCTTCCTAAGCCCC
>NZ_MDZB01000045.1 GCF_001816145.1 Hymenobacter lapidarius | reverse complement strand
TATGGTGTTTATGGTCACGACAATTCACACTTGCGCTAAATGCGAGAGCGCCGATATTCGCCGCAATGGACACAGCAACGGCCATGCCCGTAACCAGTGCAAAGCCTGCGGCTACCAGGCGCGCTTTGTGCCGGCCGCCGTGGCCAAAGCGGTGCAGTACGCCCAGGTCGAGGCCCTACTGGTCGAGCGCAATTCGCAGCGCAGCATTGCCCGCGTGACGGGCGTGGCGCGCATGACCATTGCCAAGCGGCTAAAAAAAAGCGGCGGCCGCCTCACCGCCCTTGCCCCGGTTACGCCCGAAAAAGGCGCAGCGCAAGGAATGGGAAATCCTCGAGTTGGATGAATTGTGGAGCTTTGTGGGCCACAAAAAGCGCAAGGTCTGGTTGTGGCTCGCCGTCGAGCGGGCCCGGCGACGCATTGTGGGCTGGGCGCTGGGCAGCCGGGGGGAAGCCCCATTACGCCAGCTCTGGCAGGCCTTGCCTCGCCGTTACCACCGCCACTGCTGGTATTTTACCGACCAGTGGAAAGCTTATGCCAACGTGTTGCCCCGTTGGCAGCACCGGCCCTGTCTAAAGGGCGAGGGACAGACCAACATCGTCGAAGCCATTAATTGCTCCTTGCGCCAGCGCTGTGGCGTGCTCGTGCGTAAGTCCTGCTCCTTCAGCAAA
>NZ_MDZB01000044.1 GCF_001816145.1 Hymenobacter lapidarius | reverse complement strand
GCCGGCGGGGGCGGAGTCGGGGCCGGGCGCGCCGTGGGAGCGGGCCGGGGCCGGGGCCATTAATGCTTACTGAACCATCCGCCATGACTGTTATTGCTTCTCCCCGCCGGTGGTTGGGCCTGCTGTTGTTGACGGGCTGGCTGTTCGAAAGCCAGCCGGCTGCTGGGCAGGCCGTGGGCAGCGGCCAGCCCACCGGCAGCCCGGTCGTGGGCGCCGATAGCGCGGCCCGGCACGGCGGCTTCACGGCGGCGCTCAGCTACGGCAGCAACTCGTCGTTCTTCGGGCGCACCCAAACCACGCGATACCCCTACCTGGCTGGTGAGTTGACCTACAAAAGCCGCTGGGGCGTTTGGGGCTCAGCCGTGAGCTACGACTTGTTGGGCACCAGCAGCTTCGTGGACGAAACCGACCTATCGGCGGGCTGGGACTTCGACGTGTCGAGGAAAGTGGACGCTTCGGTGAGCTACTCGCGTTTCCTGTTCGCGGCCAGCAGCCCGCTGGTGAAGTCCAGCGTCAACAACTCCTTCGACGGCTATCTGGGCTGGGACTGGGGCCACGTGTACTCGCGCCTGAACGCGGCCTACCTGTTTGGCGACACCAACGACCTGTTCCTCGTGCTCGATAACTCCCGCAACTTCGAGTTTGAAAAGGTCTTCACGTCCAAGGGCTTCCTGGCTATCGAGCCCCGCGTGAGCGCTACTGCCGGCACCCAGCGCTTTGCCGAAACCAGCCTGACGCAGCAGGTGCAGCGCGGCAACAATCCCGGCCGGGGCCGGGGCAATGGCGGCACCCCCCCTGCCGTCGTGACCACCACGACCACCCGCTTCCAGGTACTCAACTACGAGCTGCGCCTGCCCGTGACCTACTCGCTGGGCGCGGTGTCGGTGCAGGTGGCCTGGCGCTACGCCGTGCCCGTGAACCTGCTGCCCGACGACGTGTCCGGGGCGCGCTCCTACTTCACCAGCAGCCTGTCGCTGAACCTTTAACCTCGCTTTTGTCACCTATGACCGTTTTAATCGTAGAGGATGAGCGCACCTTGGCCCGCGAGCTGGGCATCTTCCTGCACAACCACAACTTTGCCTGCACCGTGGCCCGCACGGCGGCCGAAGCCCGCTGGCAGCTGGCCGACACGCCCTTCGACTTCGTGCTACTGGACCTGGGCCTGCCCGACGGCGACGGGCTGGACGTGCTGGCCGAGGCCAAGCAGAACGAGCTGAGGGCAGCCGTCATCATCCTCACCGCCCGCTCGGCCGTGGAGGACCGCATCGGTGGGCTGGAGCTAGGGGCCGACGATTACCTGGCCAAGCCCTTTTCGCTGCCCGAGCTGCTGGCCCGGATGCACGCCATCACCCGCCGCCGCTTCGGGTTGCACAAGCCCACGGTGCCGGTGGGCGCGTTTTCGCTCGACCTGCAAAACCGCCGGCTGCTGCACGCGGGCCAGGATGTGAGCCTGTCGGTGAAGGAGTACGACGTGCTGAGCTACCTCGTGCTCAACAAAAACCGGGTGCTCACCCGCCTGCAGCTCACCGAGCACATCTGGGGCAACCTCTCCGAAGCGGGCTTCGATTCCAACTACATCGACGCCCACATCAAAAATCTGCGCAAGAAGCTGGGCCAGTTTGCCGACACCGACTGGCTCGAAACCGCGCGCGGCTTGGGCTACCGCGCGCGGCTGTGAGGCGGGGGGCGACAGCAACCACTGCAAGCCGAAGCGTCGTACTGAGCTTGCCGAAGCATCGCTACCTCAATCGTAAACAATACCGTTGCAACGCAGCAGTAGAGATGCTTCGGCAGGCTCAGCACGACGGTTTTCTTATCTACTTACCACCTCCCGCTTGAAGCTCAGTACCCAATTCTCTCTCTTCAATGCCCTTTCCCGCGTGGCCATTCTGCTGCTGCTGGTGGGGGTGCTGCCGCCGGTGATGAGCCGGCTGGCGCTGCTGGCGACCGACCAGCGGCTGGAGCAGAAGAAAGAGAAAGTGCTGCGCCTGATTCGGCGCAACGGTATTTCGGATTTCATCGAGAGCGGGCAGTCGTCTTACGGCAGCTACAACCTGCTCAAGGAGGAGTTTATTTCCCTGGAAGCCATTGTGCCGGGCCCGAGGATTGACGTCATCGACGACTCGAAGCGGGCCGTGGAGGACGAGATTGTGGAGTACCGGGTGCTGAGCTACTCCTTCGCGCAGGGCCGGCAGAACTACCTGCTCGAAATCGGGCGCAGCACGGGCAGCATCGGCGAAACGGAGCGCAACTTCCGCCGCTACGCCCTCTACATCCTGCTGGTGGCCGCGGCCCTGACCACGCTGGCCGATTTGGCCTTTTTCCGCTACCTGCTGGCTCCGTTCTACACCATTATCCGCCAGCGGCTCCGCAATAGCCATTACCCGCCGGCCTTCGACTTCGAGCCCATCGCAACCAGCACCGCCGATTTTCGCTACCTCGACCAGAGCCTGCGGGAGATGATGGCCACCATCCAGGCCTCGTTCAGTAAAGAGCGCAAGTTTATCGCCGACGCCTCGCACGAGCTGCTCACGCCGCTGGCCGCCCTGCAATACCGCTTCGACAACATGCTGGCCGACGAGGGCCTGTCGGACGAGAACCTGGTGCGCGTGGTCGAATCGCAGCGCACCGTGTACCGCCTGCGCACCATTATCAAGTCTTTGCTCATGATTTCCAAGATTGAAAACGACCAGTTTGCCCGCACCGACACCGTGTCGCTGGCCGAGTTGGCGGCCGAGGTATGCGAGGAAGTGCGGGACCGCCTGGAGGTGTTGCAGCTCACGCTCACCTGTATCGTGGAGCCCGATTTTACGGTGCCTCACTGCAACCGGGGCCTGCTCTTCACGCTCGTGTTCAACCTGGTGAGCAACGCCATCAAATACAACCGCGAAGGCGGGCTCATCTACGTGCTGGGCCGGCCGGCCCCGATGGGCGGCGGCCACGTACTCGAAGTGCGCGACACTGGCCACGGCATTGCCAAAGAGCAGCTGCCGCGCCTGTTTCACCGCTTCGACAAGGGCGCCACCGCCGACCCCGACAGCTACGGCCTGGGCCTCTCTATTGCCCGCACCATTGCCGACCTGCACGGGATTGAAATAGACGTCAATTCCATCGAGGGCCTGGGCACCTCGTTTCTGCTCACATTCCCGGAGCGGAAATAATGCCCGCCCAGAGCCGGGCCTCCTGCTGAAGCAACCGTTCAAAAGTAAACGGGCTGTCCTGTGCCATAGCACCTGACTGGCCCAGACGCAAAAACCCGGAAAACCCCTTTCCGACGGGAGAAGGCATTTTCCGGGTGCTCCGGTTGTGAATGTGTGAGCCTCTTATTGGACTCGAACCAACGACCTGCTCATTACGAATGAGCTGCTCTACCAGCTGAGCTAAAGAGGCGTAATCCCCGGCCAACGTTTTGGATAGGACTGCAAAGATAGGCACCGCGCCGGAAGCCGCGCAACCACTGTTCGGGAAAAGTTTGGCAACCCCTTCGCCGGGCAGGCGTTTTACTTCACAACCACTCCTTCCTGCCATGAAATTGCTTCCTTCTCTCGCCGCGGGCTTTTCGGGCGCCGTGGCCCTCACTGTCCTGCACGAAACCGTGCGCCACCTGCGCCCGCAGGACGCCCCGCGCATGGACGTGCTGGGCATGCGCGGCCTGCGCAAGCTGTTCGGCAAAGCCAACCTGCCCCAGCCCGACCGCGACACCCTCTTCGACCTGACCATGGCCGGCGACGTGCTCAGCAACGGCTTGTATTTTACGATGGTGGGCAGTGGGCGCCACGCGCTGCGCCGGGGCTTGCTGCTGGGCGTGGCCGCGGGTGCCGGCGGCGTGCTGCTGCCCGGCCCGCTCGGACTGGGCGAAGCCCCCAGCAACCGCACGCCCCAAACTCAGGCCATGACCGTGGCGTGGTATACCGTGGGCGGGCTGGTGGCCGGCGCCGTGGCCCAGGCGCTGCGGAAGAAGTAGGGGCACCAAAATAAGTCCAAAACATGTTGCTCAGGGGTACGTCTGCATGCGCTGGCCGTATCTTGCGGCGGCATTTACGTTTTTAGCTCTATGCGTTTCTGGTTTATCTTTATTCTGGTTTTTATTGCGCTGCGCTACGTGCTGCCCATTGTGTTGCGGCTGGTGCTGGCGGGCTTCGTGCGCAAGCAGATGCGTAATGGCGGCTTCATGGTACCCCCGCAGCAGCAGCCGGGCCCGGCTGCGGTTCCCGGCGAAGTCCGGGTGGACTACGTGCCGCCCGCAGCCGCTGAGCCGGAGAAGCCGCAGGGCTTTAAGGGTGGCGAATACGTTGATTTCGAGGAGGTAAAATAGCGCGCAAGGTTACGCGAAGTAAAAAGTAAGTCTCGCTAGGTGTTGTACTCACATCCTGGCGAGACTTACTTTTTACTTCGCGTAACCTTGCGCGACTGTACCTTCGGGCACGTTTTTGTGTTTTTTAAAATCGCCCCGATGGCTGCTGTTGCTTCTGCTTCTCCTATTTCGTCTGCGCCCTGGTGGCAGCGGGCTTTGCCGCACGTGCTGGCAGTGCTGTTTTTTGTGGCGCTGGCCTGCCTGTACTTCTCGCCCATCGTGTTCGAGGGCAAGAGCTTGGCCCAGCACGACATCACCCAGTTTCAGGGCGGTGCTCACGAGGCCCAGGAGTACGCCAAGGCCATGGGCCGCGAAGCGCTGTGGACGAATTCCATGTTTTCGGGCATGCCCACCTACCTCATCAGCCTGCACTTCCCGGGCGACTGGTCGGGGTACCTGCAAACCATCATGACCCTGGGCTTGCCCGCCGTGGTGGCCAATTTGTTTCTGGCGCTGCTGTGCGGCTACATACTGCTGGTGGCGCTGGGCGTGCGGCCACTCATAGCCGTGGCCGGGGCCGTGGCGCTGGGCTTTTCCAGCTACAACCTCGCCATTCTGGCCGCGGGCCACAACACCAAGAGCATTGCCCTGGCCTACGCGCCGCTGGTGCTAGGCGGCGTGCTGGTGGCGTACCGCCGCGATAAGTGGTTGGGCGCCGCGCTGTTTGCCGTGGGCCTCACCCTGAACGTGCGCGCCAACCACCTGCAAATCACCTATTACCTGCTGCTGTTGGTTGCCATTTTTGGCGTCATGGAGCTGGTGGCGGCCTACCGCGCCGGGCGTCTGCCCGAGTTCTTCAAGCGCACGGCCTTGCTGGGCTTGGGCGCGGCGCTGGCCGTGGGCGTGAGCTTCGGCCGCCTCTACACCACCCTCGAATACAGCAAATACAGCAACCGCGGCCGCACCGAGCTGAAAACCCCGGCGCTCGGCCAGGCCCCCGCAACGGCCGCCGGTGACGAGAGCACGGGCGTGGACCGCGACTATGCGTTCCAGTACAGCTACGGCGTGGGCGAAACCATTACCCTTCTTATTCCCAACTTTTACGGCGGCGCCAGCGCCATGCCGCTCGGCACCGATTCTAACCTGGCCAAGGCGGGCCTGCCGCAGGAATACCTGGCCGGTATGCCCACCTATTGGGGGCAGCAGAGCTATACGGCCGGCCCGGTGTACATGGGCGCGGTGGTGTGCTTCCTGTTCATACTGGGCCTGTTTGTGGTGGACAAGCGCACGCGCTACTGGCTGCTGGCTGGCACCATCTTGTCTATTCTACTGGCCTGGGGCAAGAACTTTGAGACGTTCAACTACCTGATTTTCGACCTGCTGCCGGGCTACAACAAGTTCCGGGCGGTGAGCATGGCGCTGGTAATTGCGCAGCTGGCCATGCCCATTTTGGGTGCTTGGCGCTCAGCCGCGTGCTGCGCCCCCGCGCCACGCCGCAGCCCGTGGCTCCCGCCGACGCGCAGCTGCACCCAGCCCTGGCCAAAGCGGTGAAGGCTGCCGGTACCACGGTGGCCGCTCCGGTGTCGGGTGAGGTGGCGGCCCTGCTGCCCCAAGTGCTCTACGCGGGTGCCATCACGGCGGGTCTGTGCGTGCTGGCGTATCTGGCCAGCTTTAGCTTTGATTTTGCTGCCCCTATTGATGGGGAGCTGACCAAACAGGGCTTCACGCCGGAGCTGCTCACGGCCCTGCGCGCCGACCGCGCCGATCTGCTGCGTAGCGACGTATGGCGCGGGCTGCTGTTCATTGGCGCGGCGCTGGGCGTGCTGTATTTTCATCTGAAGGGCAAGCTTAATACAATGCCGGCCGCCGCTATTATGGTGCTGCTGGTGCTGGTTGATTTGTGGGGCGTGGACAAGCGCTACCTCGGCAGCGACAAGTTCCAGCCCACCAGCATTGCGGCCAGCTTCCAGCCCACCCCGGCCGATGAGCTGATACTGCGCGACACCGACCTGAGCTACCGCGTACTCAACCTGGCCAATCCGTTCAACGAAGCCCAGACGTCGTACTTCCACAAGAGCATCGGCGGCTACCACGGCGCCAAGCTGCGCCGCTACCAGGACCTCATCGAGCGCCAGATTTCCAACAATAACCAGCAGGTGCTCAACATGCTGAACACCCGCTACCTCATCACCGGCGACCCCAAACAGCCCGTGCAGCGCAACCCCGGCGCGCTGGGCAACGCCTGGTTTGTGCGGGAGGTGAAAGCTGTGAACAGTCCCGATGAAGAAATGGCGGCCCTCACCACGCTCAATCCTGCCACCGAGGCCGTGGTGGACGTGAGCAAGTTTGCCCAGCAAAAAGCAGCCAGCTACGACGTGACCGGCTCCACCATCGGCTTGGCTGGCTACACCCCCGACGAGCTCAAATACCGCTACACCGCTACGAAACCCGGCCTGGTGGTTTTCTCGGAAATCTACTATGCCGATGGCTGGCAGGCCTTTATCGACGGCAAGCCGGTGCCGCACATTCGGGCCAACTACGTGCTGCGCGCCCTGCAGGTGCCGGCCGGCTCGCACACCATCAGCTTCAAGTTTGAGCCCAAGTCCTACGCTGTTGGCAACGGGGTTTCGCTGGCTTCGAGCATTGCCTTGCTGCTGGTGCTGGCGGGGGCGGGCGTGTACGCGTTCCGCCGCAAGCGGGTAGCTGATGTGCCGGTGGTTGCCGTGCCGGTAGCTTAGTCTGGAGCAGTAACGGCCCGGCACCGAACTTTTTAATTCAGGTTTTGTGGAGGAGCTTTTGCAGGAAATCAACGAGCCCGTAGCAGGCGCGCACGGCGTGCGCCTGTTGCTGTGGCGCGATGATTTGGTGAACCCCACTTTGCCCGGCAACAAGGCCCGCAAGCTGAAATACAACCTGGTGGCGGCCCGGCAGCAGGGCCACCACGCCTTGCTAACCTTTGGCGGCGCGTACTCCAACCACATAGCCGCCTTAGCCGCTGCGGGCCGCCTGTTCGGTTTCAAAACCATTGGCCTGATTCGGGGCGATGCGCCAGCGAAAGGCTCTGGCCCCGCGCGGCTAAACCCCACCCTGGCCCAGGCCACGGCCGATGGCATGGCCCTGCACTACCTGGACCGCAGCAGCTACCGCCGCCGCGCCGCGCCGGAATTCCTTGCCGAGCAGCTGGCGCGCTTCGGCCCGGCTTACGTGCTGCCCGAAGGCGGCACCAACGCGCTGGCCATCCCCGGCTGTGCCGAGCTGGTGGCCGAAATCCGCCAGCGCACGGCTTTTGATGCCCTGGCCGTGGCGGTGGGCACGGGCGGCACCCTGGCCGGGCTGGTAACAGGGCTTGCCGGAACCGAGCAGGCGCTAGGCGTGGCAGCGCTGAAAAACGGCGGCTTTTTGCAGACCGAAGTTGATGGGTTGACCCAGCTGGCGGCCGGGCAGGCGTTCACCAATTTCTCCCTGCACACGGACTACCATTTCGGCGGCTACGCCAAATATTCTGCGGAGCTGTTGGGCTTCATTCAGCAGTTTCAGGCCCGAAACGGGGTTCTGCTCGACCCCATTTACACCGGAAAGCTGCTCTTCGGAGTGCTGGATTTGATTGGGAAAGGCTATTTCCCGCGGGGCAGCACGGTGGTGGCCATTCACACCGGCGGCCTGCAAGCCTGGGCCGGCTGGCGGGAGCGGTTTGGGGGCAGCGAAGCTTAGGAGGCAGGTCGCGGTTCTCACTCTGCACCATTTAGGCCGGGACGGCCGCTACCCGCAGGTAGAGCGCATTAACGGCGCGGGTGCTCAGGCCGGTGAGTCGGGCCGCGTCCGAGGCTGTCAAATCCAAGGCAAAGAGCCGCAACAGGTAGCGAAATTTGACCTCTTAAAGTTTGCTGCACTAGTAATAGCGGTTATAAAGCTGAATAACAGTAAGTTATGTCCAAATTTCTGATTTTTGCTTCCTAAGCCCCTTATTTAATAACGCCCTTTTATAGACTTTTGCCGCCCTCCAAACCCCGTTCAAAGCCCTTGGATGCTGACCCACGGGCACCAATACGCCGCTTGGACTTCGCCTCGGGCACCGCACCGGCATTAATGAGGGCCACGGCCACGTCCTTACGGCAATTGATACGGGCCACGTCCACGTCCTTGCGATAGGAGAAGTATCTGGTAAGCACGGTACCAAAAAATAGCAGCAAGATGCTCAGCATGTTGGATTCCATAGGTTCGGGTCAATAGTCCCACCAGTACCCCACGACCAGAAAACTGCCGCTCCAGTGCTTTGCCATTGCTTAAGCAGAGCGGAGGAGGATACAATAATTTCATGGTGTGAGGCTGGCATGGTGAAAAGCTAGAATTCTTCACCTTCCCACAATTTCGGGACAATTGCACCCAGAAAAAAATCAAACTTGGTTTGAAAATATCCTGGCTGTCACAGGCCATAGCAAGCTCGTGTTCGCCGCCGTTAATTCCGATTGCCCTATTTGTTTAACAGCGCCCCATTGTTCCGGGCGAGTAGTGCTGGGCAAGGGCAAGCAGGGAGCGTGTCTAGAGGCACTTTCTATCTTGGTAGTGCTCCACTTCCAGGGCGGCCAGGACGAAAACCATGGGCAAGACTGGCGCCAGAAACCGCACGTCCCAGTCATCAACAGTGAGCATGGTGATGGCAGTTTGCAGGAGGAAAATGCCGGCCAAGAATAGCCGGCCGGGCCGCCAGATGCCAGTCCGCTGGGTGGCCAGGGCCGCCAGCACGTAAGCGGGCCACAGCACGGCCACGCCCACCACCCGGTGCGCCAGCGAATAATGCGGCTTGAGGTAGCTGATGAAAACGAACAGCTTGCCCAGCATCAGCCGGCTTAAATAAAGCGGGTTGTGCAGGGCGAAGTACACGACCCGCGCCACCGGTCCGGTGCCCGGCGGCGGCATGTTGAGCGGCTGGGCCTGGTGCACTGCCCACAGTTGGTACTGGAAAATAAGCTCGCCGCGCTGGTAGGTATCCATCAAATAATAGGTGGCGAGCTGGTGGTTGAGCAGGCGCCAGAGCAGGGGCGAGAGCAGCACCAGTACCAGGAGCGCCAGGCGCCACGGGCGCGGGTTGGGGCGCCGGCGTAGGGCATCGAGGCCCGCCAGCCCGGCCGCGAGGGCCACCATGAAACCATTGGGTCGGGCCAGCGCCGTTAAAATCAGCACCAGAATCAGCAGCGCCCAGTCTTTGCGCTGGCCCTGGCACACCCGGGTGAAAGCACCGAAGGACAAGGCCACCAGGCTGATGAACAATGACTCGGTGAGTAGGAAAACGTTGAAACGCTGAATGTCGGGCCAGGCAATGAAGAGGAAGGTGGCCAGCGCCGCCGCCCCGCACCGGCCGCCCGCCAGCCGCCGGGTGCCCCGGTAAATGGCCCGCGTGGCCAGCGCGGAAACGGCCATTTGCCCGGCCACTATGCCCCACCAGCCCAGGCCCAGCCACAGCCAGAAGCTCTGAAACAGCGGGTAGAGGATGTAGCGCAGGGTGTGGCCCGGCTCGAAGTAGCCGCGCTCGGCAATGTTGGCGGCGTAGCCGAGGTAGTGGCCGCTGTCGTTGACAAAGTGGGGGCCCCGGAACTGTCCCAAAAACGCCAACTGCACCAGCACCCACAGCCCCGCCAGGAGCGCCGGGTGGTGCGGGCCCAGGCGCTGGCCGAGCGAACGAAACAGGGAAAGCAAGTGCATTGGCCACAAAGCTAGGGCACTGCCCGGCCCAACGCCGAGGCGTGGCGCCCGTACTTTACCGTATATGAACATCATTCGCCTTTTTCGCCGCCTGCTCCCGCTGCTTTTCCTGGTGGGATTGGGGTGGTTTTTGTGGCGCCAGGTGGCCCCCACGCTGAGCACCTGGACCGGCTTGGTCGACCCCAATCCCCAAATAACCGTGACGCACAACACCGTGCTTACGCAAGTGGAAGCGCTGGGCCGGCTGGAATTGGTGCGCTACCGATTCAAGGACGTGGTGGAGTACAAGCGCCGCACCTACCGGTTTTTGCCGGAGTCGAAAGTAGCGCTGGTGGTGGCCGGCGAAGCCGTGGGCTGCATCGACCTGCGCAAGCTGAAGCCGCAGGACGTGGTGCTGGAAGGCGACTCGGTAGTGCGCGTGTCCCTGCCCGCGCCCGAGCTGTGCACTTTCCAAATCAACCACAAGCAAAGCCGCGTGTTCAGCACCGAAAACGGCTTCTTTCAGGATGCTGAGCTGGTAGACGAAGGCTATAAATACGCCGAGGCGCAGGTGCGCAACGCTGCCCTGCAATCCGGAATCCTGGCCGAAACCCAGCGCAACGCCGAGCAGATTCTGGTCCCTTTGCTGCGCACGCTCACCGGGCGCCGCGTGATACTGGGGCAGCAGATGCGGCTGCCGGAAACGGGACCCAAGCAATAAGCCGCGCTACTCCTCGTCCTCCGGTGCTTTGCCCAAGTCGTCGAGGGCCATTTTTATCAGGTCCTGCTCGTAGCCTTTGCCGGTGAGGTACTGCGAGATTTTCATGCGGCGCACGCGCGGGTTCTTTTCTTTTTCCTGGCGGTCTTTCTTCTCCATCACGTCGACCAGGTTCTGGTAGTATTCCTCGCCGTCGATTTCCTTCATGCCCGACTTGATGCAGTACTCGCTGAGGCCCTTGTGCTTGAGCTCTTGCAGGATGCGGCGGCGGCCCCACTTTTTGTGGCGGTAGTGGCCCCGCACAAAGGCCTGGGCAAACCGCTCCTCGTCCAGTAGCTTTTCGCGGCTCAGGCGGATGATGATTTCGCCGGCTTCGTCCTCGTCCAGGCCGTAGGAGCGCAGCTTTTGCTCTACTTCTTTCTGGGTGCGCTCCTGGTAGGCGCAGAAGGCGGCAATTTTTTGCAGGGCCTCGCCGGGCGTGTACTGCTTGGGCGTTTTGTCGGGGCTTTTGAACATAGAGGGGAAGCAAGTAGCTAATAATCCTGAACAATGCGACCGGCACTTCGTTACCCAAGCCGGCGCACATTTGTGCAATTACTACTCCGGAGCCTATGCTCCCCGCTGCTTGAAACTGGAATTGACCCCCGGCGTCCGCCAGATGCTGCTGAGCACCTTATTCTTTGCGGGCATGAATGCCTGCGTGAAGCAGCTGCACCACCTGCCCGCGCTCGAAATTATTTTCTTCCGGTCCATCTTTTCCATTGTGGCCAGCTACGTGGCCCTGCGGCGGCTGCACGTAGCCCCCTTCGGCAATAACTACCGCCTGCTCATCAGCCGGGGCAGTACCGGGGCGCTGGCGCTTATTTGCTACTTCCTGGCGCTGCAAAATCTGCCGCTGGCTACGGCCGTGACGGTGCAGTACCTGGCCCCGATTTTTACGGCCGTGCTGGGTATCTGGCTGGTGCGCGAGCCGGTGCGCCGCTGGCAGTGGGCGTTTTTTGCGCTCAGCTTTGGCGGCGTGCTGCTGGTGCAGCAGGGTGGCCCGGCCATCTCCGCTACCAGTGCCGCGGCCACGGGCGGGCTGGCCTTTCTGGGCATTGGGGTGCTGGGGGCCTTTGTTTCGGGCCTGAGCTACAACGCTATCCGGAAGCTGCGCGGGCGGGAGCATCCGTTGGTTATCGTTTTTTACTTTCCCCTGATTTCGCTGCCGCTGGCGGCGGTGGCCTGCCTTTTCCAGTGGACCACGCCGCACGGCACCGATTGGCTCTGGCTGCTGGCCTGTGGCGTTTTCACCCAAGGCGCCCAGCTCACCATGACGCGGGCCTACCAGATGGAGCGTCTCAGCCGCGTGGCCCCGCTCAACTACCTGGGCATGTTCTACGCCCTGGGCCTGGGCTACCTGTTTTTTGCCGAAGCCTTTGGGCCGCTGGCGTATGCGGGCATGGCGCTGGTGCTGCTGGGCGTGGGCCTGAACGCTTGGTACACCAACCGCGTGGATGCCCGCGCCGCCGCGCTGCCGCCCGCCGAGGAAGTAGTGGCGTAAAGTGGCCCGCCCCCGAAAAGAAGCACAGGCCACGCCAAGCGCAGAAAAAGGGGGCGTGCGGCCAAAAGTCGGGTTAAAACGTTTGAATTAGAGGTTTCCCCTTTTTCTTAACAACACCCCTAAACAGAAACAAGGTGATAAATTAAAAATGGGGCTGAGAAAGCGCTGGAAAGGGGCCTAAAACTTGCAGTCGAACCGGCCCTCGGTGACGCGCGCGGTTTTTCCGCCCGGAATTGGCGTTCCGTTGCCCGTCAGCCCGCTCGTGACCTCGGCGGGCGTGAACTCGAAGGTGCCCGACACGACGCGGGCCACGGTATCGAGGCGGGTCACGACCAGGCGGCCCGGAGCGCCGGGGCCGGTGAGTAGCTCCTGGGCCGGGCTCCGCTTGAAGGTAAAGCGGGCGTAGGCGGTGGGTCCGTTGACGACGGACGGGTTGGCGCTTTGGTCGAACGTGAAGGTGCCGGGCCCGGTAATGTCGGGCACGTACAGTTTCAGGCTCGTTTCGCCATGCACGTGCGTCCGGTCGTCAATGTTCTTGGTCAGGGTAAGCTCCAGCGGGTGCCGCCCGCCCCGGACTTTGCGCCACAGGGCGTCAATGGCCGGTAGGGGGGTGCCGTTCATCATCTGGCCGTTGTGGCGGGGCACCCAGGTAAGGCCGTCCACGACGCAGCCGGCGGTGTTCGCGCCGGTCTGGGTGGCGGCCGGCATCTTGTCCTCGGGCACGGGCGCGAGTTGCGGGTTGCACCGGGTCAGGCCCAGCAGGGCGGCGAGCAGCAGAACGGGGGTAGAAAATTTCATGGGCAGACGCAAAAAAAAATTATTGAAAACCAGCTCCTAACGGAGGTTAGGTACGGAGCAGCGTGTTTCTGTTCACGCACAATTTAGGACCCCGGCTGCTGGAAGCAGCCATCGTCCGGGATGCAAAGGCAGGGGGGAGCAACACGACCCCTGCAAAACAATGGGTACTGCTCAATTGGGATGACCACGATGTTCGTCAGCACGAGTTCTGGTAACGGAACGGCCCCGGGCGGCTGAATCTCAGCCGGGACTGCGTACCACTCGTATATCGTCGCCCATGGGGTTTGTTGCGTTTGCGGAGTGAGTTTGTACCGGGCAGTAAATTGGGTGCCGACCCCATAGCACAGGGTGTCTGGGAGGTCGAACACTTTCGCTTGTGTGTACAGCCTTCCGGTCCAACCGGGCAGTTCCAACGGAGCAATATCAACAACCCACCGGGGACGGGGATTCTTTGAATTCGCATTAACTGTCGTTTCAATCCTGACTACTCGAGCAGTTACCACTTCAGTTTCCGAAGTAAATTCTTCTTTTTGACAACTGTTGCTCATGGCCACAGCACCAAGGCCAACCAAGGCTAATATCCGCATGGTTATCATCATTAAGACTTAAAAGGTGAAGTGGCGAAAAAAGGACAAGCCTGATTTCTATCGAAGACGACCGGTGACGATGTGCGTTGGTTGCATGATGCGGTTCGAAACAACTCGGTGGATACGGCAAACATCCTCTTTTCGTGAAGAGCTGGATGCGTATAGACGATGAGCAATGCTAGGATGTTGTTAATCAAATAGGGCAAAACCTCCAACTCAAACAGGTTGAGCCGGCCTTCAGCTTCACGCCACCTTTTCCGCCCCTGGCGCGACCTGTACTCAGCTTTCCGACAGTTCCTAACGTACAGCGGCTGCAATTGCGTCAACCCACAAGGCAACCTTATGGCCCTGGCTGGCATTTGTTGCTGCATGGGCCCGTAACTTGGACGAGCCTTTTTCTGCCATTTGCTGCTTCTATGTTGTCGACTGCGTTGCGTCTCGTTGGGTTTGTGTTGTTGCTGAGTGCCTTGCCAGGGTTGAGCTGGGCCGGCCTCATCAAGGGCACGGTGCGCGGGGCCAACAGCGAGGGCCTGGCGTTTGCCAACGTGGCCGTGCGCGGCGCCTCCACCAGCACCGGCGCCAACGAGCAGGGCCAGTTCCAGCTGCGGCTGCCAGCGGGGCAATACGAGCTGGTGTTTCAGTACGTGGGCTACCGGCCCCAGATTCAGCCGGTGCGCGTGCAGGGCGGCGACACCCTGCTGGCCGTGAACGTGACGCTGCAGCCCGAGTCCTACAACCTGGGCGAAGTGCTGGTGAAATCCACCGACCGCGACCCGGCCTACGCCATCATTCAGCAGGCCCAGCAGTGGCGGGCCTACCACCGGCGCGAGGTGGCCTCCTACCGGGCGCGCATCTACATCAAAAGCCTGGGCCGCATCAACGACACGCCGGAGAAAATCATGGGCCTGTTCAAGCTCGGTCCCGACATCAAGAAAGGTATTTTCTACCTCTCCGAAAGCCTGTCCGACTTCAGCTTTACGCAGCCCAACGTGGTGAAGGAGCGTATGATATCGAGCCGGGTGAGCGGCGACTCGCGGGGCCTGAGCTTCAACCGTGCCAGTGCGGGGCGCAACCTGGGTTTCTACGACAACCTCATCAAGCCGGGCTTCTCGGAGCGGGGTTTTGTGTCGCCCATCGCCAGCAACGCCATGCTGTTCTACAAGTACGAGCTGGTGGGCAGCACCCCGCAAGGGGGCGCGACGGTGCATAAAATCCGGGTGACGCCTCGCCGCCGCACCGACCCAGTTTTCACGGGTTTCATCTACATCGTGGACGGGTCGTGGCGCATTCATTCCGTGGCGTTGAACCTCGACAAAGACGCGCAGATTGACTACGTGGACGAGCTGACCATTGCCCAGCAGTACGCCCCGGCACCCGGCAACGCCAACGTCTGGCTCCTGCAGTCGCAGCAGGTGCGGGCCAACCTGTCGGGCCTGGGGTTCAAGGGCTCGGGCTACATCACGGCCGTGCTTTCCAACTACGCCAGCGTGGTGCCCACCTACCCCACGCCGCCCGTGGCCGCCACCCCGCCGCCCGTGACGGAAAAAGACGATGCGCCCCTGGGCCAGGAAACCGCCGCTCAAATTCGCAAGCGCAAGCCCGACCTGCGCGGCCTCAGCGCCCAAGTGCGCAAGCAGGTGAAAAAGGCCCAGCGCGACTCGCTCAAAACCGACGTGCTGGCCCAGATGCCGCGCGGCCAGGTGCAACTCATCGAGAAGGGCGTGAACGAGCGCGACTCCGCCTACTGGGACCAGGTGCGCCCCGTACCCCTCACGGCCGAGGAGCAAAAAGACTACGCCGTGAAGGACAGCACCGAAGTCATTCGGGCCTCGCGCCCTTACCAGGACTCGCTCGACCGCAAGCGCAACGAGTTCCAGCCCATCAACTTGGTGCTGGGCGGCTACACGTACCAAAACAGCTTCAAAAAGCAGTCGGTGTCGGTGCTGCCGCTCTCGCGCATTGTGCAGTATAACACCGTGGAAGGGGGCGTGCTCAACGCCCAGGCGGTGTTCCGGCAGCGCACCGACGACCGGCGCTCCTTCACCTTCACGCCCACGCTGCGCTACGGCTTCAGTAGCAAGGAGCTGAACCCCAGTCTGGAAATTGCCTGGCAGCTGCACCCGGCCAAGGTGCAGCGGGTTTCGCTTTCGGTGGGCCGCACCATCGAGAATTTTGACCGCAACTCGCAGCTCACGCCCGCCATCAACAGCGTGTACACCCTGCTGGCCAACCGCAACTACGCCAAGCTCTACCGCCGCGAGGGCGCCGAGTTTTCCTTTGCCACCGAGCCCCTCAACGGCCTCAATCTGAACGCCAGCGCGGCCTACTTTGACCGTTACCAACTATATAACACCACCACTGAGCTGCTGCGCGACGTGCGCGGCCGGGCGTTCACGCCCAACCTGCCCGTGAGCGAGGAATTGCCCAACGCCAACTTCGGCCAGAGCCAGGTGCTCACTCTGGGGTTGTCGCTGGATTTCAAGCCCGGCCAGCGCTACATCAGCCGGCCCGATGGCAAGTTCAACCTGGGCTCCAAGTACCCCACTTTCAACCTGCAGGGCCGCTTGGCCGTGCCGAGCGTGCTGGGCTCCGATGTGCGCTACCTGCTGCTGCAAGCCGGCGTGCGCGACAACGTGCCGCTGGGCCTGCTGGGCACCAGCAGCTACCGCGTAAGCGTGGGCGGCTTCGTGGGCCGGCAGCAGAGCATGACCTTCGTCGATTACCGCCACTTCTCCGGCAACCAGACCGTGCTGGCCGGCAACTTTAGCAACTTCCAGCTGCTGGACTACTACCGCTTCAGCACCAACAACTCCTACCTCGAAGCCCACTACGACCACCACTTCAACGGCTTCTTCCTCAATAATATTCCGCTGCTGCGCAAACTGAAGTGGCAGGAAGTGGCCACGCTGAACTACCTCACCACCCGTCAGGCCGGGCACTACGTGGAGTTGGGCGCGGGCATCGAACACATCTTGAAAGTAGTGCGGGTTGACTTGTACACCGCCCTGCAAAGCGGGCAGAAGCTGGGCACGGGCGTGCGGGTTGGCATCGGGTTCTAGGGGGATGCAGGGATAGTACCCGAAACGTCATGCCGAGCGCAGCCGAGGCATCTCGCTCGATTCGTTAGACGGTGCGAGCGAGATGCCTCGGCTCGCTCGGCATGACGTTTTAATAGTGGTTCTCACGGCTTTCACTGCACGCTCTGAGTCCGCCCTCGTGCCGGCCTCAACAGCCCGCTGTCCGCAATTCAATCTAAGCACCAAGCCCATGCCGTAGCTTGCCTGGCCGGTACCGGCCTTATCTTGCTCGCTATGCGTTTATTTCCTTTGTTGATGCTGCTGGTGCTCAGCCCGCTGGTGCTGCTGGCCCAGGCCCAGGTGCCCGAAACGCCCTCCGAGCCCGCCCCGGCTGCGGAGGCCAAGCGCGACAAGCCCAGCTTTATTCCCTTTCCCATTGTGTTTTCGCAGCCGGAAACGGGCCTGGGCTACGGGCTGGCCGTGCTGCCGGTCTTCCGGCTGGGCACCGACACCACCACGCGCAAGTCCAACGCCCGGCTCATCGGCTGGCGCACCCAGAAAAAGCAGAGCCTGATTCAGCTCACGCACAGCGTGTTCACGCCGGGCGAGCGGTATCTCTTCTCCGGCGAGGTGAGCTTCTACAACCAGTTTCCGATTAACTACTACGGCTTCGGGCCCGAAACGCGGCTGGAGGACAAGTCGGTTATCGAGTACAAAGTCCTCATTTTCAACCAGCGCGCGCTGAAGCGGCTTGCGCCGGGCTTGTTTGCCGGCCTGCAGTACCGCCTCACCGACCTGCGCGACGTGCAGCTGAACGAGGGCATCGACGACGACCCGCTGCGCAGCCGGCTCTTTGACCGGCCCGCCCGCGAGTACCAGCAGAACACCTTCATTTCCGGCCTGGGCCCGGCCCTGCTCTACGACGCCCGCGACAACGTGCTGAGCACTTTCCGCGGCAACTACCTGGAAGTATCGGCCCTGCTCAACGGTGGCGCCCTGGGCAGCGACTACCGCTTCGGCCGCTACCTGCTCGATGCCCGCCACTTCCGGCCCCTGACCACCGATAATAAAACCATTCTGGCCCTGCAGCTGGTGGGGCAGTTCCAGGGCGGCAATGTGCCCTTCCGGGAGCTGGCCAACCTGGGCGGGTCCAACCTGCTGCGGGGTTTTTACGAAGGCCGCTACCGCGACCGGCAGCTGCTGGCTGCCCAGGCCGAAGTGCGCCGGGTGCTGTTCGGCCGCTTCAACGGCGTGCTCTTTGGTGGCGTGGGCCAGGTGGGCAACACCCTCGGCGATTTCGACCAGGGCGGGCTGAAGGTGGCGGGCGGCGCCGGCCTGCGCTTCCGCTTCAACCGCCTCGACCGCCTCAACGTGCGCCTCGACTACGGCGTGGGCACCGGCAAATCCACCGGCGTGTACTTCAGCATCGGCGAAGCATTTTAGCGCCGGGTTTATGCTGCTGCTTGCCTTTTGCTGGACCATTTACTTCGCGCTGCACAGCCTGCTGGCCACCACTTGGGTGAAAAGCGCCGCGGCCCGGCAGTTTCCCCGCGCGGTGCGCTTCTACCGCTTGGCCTACAACCAAGTATCGGTGTGGGGCTTCCTGCTGATACTGCGCTACCAAACCCAGCTGCCTGCTACGCTGTTTTTTGCGCCCGGCCCGCTGGTGTTGGCCTTGGGCTACGCACTGCTCGCGCTGGGCGTGCTGGTGGCCGTGGCCGCCCTCCGGGGCTATGACCTGGCCGAGTTTGCGGGTTGGGCCTACGTGCGGCGGGGCCCCGCCGCCGCCGATGGCACCCTGCGCGTTGCGGGGCTCAACCGGCTGGTGCGCCACCCGCTGTACCTGGGCTTGTTGCTGGGGCTGGCGGGATTCTGGCTGCTGGCTCCCTCGGATGTTCGCAGCGTTTTTGTGGGCTGCAATGTGGCCTACATCTTGGTGGGCACGCGCCTCGAAGAACGCAAGCTATTTGCCCGGTTTGGGGCGGCCTATGCCCGCTACCAGGCCCGCGTGCCGCAGCTGCTCCCCCTGAAATGGCGAACCACCCCGCCAGGCAACGCGCCCAGTTAACGGCTGCTTAAACGAATAAGCCCAGTAGGGTAGGGCCTTCAGCATTACGTGCGGCTCCTGCCTTTGGCGCGCTCCGTTTTATCCCTGGCCAGTATCCATCCCGTGGTCGTTCCGCCCTGGAAGCAAGCTGCTGGGGCTTCTCTCCTTCCACTTCTGCTTCTTCGATTATGAAACACTTCCTTCTGGCGCTGTGCCTGCCAATTGCCCTTGGAATGGCCCTCCCCGCACGGGCCCAAACCACGTCCGTACCGTCCGTACCTCCAGCAAATGCTAATCGAACGGAGGAATACTGCCAGGTGAAAGCACGGGGCAAGTGGAACGGCCGGGTTGTGGTGTCAATCGATTACGGGCAGCAGCAAAAGCCACTTTCCGAGAATCTGTTTCGCGACCCGGCGGCCAGCCGGTAGAATTCAATTCGGCCATGGACGCGCTGAACTGGCTGAACGCCCAAGGCTGGGAGCTGGCCAGCACCTTCGTTCTCGTCGATGACGGCGATAGCGCGGCGTACTACGTGCTGCGCCGTCGTTTGCCGAAGTCTGGTTAAAACCACCGCTAAAATAAACGCGGCCAGTACCTTCGCTACTACTCCTTGCGTTGACGTTTTCCTACTATGCCCTTCTTAGAAATACTGTCCCTAGGGCTGTTTTT
This sequence comes from Hymenobacter lapidarius, assembly GCF_001816145.1. Lineage (GTDB taxonomy): Bacteria > Bacteroidota > Bacteroidia > Cytophagales > Hymenobacteraceae > Hymenobacter > Hymenobacter lapidarius. Next base: position 78,148 of record NZ_MDZB01000044.1, on the reverse strand, counting down.
TTTCGTGTTCCTGCACGTTCCAGCCTTTGTGTTTTACAACCGCACCCGCATTCAGCAGATGCTTTACTACATAAACCTATGCCGGGGGCGCGAGCTAAAAGAGATAGATTATTTGGACTTGCTGGATGAATACACCTCCTTTTTGGGATACGCCAGCTTCTCGCCCAACCGCAAGTACTACCCGAGCCTGTACACAAACGCGGCCTTTGCTGCCTTTGCCCACCGGTCCAAACGCATCATGCAATACTTCGCGTTGGTGCTGGTAGTCGGGGTGCTGAGCATGATGCTCCTAGACCTCGTCCAAAAGTAGTGGACCTCCTCCTATACAAGTCCTTCGCGGCCACCTCAACTCTCCTGCTGTTCAATGCTCAATGCTATTTTTTTTATCCTCTTCATTCACGTAGGAGTGGGGGCGTTCTACAACAAGTACCGCATCCGGCAACTCCTGAAGTACATCAGCTTGAGTCGAGGGCGGGAGCTAACCGAAGCGGAGTTTCTGGTGTTGTTGCGGACTTACACCTCATTTTGGGCCCCCTACCGCTTTTCCCCCAGCCGCACGCGCTACCCGGCGCTCTACACCAACGAGGACTTTGTGACCTTCGCCCGGCAATCCAAGTACGTGATGATGTACGTCTACGCCGTCGCAATTCCGTGTGTCGTGTGGATGTGGAGTTTGACCTAACTCGCGCAGACCCACCGCTAGTACTGTTCGGCTAAAACCTCCTTTCTCTGAACTACGGGCTACAGCCCAGCACTTGGTGCCTCCACACCTGCTGAGGGGTGACGCAAGTTCAAGAAATTAGTTTACCATTCAAAGTTTAAGTAACCTCACTTAGGGATGAGTTTGCTAAACTCGTTTTGAGACTACTTGAAGCAGTTGATATCTGTCAGGATATTCCCGCTTGAGGGGCAAAAAGCAAACGGGAAAACATGACTGGCTCTGAGCCCAGTCCCGCCTCGCCCGCCTGCCCGGGTTGCTCCTGGTATCGCAGCGCGGCTGGAAAATCCATTGGTACGCGTTGGGAGTAGATAAGCCAGCGGCGCGTTGCCCCGCTGAGTCGGTTACCTTGCGACTCTTTTCTTGCTTTAGCCCCTGGATATGCGCTTGTTGGAAGTATTGACCCCCGCTCAGGTCCGCGAATTCATTGAGTTTCCGGTGCGGCTGTACGCCGGCGACCCCAACTACGTGCGGCCCCTGGACCGGGACATTGAAACGGTGTTCAACCGGGAGAAAAACAAGTATTTCCGCCACGGCGAGCTTATTCGCTGGCTGCTGGTGGATGGCGCGGGCAAGACCCTGGGCCGGGTGGCGGCCTTCGTGAACGAGCGCACCGCTCACACCTTTGCCCAGCCCACGGGCGGCATGGGTTTCTTTGACTGTGTGGACGACCAAGCGGCGGCCGACGCGCTGCTCAACGGCTGCCGCGAGTGGCTGCAGGGCCGGGGCATGCAGGCCATGGACGGCCCCATCAACTTCGGCGACCGTGACCAGTGGTGGGGCCTGCTGATTGACAACTTTGGCCCGCCGCTGTACACCCAAAACTACAACCAGCCCTACTACCAGCGCCTGCTGGAAAACTTCGGATTTCAACTGTATTTCAATCAGTTCACCTACTTCCGTAAGGTGGCGGCGCCGCTCACGCCCGAGTACCAGGAGAAAGCCTCGGTGCTGTTCGAGGACCCCAACTACAGCTTCGAGCACCTACGCGTAGCAAACCTGACCAAGTACGCCGAGGACTTCCGCCAGATATACAACAAGGCCTGGGTGAAGCACGACGGCGTGAAGGAGATGGCGCCCGAGCAAGCGGCCAACATCATGCGCAAGCTGCGGCCCATCATCGACGAGAAAATCTGCTGGTTTGCCTACCACCACGGCCAGCCGGTGGGTTTCTTCATTGCCCTGCCTGAGCTCAACGAGCTGTTTCGGCACGTGGGCGGCAACCTTAACTGGTGGGGCAAGGCCCGGTTTGCCTGGTACCGCTGGCGCGGGGCCGTGCGCACCATGACCGGCATTGCCTTCGGCATCGTGCCCGACCACCAACGCAAGGGCCTGGAAATGGCCTTCATCCTGGCCGCTTCCAAAACCGTGCAGGACACCAGCAAGGTGCATTACGAAGACTTTGTGATGAACTGGATTGGCGACTTCAACCCCAAGATGATGCGCGTGGCCGAAACCATCGGGGGCGAAATCTGGCGCACCCACGGCACCTTCCGCTACCTGTTCGACCGAAGCCAGCCCTTCGAGCGCGCCCCGGTGATAGAGTAGCTGGTGAGGTGCCCGGGCACCTCACCCCCGGCCCCACGCCGCTTGCAGCTTCACCCGTGCCCAAAATTCTCACAAAAAAAGCCCTGACCAGTTGGTCAGGGCTTTTTGCTGCGCCTGCTTTTTGGGCAGGTTTAGAAGGAGTAAGCGACGCTTACGGTCACATTGCGGGGCAGGATGGGCCGCACCAGGTTGTAGGCGTTTTCGGCGATGGTCTTGCCGTTGGCGGCGCGGGTTTTGAGGTATTCGGCCGAGAAGTTTTCGCCGTTGCGGGCGGCGGCATCGCCGAAGCCGATGGTGTTGAGCAGGTTGGAGCCCTGCACGCGCACCTGCACGCCTTTCAGGTTGCCGCTGGTTACGTCGTACACAATGCCGCCGAAGAGCACGCCGTAGCTGGGCAGCAGCAGGTTGTTGCGCTTGGTGGCAAACCGCTCGCCAAACCAGCGGTAGTTGGCAAACAGGTTGAAGCCGCGGTAGGTGTAGTCGGCGCCACCTTCCAGCAGTAGGTCGGGGGTGTCTTCAAGCTTGTTACCCTTCAGGTTGATAACCTGGGTGCCGGTGCGGGCGGGGGTTTGCGGGTCGAAAGGCACCTGAATGTTGAAGTCCAGGAAGCGGGGGCGCTGCACCGTGCCGATGCCGCGCAGGGTCAGGCCGGCCACTGGCGAGTAGGCGGCTTCCACTTCCACACCCAGGTTGTCCACGTTGCCGCGCTGGGGCACCAGGGTCAGGCCGCCGTTGGCGTCCGAGGTCTGGATGGTGAACGGAATGTTGGTGTTGCGGCTATAAAAAGGCACCACGCCGGCACTAAACTTGCCGCTGGCCACTTTCACGCCCGCTTCGGCCTGCAGCACGCGCTGCACCTCGCCGCGAATGGTCACGCTCTGGTCGCGGGGGTTCACGCCGTATGCAAACTGGTCGTTAGTCGGAGCCACGCCCGAGTTGCTGTAGCGGGCATAAGTAGCCACCTGGTCCGAGAACTTATAGTTGGCGCCCAGCGAGTAGTTGAAGGTGCTGAAGTTGAAGTCCCAGGTGCGCAGGTCGCTCACGTTCTGCAGGAAGCGGTTGTCGTAGAACGTGCGGTACTGGCCATCAAGGCCGCCGTTGGAGCCGCCGAAGCCGTTGGCGGCCGTGGGCGGGCCCACGAAAGGTGTGAACCGCGAGTCGGGATTGATGAGCACCGCCGTTTTGGGCGAAAAGCCCTTGGCGTGGCTGGTCTCGAGGCGCACGCCGCCGTCGAAGCGCAGCTTATCGGTGGCCTGCCACTGGTCGCCGGCGTAGTAGCTCAGCACCTGCGTGGTGTTGGTGGAATTGAAGAGCACGCCGCTGCCCAGGCTCTGGAAAAGGAAGCCGTTTTTGGTCACCTCAATGGGCTGACCGCCAAACAAAGGGCCCTGCGTGGGAATGGTAATGTTGAGCAGGCGCGGCCGGTTGGCCACCTCCTGCACCACCAGGTTGTAGCTCAGGCGCTCCTTGATGGTGTAGCGGCTGGCGTAGAAGCCGCCGGTGAGCTGGTGCTTGCCCACCGTTTTCTGCAGCTTCAGGTTGTTGATGGCGTTGGTGGCGGGTTTGTCGTCGGGGAAAATACCGGCGAGGTTCACCAGGCCATTGCCGTTGAGGTTGGCAATGTCGATGGGCGTGCGGGTGGGGTCGTCGGCGTAGGTAAACACCGGCGTGCCGGCGCCCAGCGGCCGCAGCGCGGCGTACTGCGCCGCCAGGCCCAGGCCCGGAATGGGCGGCTGGATGTCGTACACGCCGTCGGTGCTCAGGTTGGCGTCGAGCAGGCGGGCGTTGTCGGTAAGGGTGAAGCCGTTGCCCAAATCAAAGAACACCTCCGACGACACGGCCTTGTAGCGGGTGTGCTGGCCGTTGGCCAGGTCCCGGGTGAGGTCGCCCTGGCCGTTGTTGAAGGGGTTCGGGATGGTGGTGACCTGCTGAAACTGCGAAACCATGGTGCCGCGGCGGAAGTCGGGGCCGCCGGGAATCTGCTGCGGATTGTTCAGGTTTTGATAGGGAATGCTGGTGTAGTAGGCCACCCGGTCGTTGAGGTACTTACCGTAGAGCCGCACGTAGCCGTTTTTCAGGTTATAGGTCACGTTGGCTTTCACGCCGCCGCCCACGTTGGCCGGGAAGCCGGCGTAGCGCGTGCCCACGTCGTAGCGGTAGAAACCGCCGATGTTGAAGCGCAGCGGCGTGCCCTTGATGGGGCCGCCCAGGTTGGCATCAATCCGCTGCAGGCCGCCGAGCTGGGCCAGGCCGGTGCGGTCGGAGTAGAAGCCCTGGTCGCCGCCGGTCAGGCGCACAATGCCGTGCAGCTTGTCGCCGGTGCCGGTCTTGCTCAGGAAGTTGACGATGCCGCCGGGGGCGTTGTTGGCCGCTAGGCCCGCCGAGCCGCCGCGCAGCACCTCGAGCCGGTCGATGGTTTCGTCCACGCGGAAGTGAATGTCGGACTTGGCAAAGGTGAGCGAGCCCACTTCCAGAATGGGCAGGCCGTCTTCCATCAATTGCAGGAAGCCGAAGCCCGACTCCGCGTTCACCGGCAAGCCGCGGGGCGAGACCGAGTTGGCCGCTTCGCCGCCGTCGGAGTTTACCCGGAAGCCGGGCACGGCCATGAGCAGGTCGGCGGTACCGCGCGACACCCGGTTCTGAATCTGCCGGGCGTTGAGCGTGGTGACGGCCGTGGAGCTTTCCAGCTTGCTCTGGGGGTTGAAGTTGCCGGTAACCACCACGCCGTCCATTAGCAGGGGGTCCCGGGCCAGCGAGGCATTGAGGGTGGCGGTACCGCCGGCGGTGACGGTGATGGCTTGGTTAGCCACCTTATAGCCCAGGTACGACACCGTGGCAGTGTAGCTGCCCGCCGGCGCGGTGAGCGAAAACGACCCGTCGGCGCCGGTGGTGGTGCCGAGGTTGCCGGGGTTGAGCACGACCGTGGCGCCGACCAGGGGCTGGCGCTGCTCGTCGGTAACGGTGCCCGTGACTGGGCCGGAAGCGGCGTTCTGCGCGTACGCGGCCGGTGCCAGCGCACAGACGATGGCCACCGCGGGAAACAGTCGCCCTAAAAGGGTAGTGTTTGGAGTCATGAAGGATGAAATTAGACGGAAATGCGAAACTACTCGGTCGTAGCGCCAAGACAATACGGACCACGTTACTCGCTGGATTTTCAGCAAGGCAAATTGTGCGGCCTGCCCCCCCCTAAACCGTCAGGAACAGCCGTGGCAGCATCCAAACTAACATTCGCTGCGTAGGTTTGTGACGGGACCGATTCTGGTTCTGTTTTGGCTGTTCAGTGCCTCTTGCCTTATGACGTTTAACCGTTTCTCGCAATCAACTTCGCGCCGGGCCGTCCTGGCTCTGGTGCTGCTGGCGTCGCTCCTGATGGGTAGCTGCAAGTACGTGCGCTACATCAAGCAACTGGACCCCACGATGGCCGGCACCAAGCCGGTTGACCACGTGCCCTATAACGCCCTGCTCAAAAAGCACGTGGACGCGCAGGGCATGGTGAACTACCGCGCCTTCCTGGCCGATTCGAGCCAGCTCAACGAGTACCTGACCACGGTGAGCAACAACCTGCCCAACGAGCAGTGGAGCAAAAACGACCGGCTCGCCTACTGGATAAATGCCTACAACGCCTTCACCATTCAGCGGGTGTTGCGCGGCTACCCGGTGAAAAGCATCCGCCAGCTGGGCGGCGACGAAACGCTGGTGAATACGGTGTGGGACCAGCAGTTCATTCGCTTGGGTAACGACAAGGACAAATACAGCCTCAACGATTTGGAGCAGCGCCTGATTCGGCGCAAGTTCAGCGGCGAGTACCGGGTGCACTTTGCCCTGGTGTGCGCGGCCATCTCGTGCCCCAAGCTGCGCAACGAAGCTTATGTGGGCAGCCGCCTCGAGCAGCAGCTGGAGGACCAGTCGCGCGATTTCATCAACAACCCCACCAAGAACAAGCTCACGCCCGCCAACGCCCCGCAGGTATCGTCCATCTTCGACTTCTACCCCGGCGACTTCAAGAAAGACGACAACACGCTCTCAAAAACCATCAACAAGTACTCGACCGGCCCCAAAGTGGATGCCGAAATCCAGCCCACGTTCATGACGTATAACTGGGACTTGAACGAGCAGAAGTAACTGCTGCCGCTATGCCGTCCGGCGCCCCGGTCACGCTTCGCTTTGGCGGCGCGTAGCCGGGGCGCTGTCGTTTGAAGGGCGCCGCCCCGTGCACTCGGTCATCTCTTTGGGGTGTTGAGCCCAGTACGTTCACCCACAAGCCACTTATCACATCCCCAGCTATTGGGTGCAGGCATTTCCCCGGCATAAAACCCCTCGCCCGCAGGTCTGATTTCCCTGTTTTGCGCCGCCTAACCCGCGAATGTCCCTGAACCGGTCCGGCCAAACCTTTTTTGCGCTTATCAGCAAAAACATTATGACGGGCCCAGGCGTTAGGCAAGCGTAATTCTTTTTTAATCATCACTTTATTGCATCCCATGAACCGCATTTTCTCTACTCTCCTGCTGGCCACCGGCCTTTTGGCCGCCAGCGGTTGCTCCGACGACAGCAACGACACGGCACCCGCTGCCCCAGCCCTGCCCGTTGTTTCGGCCGCCTTTTCAGGCGCCCAGGAAGTGCCCGCCGTGGCCACAGCCGCCACGGGCAATTTCGCCGGCACCTTCGACCGTGCCACCCGGGAGTTGCGCTTTACTGTCACCTACTCTGGCCTGACGCCCACCGCCGGCCACCTGCACACCGGCGCGCCCGGCGCGAACGGGGCAGTCTTCCTGCCGTTCCCTTTCAACAACGCGGCCAGCACCGGCTTCGAGTCGCCCATTAATGGCACCACCATCCTGAGCCCGGCACAGGCAACTGCTCTGTTGGCCGGCGGCGTGTACGCCAACCTGCACACCGCCGCCACTCCCAGCGGTGAAATCCGCGCCAACCTCACGGTTAAATAAGCATAGCGCCTGCCCATTGGCATGCCCCGAAAGCTCAGAAAGCACCGGTCCATCAGGCCGGTGCTTTCTGAGCTTTCGGGGCATGCTGGTCAGGATGCCATTGGGTTCCGGAAGGTTCGTTCGGGAAGCCGGTAAGATATCCGAAGCGTCTCGTTACTGATTCTTAATAGCCCGCATCAGATTGGCCAGGGCGGGCGCCGGGTAGGCTTTGCCGCGCGACACCACCGTGTCAATTTTCCTGATGTTGTTGATGTCCTCCAGCGGGTTGGCGGTCAGCAGCAGCAGGTCGGCGTCTTTGCTTGGGGCGATAGTGCCGGTGCGGCCGGCCACGCCCATAAACCGGGCCCCGTTGATGGTGGCCGTCTGCAGGGCTTGCAGAGGCGTGAGGCCGGCCTGCACCAGCAGCAGCAGCTCGTCTTGTAGCGAGGCGCCGGGGTAAATAAACGAGTTGAAGGGCCCGCTGTCGGAACCGGCCAGAATGGGAACCCCTTCGGCCTGCATCAGCGGTATCAGGCTCATAAACTTGGCGTTAAGCTTGCGGCTGAAGGCGTTGGCGGCGGGCGACTGCAGGCGGGCGCTGGCCAGGCGCCGCGCATACGTGGCCTGAATCTTCGGGTCGATGTAAGCCCGCAGGGTGTCCTGGCTGTGGTCGTTACCGGGCAGCTCGGCCAACGTTTTCTGGATGTGCAGCGTGGGCACTGCGGCCGTCTGGCGCTTGGCCATCAGCTGGAAAATTCGGGTGGCGGCGGCGGGGCTGTAGGTGTCGTATACGGTGGGCAGCACGGCAAACAGGCCCAGCGGCTTGGGCGTTTTCAGGCTGGCTTTCACCAGCGCCGTGAGGCTGTCTTCCTTGCTCGAACAGGCTTTGAATACGTAATAGAGGTGCTCGGTTGCATCCAGGCCATTCTTCACGGCGTCGCTCAGCTTCACCGAGTAGGGCATGTGGCCGGTGGTTTTCATGCCGCGCCGCTGGGCGTACTTGATGGTGTTGAGGTAGGCCGCACCGGAGATTTTGCTGTCGTAAATCTTCACGTAGTCCACCTTCAGCCGTTGCAGGGAATCGAGGGCCCGGCGAATCTGGGCGGGCGTTTCCACTTCCAGCGAGCCGGGCCAGTACGCCTGGGGCCCGTCAATCTTGGGGCCGGAGGTGAAGATGTTCGGCCCCGCGATGCGGCCGGCTGCCAGCTCGCTGCGCCACTGGTACACGCTGGGTGTGAGGTCGCCGCCAGCGTCGCGCACCGTGGTGATGCCGTGGGCCAGAAAGAGCGTCAGGCTCTTTTTGTTGGCCGCAATCAGGCTGTCGCCGCCCCGGAAATGCACGTGCATGTCCCACAGGCCCGGAATGAGGTAACGGCCGTTGCCGTTCACGTACTGTTTGGCGGCGTAGCTGTCTTTGTCGGCCACTTGTATCTCCACAATCTTGCCCCTGGCAATGGCCACCACTTGATTGGGGCGCAGCTCCCCGGTCACCACATCCACAATGGTGACGTGGTTGATAACCACATCGTAAATCTCCAGCTTGGTGGGCCGGCGGGCGCAGGTGGCCAGCAGCACGGTCACGGCCAGGCCCAGGAGTAGTCGAAGAAATATCATGCGGAAACGAGCAAGCGGGGGCGGCAAAGTTAGGCGGGTATTCGGACCGTGAACTCGGCAAATTCTCCCGCCTGGGTTTCCATGGCCAGGTTGCCCCGGTGGCCTTTGGTAATGATGTCGTGCGCGAGCGACAGGCCCAGTCCGGTGCCATCGCCGGGGGGCTTGGTGCTAAAGAAAGGATGGAACGCCTGCGCCGCCACGGCCGCCGACATGCCCACGCCGTTGTCGCGCACCCGGATTTCCACCTCCGGCCCCACGCGCTGCGTCGTCACGCTCACCATGGGTTGGTAGCCCGGTTCCTGGGCCTGCCGCTGCCGCACCGAATAAAGGGCGTTGTTGAACAGGTTGAGTAGCGCCCGGCCGAGCTCGTCGGGTACCACCGCCACCGGCTGCAAGCCAGGGGCGAAAGACGTGTGCAGCTCAATAGCCGACGCCGCGCCCGGCATCGGCTTGCCGTGGTCGGTGCGCAGCAGGTACTCGGCCACCAGGGCGTTGATGTCGGTGGGCTGCGGCTCGCGGGTGCCGGTGCGCGCATGGTCCAGCATCTCTTTGATGATGGAAGAGGCGCGCCGGCCGTGCTGGCTGATGTTCTTCAGGTTCTGCTTCAGGCCGGCCATTATTTCCCGCTCCAGCTCCGCCGAACGCGCCGTGCCGGGCTGCTCTTTGTCAATCATGGCCATGCTCACTTCGGCAAAGTTCTGCATGAAAGCCAGCGGATTGCGCAGCTCATCGGCAATATCAGCCGATAGTTCTCCCACGAAGCTCCATTTCTCGGCCGCCACCAGCTGGGCCTGGGTGCTCCGCAGCTCGGCCAGCGCGGTTTCCAGCTCCTGGCGCTGCGCTTCAATGCGGGTGTTGCGCTCGTTGAGCAGGAGGTTGGCCTGCCGCTGCTGCCGGTTGTTGCGCCACAGCAGGAACGCCACCGCCCCAATCACGGCCACCAACGCCAGCAACGCCAGCCGTTGGTAGCGAGCGGTTTGCAGTTCCTGCTCTTCGCGCTGGGCCTGCTGGCGCTGCTGCTCATTGAAGGCCAGCAGCTGCAGCCGCTGGAATTTCTCGGGGCCGAATAAGCTGTCGTGCGTGGCCATAGCCAGGCGCTGGTAGTGGAAAGCGCTGTCCACGTTGGCGCGGGCCTGGTACAGGCGCGTGAGCAAGTTGCTGGCCTCCAGCATGGTCATGCGGTAAGACACCTGCCGGGCGGTGCGCAGGGCTTGGTAAGCGTAGCGCAATGCCGAATCCGGCTGTTGCTGCGTGTGGTACAGGTCGGCCATGAGATACGCCGCCATAGCGCGGTTGCGCAAATCGTTGCTGGCGTAGGTTTCCCGGATAGACCGTCGGAAGTAGGCAAAAGCGGCCGCGGTGTGGCCCAGGCGGGCCTGCACCGTGCCCATGTTGCGCAGGGCCAGCGCCACCGCCAGCCGCGGCTGCGGATGCCGGGCAATCAGGGCTTCGGCGCGCTGCTGGGCCAGCAGGGCCGAGTCCAGCACGCCCAGCTTCTCGTAGCAGCTGCCGATGTTGGTGAAGGCGCCGGCCACCCAGGCCTGCTGGCCGCGCTGCTCGAACACGGCTTTGGACTGCTGGTAGTAGCGCAGGGCCTGCCGGTACTGGCGCAGGTCCAGGCTGATGTTGCCCAGCGCATTCAGGCTGCTGGCTTCGCCCTCGGCATCGGGCAGCTCGCGGCACAGCTGCAGGGCCTGCAGCTGCGTGGCAAATGCCTCGGGCAGCTGGCCGCGCTCGCGTTGCACGGCGCCCAGCATGCTCAGGGCCCGGCCTTCGCCCTTGCCAAAGCCCACGCGGCGGGCCACCGCCAGGGCCCGCTGGGCCAGGCGCACGGTAGAGTCCGGCCGGGAAGCCCGGTAGGAGTAGGCCAGCTGCAGGAGCAGCAGCACGCGGCCGGAGTCGGCGGGGGCCTGCGCCACGGCCCGCCGCAGGCTGTCGCTGGCGGCGGTTTGCGCGTTAGCCACTGGCGCAAGGCCAGCCAGGAGCAGCCACAGGAGCAGCACCCGGCGCAACACAGAAATCGAGAGGCAAATGGCGATAATGAGAGAAGCTAGGTGAGCCAAGCCCCCTGGCAGGTAGGTGCGGCTAATGGAACGGTCGGGAGTAGGGTAAGCGGGGCCGGGCCTCACGGCCGGCTTCGAGGGGAGCACACAAGTACGAGAAAACTAACTGATGTGGCTGGGGTCGGGATGTGCAGGCGATTGTTAGCTAATGGTTTATCAGGGCTGGGCTCATCGCCAGCGCACCTTCTGGCCAGCCTGGCCGGCGTGCAGCCGGGCCGGTACGCTGGCCAGAATCATGTCGCGCAGAGCTGCGAGCAGGGTGGTTCGCACAAAGCCGTGGTGCACCACCAGGCTCACCTCGCGCACCGGCGCGGGCGCCTCAAACCGCTTGATGCAGGGGTTGTGGTCCACCTCGTCCAGCATGGCCAGCTCGGGCACCACGGTGTAGCCGTGCTGCCGGCGCACCAGCTCCTTGAGCGTTTCAATGGACCCGCTTTCGTAGGTGACGACCCCGCTGGGGGAGGCTGCCTCGCACAAGCTCAGCACCTGGTTACGGAAGCAGTGGCCCCGTTGCATCAGCCACAGGCCGGGGCGCTGCAGGTCGGCGGGGCTCACGGTGGCTTTTGCCGCCAGCTCGTGGGTTTCGGAAGCCAGCACCAGAAACGGCTCGTCCAGCAAGGGCAGCTCCTGCAGCTGCCGGTCGTCGAGCGGCGTCACCAGCAGGCCCACGTCGAGCCGGTGCTCCTTGAGCTGCTGCATGATGTCCTCCGACTGCAGCTCTTCTATCCGAATGCGCAACGCGGGATACGCCGTGGTCAGGGCCACCAAAAAGCGCGGCACCAGGTAAGGCGCCAGCGTCGGAATCACGCCCAGGCGCAGCTCGCCCACCACGTCGCCCTTCTCCTCCTGCACCAGCTCGCGCAGCAGCTGGGCTTCGCGCAGCACCAGGCGAGCCCGCGCAATGACTTTCGTGCCCACCGCGGTGGGTTCGGCCCCGCGCTGGGTGCGGTCAAACAGCAGCACGCCGAGCTCTTCTTCCAGCTTCTGCACCTGCACGCTGAGCGCGGGCTGGCTCACGTGGCTTTTTTCGGCCGCCAGACCAAACTGCCGGTGCGTGTCCAGCGCGACGAGGTAGGTGAGCTGCTGCAGGTTCATGGGGTTCGGCTTAGTAGGGTCTGGACGAAAGCTCAGCACAGTCATGAGGCGATGACGAGGTACACAAATATAACCTAAGATTATTAGTTGAAATGTTGTATTTGTTCTGACTATGAGAATGTGCTACTGTCTCTGTCTTCCGGCATGGCATCGTGGCGGCTATCGATTGGCAACAAATAAAAAGCCGTCCTGACTGCTCAGAACGGCTTTTTTTAGCGTGGATTATGGCTGCCTATTGGGCCTTCACTTTGAGGTTTTCAAAGCTGCCTTCCAAGATGATGGTGCACTTGGGGCCGCCAAACGTAATGGTTGCGCTGGGCTCGTTCTGCTCGGGGGCCCGCACTTCGTAGGTGCCGCTCACCAGCTGGCGCTTGGCGTCGTAGGCCGTAATGGTGACGTTGCCGGTGAGCTCGCGGGTCGTTTCGCTGAAGCGGTAGAAGGCCCCGCTGCTGCCGGTGGCGGTGCGCACGGTGTAGGTATAGGAGGTAAAAACCGGGTCGGTGGGGCGGTTACGGCAGCGTAGGGCGTAGGTGCCCGTCCACTTGGCCGAGAGCTTGGCGCGGTCTACTTCGAAGTACGCATTGTCGGTGCCCGCCTCAAAATCCAGCGCCAGCACCTGCGGCCCAAGGGTGGCGGTGGCTGTGATGTCGGACGGCCGGTAGCCGGTGCCGTAGCCCGAGTGCGCGGCGCCGCCTGCGGGGGTGGTGGTTATGAAGTCAAAGTAGCTGCTCATTTGAAAAGCCGGCTTGGGGTCGGCGGGGGCGGGAGTGTCGTCCTTGTCCTTGTTGGAGCAAGCGGCGAAGAGTCCGGAAGCAGCGGTGAGGGCCGCCAGCAGCAGCGTGCGGGTAAAGGTTTTCATAGAAATGCAGATGTGGCAGTCAGCCGGGTGAGACGCTTACTGCTTAGGCAAAGGTTGCGCCAGTTCTGGGTGTGCCCCGGCAAAAAAAGTTCCTTTCCGCAGCAAATCCTGTGAATCACTGCGGAAAGGCACTACGTTAGTATGCACAAAATTGAGTTGGTCAGCGCTATAAGGATTTTTTACGCTCGGCTTGAAATTTCTTTAGTTGCGGCGCAATCACCTTTTTATCGCCCACTACCACAATGGTCATGGCTTCGGGGCGCACGTACTTGCGGGCCGTTTCGCTCACCTGCTGCGGCGTCACGGCGTTGATATTTTTTACCTGCTCGGTGAGGTAGGTTTCGGGCAGGCCGTGCAGGTCCAGGGTGTTGAGCTGGCCGATGATGCCGCCGGGATTGGAATTGCGGAGCACGAACATGCCGCCCTCGTAGTTCTGAATCCCCTGGAGCTCATCGGCCGAAGGCGGGTTTTTTTGCAGCAGCTCAACCTCCTTCATGATTTCGCGCAGCGAATTGTAGGTATCGGCCGTGGTCACGTCGGCGTTCTGCGTCCAGTTGGAGGTTCGGTATTTGGTGTCGAGAAAGCTGTAGGGCGAGTACGTGTAGCCCTTGTCTTCCCGAATGTTGCGGGTGATGCGCGAGCCAAACGAGCCGCCGAGCAGCGAGTTCATCACGCGCAGCCGGATGTAGTCCGGGTGGCTGGGGTCGATGACCGGCAGGCCCACCACAATGGTCGACTGCGGCGCGTTGGGCCGGTCCTGGGTCAGCACCTCGCCTTTGTTCACGGGCGTGGCTACTTCAATGCTGGGGGCGGGGCCCTTCGGGAAGCTGGCCCACGCCGCCGTGATGGCCTGCCGCAGCGGCGCGGCGTCGAACCGGCCGGCCACGTACACGCTGGTGCGCTGCCCGCCGTACTGGGTTTGGTAGAAATTCCGGGCCTGTTCCAGTGTCAGGGCATCCACTTGGGCATCAGTGGGCAGGGCGCGGCCGTAGGGGTGGCTGCCGTAGAGGGCGCCCGAGAATTTCTGCCGGGCCTGCACGCCGGGCTGCGACCGTGCCAGGGACATTTGCCGTTTCAGGTCGGTTTTGAGGCGGGCTATTTCCGCGGCGGGCATGGCCGGGTGCAGCACCACATCGGCTAGCAGCGTGGCCATTTCCGGGGCGTACTCGCTCAGGCAGGAAGCCCACAGGTAGGTTTGGTCGGCGCCGGCCGAGATGCTGAGTGTGCCGCCCATGCGCGCCACCCGCTCCGCCAGCTGCGTGGCCGACATCGTGGCCGTGCCCTCCTGCAGCAGCCGGGCCACTAGGTCGGCAATGGCAACTTCGGTGGGCGCTTCGTGCACGTTGCCGGCCTGAATGGCCACCATCATTGTCACTTTCGGCACCTGGCCGTAAGGCACCAGCCGGGCCTTTAGGCCGTTGTCCAGGGTGAATTCTTCTTTGGCGGGCAGGGCAAAATCGCGCGGCGTACCGCCGGCGGGCGGGGCTTCTTTAGGCGCGGCCGGGGCTTTGGTGATGGCCGCTGCTTTGGCTGCACTGGCCGGCCGGCCGGAGACAGCTGGTTTGATGATGCTCTCGGGTTTGGCTGATGCGGGCCGCATTAGCGTGGCTGGCTTAGGCGGCCTGGGTTTCTCTGGGTTCACCTGGGCCCAGCCTGCCGGGGCAGCGGCGGCAACAAGGGCAGCGCTGAGCAGCCCAATTACTAGCTTGTTCATGGCGAAAGGAGGGAGGGCTAGCTTTTGGCCAGCGGGTTGATGGTGATGATGGTGCGGTTGGTGGGCCGCAGGTACTCGCGGATGGTGGCCTGCATGAGCGCCGGCGTCACCTTGCGGAATTCGCTTTCGAGGCGGTTGATGCGGCCCGGGTCGTTGTCGAACAAGGCGAACGCGGCCAGCAAATCGGCCCGCCCGAAGTTGTCGGACCCGCTCACCTGGTCGTAAAACGCCGAGCGGATTTTCACCATCGCCAAATCCATGGTGGCCTGGTCGATGCCGGTGCGGGCCAGGCGGTTGATTTCCTGGTCGAGCACGCTCACCACCGAATCGGCCTGCACGGTGGGGTCGTACACTAGGCTGCCCATCCACAGCATGGGCCCGTTGTAGTTGAACTGGTTGCCCAGGTCCGAATTGATGCCGCCGCTCACGCCGTCGGAGTAGCCGCGCTTCTGCACCAGGGCCTGGTAGAGGCGGCTGTCGTTGCCTTGCAGCAGAATCTGGTCCAGCATAATCAGGGCGTAGTATTCGGGGGTGTTGCGCTCGGGCATGTGGTAGGCAAAGGCCAGGGCCGGTTTGGTGGCCAGCTTGTCGTCCTCCACAAAGCGCTGCTCCTGCTCCTGGCGCGGCTCGGCCAGGTCGGGCTTGGGCGGCTGCGGGGCGCTGGGGATGTTGCCGTAATACTTCTCCACCCAGGCCTTGGCCTCGGCGGGCTCAAAGTCGCCCACCACGGCCAGCACGGCGTTGTTGGGGGCGTAGTAGGTCCTAAAGAAGTCCTTGGTATCAGCGAGTGTGGCAGCGTCGAGGTCTTTGAGGTCGCCGTAAAAATTGTGGGCGTTGTTCCAGTTTTTGTTGGCCTTCTGCGGCATCATCAGCCACGGGAAGCCGCCATAGGGCTGGTTGAGCACGTTCACGCGCACCTCGCTTTTCACCACCCCTTGCTGGTTGGTCAGGTTGCTTTGCGTGATGGCCAGGCCGCGCATCCGGTCGGCTTCGGCCCACAAAATGGTTTCGAGCTTGTGGGCCGGCACCACCTCGTAGTAGTTGGTGAAATCGAAGCGGGTCGAGCCGTTCAGGGCCCCGCCATTTTTCTGAATCAGCCCGATAAACTCGTTCTTGCCCAGGTTCTGCGAGCCCTGAAACATCAGGTGCTCAAATAAATGCGCAAAGCCGGTGCGGTTGCGCGGCTCGGTGCGGAAGCCCACCGCGTAGTACGCGGCCACGGTGGCCGTGGGCGCCGTATGGTCGGGCGAGAGCACCACCCGCAGCCCATTGGGCAGGGTGTAGTACTCCACCGGAATCTGAAAAGCGGGCCCGGCCGGCGCTGCCGCCGCCGCCGGCGCGGCGCTGGTTGCCGAGGCGGCCGTTACGCCCGTGGTGGCTTTGGGGCTACACGCGGCCAGTGCCAGCGCTGCCGCCGGGGCCCACAGCAGGGCGCGCCCCAATATAGGGTACTGTCTCATGGGAAAAAGGTGTGGAGTGGGTGAAGAAAGTAAATTCGATTTACATAATATTTGGCAAAGTCACAGGGAATCTTGCACTTGCCTCAGTCAGCAAAGGGCCCACGCCGCATTTTCCGCCGTGCCGCCGACCTTTGCGCCGTGTTCTTCTTCTCTGCGCTGCCCGCCCTGCTGGCCCGCCCGCTTCTCCAGGCTCCCGCCGACCCGGCCGCCGAAGTCCGCCACCTGCTGCTCGACAGCCGGCGGGTGGGCCTGCCCGCGGGCGCCCTGTTTTTTGCCCTGCGCGGCCCCAGCCACAACGGCCACCGCTACCTGCCCGACCTGTATGCCCAGGGCGTGCGGCTCTTTGTAGTGGAAGAGGCCGCCTTCCTGCCGGGCGGGCTGGCGGCGTACCCGCAGGCGGGCTTTGTGGCGGTAGCAAGCCCGCTGGCCGCGCTGCAAGCCGTGGCGGCCGCCCACCGGGCCACGTTTGCCGGCCCGGTTTTCGGCATCACCGGCTCCAACGGCAAAACCATTGTGAAGGAGTGGCTGGCCCAGCTACTGAGTCCTGAGGAAGATATTTGCCGCTCGCCACGCTCTTATAATTCGCAAGTGGGCGTGCCCCTCAGCGTGTGGGAGCTGCTACCCGACCGTCACACCCTGGGTATTTTCGAAGCCGGAATTTCCGAGACCGGGGAAATGGCCCGGCTAGCTGCCATCATTCAGCCTACCGAGGGGATTTTTACCACGCTGGGCACGGCGCACGACGCCGGCTTTGTCTCTGGCCAGGAGAAGCTGCTCGAAAAGCTGCAGCTGTTCCAGGGCCCCCGGTTTCAGCGCTTGTTCTATTGCCACGACCAGGCCCTGGTGCGCCACGCCGTGGCCAGCCAGCAGCTGCCCGGTTTCAGCTGGACGCGCCACCCCGGGCAGCCCGCCGATATTTATTTCGCCCTCGACCAGAGCACCAGCGGCAGCACCAGCCTGCACGTCCGGTATGCCGGCGTGGGGCTGGAAGCCGCATTCACGCTGCCCTTCTCCGATGAGCCCTCAGTGGAGAATGCCCTACACTGCCTGGCCGTGCTGCTGCACCGCCAAGTCGAGCCAGCCGAAATCCGGCGCCGCCTCGCCCGCTTGCATCCCGTGGCCATGCGCCTCGAAATGAAGCTCGGCCGCCACGATTCCTACCTGCTCGACGATACCTACAACAACGACCTGGCCGGCCTGGCGCTGGCCCTCAATGCCCTGGGCCGGCAGTCCCGCCCCGGCCGCCGCACCCTGATACTGAGCGACGTGCTGGAGTCGGGCCTGAGCGGACCCGAACTGTACGGGCGGGTAGCGGCGCTGCTGCCCGCCGCGGGCGTCACACGTCTGGTAGGTATCGGGGAGGAGATTTTTCAGTTAAGAGTGAAGAGTGAAGGGTTAAGAGTTGAAGGTTTGAACACCAAGTTCGACGAACCTGCCGGACAATTCTCAACTTCTAACCCTCAACTCTTAACTCAATTCTTCCCTACCACGGAGGCTTTCCTTGCCCAGCTTGACCCCGCCGCTTTCGCCCGCGAAGTCATCCTGATAAAGGGCGCCCGGCGGTTTGGCTTCGAGCGCATTGTGGCCGCCTTGCAGGCCCAGCAGCACGGCACCGTGCTGGAAGTCAACCTCGATGCGCTCAGCCACAACCTGCAGCACTACCGCCGCCAGCTGCAGCCCGGCACCAAACTCATGGTAATGGTGAAGGCCTTTGCCTACGGCGCGGGGTCTTACGAAGTGGCCAGCCTGCTGGAGTTCCAGCGGGCCGACTACCTCGCCGTGGCCTACCCCGACGAGGGCGTGGCCCTGCGCGAAGCCGGCATCAGCCTTCCCATCATGGTGATGAACCCGGCGCCCGATTCCTTCGGCACGCTGCAGCACTACCGCCTGGAGCCCGAGATTTATTCGTTTGAAATGCTCGCCGAATACCTCGCGGCATTTCCGCCCGCGGCCAGCCCTGGGCCGCCCATTCACCTCAAGCTCGACACCGGCATGCGCCGCCTCGGTTTCGACGAAGCCGACCTGCCAGAACTGGTGGCCATGCTCCGCCAGCACGCCGGACGGTTGCCCGTGGCCAGCGTCATGACCCACCTCGCCGCCGCCGACGATGCCGCGCACGACGACTTCACCCAGGCGCAGCTGGCGGCCTTTCGGCGCATGGCCACCGCCCTGGAGGCCGCCCTAGGCCATCCGGTGCTGAAACACGCGCTGAACTCCGCCGGCATCCTGCGTTTTCCCACCGCGCATTTCGACATGGTGCGCCTCGGCATCGGCCTCTATGGCGTGGACGCCAGCGGCCGCGACAGCGCGGCCCTGCGCCCCGTGAGTCAGCTGCGCACCACCATTTCCCAAATCAAAACCCTGCCCGCAGGCCACACCGTGGGCTACGGCCGCCGCGGGGCCGCCGCCACCAGCGAGCGCCGCATCGCCACGCTGGCCATCGGCTACGCCGACGGCTACGACCGGCGCTTCGGCAACGGGGCGGGCCTGGCGCTCATCCACGGCCAGCTAGCGCCGGTGGTGGGCTCGGTGTGCATGGACATGTGCATGGTCGACGTCACGGACATCGCCCAGGCCCGGGCCGGCGATGTGGCCCTGCTGTTCGGCGAGGGGCTGCCGCTCCCGGAGCTGGCGGGCCGCATCGGCACCATTGCCTACGAGCTACTCACCAACGTGAGCGAGCGGGTGAAACGGGTGTTCGTGAGCGAGTAACGGCCGACCCACCCCCGCTGCAGAGAAACTTTGTTGGCCGAACGCGAAACATTTTCGCCCAAAGCCCGAGGCGAAGTACTGTTGGCAAAGTATTTATTTTGCTACTTTACAGTTGGCCTGCTGAGTTCCGCTAGGATTAGGACGATGCCGGGCTTTTTATTGCCTTTCTTAATTATGACAATCAATACGTTCCGTCTATCAGCCTTCTTCGGCGGTTTTTTTATTTGCCTGGCTTTGGCCGCTGCCCCACCGGTCAGCGCTTATCAGCTCCCAACTACTCCCGCCGTAGCCGACGCCCCGGCCCTGGATGGCCTGTGGAAGGGGCAGCTGAAGGTGCCCGGCGGCCAGCTTGATGTCATCTTCCGGTTCATGAAGCTCAGCGGGGGCGAATACTTCTGCTCGCTTGATGTGCCGATGCAGAAGGTGAGCCGCATGAACGTGAAAATGGAAGTGAAAGCGGACACCGTGCTGCTATTTGCCGAGGAGTCCAACAGCCGCTTCGTGGGGAAGCTATCCGCCGACAGCAAGCAAATCAACGGCATCTGGCAGCAGCCCGGCTTCAAAACGCCCATGGTGCTGAATTTTAGCCCACTGCCGGATATGAGCGCCAAAAACGTGCGCCTCACCCCACCGTACCGCGAGGAAGAAGCTACTTTCACCAACCTCACTGCCAATGCCCGGCTGAGCGGCATGCTCACCATTCCGGCCGTCCGGGGCCGTTTCCAGCCGTGGTGCTCCTCAGCGATGCCGGCTCGCAGGACCGCGACGGCACCGTGGGCGACTTCGCCCCCCTGGGCCTGCTCGCCGATTTTCTGACCCGCCGGGGCGTGGCCGTGCTGCGCTTCGATGACCGGGGCGTGGGCAAATCCGGCGGCACGCCGGCCGTCACCACCGCCGACCTGGTGAGCGACGCCCAGGCGGGCCTGAACTTCCTGCGCACCCGCCCCGAAATTGATTTGGCGCACCTGGGCCTCGTCGGGCACGGCGAAGGCGGCAACGTGGCCCTGCTGGCCGCGGCTCAGCCATTGCCCCCGGCCTTTGTAGTAGCCATGGCCGCGTATGGCTTGCCCGGCCGCGATATTGTGGTGCAGCAGCAGGCCACTACCCTGCGCACTCTCGGCACCGAGACTTCCCAGATTGAAGCCGCCACCAAGCGCCAGATGGCCATGCTTGAAATCATTCGGCAAACTACCGATAATGCCCAGGCGCAGGCCATTGTGGCCAACATGCTGAAGCAAAACAACGCCGCTATTGACAACGCTACCGCGCAGTCGAGCGCGGCCGAAATGACATCGGCCCGCTACCGCTTCTTCCTGGCCTTCAACCCCGTGGAGAAACTGAGCGCCGTGGCCTGCCCCGTGCTGCTGCTCAACGGTACTGCCGACCTCACCATCAACGCCGACACCAACCTGAAGGCCCTCAGCTCGGGCCTGAACAAGAACAAGGGCCTGACTTCCAAGAAGCTGGCAGGGGTCAACCATTTATTCCAGCCGGAGCCTGCCAAGTGGCCCATCGTCAACGGCCAGCAGCAGCCCAACTTCTCCCCGGAGGCCCAGGAAGTCATCCGCGAATGGGTAATGGCCCAAAGTAAAAAGTAACCGCGCAGGCGCGTGGCCTGGCCCAGGCTGCGGGCTGGCGTACAGCACAAAAAAGTCTGCTCACGAGCAGGACCTTTTTTGTGGTAGCGTAGGATATATAGTATAGAAGCTTTGAAGCGCAGACTGCGAGGCAGTGCCCTACTTAATCATGTCAACTTCGGCCTTAATCATGGCGTTGTAGCGACGGCCCTGGCCGTTGGCCAGCGTCAGCAGGTTCCAGCCCTTGCCGATGGTGTAGCTCCAGGTGCGGCTCTCCTTATACTCGAAGGTGGGCCGCATAATCTGGCCGTAGGGCGTGTAGTTGTCCATGAAATTGGTGGTGTAGAACTTGTCGCCGCCCACAATCCACTCCATGGCCACAAAGAAGCCTTCTTCCGGGGCGGCAATGTTGTAGGTGCTCAGGTCAATGGTGTACCATTCGCCACCGCGGGAAGCCGACACCACCACGTTTTCGGTGAGCAGGTCGGTGTTGGGGGCGTTGTAGTTGCCATCGGCCTTGTAGATGCGCACGCGGAACGGCTCGCGGGGGAAACCGTTCTCGCCGATGTAAAACGACACCGTGCGCACGTTGCCGAGGCGCTTCTGCTTGTCGTTTTTCACGAAGAAGGCGTATTGGCTGCCGGGCAGGCCCTGAATCATGCCTTCGCCGGGGCTGTTCGACTTAGATCCGAGCTCCAGGTTCTTCAGCTTGCCGCCTTTTACCACCACGTTGTCGAGAACCACCACCCGCTTCTTGAGCTCAATGATGAGGTCTTCGGTGCTGCCGCGCTTGATTAGTGTAGCACTGGTACCATAGCCCAATGTCATCACAATCAGGGAGTCCTGACTGGTTTTCTCCAGGCCTGCCAGCTGGAAATAGCCGTACTCGTTGGTGAGGGCTCCGGTGCCTTCCTCGCGAAGGCCAATGGAAGCGAAGGGGACGGGGTCTTTGGTCTTGGCGTCTACCACGCGGCCCGTAATACGGTTTTCTTGCGCCCAGCTAAGTGCGGGCAATAGCAATAGAACCCATAAAGCAAGAAAATGTAAGCGTTTCATCATTGTCGAAAATAATATAATGAATGGTAGACTGGCAAATTTACAAATTCCCAACCATTATATCGTCATCTCCAGGTACTGAGCGTAGTAAATGATTTGCTGGACGCACCATTACAAAAGAATCGTAGCGGCGCTGGTATAATTTTATTGCTATTAATCTACATTATGGATATTCTTTCTGGATAATCATCAGTAGGTTAAAAGAATGACTGCTATGTCAAAAAAGGCATGAAAAATTATTATGAGCTTAAGTGTCGGATTTTTTCGTCCTAGTTTAAAATAAAGCTGTTCAGCCAAAAACATTCCTTTTCGTTTGGCTTTCGTTGTAAATTAATGCCTGGTATTTTAGGAGCCTGCCTACTTCCTGGAATAGGATTATAATACTGTAGCGTGTAGCTGCAGCGGGCTCCGGAGGCATGGCCTAATCCGCATTAGACCCCGCCGGGCAGGCACCGGCCTGCAAGAACTGCGCGCAAAGCGCGGCTACCAATCACGGTGGCTGGCCGCACGCGGCAGGTAGCGCGACAGAAGGCCCGCTGCGACTGCCTACTGGCCTTGGGTCTGCTCGTTGCCGCATTTCAGTTTGGGAACAGACGCAGCAAGCGAAGCCTGCGGCACTGCTCCTGGCAGCAATGGGTGCGTACCTTTAGGCTGCATAATTCAATTTAATGCGGTTATAATATGATAAGGGGTTTGATTTTGGTTCTCGTACTGTTGTCCTTGCTGTACGGCGGGGCCACGGGGGCCAGGGCGGGTTCGCCCGGAGCGGGCGGGCTTCCTTTGGGAGGATTATGGAAGGGAAGCTTGCCGCTACTGGGCGGCGAGCTGGACGTAACCATCAGCATCGTGCCGCTGGCAAACGGCCGGTATTTCGCGGCTCTGGATGTGCCCGCCCAAAAAGTAAGCCGCCTGCCCACCGAAATCACGGTGCGCGGCGATTCGGTGCTGATGCGGATGCCGGCGGCCGGCAGCCACTACGCCGCGCTGCTTGATACCGTCAGGCGCCAGCTGAGGGGCGTGTGGACCCAGGCTGGCGTGCAATCGAAAGTGCTGCTGCGCTACTCGCCGATGCCCACCGCCACGGGCACGGGCACCCGCTTGGCGCCACCGTACCGCGAAGAGGAAATCGTGTTCAACAACCCGATGTCGCGTCTGAACCTGAGCGGCATGCTGACGGTGCCGGCGGGCTCTGGCCCTTTTCCGGCCGTGGTGCTGGTGAGCGACCTGGGCGCGCAGGACCGCGACGGTACCGTGGGCGACTACCACCTGATGGGCTCGCTGGCCGACTACCTCACCCGCCGGGGCATTGCCGTGCTGCGCTACGACGACCGTGGCGTGGGCCAGTCGGAGGGCAGCACCGCGGCTACCACCACGCAGGCCCTGGTGAGCGACGTGCAGTCGGCCATCAATTTCCTGCGTGCGCGGATGGAAATCAGCATCAGCCGCATTGGCGTAATAGGGCACGGCGAGGGTGCCAACGTGGCCTTGCTGGCGGCCGGCCAGCCGCTGCCGCCCGCCTTTGTGGTGGCGTTGGCGGGCTACGGCCTCACCGGGCAGCAAACGCTGCTGGAGCAGCAGGTGGCGCTGCACAAAGCCAGCAAGCTGAGCCCTGCGCTGGTGCAGGCCGTCTATGAACGCAAGCGCACCATGTACGACATCATTCGGCTGACCAGCCCGGCGCAGGCCCTTTCCATTGTGAGCAACATGCTCCGGCAAGACCAGCCCGCCCTTGCTGCTCCGGCCGCGCAGGCCGCCGCCCGGCAGCTGCTCACCCCGTGGCACCGGTACTTCCTGTCCTTCGACCCGCTGGAGCAGCTCGACCAGGTGCGTTGCCCGGTGCTGCTGCTGAGCGGCACCAGCGACCTTGAAGCCCCGGCAGACCTGCACCAGATGGCTTTGGAAAAAGAATTGAAAAGCGTCAACCGTCAAACCGTTTCCAGGCGCTTGCCGGGGGTCAACCACCTTTTCCAGCCTGCAAAATCGGATTGGACGCTGATGAACGGCGAAATGAAGCCCCTGTTTTCGCCCATTGCGCAGGAAACGATTCGTCAGTGGATGGTTGATTTGGAGAAACCGGGCAAGGCTCTATTCGCTAAATAAAAGAGGGCCCGCTACTGAGCAGGCCCTCTTTTATTGGGGTTGTAAAAAGGTGAGTTCACCATTTCATTTGGCTACTTAATTATGTCAACCTCGGCCTTAATCATGGCGTTGTAGCTGCGTCCCTGGCCGTTGGGCAGCTGCAGGAGGTTCCAGCCATTGCCGATGGTGTACGTCCAGGTGCGGCTTTCTTTGAATTCGAAGGTGGGACGCAAAATCTGGCCGTACGGCATGAAATCTTCCGTAGCGTCAGTAGAAGAAGGATGCTTGGCGTCCGTAATCCATTCCATAGCCACAAATAAGCCTTCCTGTGGTACTGAAATGTTGTAGGAAGCTACATCAACAGTAAACCACTTGCCTCCCTGCGTTGCCGCCGCCACAACACTTTGGGTTAATAGGTCAGAACCGGGCTTGTTTTCGTCACCATCAGCCTTGTACAAATGGACGCGGAACGGTTGGGTGGGCGAACCGTTCTTGTCGATAAAAAAAGACACGGACCGGACGGTGCTGGCAGTTGCCGGCTGCTTGTTCTGGACGAAAAGGGCAAACTGAGAACCCGGCATGCCCTGAATCATACCTTCTCCAGGAACACTTTTATGAGAGCCCAACGTAAGCGTTTGAGGCTTAGTAGCATTTCTGCTTTGACCATCGCAGTGCCCGGTAAAGAGAATGCCAATGAAAAGCAGCAAAAATCGACGCTCGGTAGATAACATAACCAATGATACGTTAGAGCTAAAGGCCCAATTACATTAGAATTAATTGACGTAAGAAGCCTGATTTACTTAATCATATCAACCTCAGCCTTAATCATGGCGTTGTAGCGCAGGCCCTGGCCGTTGGCGGCCGTAATCAGGCTCCAGCCCTTGCTCATGGAGTAGTTCCAGGTGCGGCTTTCTTTGAATTCGAAGGTGGGGCGCATAATCTGGCCGTAAGGCGTGTAGTCGTCCATGAAATTGGTGGCGAAGAACTTGTCGCCGCTCACCACCCATTCCATGGCCACGAAGAAGCCTTCTTCGGGCGCCATGATGTTGTAGGGCGTCAGGTCGACGGTGTACCACTGGCCACCCTGGGGCGCCGACACCACCACGTTTTCAGTGAGCAGGTCGGTGTTGGGGGCATTGTAGTTGCCGTCGGCCTTGTAGAGCCGCACGCGGAAGGGCTCGCGGGGAAAGCCATTTTCGCCGATGTAGAACGACACCGTGCGCACATTGCCGAGGCGCTTCTTCTTGTCGTTTTTCACAAAGAAAGCGTACTGGCTGCCAGGCAGGCCCTGAATCATGCCCTCGCCCGGGTTGTCGGTTTTGGCGCCCAGGCCGAGGTTTTTGATTTTCCCTGCCTTCACCACCACGTTGCCCAGGGCCACGGCCCGCCGGGGCACCTCAATTGTCAGATTGGGCAGGCTGGTACCCCGCTTCACAAATACTGACCGGCGGGCATAGCCCAGGGCGGTTACGATGAGGGAGTCGTCGGCATTCTTGGTGGGGGCTGGCACAATGAACTGGCCATGCTCGTTGCTGAGCGCCCCAATCTGCTCGTTTTTCAAGCCAACAGAAGTGAATGGCAGGGGCTCTTTCGTGTCTTTATCCACAATAACCCCCTTAATTTGAACCTGCTGGGCCCAACCGGAAGTTACAGTGCTGACTACGAATAATACTATGAGAAGTAGGTGTTTTAACATATAGGTGCAGGGTAGAGCGCACAAAATTACAAATAGCAGCCAGAAAGTTATCAGAAAATATTAGTACTGGCAAACCTTGCTTTAATCCAGAAGTGTAAGGAGTGCGAATTAGCCGGTGAAGTATCCATAATACCGGCCCAAAAAAACTCTTGGAAGGCGGTAAGCGTTTGGTGGTGTACCTTTGTTTGTATTCTTTCTAAATAAGCTTTTACCCCTTTCCTGCCCGTGGCATTCTTCCGCAATTCCTCTCCGCTTGTTGCTGCTGGTGTGGCCGCCCGCCGCACCGCCAAAGACCTGCGCGTGGGCGAAACCGGGACCATTTGCTGCCTCGAAGACCCCGAAATGGCGCTCAAGCTGCTGGAAATGGGGTGCGTGCCAGGCGTGCAGGTGCGCCTGAGCGGCCGGGCGCCGTTAGGCGACCCGCTCATGCTGGTGCTCGGCGACCAGGAATACACGCTGTCGGTGCGGGCCAGTGAGGCTGCTACTATTTTATTGAAAGAATAAGGCGCAGCGTATGGCGGCGATAGAGCGCAACCCCGCGACGGCCGAGTCCCTCGCCCCGCCGGCCGGACCGGCTACCAGCCCGCGGCCGTTGCGCATTGCCCTCATTGGCAACCCCAACAGCGGCAAAACATCGTTATTCAACCAGCTCACCGGGCTCAACCAGAAGGTGGGCAACTTCCCGGGCGTAACCGTGGACCGCAAATCGGGCTTCGCGCAGCTCACGCCGGTACAGCGGGCCGAGATTGTGGACCTGCCGGGTACGTACTCGCTCTACCCCAAGAGTCTGGACGAGAAGGTGATTACGGACCTGCTCTACGACCGGGCCGCCGGCAACTACCCCGATTTTGTGGTGGTGACGGTGGACGCCAACAACCTGCGGCGCAGCTTGCTGCTATTCACCCAGCTCGGCGACCTGGGCCTGCCGGCCGTGTTGGCCCTGAACATGATGGACGTGGCCGAGCGCCACGGCATCCGCATCGATTTGCCGGCGCTGGAGCGGGAGCTGGGCGTGCCCATTATTCCGATGAACGCCCGCAAGGGCATTGGCGTGGCGGCGCTCAAGATTGTGATGGCCCAGCGACTGGATGCGGCGCCGGAACGCTTCTGGGAGCCCGATGAAGCGCTGCTGCCGTTGGTGCGGCAAATCCGCTACTACTTCGACCTGCACAACGACTACCTGGCGCTGCACTACGCCCAGCAATACCGCCACATTGGTTTTCTGAGCGACGACGACAAAGCGTACCTGCAGGAGCTGACGCACCAGTACGAGTTCGACGCCACCGCCCGGCAGGCGGCCGAGACCATTGCCCGCTACGGCCGCATCAACGACATTCTGCTCGAAACCGTGACGGTGACGCGCACCGAAACCCGCGAGCCGATTAGCAACCGCATCGACAAGGTGCTGACGCATCGCATCGGCGGCTACCTGATTTTTCTGAGCATTCTGTTCCTGTTGTTCCAGGCCATTTTTGCCTGGGCGCAGTACCCCATGGATTGGATAGACCAGGGCATTGCGGCCCTGAGCGCCACCATTCAGGAAAATTTCGATGGGCCGCTGGTGCGGCTGCTCACGGAGGGCGTGCTGGCGGGCCTGGGCGGGGTGCTGATATTCATCCCGCAGATAGCCTTGCTGTTCGGCTTCCTGGCCGTGCTGGAGGAAACGGGCTATATGGCCCGCGTTACTTTTCTGATGGACAAGCTGATGCGTCCTTTCGGATTGAGTGGTAAAAGCGTGGTGCCGATGATATCGGGGCTGGCGTGCGCGGTGCCAGCTATTATGGGCGCCCGCACCATTGAGAGCTGGAAGGACCGGATGATAACCATTTTCGTGACGCCGCTCATGTCGTGCTCGGCGCGCATTCCGGTGTACACGGTGCTGGTGGCGCTGGTGGTGCCCGACCAAGCCGCGTGGGGCGTGTTCAACCTGCGCGGGGTCACGCTCATGGGGCTGTACCTGTTGGGGCTTTTTTCGGCCCTGGGCTCGGCCTGGGCGCTGAAAATCGTACTCAAAGCCCGGGAGCGCAGCTATTTCATCATGGAGTTTCCGGTGTACCAGTGGCCGCGCTGGAAGAACGTGGCCCTGACCATCTACCAGAAAGTGCAGGCCTTTGTGATGCAGGCGGGCAAGGTGATTGTGGCCATTTCGGTGCTGCTGTGGGTGCTGGCCACCTACGGCCCCGGCCAAAAACAGGAAACCGCCGAAGCCCAGGTGCGCCAGCAAGTGGCCGCCCAGGGCTGGAACGAGGAAGAAACCAGCCGCCGCGTGGCCTCGGCCCGCCTCGAAAACTCCTACGCTGGTTCGTTTGGGCGGGCGCTGGAGCCAGCCATCCGGCCCTTGGGATACGACTGGAAGATTGGCATTGCGCTGCTCACGTCGTTTGCGGCGCGGGAGGTGTTCGTGGGCACCATTTCCACCATCTACAGCGTGGGGCAGGACGCCGACATGGGCACGCTGCAGGACAAGCTGCGGGCCGAAAAAGACGAGAACGGACAGCCGTTTTTCACGCCGGCCCGGGCGTTTTCGCTGCTGGTATTCTACGTGTTTGCCATGCAGTGCATGAGCACCTTGGCCGTGACGTACCGCGAAACCAAGAGCTGGAAGTGGCCGGTGGCCCAACTGGTGTACATGACCGGGCTGGCCTACGTAGCGGCCTTGGCGGTGTACCAGGTGCTGGCGTAGCGGGCTGTAATGGGTGCCGAAAGCGCCGTGCTTAACTTTTCGGACGTAGCCGGGTTCGGGAAGGAAAAGCCATGGCCAAGCGCAACTCACCCAACGACATCAGGGAAATTGACGACCTCAACCGGTTCGGTGAAATTGTGGTGGACAAGCGCAACGGCAAGCGGGCCAATGCCAAGAGAAGCCGGCGCAACCGACACTACGACAAACAATTCATAAAAGGGACGCTGAAGGACAACCTGTACGGCGACGAGCCGGGCTTGGAACCTGTGTGAGCAGAGCTCGGCTGATGGGAGGGAGCGGGCGCACTGTCCGATTTAAAACCAGTTGTCCGGTAACGGACACTTTTTAGGAGAATCAGTTCGGCCTATTTATGCGTTATTTAATGATAATCAAATAGTTGTATAAATGGCACGGGCCTTGGCAATAGGTAGTGGAATCATACCCATTCCCGCCCGAAAATGGACAGAGCCATTGCCCCTTCAATTCAAAACCAACGACAGCGGCGCCGCTGGCTGCTGGGGGCCGGTGTAGTATTGGCACTGTTGGCGGCGGTGCTGGCTTTCCGCACGGTTCTAAAACCCAGCATCAACCGCAACGACATTCTCACGGCGCGGGTCGAAACCGGTGACGTGGAGGCTTCGCTTACTGCCGCGGGCACCATTATTCCGGGCCGGGAAGCGGTGCTGACCAGCCCCATCCAGAGCACGATTCGCCGCGTGGCGGTGGCGGTGGGTGCCCGCGTACAGTCCGGCGAAACCATTCTGGAGCTGGATAAAGAGCTGGCCAATTCCGCACTGGCCAAGCTCGACGACGAGCAGCTGCGCAACCAAAATAAGAACTCGCAGCTGCAGCTGACCCTGGAGCGCAGCCTCAATGACCTGCGCGTGCAGGCCCAGGTGCAGGCCGTGAAGCTGCGCAGCCTGCAATCGAGCCTGCGCGACGAGCAGCAGCTCCTGCAGCTGGGCGGCGGCACCGCCGAAAACGTGCGCCAGGCCGAGCTGAACCTGTTCGTGGCCCGGCTGGAAGCCCAGCGCCTGACCCGCCAGATTCAGACCCAGCAGCGCTCCAATGCAGCTGATGTGCGGGAGTTGGGCTACACGGTTTCGATGCAGCAGCGCAGCATCTCGGAACTGGCCAGTAAGCTGCGGCAAGCCGATATCAGCAGCCAGCAGCCGGGCGTGCTCACTTGGGTGAACGAGAATATTGGTACCACGGTGCAGGCCGGCGACCCGCTGGCCCGCGTGGCCGACCTGAGCAGTTTCCGGGTGCGGGCCACGATTTCGGACACCTACGCCGATGCCCTGCGCGCCGGCGACCCGGTGGTGGTGCGCATCAACGACACCGATTTGCGGGGCAGCATCGCCAGCATCAGTCCCAGCGTGGACAAGGGCGTGATGACCTTTTATGCCCAACTGGAAAACCCGCGCCATCCGGTGCTGCGCCCCAACCTGCGGGCCGATGTGTTCGTGGTGACCCGCGCCCATCACGGCGTATTGCGCCTGAAAAACGGTCCGTTCTACCAAGGCGGCAAAGAGCAGCCTGTGTATGTGGTGCAAAACGGCAAGGCCGTGCGCCGCACCGTGCGCTTCGGCGACAGCAATTTCGACCACGTGCAAATTATTGATGGTCTGCGGGCTGGCGATGAGGTGGTGGTGTCGGACATGAAAAGCCACGCCGAAACGCCGGAGCTTCTCATCAAGGAATAAATCGGCCCGGTGATGAAACTTCAACTCCTTTTTCTGCTCGGAATGCTGGCGCTGCTGATGCGGCCGGCCGGGGCGCAACCCACCGCCAATGGCCTCACTTTGGACGGCGTTATTGCCCTGTCGCTCGACCAATCAGCAGTGGGCCGGCAGGCTTATACCACCCGCGAAACCAGCTATTGGGCGTGGCGCGGCTACCAGGCCAACTACCGGCCGCAACTGGGGCTGGCGGGCACGCTGCCCAATTTCAGCCGGGCTATTGCGCCGGTGGTGCAGCCCGATGGCACCACCAGCTTCCAGTCGGTGCGCATCAACAACTCGGATTTGGGCCTGACCCTGAGCCAGAACATTGGCCTCACCGGTGGGCAGGTATTTGTAAGGTCGGTGGTGCAGCGGTTCGATGATTTTAACGGGCAGCTGCGGCGCTACAACAACCAGCCCTTTGCCGTGGGCCTCACGCAGCCGCTGGGCCAGTTCAATGGCCTGCGCTGGGCCCGGCGCCTGGAGCCGCTGCGCTACCAGGAAAGCCAGCGCCAGTACGTGGAAGAGCGCGAAACCATCGCCCAGCGCGTCACGGAGCTGTATTTTGACGTGCTGCTGGAGCAGGTGAACGCCGAAGTAGCCCGCCAAAACGCCGAAGCCACCGCCGAGCTGCTGCGCATCGGCCAGGAGCGATTCCGGCTGGGGCGGCTCTCGCAGAGCGACTTGCTGCAGCTGGAGCTGAACCTGCTCGATGCCCGCCAGGCCCAGACGCAGGCCCAGCTCAACGCCCAAAACGCCACGGTGGACCTGCAAGCTTACACCGGCCTGGCCGAAGCCCCGGCGTTGGCCGTGCCACGCCCGGCGCCGCAGCCGGTGGTGCGCCGGCTCGCGCCCTGGAGCAGGCCCGGCAGCACCGCAGCACCACGCTGGCTTTTCGCCGCCGGCTGCTGCAGGCCGAGCGCGACGTGGCCCAGGCCCGCGGTACCACCGGATTTCAAGCCACGCTCACGGCCAACCTGGGCTACGTGAATCAGGCCACTTCCTTCACCGATACTTACGCCAACCTGCAAAACCAGCAGCAGGTGGGCCTCGTGTTTTCGATGCCGCTCGTGGACTGGGGCCGCCGGAAATCCATTGTCAAAACCGCCGAGCTGACCCGCGACCAGGTGCAGCGCTCCGTGGCGCAGGAGGAACGCAGCTTCGAGCAAACCGTGCTCACGCAAGCCAGCCAGTTTGCGGCCCTGGCCGAGCAGCTGCGCCTCGCCGAACGGGCCGACTCGCTGGCCCAGCGTCGCTACGACATCACGCGGGCCACCTACCTGCTGGGCCGCCTCAGCCTCACCGATTTGAGCCTGGCCTCCAACGCCAAGGACAGCGCCAAGCGCACCCGCATCTTCGCGCTGCGGGCGTGCTGGGTGGCGCACTACCGCCTGCGCGCCCTCACGCTCTACGACTTTGATAAACAGGCGCCCATCGTGGCCAACCGCTGATTACGACTTAATTATTGCCCGCGCTTTTCTCGCCTTTTCTGCATCTTTCAGCCTCTGCTTTTCTCTCTTTTTTTATGGAAAACCTGCTCGCCACCCCGCCCGATACCCGCCCCCAGCCGCCGCTGAACAGCCCGGCCGCCGCGGAAACGCCGGTGCTTCAGCTCACCAACATCGAGAAGGTGTACCAAACCAACACCATTGAAACGGTGGCGCTGAACCGGGTGAACCTGACCATTAACCGGGGCGAATTCGTGTCCATTATGGGGCCCAGCGGCTGCGGCAAGTCCACGCTGCTCAGCCTGATGGGCCTGCTCGACGAGCCCACCGGCGGCACCATTGCCATCGACGGCCGGGCCGTGACTTCCTACTCCGACCGGGAGCTGGCCGGGCTGCGCAACCTCAAAATTGGCTTCGTGTTCCAGAGCTACCACCTGATAAACGACCTCTCGGTGCTCGACAACGTGGAGCTTCCGCTGCTCTACCGGCCCAGCCTGAGCGGCAAGGAGCGCCGCCAGCGGGCACTGGCCGCGCTGGACAAAGTGGGCCTAAGCGCCCGCACCAGGCACTTTCCCGGCCAACTCTCGGGCGGGCAGCGGCAGCGGGTGGCCATTGCGCGGGCCCTGGTGGGCAGCCCCGAAATCATTCTGGCCGATGAGCCCACCGGCAACCTCGACTCGGTGATGGGGGAGGAAATCATGGACCTGCTCCTGGGCCTCAACCGCCAGGACGGCGTGACCATCGTGATGGTGACCCACGACGAGCAGCAGGCCCTAAAAACGAAACGGCTGGTGCGACTTTTCGACGGTAGCCAAGTGGGGTAGGGAAGGGTTGAGGGTTAAGTTTTGACTGCTGAGTTGGGCACGAATAGCAATTGCCGCGCTCCTATGATTGAACTGATAATCAAGCATTCAAAGCTTAAAAATTAACATTAAACACTCAACACTTCAACCATGCTTCTCTCTTACTTAAAAATTGCCTGGAAGGTGCTGATGCGCCGCAAGTTTTTCGCCTTCATCAGCTTGTTTGGGGTGAGCTTTACGCTGATGATTTTGCTGGTGATGATGGCCCTGTTTGACCACTTGGTAGGACCCAGCACGCCGGCCAGGCGCCTGGACCGAATGCTGTTTGTGAATACCATCCGGCACCAGATGGCGGAGGGCAACGGCTGGATGAACATGCCGGCTAGCATTCACTTCGTGGATGATTACGTACGCAAGCTGAAAACCCCGGAAAAGGTGGGCATCATCACGGCTTCCTCTAATGCCACGGCCTTCACCAAAAGCAAGCTGCTGGCGTTGGACTTGTCCTACACCGACGGCAATTTCTGGCAAATCATGGACTTTGATTTCTTGGGCGGCCGGGCCTTCACCGGGGCCGAGGTGCAAGCCGCCCAGCACGTGTGCGTGCTGAACGAGGCCACCGCCCGCGGCTACTTTGGCACCGCCGATGTGGTGGGCCGCACCATCGAAATCGACCTGAAACGCTACCGGGTGGCGGGCGTGGTGCGCAACGTGTCGGCGGGCCACTTGTATGCGTATGCCGATGTATGGGTGCCCTACACGCTGAGCCCGCAGTACTTCAAGGACAACCGCATCGAAGGCGAGTTTCTGATGGTGATGCTGGCGCCCTCGGCCGCCACCGTGCCGGCCGTGCGCGAAGAATACCGCCAGATGATGCGCCGGGTGGAAATTCCCAACCCGAAGGAGGTGCAGGCCCTGTTTTCCTACGCCGACCCGGTACTGGAGTCCTTCACCCGAGCCCTGTTAAACCACGAGGACCAGACCGTAGACGAAGACAACCTGGAGGCATTTTACCTGATAGCGGGTAGCCTGACGCTCCTCTTCATGCTGCTGCCGGCCCTGAACCTGGTGAACCTGAACGTGACCCGCATTCTGGAGCGCTCGGGCGAAATCGGGGTGCGCAAGGCGTTCGGGGCCACGGGCCGCGATTTGGTGGGCCAGTTTCTGGTCGAGAACGTGGTGCTGGCCCTGGTGGGCGGACTGCTGGGCCTGGGCCTGGCCGCCGGCGCCCTGGCGCTGCTCAACCAGAGCCACACCTTGGCCTACGCGCATTTCGCCCTCAACTGGTGGGTATTTGGCTGGGGCATGGTGCTCACGCTCCTCTTCGGGCTGATGAGCGGGGTGTACCCGGCCTGGAAAATGTCGCGCCTCAACCCCGTGGTGGCCCTGCGCGGCAGATGAGGGGTTTTTAGGGTAGGAGGGCAAGGGGGTAGGAGGGCAGGAGTCGCCAGTGCGCTGCCCTTTTCCGATTCTCTTATCCTACCACCCTAAAACACCTCTTACCCCCTTACCCTCCTACCCTAAAAAAACCTGTCAGCCATGCTCCGTCACCTTTTTACCCTTATCTGGAATCGCAAGCGGGCCAACATGCTGCTGATTTCCGAAGTGTTTTTCTCGTTTGTGGTGCTCTTTGGGGTGGGGGCGGTGCTCATCACCATCGGCAAGAATTACCTGGCGCCGCACGGCTTCGACTACACCGACGTGTGGCGGCTGCAGGTGCGCGCCGGCCAGGGCCAGCAAATGCCCCGTGCCCAGCTCGACGACGTGCTGCGGCAGGTGAAAGCCCTGCCCGGCGTGCGCACCGTGGCCCTCACCAGCGGCAATATGCCGTTCATTTTCAGTACCAACAATTCGACGTTTGGCTACGAAGGCAACACGGCGCTGGCCAACGTGTACGACGCCGACGACCGCTATACCGACGTCATGCGCCTGCACCTGCGCGAGGGCCGCTGGTTTGAGGCGGCCGACGACGCCAGCAACCACCGGCCGGTGGTCATCAGCCAGGACCTGCGCGAAACCCTATTTGGCAAGGGGCCGGCGCTGGGCAAAATCTTCACCTGGAGCCACCACGGCCCCGAAGCCACCAAGCCCGAAGACGAGTTTCTGGTGACCGGCGTGGTCGATAACGTGCGCACGGCCAACGACTTTGCCGCGGCCGAGCCCGGCGTGTGGAAGCGCCTGCTGCCCCACGATACAACCAGCTGGGAAACGGCCAACGTGCTGGTGCGCGTGGCCCCCGGCCAGGGCGGCGAGCTCCAGGAAAAAATTGCCCGCACCGTGGCCGGCGTCACCCGTCAGTGGACCACCGAAGTGCGCGTGATGAACGACGACCGCCTCAGCAAGCGCCGCTACACGCTGGTACCGGTGGTGGGCCTGTCCATCATGGGCCTGTTTCTCATCGTCAATGTGGCGCTGGGGCTTTTCGGCGTGCTTTGGTACAACATCAGCCAGCGCCGGGCCGAAATTGGGCTGCGCCGGGCGATGGGCGCCACTGGGGCCAGCATCAGCCGGCAGTTTCTGGGCGAAATGCTGGTCGTGACCACGTTGGGCGTACTGGGCGGGCTGCTGCTGGCCGTGCAGTTTCCGTTGCTGGGCGCCTTCGACCTGCCCGCGCAGCCTTATATGCTGGCTATTGCGGCGGCCACCGTCGCGGTGTACGTCATCACGGCGCTGTGTGCCTGGCAGCCCAGCCGGCTGGCGGCGGGCATTCATCCGGCCGTAGCCCTGCGGGAAGAATAAACGCCCGAATAAGTCAGCTTTACACTTTATTTTACGAGAAACGCTAACGAACCGTGGAATTACCGGTAGCCGGGGCAACCCGCCGCAATCAGAACGCATCTGGGTAGTCGAACGCTGTTACTTTTTCTCATCCTTTTCTCCTTTTTTCGCATGAAAAACCTCACCATCCTCGCCCTGCTTTGGCTCCTGGCTCTGGTGCCCGCCCTGGCCCAAACCGCGCCCGAAGTCCGCTCCCTGGGTAATTTTACCGCCGTTGATGTTTCCGGCGGGGTGCAGGTGACCCTGGCTGCGGGCCCCATTCAGCGCGTAGAAGCCAGCGCCGATACCCCCGAGCTACTGGCCCGCCTCAAAACCGAAGTGCGCGACGGCGTGCTTAAAGTCAGCTTCGACCACAAGCTCAACGAAGCCTGGAGCAAGGACAACCGCCCCCGCAACCTGCGGGTGAGCATTGTGGCCGCTCCGCTCACGGCCCTGGAAGTTGGCAGCGGCTCAAGGGTAGAAGTGAAAAATGGCTACACCGTGGGCGACTTCCGGCTGGAAGTGGGCTCGGGCGCCGTTGTCTCGGCTCCTGATTTTACGGCCAAAAGCGTCCAGGCCCGCGTGAGCAGCGGCGGGGTGGCCACCTTGAGCGGCAATGTGGAAAGCCTGAACGTGCAGGCCTCCAGCGGCGGCGTATTCAAGGGCGACAACCTGCAGGCCACCGCTTGCGAGGCTTCGGCTTCGAGCGGCGGTACCGTGGCCGTGGCCGTGCAGAAGAAGCTGACCGCCAATGCTTCCAGCGGAGGTGACGTGCGCTACGGCGGCTCACCGCAGGCGGTCACCAAGCACACCAGCAGCGGCGGCAGCGTGAAGAAACGGTAAATGCCTCGTTGTTAGAATTTAGCCATTCGCCATTAGCCGTTAGCTTGGTGAAGACCCCAAAAAGCTAACGACGAACTGCTAAAAGCTAAATTTTCGCACCTTTTTTCTGCTTCATGTTGCTTATTGTTGACGACGACCTTGCCGTCCGGACTTCCCTAAAACTGCTGCTTAAGCAGGCGGGCTACGACGCGCAGGCTGTGGCCACTGCCCCCAAAACGCTGGCCGTAGTGCGCGAAATGCCGCCTCAGCTGGTGCTGATGGACATGAATTTTTCCCTCGCCACCACCGGCGCCGATGGGCTGGCCCTGCTGCGCGAAGTGAAAGCGCTGGCCCCGCAAGTGCCCGTGATTCTCATCACCGGCTGGGGTTCTATCGGCCTGGCCGTGGAGGGCATGAAGGCCGGCGCGGCCGAGTTCGTCACCAAGCCCTGGGACAACGAAACCCTGCTGCAAACCATCCGCACGGTGCTGGCCCTGAATGCCGGCCCGGCGGCCCGCGAAACCGACCCTTCCGAAACCGCCAGCCCCGCCGCCAGCCGCCGCCAGCTCGACCAGCAGTACCGCCTGGCCGGCATCGTTGGCCACGACCCGCAGCTGCTGCACGTGCTGCGCCACGTGGGCCAAGTGGCGCCCACTGATGCATCGGTGCTGATTGAAGGGGAAAGCGGCACCGGCAAGGAGCTCATTGCCGAAGCCATTCACCACAACAGCCACCGCCGGCACCAGCCGTTCGTGAAGGTGAACCTGGGCGGCATTTCGGCTTCGCTGTTTGAAAGCGAGATGTTTGGCCACCGGCGCGGGGCCTTCACCGACGCCAAGGCTGACCGGGCGGGCCGCTTCGAGC
Source organism: Hymenobacter lapidarius (assembly GCF_001816145.1). GTDB lineage: Bacteria > Bacteroidota > Bacteroidia > Cytophagales > Hymenobacteraceae > Hymenobacter > Hymenobacter lapidarius. The sequence goes on along the minus strand of NZ_MDZB01000044.1, from coordinate 41,934 downwards.
TGGCTAATGGCGGCACCATATTCCTCGATGAGATTGGGGAGCTGGAGTTGGCTTCGCAGGTGAAATTGCTGCGCGTGCTGCAAGACCGGACCTACGAGGTACTGGGCGACAGCAAGCCCCGTCGCCTCGACATCCGCGTCATCGCCGCCACCAACCGCAACCTGGCCGAGATGGTGGCGCAGGGTCTTTTCCGCGAAGACCTGTTCTACCGCATCAACCTGATTACGGTGCGCCTGCCGGCCCTGCGCGAGCGGCCCGCTGACGTGCCGCTCCTCACCCAGCACTTCGTGGACCAGCTGCGCGCTACTTACCACCGCCCGGCCCTGCGCGTGAGCACCCGCGCCCTGCACTGGCTCCGCGAACAGCCCTTGCCCGGCAACATCCGCGAGCTTAAAAACCTGGTGGAGCGCGCCGTGCTCGTGAGCGGCAAAGAAGAGCTGGGGCCCGAAGACTTCCAGGCCAATGCCCAGCATCTGCCCGCCCGCGTCCCTGCCGGGCACGGCCCCGCACCCGGCGAGCTGCCCGCGCCCGGCACCATGACCCTGGACGAGTTGGAAGCCCACATGATTCGGCAGTCCTTGAGCCACTACGGCGGCAACATCAGTCGCGTAGCCAAAGCCCTGGGCCTGAGCCGGGGCGCGCTTTACCGCAGGCTGGAAAAGCACGCCATTCCCTTCGAGTAGGAACGCGCCTCGGTGCGTTCAATCGTTGAACGTGCCATATTGGGTTCCGCAACTGAACACAGCGCGCCAGATTCAACGATTGAACGCGCCAAGGCGCGTTCCTACAGCATGACGCTTCGTACCCAATTTCTGCTTTTTGTAGTCATCATCCATGCCGTGCTTATTGCGCTGGCGGCGCAGTTGCGCACGACCAACCCTGTGCTGTTTGTGGCGGCTGAAGCGCTGCTCCTGGTGAGTATTTTCCTCACTATACAGCTCTATCGGGGCTTCGTGCGGCCTTTTGAGTTGATTGCGGCGGGCACGGCGGCCATCGAGGCCAAGGATTTTTCGATGAAATTCGTGCCCGTGGGCCAGCGCGAGATGGACCAGCTCATTCACGTTTATAACCAAATGATTGACGCCCTGCGGCAGGAGCGGGTGAGCCAGCACGAGAAGAGTTTTCTGCTCGAACGCCTTATTCAGGCCTCGCCGGCGGGCATTCTCATTCTGGATTTTGATGGGCGCATTGAGGGCGTGAACGCCGCGGCGGAGCAGTTCCTCAACCAGCCGGGCGCGGCTTTGCTGGGCCAGCTGCCGGCGGCGCTGCCCGGCGCCTGGGGCCCCGCGCTGGCCGGCCTCGCCGACAACCAGCCCCAGGCCCTGCGCCTGTCCGGCCTGCAAACCTTCCGGGCCCACGCCGCGCACTTCCTAGACCGGGGCTTCACGCGCCGCTTTATCATGCTGGAGGAGCTGACGCAGGAACTGATTCAGCAGGAAAAAGAGGCCTATGGCAAGCTGATTCGCATGATTTCCCACGAAATCAACAACTCCATCGGGGCCATCAACTCCATTCTGCATAGCTTCCACCACTACGCCCCCCAGCTCCACGCCCACGACCAGCCCGACTTCACGCAGGCCCTGGACGTGAGCATTGCGCGCAACACGCAGCTGGCCAACTTCATTGCCAACTTCGCGCACCTGGTGCGGCTGCCCCCGCCCACGCCCCAGCCCACCGACCTGCACGCTCTGCTGCGCGGCATCGGCCGGCTGCTCCAGCCCCAGAGCGAGGAGCGCCGCATCAAGTGGCACCTGGAGCTTCCCGCTAGCCCGCTCGTGCTCCGCTTCGATGCCCAGCAGCTGGAGCAAGCAGTGCTCAATATCACCAAAAACGCCCTCGAAGCCATCGGGCACGACGGCAATGTGTGGGTCCGCACCACCGCCCAGCCGCCCGCCGTGTTCATCGAAAACGACGGCCCCTGCCTCTCACCGGAGGTGAGCCAACGACTCTTCACCCCCTTTTTCAGCACCAAGCGCGACGGCCAGGGCATCGGCCTAACGTTGGTCCGGGACATTCTCATGGCCCACGGGTTCGCTTTTCAGCTGCATTCCGAGGAAAACGGCCGCACCGTCTTCGCCATTCGCTTCAACTAAGAGTGGCTCTGATTTAATTTGTCAAATTTTAGGTAACTACCATTGAATTTAAGGCCCATTTAGGTTTTATTTTAAGAGAAACAGCTGACACCCCTTATTTTAAAAGGTTATTTTCGAAAATAAATGTAATTTAGTAGTAGCATGACTACTAAAAACATACTTGCGATGACTCGCAAACAGAATCTGGCTGCTGTCTGCCTCGCCCTTCTATTACTGCTGGCTCTTGTAGCAGCCGTGATACCACAGGACCACCCCGACGCCCGGCCCGATGCTTTCGTTGCCGCCGACCTGGCGTGGATGCTCACGGCTTCCGGGCTGGTGCTGTTTATGGTGCCGGGCCTGGCGTTTTTCTACGGCGGGATGGTGAGCAAGCGCAGCGTGATTTCAACCATGCTGCAAAGCTTTATTGCCCTCGGTGTGATTTCGGTGCTGTGGTATGTGGTGGGGTTTTCGCTTGCTTTTGGCAACAGTATCGGCGGCATCATTGGCAATCCGCTCACGTTTCTGCTTTTCAACCACGTGGGTACGGCCCCGCACCCACGCTTGGCTCCCAACCTGCCCCTGGTGCTCTACGCCGCCTTTCAGTTAAAATTTGCCATTATCACGCCCGCCCTGATTAGCGGGGCTTTCGCGGAGCGCATTCGTTTCTGGGGCTACCTGCTGTTCATGTGCTTGTTCAGCCTGTTTATCTACTGCCCCCTGGCCCACTGGACTTGGCACCCTGACGGCTTCCTGTTCCGGTGGGGTGTGCTGGACTTTGCGGGCGGCACGGTGGTGCACATCGCGGCGGGGTTTGCGGCGCTGGCCGGCGCGCTGGCCCTGGGCCGGCGCGAGGCGCACAAAGCCGGCCATCAGCACATTCCCGTGAACATTCCCTTCGTTCTGCTGGGGACAGGCCTGCTGTGGTTCGGGTGGTTCGGCTTCAACTCCGGTTCGGCGCTGGCAGCCAATACGGTGGCGGTGCAGGCCTTTTTTACTACCCACATGGCCTCGGCCGCGGCCATGCTGACGTGGATGCTGATTGAGGCCGTGCGCGGGCAGCGTCCTTCGGCGGTGGGCGCTGCAATAGGCGCGGTGGTGGGCCTGGTGGCCATTACGCCCGCGGCGGGCTACGTGAGCTACGGCCCGGCGTTGTTCATTGGAGCCAGCGCGTCGGCCATCAGCGCCTGGGCCGTGGCCCTAAAAACCCGCACCACGCTGGACGATACCCTCGATGTGTTCCCCTGCCACGGCGTGGGCGGCATCGTGGGCATGATAATGACAGCCATATTTGCCAAAGAAGGCGGGCTCATCACTGGGTCGCCTACGCTGCTTTGGCATCACCTCGGCGCGCTGGCGTTCATCTCCTTGTTCACCTTCGGCGGCTCGTTCGCGCTCTACAAATTCACCAACCTGCTGATTCCCATTCGGGTAAATGCCTGCCACGAAGCCGCTGGCCTCGACGTCAGCCAGCACGGCGAAACGGTGATGGCCGTAGCGTAGCTGCACATCAAGTTTCCCTCCTTTTTTAAGGAGGGGAGCTTGTGCTCACGTGCCAATCACGAATACCGTAGGAATCTTGTGCAGCTCAGGCGTCGGCAGGCGGCGCCAGTCACTCACCGTAAGGGTTTTGATGAATTCGCCTGCTCCGGTTACATCCGCCGCCACGCACAGGCGGGTGCCGGGCTGCAGGTGCGCCACCAAATCGGCGAACAAGGCCCCGTTGCGGTAGGGCGTCTCAATAAACAGCTGCGACTGCTGCCGCTGCTGCCCTTCCCGTTCCAGCGTTTTGATGGCCGCGATGCGCGGCGCTTTCTCAATGGGGAGGTAGCCGTGAAACGCAAACTGCTGCCCGTTCAATCCCGACGCCATCAAGGCCAAAAGCAACGATGACGGGCCCACCAGTGGCACCACGCGCAGGCCCAGGCGGTGGGCCTCGCGCACCAGCGCCGCGCCGGGGTCGGCAATGCCGGGGCAGCCGGCTTCGCTGAGGATGCCGCCGTCGATGCCTTCTTTCACCAGCGGCACCAGGGCGGCGCGCACCTCGGCGTCGGTGCTGTCTTTGTCGATGACGGTGAAGCGGATGTCCTCAATCACGCGGGCGGGGGCTACGCTTTTCACGAAGCGGCGGGCCGTGCGGGCGTTTTCTGCCAGGAAGTAGGGGAGGGCTGCCACGGCGGCCAGCACCTGCGGCGGCAGCACTTGCGGGGCAGTGTCCTCGGCGAGGGGCGTGGGCAGGAGGTATAGCGTAGCGGGCATAAGCAGCGGGTTGAGCGCGCAAAGGAACGGCCCCGCGGCTTGGGACCCGGCTCCAGGTTGCGCCTACTTGCTTCTACTGCTGCACAAAGGCCTTCACCAATTGGAATACCTCCTCGGGTTTTTCGGCGTGCAGCCAGTGGCCGGCGTCGACCACGGTTTCTACCTGCGAGTTGGGAAAGAGGGCCGGAATGCTGTGGAGCTTGTCTTCGGCGGTGATGTAGTTCGATTTGCCGCCCCGCACAAACAGCGCGGGCTTCAGAAAAGGCTGCGCGGCCGTGGTTTCCTCGCCCACGGCCGCCATGGAGGTAGCCAGGGTTTCCAGGTTGATGCGCCAGGCAAAGGAGTTGTCGTCGCGGCGGTAGAGGTTTTTGAGCAAAAACTGCCGCACGCCCAGCTGCGGAATGTGCACGGTCATGGCCTCGTCGGCTTGCTGGCGGTTTTCAAGCGTGGTCAGGGGTACGGCCTGCAGGCCCGCCAGAATGTCGTCCTGGTGCTGCATGTCGGAAAAGCGCGGGGCAATGTCCATCACTAGCAAGTTGGCCAGGCGGTCGGGGTAGTCGAGGGCAAAGCGCATGGCCACCTTGCCGCCCATGCTGTGGCCCAGCAGCGAGGTATAAGGCCCCAACTGCAAGTGGTCGAACAGCGCCAGCACGTCCTGGGCCATGAGGTCGTAGGAATGCTCCGGGCTTTGAAAGGAGCGGCCGTGATTGCGCAAATCCACGCTGATGACACGCAGGCCAGCTTCGGTAGCCCAGCGTCGGGCCAGGGTCTGCCAGTTGTCAAGCGTGCCGAACAGGCCGTGGAGAATGACCAAGGGCTGGCCCTGGCCTTGGTCGAGGTAATGAAGGAGGGACGACATGTGGCAAAATTAGGCCAACTCACGCCAGCGTGTAGCAAAAGCACTTTTATGCAAATAAACAGTCAGCAAAGGCGCCGTGCGAGGCCTGCATCCTACTGCCTGCTCCCAAGCCATTGGGTAAGCCACCTGACATTTACAGCAGGCAATCCCTATAACTTTCTATTCGCGTGCATCGCCCCGTTGCTGGTTGCGGGGCTAATGGTTAGCGGTGGTGCGCTACCTTGTTTCAATGCAGAAATCACCACCAACAGCACCCTTCAGAGTGTAAAATTCGGGCATATGAGCAGCTATTCAGGCTGCCGGGGGCCCGGCGCCGTACCTTTGCCAGACTGTTTAGCGCGCTATAATATCCCACCCAACACCACCCTGTGTATCTTCATCATGTGGCTGCCTACCTCCCGGAGGCAGTCGTAACCAATGCGCATTTCACCCGCCTGAATGGCCTTGCCAGCGAGTGGATAATTGAGCGAACCGGCATTGAGGAGCGCCGTAAAGCCGCTCCGGGCGAAAACGCCAACACCATGGCCATTGAGGCTACCCGGGCCGTATTGGCTGCCGCGCCTTCCTTCGCCCAGGATTCTATCGACCTGGTCGTGGTGGGGACCTATACGCCGCACGATACCATCTTTACGGCCGCCCACGCCGTGCAGCGCTACCTCGGCATCAACGAAATTCCGACGGTCAGCATCTCCTCGGCGTGCTCCTCGCTGCTCAATGCGGTGGAAATCGTGGAGGGATACTTTGCCATGGGCAAAGCCACCCGCGCCATTGTGGTGGTAACGGAGCACAACACCGCCTACAACAACGAGGAAGACACCATGGCCGGCCACCTGTGGGGCGACGGCGCTGCAGCGCTGCTTATTTCCAAGGAGCGCATCAGCCCCGACGACCTGCACATTACCGAAGTCATCACCGGCGGGGCTGCGCCCGTGGGCAAAGCCGACGAAGCAGTGACCCTCAAACCGGTTGAAAAGGGCATTGTGATGCCTTTCGGCCGCGACGTGTTTCAGCAAGCGTGCACATACATGGCCAAGGTAACCCAAACCTTGCTCGACAAGCACCACATTGCCACGGCCGACCTCACGTACCTCATTCCGCACCAAGCCAACCTGCGCATTTCCAAAAACGTGGTCAAGCAGCTGGGTCTTGACCCCAGCCGGGCCGTCAACAACATTGACCGCCTGGGCAATACCGGCTGCGCCGGCGCCGCCATCGGCCTATCGGAAGTCTGGGACACGCTGAAAGGGGGCGATAAGGTGATTATCACCGTATTCGGCGGCGGGTACTCCTACGGTGCCATGCTGCTCTACAAATAATTACGAATTATAAGTTATGAATTATAAGTTGGTGTTTATGCACGAGCTAAATGGCCCAATTCATAACTCATAATTCTTAATTCATAATTAAAAAAGTGCTGCCGCCCGCTACCGCTTTCCTGCCCGAAATCACTTTCCAAACCAGCCGTTCCAGCGGCCCGGGCGGGCAAAACGTGAACAAGGTGGAGTCGCGGGTGGAGCTGCGCTTTCACCTGCAGGATTCGCAGGTCTTGACTGAGGCGCAGAAAGCGCTGATTCTGGAAAAGGTTGCCAATCAGCTCACCGCCGAGGGCCTGCTGCTCATCACGGCCCAAGACGACCGCAGCCAGCTGCGCAACAAGGAAATTGCCTTGGCTCGGTTTCACGAGCTGCTGCTCAAGAGCTTGCGCCGTCCCAAGCCCCGCAAGGCCACCAAGCCCAGCAAAGGCGCCGTGCGCAAGCGGCTGGAGGGTAAGAAGAAAGACGGCGAGAAAAAAGCCAACCGCCGCCGGGTGGAGTAGCGCCCGGGCTTAGTTCAGGTCTAGGCCAAACAGCACCCCAAACCAGGGCTTGCGGCGGTACACCCAGTGCGGGCCATCGGGCCCCAGCAGCTGGTCGGCACCCACGGCCACCCCAATGTTGAAGGCACGGGCATCGTAGATGGCGGCCAGCCCGCCGTGCACCACCAGTCCTTCGTAGTCGGCAATGGTGGCGCGCTGCCGCGTCACGTCGGGGTTGACGACGGTGGAGCCCACGCCCACGAAGGCCCCGTAGCCGATGCCCGTGGCTCGCACGTGCGGCGTGGCCCCAAACGGCGTGCTGCGTTTGGTTCGCAGCGCGTAAAAATCCAGGCGGCGTCCCAGGTAAATGGCGGCGTTGAAGTTGGTGTTGAGTTGCACCGGCACGCTGCCCTGCGAGGGACGCATTTTGAAGGGAATGGTAAACACGTCAACGTCCAGACGGCGGCGCAGCAGCACCACTCGTTGGTTGGGCTGCAGGCGGTAGCGGTAGGTGAGCAGGGCGGCGCCGGAAGGAGGCGTCAGGAGCAACGTGTCGGCGCGCTGCTGCACGTAGAAATCCTTTTTCGCCTGCAGCGCTGCCACCAGTGAATCTGGTGATTCGCGCCGTATCAATCGGTAGTAGTCGTCGTCGAGCTGCGTTACGTTGCCCACCACCGTGCAGCTGCTGAGCGCCAGCATGCCGCTGGCAGCTGCTCCCGCAAGGAGGCGCTTCATTCCTATCCAACCGATGAGCTTTCCTACGGTGGCAACCATGACAAGCGGACTAGAGCAGCGTGCCGCTCAGGAATAAGAGGGCGAACGCAAAGTAAATCACAACCCCGGTCACGTCGACCAGCGTGGCCACGAAGGGGGCCGAGGACGTGGCAGGGTCAGCGCCAAGCCGCTTGAGCAACAGGGGCAGCATGGAGCCGCACAACGAGCCCCACAGCACGATGCCGACCAGCGATGAACCCACCGTGAGGGCAATGCCCCAGTAATAGGTCCCGTACTCGCCGGGGAAGATGCGCGACCAGAGCAGGATGCGCAGCAAGCCTACCGCGCCCAATATTGCGCCCAGCATGGCCCCCGTCGCCAGCTCGCGCCGCATCACGCGCCACCAGTCCCCAATGGTCAGCTCGCCGAGGCTCATGGCCCGGATGATGAGCGAAGTGGCCTGCGAGCCAGCGTTGCCCCCGGCGCTGATAATGAGGGGGATAAAGATGGTGAGCACCACGGCCTTGGCAATTTCTTCCTCAAAGGACTTGAGCGCCGTGGCCGTGAACATTTCCCCAATCAGGAGGATAACCAGCCAGCCGGCGCGCTTCTTGAGCATGCCCAGCAGGGGCGTGGCCAGGTAGGGCTCGTCCAGGGCTTCGGAGCCGCCCAGCTTCTGCATGTCCTCGGTGTCTTCCTGCTCGCGAATGCTCAGGATGTCGTCGATGGTCACGATGCCGAGCAGAATGCCCTGGTCCGATACCACGGGCAGGGCGTTGCGGTCGTTGCGCCGGAACACGTCGATGGCTTCTTCCTGGTCCTGCACGGCGGTGAGCTGCACGAAGCGGCGGTCCATGAGGTCGCGCACCCGGATGGTGGGGGCCGAGAGCAGGAACTCCCGAATGCGAATGTCGTCGATGAGCACGCCGTGCGCATCGGTTACGTAGAGCATGCTCAGCGTTTCGGACTGCCCGCCGTGCTGGCGCACGTAGTCGAGCACCTGCTGCACCGTCCACGTCTCGCGGATGGCAATGTAGTCGGGCGTCATCAGGCGGCCTACGGAGTCCTCCGGGTAGCCCAGCAGCTGCAGCGTCACCTTGCGCTCGGGCTCCGAAAGGCTTTGGATGAGCTCGGCCACGAAGTTGGCGGGCAGGAACTCCAGCAGGGCCGTGCGGTCGTCTGGCGACATCTCGTTGAGGATGTCGGCCATCTTGTCCTGGGCCAGGTTATCGAGGAAGTGCCGCTGAATTTCCAGGTCCAAGTATTCGAACACCTCGGTGGCCAGCTTCAGGGGCAGCAGCCGGAAGATGATGAGCTGCTCGCGTTCCTCTTCCTCTTCAATGAGCGTGACCAGCTCCGACGGTTGAAACTCGCGGAGCACCTGCTTCAGCTTGAAAAATTCGCCCTCCTGAATCAGGGACGTGATGGTTTCCACGGTCTGCGGCTGCATGTAAAGAGGAAGGAGAGTGCTTCGCTAGGCAAGCGGGATTGAAAGGAGGGAGAAGTAGCCCGACAAAAGTAGGGCTAAAGCATAGCTTTGGGCTAAAAATAACCGTTAAGTGATAAAGGCGGGGGCTGTATTGTAACCAAAACCGCCATCTTGCTGACTTAAATTCATGTTGATGCCTTTTACTACTTCTGCGGGTGCACCGCGTGGCACCCTGGTCATGCTGGGCGGTGGCGACGACGACCCCATGCTGGCCCTGTTGGCCGGGCTCATTCCCGGCCAGTCGGCCATTATTGAGGTGCTCACCACCGCTACCCGGCGCCAGCCCGCCCGCACTGCTGCCGCCTACGCCCACTCCTGGCACCAGCTGAACTGCCCGCACGTGCGGCACCTGCGCGTGGACGAAACCCACCCCGCCGACGACCCCGCCACGCTGGCGCGCCTGCGCAAGGCCACACTCGTTTTCATGAGCGGCGGCGACCAGGAGCGCCTCACGGAATTCCTGTTAAACACCGAGTTTCTAACCATTCTCAAGGACAAGTATCGGCACGAAGATGGCTTTGTGCTGGCCGGCACCAGCGCCGGAGCGTCGGCCATGGCCGAGTACATGCTGGTGTACGGCCACGGCTGGCGCAGCCTGCTGGGCGGGCGCATTGAGGTGAAGCCCGGGCTGGGCCTGCTGCCCGGTGTGCTCCTCGACCAGCACTTTGCCGAGCGGGGCCGCTACCCCCGCCTGATGCACGCGGTGCTGGCCCAGCCCAGTCTGTTGGGCATCGGCCTGAGCGAGGAAACCGGCCTCCTTCTGCACCCCAACCAGCCCGCAGCGGTATTTGGCGAAGAAGTGGTGGTGGTGGTAGACGCCAGCGACACGACCCACAATAACGTGCCGACCATCGCCGAAGGCCGCCCCATCAGCGGGCACGGGCTGCGGCTGCACCTGCTGGTAGCGGGCCAACGGCTGCATGTAGCGACCCGGAGGGTGGAGTGCTGACCCAGGCCAGGCGCTGCGTGGCCGCCGCCAGTTCTTCCTTTATTCACCAACTCGGCCCCATTCCCCAAGGCACCAAACCGGTATACCTTTACGTTAGTGCCGCAAAATCATCCCGTGCGATTCATGCCTAATTCCCGTTTGTGGCTGCGGCCGCTGCGTTTCCTTGCTTTTGCGCTGCTGCTGGCCACCTTGCTGCCATGGGCGTGCACCCGCAAAGCGGTTTCCTTCAACAGCAATCCGGCGCAGGCCGTGGCGGTGCTGGCTTCGGACACGCTAACCCGCACCGCCGACACGCTCAAGGGCAGCCCATCGCTCAGCACGGCCCGCAAAGTGGTGATTACCAAAGAGCAGGAGCGTGCTGCCAAAGAGGCCGAAAAGGCAGCCCAGCGCAAGCCCAGCAAGAAAAAGAAGGTATTTCTGGGTGAAAAAATTAAAAAGGGCTTTGCTAAATCGGGTCCCAAGGGCCGCAACCAGATTGTCGAGGTTTTCTATTTTCTGAAGTACCCACTGCCGCTCAATGCCTACGCGCCGGCCCATTACTACTTCGATACCAAGAAGCACAAAATCCTGAAGCTGGCGGCAATTGAGGAAGACATTGCGAGCCTGAAAATTCTGCACGGTCCTTATAAAAAGCTGCAAAACAATAAGGTGATAGAGACGGGCTATTACGCCCTGGGTACCCGCCACCTGCGCTGGGAGCGGTTTGACCGGAACGGGGTGCTGCTGACCAAAATCCACTACGAAATGGGCTTCCCGCGCGACGCCAACGTGAGCTACTACGGCGAAGACCGTAGCCTCATCAACGAAGTAGTGCCCTACGTGAACGGCAAGCTGGAAGGCGACTACGCCAAGTTTCTCATCAACGGGCAGGCCGACTGGCGCGGGCAGTTTGAGAACGGCAAGCGCGTGGGCACCTGGACCAAATACTGGGGCTTCCGCAACCGCCGCCACTACGAATACCAGTACGCCGAGTCTGGCTACGACCCGGAAGTGGCCGAGCCCGAACTCGTGCGGGAGTACAACCGCAACGCCACCATCATCTTCGATAAGGACAAGAACATCGACAAGCGCGGCCAGCCCGAGGCCGTGGACCGGCCCGGCCAGCGCCGTCCCGTGCCCCGCGCCGCCCCCAAGGTGTTGCCAAAACGCGCCAAGTAAGCGGAACGCTACCGGGGCCATGGGCGCGTTGTAGCAGTAGAGCAGTTGTCAGTTGTTCGCATCCAGACAACTGGCAACAAGCAGCCAACAACTACTGTCTGACAACTCAATAGAACGCATCTTCGAAGTGTTCGATGAAAAACCCCTGGCTGAGCAGGGTGAGGGCCAGGATATCGAAGCGGATGTCGCCGCGCCAGTCCATTTCTTCCTGCAGGTGGGTGGCCGCTAGTCGGAACAATTCCTTTTTTCGGGTCGAGACGAACGTCTCGGGCGCCCCGTACTGCCCCGAGGAGCGGGTCTTCACCTCCACAAATACCAGTAGCGCCACGCCACGTCGCACCACCAGGTCGACTTCGGCGCGGCCGTGTCGGTAGCTACGTGCCACCACCTCGTAGCCCAGCGCCAGAAAATGGTCGGCCGCGGCGGCTTCGCCGGCGCGGCCTAACTCGTGGGGGGCATGGGCCATCAAGCAGGGGTTAAGGAGTGAGGCGGCGGCCATAAAGCAAGAGCCAAAGAACCGCCGCAAGCTAGCCGCTGGCCGGCAAATCTCCGGCCGCCGCAAGCTCGTAGGTTGCGAAACGAAAAACGGGAAGTCCGCGGACGAAGGAGCCGGGGAAAGCCTACCGCGCTTAGTACCTTTGCGTCCCGTTGTCCTCTTTCCCGCTCATGGCCTCCTCCGTAGACCAGTTTCCCCACCAACTGCTCGACGCCCTCCCCGTTGGCGCCGCCGCGCCGCTACTCAACCCCACCCTGCAGGTGCAACGCCTCGGGTTGGTTGAATACGTGCCCACCTGGCACTACCAAGAGGAGCTGATGGACGCCACGCTGGCCGTGAAAACCCAAAACCGCCAGGCCGAAACCACTGGGGCCGCCCCGGCTCCCACCCCCAACCACCTGCTGCTCTGCGAGCACCCGCACACCTACACCCTGGGCAAAAGCGGCAAGCCCGAGCACCTGCTCCTCAACGAAGCCGCCCTCACGGCGCACGGCGCCAGCTTCCACCGCATCAACCGCGGCGGCGACATCACCTACCACGGCCCCGGCCAGCTAGTGGGGTACCCCATTCTCGACCTCGACAACTTCCGGCCCGACATCCACTGGTACTTGCGTACCCTGGAGGAGGCGGTCATTCGCACCCTGGCCGAATACGGCCTGCGCGCCGGCCGCATTGCCGGGCTCACCGGCGTGTGGCTAGACTGGGAGGAAGGCGCCGCCAACCCCCGCAAGATTTGCGCGCTGGGCGTGAAGTGCAGCCGCTGGGTCACGCTGCACGGCTTCGCCCTGAACGTCAACCCCGACCTCAACTACTTTGGCCACATCGTGCCCTGCGGCATCACCGACAAAGCCGTGACTTCTCTGGCACAAGAGTTGGGGAGCGGAGCGTCCGTATCGGTCGCCGACGTTCAGGAACGTCTGTTGCCTCACTTACTCGAACTGCTCGGAGCCAGCGAGGTCCGTGCGTAGCCGCCGGCAAGCGCCCGCCACCGCCTCCCAATCCGTAGAAACTGCCTAAAGTCCGCTGCCTTGAAACGAGACATTTCTTTTGACCCTGTAGAAGGCGTTTCGGTAGCCGTCATCCCCGACGAAGCGGCGCTGACGCCCGAAGGCCAGGCCATCTGGCAGGTTTACCTGCTCAATCACAACGCTTTCCCGCTTCAAAACGTCATTGTGAATGCCAACGGCTACGGCCTGCAGGATGACGGGGAGAAGGTGCGCACGTCCACGCTGCGTTACGTCTTCGAAGAAGTGCCGCCCCACACCGCAGTGCCCGTCGAACCCATCGATTCGGCGCTTTTTCATTTGAATAACCAGTACTGGGTCAGCTACTACAATGGCCCTCAGATTTTTGATAAGAAATTCATTTTCGTGCCCGACTCCATCGTAGCCGATAATTTCACCCACATTGCCTTGCTTGACCGGGTCGGAATTTTACACAGCTAACGGTTTTTAATCCCGTGCCGGGGTTTTCAAAAATTTGACCTTCCCGGGCGGCCTATTGTATTCTTTATGACTCATTTTGATATTCCCTTGGCACTTTCCTGGATGTGGGCGCTGCTGGTGTCCCTCTTTGCGGTGCCCTCCATCATCTACATTGCGCACCTCAAAAACATGCTCGACACGCCCAACGGGCGCACGGTGCACCAGTCGCTCACGCCGCGCCTGGGCGGCGTGGCTGTGTTCGCGGGGTTCATGTCGGCCCTCACCATATTTGCTCCGCTGCAAAACGGCGCCAAAGAGCTGCTGGCCGGTTGCATCATCCTCTTCTTTGTGGGCTTGAAGGACGACTTGGTGGGCATGTCCGTTTCCAAGAAGTTTGTGGGCCAACTCCTGGCCACGGGCATTGTGATGATAATGGCCGACGTGCGCATCACCAGCTTTCAGGGCATTCTGGGTATCTGGACCCTGCCGGTTGGCGTTAGCTTCGCCTTCACCCTGGGTGTCATTGTGGGCATTACCAACGCCATCAACCTTATCGACGGCCTCGATGGCCTCGCCGGTACCATCGTGCTGATTGCCTGCATCACGTTTGGGTATTACTTCTATAAGTACGGCGGCCCGGCCTATAGCAACTACGCCTACGTGGCGGTGTGCCTCATTGGCGGCTTGATGGGCTTTTTGCGCTACAATTTCCACCGGGCCCCCATTTTCATGGGCGACACGGGCTCCCTTGTGTGCGGCTTCATTGTGTCGGTGCTGGCCATTCAGTTCATCGAAATGGGCGCGCGGGTAGGGGAGCCGTTCGGGTCTTCGTCGCCGTCGGTGGCCGTCGGCATCCTGTTTGTGCCGCTGTTTGATACCCTGCGGGTTTTCTCCCTGCGCATGCTGGCCGGCCGCTCCCCCTTCTCCCCCGACAAAAACCACATTCACCACCGCATCCTGGCCATGGGCTTTCAGCAAATCAGCACGGTGCTGCTGCTGGGCTTGCTCAATATTCTGGCTATCCTGTTCGTCATCCGGTTTGCTGCCCTGGGCAATACCGTGCTCATCGTGGCCCTGGCCGCCTTCTCGGCGCTGCTGAGCATTTTCTTTGGGGTGTACCAAAGCCGTATCTCGCGCCGCCAGCTCCTGGCCGCCGACACCGGCAATTAACGCGCTTCGTCTCATGGCACTGCCGGGCTTTTTGCGCACCTCGTGGCTGCTGGTTTGCAGCCTGTTGCTGGCAATGGTGGGCCTGGTGGCGCCTGCGCGAGCCAGCGAGTACAAGCAGCTGCCCCCGTCGTCGCCCTCCGCCCTGTCGGAAGATTGGCTCATCCACGATGCCAAGCGCAACCTGCTGGTACTGTACCTGCAGGGCTACCACCAGCCGGCCCATGCTTACTATCAGTGGGTGCGGGTCGAGCGCGACCAGTCCTTCCCGCTCTCCTTCGCGGCTCAGCCCGGCCTGAGTCTGTTCCTCGATAACCAACTTGTTTTTTCGGCCCGCACGGCCACCACGTATTCCCTCGACCTGTCGCAGCTCTTGCCTGCCCAGCTTGCGCCCGGTACGCACCTGCTGGCCGTGTGGCAGCCCGACGGCGAGCCGGCCCTGGCATCCTTCTCCGGGGTGAGCGTGAGCAGTGCTGTTGCGGGCCTCCCCCGGGCCCAGGCGGGGCAGGCCCAGCCCCGGTTTCCCGGACCGCAGGGCCAAAACGTGTACCTGGGGCTCCTGCTGGTGCTGGGCCTTTCCTATGGCGCCGTGCGCACCACCTACCAGCCCGGGTTGGCCCGTATTTTTCAGCTCGATGAGTTGTTCGGTACCGGCAGCGACCAGGTCTTTCTGGTTAAGCCAGCTTTCTCGCTGCTGAATCTGTTATTGGTGGTGCTCTTTGCCCTGTCGTTTGGCTTGTTGCTCACCGCCATCCACACCGATTTACAGAACCTGCCGCTGTTGCGCCGTTTTTTCAACGTGCCCGAAACGGCAATTGTCGCCCGCGTTGTCCTCTACACTGGTCTTATTACGGTGTTTGTTTTTGCCAAGTATCTGTACATTAATATTATGGCCTACATCTTTGGCCTGCAGGGGCTGGTCAATATCCAGTATCGGGAGTTCCTACGCACTACGTTGCTCAGCGGCTTGTTTCTGCCAGTAGCGCTTCTTCTTTACCTCAGCCTCAACGCCAGCTACCCCCGCACCGTGGCCTGGGCCGCCAGCGCGGTTATTGGCATCGTGCTTGTTGGTACAGTTCTGCGAGTTGCCCGCACGTTGCACACCTACGCTTCCCTCCTGAATCTGCATTTGTTTGCCTACCTTTGCGCTACTGAAGTATTGCCATTATTGGTTTTGCTTAAGCTTATCGTCTTTACATACTAATTGGCATTCGTCAATTCTTTCTGCAATAGCTCAAATATCTCCTCTTATTGTCCTAACATTACCCTTTTCTTTTTCCTGTATGGCCGAGAGTGCAGACAAGCCGGGTACAGGCCGGCATGCCAAGCGAATCAGCAGCATCCTGGTTACCCAGCCCAAACCTACCAGCGACGTATCCCCCTACTTCGCCATCGCTGAGAAATACGGCATCAAAGTCGATTTTCGGGAATTTATTGATGTGCAGCCCGTATCCTACAAGGATTTCCGGCGCGAAAAAGTAAACATCTCGGAATTTACGGCGGTGATTTTCACCAGCCGGAACGCTGTCGACCATTTTTTCCGCATCTGCCAGGAAGCCAAGCTGGAAATGCCCGCCGAGATGAAGTATTTCTGCATCTCGGAGCAGACCGCCAACTACCTGCAGAAGTACATTGTGCTGCGCAAGCGCAAGCTCTTTGTGGGCCAGCGTACCGCCGCCGATTTGTTTGAGGTCATCAAGAAGCACAAGGGTGAGAACTTCCTCTACCCGTGCTCCGACATCCGGAAGGACGACCTGCCGGTGTTTATGCGCGCCAACAACCTAAAGTTTTCGGAGGCCGTAATCTACCACACGGTAGCCAGCGACCTGTCCGACCTTTCGGACGTGAAGTACGACTGCCTGGCGTTTTTCAGCCCTTCGGGTATCAGCTCGTTGTTCATCAACTTTCCTGGTTTCGTGCAGGACGGCACTCGCATTGCCGCCTTTGGGCCCACCACCGCCAAGGCAGTCATCGATGCGGGGTTGATATTGGACATTGAGGCCCCGCACCCCAATGCGCCCTCCATGACCGGGGCCATTGAGGCATATATCCGCCAGCACACGCAGGCAGAAGTCGGCAAGACCAGTCAGAAAAACGGCAATCCAAACGGTTAGCTGATTATGGTATCGGGAACCGACTTAATCTCTGCTTATGTAGGGACTTGAGACAGGTGTGCAGAAGGAGGTTTTTGGCTTACATTTGGAAGCTAGTACCCCTATTGCGCCCGCTACCTTTCCTTTCCACACTGCCGCCCGCCCGCCCCTATGAAAGTAACGCTATTTGCGACTTTGCTGCTCACGGCAGCAACTGGTACTGCGCTTGCTCAGCAGCAGCCGCAGTTTACCCACTACGGGCTCAATAGCATGTACCTGAACCCGGCGTATGCCGGCATCAAAGGGCAAGGGGAAGTAGGCTTAATTCTGCGGTACCAGTACCTGAACTACAACGGTGTGGATGCCGGAGGCTCCCCCCGCACGGGCCTCGTCACGCTTTCGCTGCCGGTGCTGGCTCTGGGCGGGGGCGTAGGCGTGGCGGTGTACTACGACCAGGCCGGCCAGGCCAAAATGACCAACGCCGCGCTTTCCTACTCGCAACACATCAAGCTGGGCGCGGGCAAGCTGGGTATTGGCATCCAGGGCATCTACACGTACCTTGGCAAGGGCACCTACCGCGCCATCGACCCTGACGACATCAACGTGCCCCGCGACGCTTCCGACAACAAGTTTGATTTGGGAGCGGGCCTGTGGTACGAGTCGCCGAAGCTCTACGCCGGCCTCAGCCTGAACAACCTGGCCCGTTCCGAATACTCGTTCAAGAGCGCGGGCACCAACGGCAACAAAAGCAACTACTTGGCCGAGAACCACGCCTACCTCACGGCGGGATACAATATCGACGCCACGGCGAACGTTGTGGTCACACCTATGGTGCTGGCAAAGGCCGTGTTACCCGGCGATTTTTCCAGTTCCAGTAAATTCAACAACGCGAAGAACTACTCTTTCGAAGGCGGCGTTCGTGCCACTATCGACGATAAATATTGGATAGGTGCCAACTATCGGCACGAAGAATCTATTTCGGGCCTGCTTGGCCTGAGCTTTGCGAAGGACAACGCCATGCGCGTTGGCTACGCATTCGACTTCATTGCCTTCAACCAAGATGCGCGGGCATTTAGCTCACACGAAATTATGCTCTCCTACCGGTTGCCCAAACCAGGACTGATTACCCGTCCGGCCATCCGCACGCCACGCTACAGCTTCTAATTTTCCTATTTCTCGGTACTATATTTACGGAGCAATTATTTGCCTAGGGTAGGACAAATTTTAGGCTGCCCCAAAAAAAATAAAACAGATTAACCGAGTTATTTGCGCTATTCAGCGTGTTTGCCCTGAATTTGGCCGTGTGCAGAAAAAGTTAGGTATTGCACATCACCCTAAATACATGTAGATTTGCCAACCCATCCAAATGCACTTTAGCGGTATTGGTAATTAAAACAGAATTTCTAACTCTCATGAACAAGCTTCTAGCACTATCCCTTTTCGCTATCTCCGGAGCATTATTGGGTGGATGTGGATTTGGTAAAGGACCTCAGGGTGACCTGGTTGGTTCGGAAGACCGGCCCATCTTCAACCCCCAGGAAGTGCCTTTTGGCATGGTTCCCTGTCCAGGTGGTACTTTCCACATGGGCCAGACGGACCAAGACATCTCCGCTTCTATGGTCAACATGAACAAGCAGGTGACTATCGCCGGCTTCTACATGGACGAAACGGAAATCACCAACAACGAGTACCGCCAGTTCATGGACGCCATCAAGATGGACTCTCTAGACGTGCTGGGCGAAGAATATGTGATGACGGAACTCTACCCCGACACCACGGTGTGGGTGCGGGACTTCACCTACCACATGGGCGACCCCCTGCTGGAGTACTACTACACCCACCCGGCCTTCGACCAATACCCGGTGGTAGGCGTGGACTGGTTTGCTGCTAAATATTTTTGCAATTGGCGCACCAAATTCCGGAACGCGGCGCGTGAGGAAAGCGGCTATGCCAACGACCCCAACTTCCGTCTTCCTTCGGAAGCCGAATGGGAATACGCCGCTCGCGGTGGCCGCGACCTGGCTACTTATCCGTGGGGTGGCCCGTACTTGCGCAACAGCAAGGGCTGCATGCTGGCCAACTTCAAGCCCGGCCGCGGCGATTACGCTTCCGACGGCTTTGCTTACACCTCGGAAGTAGGCTCTTTTTTCCCGAACGATTTCGGCCTGTACGACATGGCGGGCAACGTCTCGGAATGGTGTGACGATGCGTATATGGAGGCTTCGGTGCCGGTGGTGTGGGACTTGAACCCCACCAATCCCGACGACAACGAGCCCCGCAAAGTGGTGCGCGGCGGTTCGTGGAAAGACATTGCGTACTTCCTCGAAACCGGTACCCGCAACTTCGAATACCAGGATTCGGCCCGCTCCTACATCGGCTTCCGCTGCTCGATGATTCAGATTGGCATGGGCTCGAATAGCTCCCTCAACTAAGCTTTATTCTAACGGCTAAGGCCCTGTTTCATCACCCCTCCCTACAACACCTACATTAACACCTTTCAATCAGTTAAATTCTCATGGCAGCTAAAGGAAGTTTTCTCTACGATACGTTGATGCCCAAAATCTATGGCATCGGTGCAGCAGTTGTTATTATCGGCGCATTGTTTAAAATTGAGCACTGGAAAGGTGCCGACGAAATGCTTATCGTAGGCTTGGGCACGGAAGCAATTATCTTTTTTCTGAGCGCGTTCCAGCCCCAGTCCAAAGAGCATGACTGGTCGCTCGTTTACCCCGAGTTGAACGAGGGCTACGACCCTTCGACTGGCAACAATGCCATTGAGAGCAGCAATGCCAAAGGCTTGACCATGAAGCTCGACGACATGTTGAAGAATGCCAACGTAACTCCGGAGGCACTCACCAACTTGGGCCAGGGCCTGAACCGCCTCAGCACCACCACGTCGCAGCTGGCGCAGCTGGGCGAGGCGACCAACGTAACCGACGAGTACACCAAGAAAGTACGCACGGCGGCTGATTCGCTGGACAAAATCAACGTGGCCTACGGCAACACGGTAGAAGCTATTTCGGCCATGTCGAACGCTACTTCGGATGCCAAGGAGTACCACCTGCAGGTACAGAACGTGACCAAGAACTTGGGCGCACTGAACGCGGTGTACGAAATGGAGTTGCAGGATGCCAACACACACCTCAAGTCCATGAACCAGTTCTACGGCACGCTGAGCAACGCCATGGAGAACATGACCCAGGCAGGCAAAGACACCGAGCAGTTCCAGAAGCAGGTAGCTGACCTGACCGGCAACCTCACGTCGCTCAACCGTGTGTACGGCAACATGCTGAACGCCATGCGGGCTCCGGCCCAAGCCTAATTGCTAGGCAGCAATTCAGTTCTTCATCCAATTTTTAGAGGAAACAGATAATGGCAGGCGGAAAAGAAACCCCGCGGCAGAAGATGATTGGCATGATGTACCTCGTGCTAACGGCCCTTCTGGCGCTTCAGGTGAACTCAGCAATTTTGCTGAAGTTCAAATTCATCGACGACAGCTTGCTGAGCGTTAACGACAAGACCTCGGTAGCAGCCGACGGTACCGTGAAAGGTATCCAGGCGGCCGTGGTGAAGAACCAAAACCAGGCCCGCGACAAAGCAGTATTGGCTCAAAGCGAAGAAATTCGTCAGAAAACCAAGGAACTGGTGTCGTACCTGCGCGGTGTGCGTGAGCAACTGCTGAAGGCTACTGATAACACCGCCACTGATGTGAAGAACATGAGCGGCGAGGACAAAGTAGCCATCACCATGCTCGGCGGCAAAAAGAACGGTGTTGCTTATACCACCATGAAGCCCAAGTTGAACGAGTACGCTGCTTACATGAAGCAGTTTGTGCCCGATGCTTCTCCTTTGGCACTCGACGGTAAAGAAGACAACCGCGTAACGAAAGACCAGCGCACCAAAAACTTCGCTGAGCTCAACTTCGAAAACACGCCGGTGGTAGCCGCTTTGGCCACCATCTCGCAGAAGGAAACCGAAATCCTGAAAATGGAAGCCGAGGCGCTCCAGAAGCAGGCCGAGAAAGTAGGTGCCAAGACCATCGTATTCGACAAAATTGGGGCTTTCGCCAGCGCCGAGTCGAACACGGTAGCTGCCGGCACCAAGTACAAAGCCGAGTTGTTCCTGACGGCTTCGGCTACCAGTATCAGCCCCCGCATGACGTTGAACGGTAGCCCGCTGTCGGTTGGTCCTGATGGCAAAGGCAAGGTGGAGTTCACGGCTCGTCCCGGCAACTTTGATGCTGCAGGTAGCGCCAAAAACTCCTGGACTGGTACCATTCGCTTCAACCAGAACGGCCGCGACACCACCTTCACGGTGAAAGTGCCTTACACGGTGACCAAGCCGGTGATGCAAATCCAGTCGGCTTCGGTGCAGGCCCTGTACCTGAAGTGCGGCAACAAACTGAACGTGTCGGTGCCCGCTTTGGGCGCTCAGTACAAGCCCAGCTTCTCGGCTTCGGGGGCCTCGGTGCTCTCCGGTGCCAAAACCGGCGACGTAACGCTGGTGCCTAACTCAAAGGAAGTGACGCTGAATGTGAGCAGCGGCGGCAACGCCATCGGTTCGCAGACTTTCCAGGTGCGCACCATCCCCAAGCCTACCATTGAGTGCTTCGTGGGTGGTAAGCAGGTGAACGAAAAGCAGGGCACTCCCGGCACTGCCATGCGCTCGATGACGCTCCGTGCCATTCCAGATGCCAGCTTTGCCACCTTCTTGCCTGATGATGCTAAGTTCCGCGTGTCGAGCTACGAGGTAACCCTGGTGCGTGGCCGTCGGCCCGCCCTGCAACCCCGCACCATCAACGGCCCTACGGCTGATTTGAGCGATGTGGTGAATGCGTACCGCGAAGGCGACCGCCTCTACATCGAAGTAAAGGGCGTGCAGCGCCAGAACTTCCAGGGCAACGTAGAGCCGGTGAATGTATCCAAGCAATTTAACGTTCCCCTGTTGTAATATCCTCGGCCCAGGCCGCGTTATCGAACTATCTTAAAGTAAATCTGCTTTTGCCCGATATGAAATCCATCCACACTTTGGCCGCTATTGCGGCAGGCTTGACGTTGTCGTTGACGGCGGCTGCCCAGGAGCAGGCCACCACGGCCAGCAGCACGGGCTCGCACCGCCCGATTCCGCCATCCGACCAAATGTTCCGCAAGAGCATCTGGCGGCAAGTGGACCTGCGCGAGAAGCAGAACAAGCCGATGTTTTCGGAAGGCAAAGAAATTAGCCGCGTTATCCTGGAAGCAGTAAAGCGGGGTGAGTTGCAGGCTTACAAGAACGACTCGCTGACGTCTACCTTTAATGCACAGGAAGTAACGGGTAATTCTTCGTACGTTGACGAAGGCTTTAAACTGAGCGACGAAGAAAAAGCAGCCGGTTTCAGCGAAAAGGACCTGCAGGGCGGCGGTGATGACTGGGGCGCTCCGGCCCCCAAGAAAGCTGCTGCGGTTAAAAAGGTAGCCAAACTGGACGCCAACGGTAAGCCGATGAAGGACAAGAAAGGCAAAACCATTATGGTGGCGGCGGCTCCGGCCCCCGCAGCGGCTCCTGTTTCCCTCGGCAACCAGTACCGCTACAAGGACCTGTTTTCGATGGAAGTGAAAGAGGATATGATTTTCGACAAGAAGCGGTCGAGAATGTACCACGACATCAAATCCATTACTTTGTATGTTCCTTCGACCTTGCCTTCGAATGCTTCAGGTATCGAGAAGCCAATCGCGACGTTCAAGTACAGCGACCTGGTGAAGATGTTCCGCGCCAATCCGGAAAGCGCTATCTGGTTCAATTCCGAGAACGATGCCCAGCACAAGAACCTCGCTGACGCCTTCGAACTGTGGTTGTTCAACTCGTACATCACCAAAGTATCGAACGTAAGCGACAGCCGCCTCGACGATATCTACGGTGGTGCCCAGCAGGGCATCCTGGCTGCTCAGCAGACAGCGGCCGACCTGATTGAGTACGAGTACAACCTGTGGAGCTTCTAAACCACGGATTAGCTCGGATTACACGGATTTTGTAGTCGGTTGCAGCTAAGCAAAAAAGACCCTCGCGTTGCTGCGAGGGTCTTTTTTTGCTTAGCTGCAGCTGGGTTATCC
The DNA here is from genome assembly GCF_001816145.1 of Hymenobacter lapidarius. Classification (GTDB taxonomy): domain Bacteria; phylum Bacteroidota; class Bacteroidia; order Cytophagales; family Hymenobacteraceae; genus Hymenobacter; species Hymenobacter lapidarius. The sequence continues at coordinate 19,370 of NZ_MDZB01000044.1, read as the reverse complement.
TGGGAGTTGGCGGGCGGGCATGGGGTGGGAGGGCGCATCGTTTTGGGCGAAGTAGTCCTGGAGGACTTTGGCTTTGGCTTTGCCCACTTCGGCGATGAGCTCGGCTTCGGTGAGCTCGCGGATTTTCTTGACGGACTTGAACTTGTTGAGGAGCTTGTCGGCGGTGACGGGGCCGAGGCCCTTGACGTCGGTGAGTTCGGTTTTGAGAGTGCCGGCGTCGCGGCGGGAGCGGTGGAAGGTGATGCCAAAGCGGTGCACTTCGTCGCGCATGCGCTGGAACAGGCGCAGTGACTCACTCCGCTTGTCGATGTAGATGGGTAGCGGGTCGTTGGGCACGTAGATTTCCTCCAGGCGCTTGGCGATGCCAATGACGGGAATCTGGCCCCACAGGTTGAGGTCCTTCAGGGCCTTGACGGCCATGCTGAGCTGGCCTTTGCCGCCGTCTACGATGACGAGTTGGGGCAGACTGGCGCCTTCGTCCACCAAGCGGCGGTAGCGGCGCGATACCACTTCGTACATAGAGTCGAAGTCATTGGGGCCGATGACAGTTTTGATGTGGTAGTGGCGGTAGTCCTTCTTGCTGGGTTTGGCATTGCGAAAGCACACCATGGCGGCCACGGGGTTATCGCCCTGGAAGTTGGAGTTGTCGAAGCACTCGATGTGCTTGGGCAGCTCGGTGAGGCGCAGGTCTTTTTTGATGGTTTCCATGATGCGCACCTCGTTCACGTCCTTGCTGCGCTCATTCATGCTCTCCTTTTCCTTGCGGGCGTAGAGCACGTTTTTGAGGGCCAGCTCAAGGAGTTTGCGCTTGTCGCCAATTTGCGGAACGGAGAGGGTGACGCCGGGCAGGGGCAGCTCGATGGCCACGTTGGTCATGATTTCGCGCGACTCGCTTTCGAACTCCTGGCGCATCTGCATCACGAGCGGCGCCATGATTTCGGCGTCTTCCTCGTCCAGCTTCTTGGTGACTTCCAGGGACTGGGTGAGGATGATGGAACCGTTCATGACCTTGAGGTAGGTGATGAAGGCCGACTTCTCGTTGCTGGCAATGGCAAACACGTCAATGTTGGTGAGCGTGGCCGAGACAATGGTGCTCTTCACCTGGAAGGCGTCAATCTTATCCAGCTTCACCTTGAACTGGTGGGCCAGCTCGTACTGCATGTCCTGGGCCGCGGCGCTCATCTGCTCGCGGAAGTACTGCTTGGGAATGCGCAGGTCGCCGTTGAGAATGTTGCGGATTTGCTGGATGTAGCCGTTGTACCGGGCCTCGTCCTCGTGGTTTTCGCAGGGGCCCTTGCAGTTGCCGAGGTGGTATTCGAGGCAGACCTTGAACTTGCCGGCTTCCACGTTCTCCGGGCTCAGCCGGAAGTTGCAAGTACGCAGTGGGTACAGCGCCCGGATGAGCTCCAGCAGCACGTTCAGGGCCGTGCCGTTGGCGTAGGGGCCGTAGTAGCGCGAGCCGTCGTTAATCTTGTTGCGGGTGGGAATGAGGCGCGGAAACCGCTCGTTGGTGAGGCAGAGGTAGGGGTAGGTTTTGCCGTCCTTCAGCAGAATGTTGTACTTGGGCTGGTGCTGCTTGATGAGGTTGTTCTCAAGCAAGAAAGCATCAGACTCTGAGTCCACGATGGTAAACTCCAGGCGCTTGATATTGCGGACCAGCTGCTGGGTTTTCTTGTTGTGGTCCTGCTTGGTGAAGTAGCTGCTCACGCGCTTGCGCAGGTCAATGGCCTTGCCAACGTAGATAATGCCCTCGTCGTCGAAGTATTTGTACACGCCCGGCTTGTGGGGCAGGGCGGTGATTTGGGCTTGCAGTTCGGGGTTGGCTGCCATATATCGCTGATTACCGCTGATTGATATGATTACGCTGATTCTAGGGGCGCGTTGGAGGAAGGGAATACGGGGCGCGATTGAAAACTGCTGCGGTAGGCGCTGTTCGTAACAAAAAATGACCGGCAAAAGTCGCCGGTCATTTCTGCTAAACACCAACAAACCTGCTGCCTAGCCACCTCGCCGAAGAAAAAATCAGCGAAATCACTTCAATCAGTGGCAATCAGCGATTATATGTCCTCATCGCTGAGGTCGACGGGGTCGCGGCGGTTCAGCTTCTGGGCGTCGGGGATGGTGTCGCGCTGGCCGCCGTAGTACTTCGAGCAGTCGAGCTCGATGCCGAGCGGCGCGGCGGGCTTGGGAAACGGCGCGGTGCTGATGCCGATGCTCTTGTCCTTGTACACCTTCTGCATAAACAGGCCGTAGAGCGGCAGCGCCAGGCGCGCGCCCTGGCCGTAGGTGCCCGTGCGGAAGTGAATGCTGCGGTCTTCGCCGCCCACCCACATGCCGCACACCAGGTCCGGGGTGATGCCCATAAACCAGGCGTCGGAGTAATTGGAGGTGGTGCCGGTTTTGCCACCTATTTCATAGGGAAACTTGAAGCCGGTGTGCAGGATGGTGCTGGTGCCGCCGGGCTCGGTGGTGCTGGCCTGCAGCATGTTGGTCATCACGTAGGCGGTTTCTTCACTGAGCACCTCGCGGGTACGAGGCACAAATTCGCGCAGCACGTTGCCGTTTTTGTCCTCGATGCGCGTCACCATGGTGGGCGAAGTCCAGACGCCCTTGTTTACGAAGGTGGCGTAGGCACCGCACAGCTCGTATATGTTGACATCCGACGACCCGAAGCCGATGGCCGGCACCGCCTCAATTGGCGACTCGATGCCCATGCGCTTGGCGTAGCCGGCAATGGTCTCGGGCGTGAGCTTCATCACCAGCCACGCTGTGATGGAGTTCATGGAGCGGGCCAGGGCCTGCCGCAGCGTAAACACCCGGCCCGAAAAGCTGCCCTCAAAGTTCCTGGGGGTGTAGGGCGCCCGGCCCGCTACGGCTGGGAAAGTGGTGGCCACGTCGGGCCGCGGGTAGCAGGGCGAATAGCCCTGGTCGATGGCCGCCGTGTACACAATGGGCTTGAACGTGGAGCCGGGCTGGCGCTTGCCCTGGCGAACGTGGTCAAACTTGAAAAACTTGTAGTTCGGGCCGCCCACCCAGGCTTTTATCTGGCCGTTCAGGGGGTTCATGGCCATGAAGCCGGCGCGCAGGTAGCGCTTGTAATACGCCAGCGAGTCGAGCGGCGACATCAGCATTTCCTTTTCGCCCTGCCAGGTGAACACCTGCATCTTGTACTTCTTGCGCAGGTAGTAATTCACCGAGTCGCGGTTGCCGTCGTAGTTGTTCATCAGCGACTTGTAGCGCTGGGTGCGGCGCATGGCAATGTTCAGGAACTCGGGAATGACCTTGCCGTTTTCGTCGCGCCAGGGCAGCTGGCCCTTCCAGTGCTGGGTAAACCATTTCTGCTGCAGGGCCAGGTGCTCGGCCACCGATTTCTCGGCGTAAGTCTGCATGCGCGAGTCGATGGTGGTGTAAATCTTCAGGCCATCGGCATACAGGTCGTGGTCGGTTTCGCGGGCCCAGGCCACCAGCGACTTGGCCACTTCCGAGCGGAAGTACGGCGCCAGGCCCTTGGTGGGGTTCTCCACGGAGTAGTGCAGCACGATGGCCTTGGCGGTGTCCTGGGCCAGCTGGGCATCGGTGATGTAGTTCGACTTGGCCATCTGGCGCAGCACCCAGTTGCGGCGCTTGCGGGAGCGTTCGGGGTGGTTGATGGGGCTGAAGCGGCCCGGCGCGTTCACAATGCCCACCAGCGTGGCGGCTTCGGGGGTGGTCAGGTCCAGCGGCTTTTTGTTGAAAAACGTCTTGGCAGCGGTGTTGATACCGAACGAGTTCGACCCGTACTCCACCGTGTTGAGGTACATGCGCAGGATTTCGCGCTTGGTGTAGTTGCGCTCCAGCCGAATGGCCAGAATCCACTCCTTGGCCTTGGTAATGAGCAGGCCCACCTTGCCGTTGCCGTTCAGCGACCCGTTGTTGAGGTCTTCGGCGCGGGTCTTAAACAGCACTTTGGCCACCTGCTGGCTGAGAGTGGAGCCGCCACCGTTGCGGTTGAAGGTGGCCACACCCACCACGGCCCGGAACACGCTTTTCAGGTCGATGCCCGAGTGCTGCTCAAAGCGCACGTCCTCGGTGGCTATTAGGGCATCAACCAGATTTTGGGGCAGTTCGTTGAACTCAACCGGCGTGCGGTTTTCCCGGAAGTACTTGCCCAGTAGTACCCCATCGGCGGAGTAGATTTCCGAGGCCAGTTCCGAGCGCGGGTTTTCCAGGGTTTTCAGGTTGGGCATGCGCCCGAACAGGTTCAGGAAGTTGCCGCTCACGGCCAGCACAAACAAGGCCAGGCCCACCACGCCCGCGCCAAACAGCACCCACATGGTGCGCGTGAACGCCGTGAACCGACCACTGCGCACGGGCTTCAAGGGCGTCGGCTTCGAACGGCGGGCAGGAGAGGAGGTTGGCATTTTTAGAGTTAAGAGTTAGGAGTTAAAAGTTATGAGTTAAAACTCAAGCAGGCCTAACCACGGCGCAAAGGTCCGACTGCAAACCCATAACTCATAACTCCTCACTTTTAACTCATTTATAAACGCGCTGATAAAAGCTCAAGTACCCGGCCAAATCACCGGTAGCTTGCAGTAAGGTAAGATTTTCAAGGCTGATAACCACCGTCTGATAGCCGGCCCCGCGCAGCCGGGCCAGCGGCGATTGCGGCCCCCGCAACTTGGTGGCGTAGCTCTGGGCCACCTTGGCGCCGGGCAGCGCCCGCACCACCACCAGGTCCTGGTCGGTGCCGAGCGGTGGGGTTTCCACGCGTAGGTTGTTGGCCCGGAAAAACCGGTTGTTGTACGTGCCCAGCTGGGTGGTCAAATCGGCCGCGGCCGGCGCGGCTTTTGGAAACACCAGCACCACCGCATGGGCGCCGCTTAGCTGCGTGACGTAGGCCGTGGCGGGCACATCTGCAGGAGCCTCCACCGCAGCGGGAGTGGGCGCCGCTGCCGGAACTACCCCAGCGGGCGGGGTGCCAGCCGCTGGGGGCACCGCCGCAACGGAGCCCGGCGCCGCCGCCGGAGCCGGAATAGCAGCGGCAGGAGCAACGCCCGCGTCGGGCACGGCAGCGGCCGTAGGAGTACCCGCCAGCGTCTGGGTAGGCGCGGCGCTGGCTGCGCTTGCTCTGCGCGTACCCAGCAAGCCCGGCGCAATGGGAGAGGTAGGCGCGGCCGGCGCGGTATTCAGCGCCTTGGCGGGCGTCTCGTCTTCGCGGTACTGAATGCGCAGGCGGTTGTCTACCTCACCCGGCCGGAAAACGGACACCACGGGTTTTTCGGTCGAGGCCAGTGCGCCGGCAATTTGTCCGGCACCCTGCTTTTTGTAGGTTTCAGCCAGCGCCTGGGCCTGGGGCACGAGCGGGCTGTCGGGGAACTTAGTGTAGAAAGCCTCCACCGAGGAGCGGGCCGTGAGTGGGGGCTGGGTGCGAATGACCAACAGCGTTTTCAGGTAAGCCACCCGGTCAGCAAGGTCGCTCTTGGGGTACAGCTTTTCGCTGCGGGCCAGCACCGCCGTGGCCTTCCGAAATTCCTGGTTTTTGTAGAGCGTGAAGGCCGAGTCCACGCGGCTCGCCACGGCGTTGTGCAGGGCCAGCTCGTGCTCACGGTACAGCGGGTCGGCAATCAGCTTGGCATAAATGGAAGTGGGAAACTCCCGCTGCAGCGCCGCGGCGTACTGGGCCATTTTAGCGGCGTCGGACTTGTCCTTGTTGTGCAGGTACAGCAAGTAGTAGGCATCGGGGGCGTGCGCGCCCGTAGGGTAGCGGCCCACCTGCTTTTCGTAGGTCTCGAAGCCCTTCTCCCGCTCCTTCAGTTGCTCTTTGTAAATGCCGGCCAGCTCGTACAGCGCGCCCTCCACCTGGGTGTCGGAAGCTTGCAGTAGTTCCGGCGTGGTGGGCAGGGTGCTGCGGTATTGCGCCACCAGCGTCCGCTTTTCGGCTTCCGGGTCGGCGGCAGGGGCCGGAGCGGCGGGGTCGGTTTGGCCGCCGTTCACGGCGGTTTGGTCGTTGCCGGTAATGGCAACAGGCACCCCACCGTTGGCAGTGGTATTGGGGGAGATGCTGGCCTGGCTGCTCGTGCGCCAGTTGTCCTGCAGCTGGCGGTTGCCCCACTTCCGGATAAAGTCGGCCCGTGCGGTGCCCAGCGTAGCCGGGTTATCGAAGTACCATTTGGCCCCCGTGCCGGCGGCGGTGGGGTCGAAGGCCAGCAGGTCGTCGCTGGCCCGGCCAATGGTCCCGTCCGGGGAGAATCCGGAGGAGCTGCTGGTGGTTCGGGAGGCAAATTCCGCGGCCCGGTCGTTCACCTTTTGCAGCGCCGCGAGCCGGGCCGCCTCCTGTTGGGCCGCCACGATGGCCGCGTCGGCATACAGATTAAGCTTCTCGTCCAGCGCCCCGGCGGGCAGCCGTGCCAGGGCCTGCAGACTGTCCTGCGTTTCGATGATGGTGTACTGCTTGGCGAATTCCCGGAGAATGTCGCTGCGCTCCTTGATGGCGGCGTAGGTTTTGGCATCCTGCGCCAGGTTCTGCACCGTGCTGTCGTAGTAAGCTGCCGCGAGGCGGTACTTCTGCAGGTCTTCGTAGTAAATGCGGCCCGCCATCAGGTAGGTGTAGCTCTTCTGCAGCCGGTTGGTGGTGGTGGCCTGCACGGATTGCCGCAGCAGCTTCAGGGCTTCGGGAATGTTCTTTTCGCGGTAGTTCAGCCGCGCCATCTCATAGTAAATCTTGTCGCGGTAGTCCTTGTTCTTGGTGTCCTTGAGCAGCGCCACAAAATTTTTGTCGAGCCGCACCCGGTCCTTTTCGCTGAGGTCCGACACCTGCGCCAGCAGCAGCTTGGCCTGAAAATCCAGCTCATACGGCGGGTTGCGCGCCAGAATCTGGTCGAGCTGCTCGTAGGCTTTCTTGTTCTCGCCGGCATTCTGGTAGAGCTGGGCCAGCAGGTAGCGGGTCCGCGACCGTTCGTTCTTCAACTCGATGAGCGGAATGGCCCGCTCCAGCTGCGGAATGGCCTTGGCCGGCTCATCGGTGCGGATGTAATAGTCGGCCCGGGTCAGAAATAACTGGCGCGCATCCTCGGGCAGGCCTTTTTCCTTGTCCAGCAGGTCCGACACCGCTTTGGCGCTCTCCATCTCGCCCTGCGCTACGAAAGTGCGCATCAGCCCAATCAGCGCTTCATGCTTGGCATTGGGGTCTTTGCTGGTCGAATTGACGTACTTAAACGTCAGGGCCGCGTCATCGAATTGCATCTGGTAAAAGCGCGACCAGCCCACCAGAATGTAGGCGTCATCCGTCCAGTCCGACCCCGGCCGGTGCTGAATCGGCATCGATGCCTTCTTGATGATGTCGTTCAGCTCTGCCCGGTTGGCCCGTACGCTGGCGCTGTCCAGCGTGGGAAACAGCGTCAGGGGCTGGTTGTAGTCGTTGATGCGGCCCGCGTATAGCTTTTCTTCCGTGGCTTGCAGCTTTTCCCGGGCAATGAAATACGCATTGTCCCGCGCCGCTACGTTGTTGAACGCGTGCGCCACCAGGTTTTTATCCGAAGCACAGCCCGCTGCCCCCATTCCCAACAGGAAGAGAAGTAGCGCCGGCCAGCGGGGTATCAGCAGATGTTGTGTCAAAGCCAAGGAGAAAAAAAGGCAGCCAATTGCCTCCGCAACGTCGGAGGCAACCCGAAATGTTCGTTATAGCAGACAAGCGCCAGCCGGCTAACGAAGGCGAACGGGTAAAATTACGTTTTTCCCGGACCAAACGGTCCTTCGCACCCGCCGTACCTTTGCGCAACGCTCCACTTCTCCCTTTCCATGCCCATTCCGCCTGTTCCTGCGCCTGCCAACAAGCCCGCCGTGGGCCCCAACCGCGTCCGCGCATTCGCCAAGTACTCGGGCATTGCCTTCCAAATGCTAGGCATCATCGGCGGCTTCACTTGGCTGGGCACGTGGCTCGATGAGCGGTACCAGTCCAAAAACCCGTGGTTCACGGTGGGGCTCATGCTGGTGGGGGTATTTCTCGCCATGTTCCAGATTATCCGCAGCCTCACCAAAGAGTAGTTGTCGGTTGTCGGTTGGCGGTTGTAAGTCATACAGCCAACAACTGACAACTACCAACCGACAACTAAACCGCACCGCACCTTTATGATTCGATTTCTGCGCCAGTTTTTATTGTTTGGCGGGGTGTTAGGGGGGCTGCTCTACGCCCTGCATTTGCTCTTCGGCCCGGCCATAATTCACCGGTACACGGGGTTGCTGTTTGGCTTCATGGCCGGGCTCACGTTCCTTATCTACAGCCTCACGGCGCGCCTCGTGGCAGTGTCGCCCACCAACCTGGGCATCGGCTACCTCATCGGCATGACGGTGCGCATGCTCACTTCCCTGGCCCTAGTCACGGTGCATCTGGCCAGAGGCGGCGCCCAGGAGGGGCGCGGCCTCTGGACCTTCCTCGGCGCCTTCTTCCTGCTGTACTTTTCGTGGGCTGGGTTTGAAATATGGGCTATTTTGAGTAACTTGCGGCCGATTTCGAAAAAGCAAGTAGCGCAAACATAGCGCTTTAGCCTGAAATCTTCAATTAAACATCTTTGAATGAAGCGTTTACTCTCGATACTTCTTTGCTTCGTATCCCTGTCCGTTTTTGCGAACGAGCCTGCCGTTGAGGCTTCCAAAGGGGAAGGCTTCAATCCCGGCGAAATGATTTTGGAGCACATCGGCGATTCGCACGAGTGGCACCTGGCCACCCTCGGCGAGGGCGAGCACGCCACCCACGTCAGCGTGCCACTGCCCATCATCGCCTACCAGCCCACCAAAGGCCTGAGCATGTTCTCGGGTGGCCAGCTGGCCCACGGCCACAGCCACAACGGCCTGAAGCTGGAAGAAGACAAGCTGGTGGCCGAAGACGGCAGCAAAGTATACGACTTTTCCATCACCAAAAACACCGCCTCGCTGCTATTCAGCGCCGCGCTCATGCTAATTGTGTTCACGGCCGTAGCCCGTGGATATAAGAAGAACCATGGCCGGGCGCCCAGCGGCCTGCAATCGTTCTTCGAGCCCGTTATCATTTTCATCCGCGACGAAATTGCCCGGAAGAACATCGGCCCCAAGTACGAGCGCTACATGCCATACCTGCTCACGGCCTTCTTCTTTATCTGGTTCAACAACTTGCTGGGCCTCATGCCTGGCGCGGCCAACCTGAGCGGCAACATTGCCGTGACCCTGGTGCTGGCCGTGATGACGCTGGTTATCACGCTGGCTTCCAGCAACAAGAACTACTGGGCCCACATCTTCGCCACGCCCGGCGTGCCGAAGCCGCTGCTGCCCATCATGATAGTGGTAGAATTCCTGGGCATCTTCACCAAGCCTTTCTCCCTGATGATTCGTCTGTTTGCCAACATCACGGCCGGACACATCGTGGTGCTGAGCTTTATCAGCCTGGTGTTTATCTTCAAATCGTGGGCGGTGGCGCCGGTTACGCTGGCGTTCGGCTTGTTTATCAACATTCTGGAGCTGTTGGTGGCCATCCTGCAGGCCTTCATCTTCACGCTGCTCACCGCCATGTACATTGGCGGCGCAGTAGAAGAGCACCACGATGCTGACCACCAGATTGGTGGTGGCGACGGGGCCGACCAGGCCCACGCTCCCTTGCACGCGCACTAATCAAATCATACGACTTATTCAGGTAGGCCCTGTGCCCGACCTGCTGGCTGTTTTAGTCAGACCGCAGCATCCCTCCCCCCCCGCTGCGGGATTGGCTAGCTTTTTCTCTTTCCCCTTTTTCTTTTTTTTATGCTTCTTTCTTTGTTGTTGCAGGCTGCTGCTGAAATGGCCGCCAACTACGGTCCTGGTTTGGCTGTAATGGGTGCCGGTATCGGTGCAGGTTTGGTTGCTTTGGGCGTAGGCCTGGGTATTGGTCGCATTGGCGGCAGCGCTATGGATGCCATCGGCCGTCAGCCCGATGCTTCGGGCAAAATCCAGACGGCTATGATTATCGCCGCCGCTCTGATTGAAGGCCTCGGCCTGTTCGCAGTCGTAGTTTGCGTACTTATCTGGACCAAGCTCTAAGATGATTTGCCGGGCCGCTGCGCCCGGAAGTAGTTGGAAGCCCGCCGCCCGCTGCTGCTATTGCAGTTGGCGCGGCGGGCTTACCTGCTCCTACAAGATGTAGCAAGCTTAACCAGCCTTTACCGGCGGTTCCCTAATACTAAATTCCCTATGCCAGCTTTCTTAAATCCTGAACTCGGCCTGATTTTCTGGCAACTGGTTATCTTCCTGTTGGTGTTGTTTCTGTTGGGCAAATTTGCCTGGCGGCCCATCCTGCTGTCGCTCAAAGAGCGGGAAGACACCATTGATAATGCCCTGCGCATGGCCGACCAGGCCAAAATTGAAATGCAGCAGCTGAAAGCCGGCAACGAAAAGTTGCTCGCCGACGCCCGCCACGAGCGCGACCGCATGATGCAGGAAGCCACCGTGATGGCCAACCAGCACCGCGACGCCGAAAAGGCCCGCGCCACCGAAGAAGCCAACCGTATTATCGCCCAAGCCCGCGAAGCCATCCAGCAGGAGAAAAACGCGGCCCTGGCCGAAGTGAAAAACACCGCTGCCAAGCTGTCGGTCGACATCGCCGAGCGCATCCTGCGCCGCGAACTCGCTGAGCCCGCCGCTCAGACGCAGCTGGTTGATTCGTATTTGAAAGACGTTAAACTTAATTAGTTGCTGATTGCTAGTTGTCAGTTGTTGGGCCACAAAATGGCTCGTACCAACAGCCCTGATAACTAACAGCTGACACCTAACAACTAAAAATAAAATGGCTGACCAACGAGTAGCGGCCCGCTACGCCAAGTCGCTCCTCGACTTGGGCAAGGAGATGGGCACGCTGGAGAGCGTGAAAGAGGACATGGACTTGCTGAGCAAGACCATGGCCGAAAGCCGCGAGCTGCGGCTGTTGCTGCGCAACCCCATTGTGAAGCACGACAAAAAGCTGGCCATCCTCACCGCCATTTTTGGTGGCAAGGTGTCGGAAATAACCATGCGGTTTTTCACCATCCTCACCCAGAAAAACCGGGAATCGGCGCTGGAAGGCATGGGCACCGAGTTTCAGGTGCAGTACAATTCCATGCAGGGCATCCAGATGGCCGAGGTGACTTCGGCCACCCCGCTCACGCCTGCCTCGCGGGCCGAGATGGAGAAGCTGGTAACCCAGCAAACCGGCCTGACTGACGTGAAGCTGACCGAAAAGGTGGACGCCGACCTCATTGGCGGCTTCATCCTGCGCGTTGGCGACAAACAGCTGGATGATTCCGTGCGCACCAGCCTCCGCAAAATGCGCACCTCTTTGCAAGACACTACGTTTCAACAAAAAGTGTAAGCCGATAGTCGGTGTAGTGCGAACACAGTTGTTCGTGTCTCCGCGCCGACGATACTAATTCAATTGGCGCAGGCACGCGAAGCACCGTTTCGCGCTACTGACTACTCAATACTACATACTCAATTCCCAAAAAAATGGCAGAAGTACGTCCGGACGAAGTATCCGCAATCCTGCGGCAGCAACTGTCCAATTTCAAGTCCGAAGCCGAGCTGGAAGAAGTCGGCACCGTGTTGCAGGTTGGCGACGGTGTGGCCCGCATCTACGGCTTGAGCAAAGCCCAGGCGGGTGAGCTGATTGAGTTCGAGACGGGCCTGCAAGGCCTGGTGCTCAACCTCGAGGAGGACAACGTAGGTGCCGTATTGCTCGGCGACTACTCGGGCATTCAGGAAGGCGCCACCGTGCGTCGTACCAACAAAATTGCTTCCATTAAAGTAGGCGAAGGCATTGTAGGCCGGGTGGTAAACACCCTCGGCCAGCCCATCGACGGCCGCGGCCCCATCCAGGGCGAGCTGTACGAAATGCCCCTGGAGCGCAAGGCGCCCGGTGTAATCTACCGCCAGCCCGTGACCGAGCCGATGCAAACCGGCATCAAGTCGATTGACGCCATGATTCCGATTGGCAGGGGCCAGCGCGAGCTGATTATCGGCGACCGCCAGACTGGTAAGTCGGCCGTGGCCATCGATACCATCCTGAACCAGCGCGAGTTCTTCGAAGCCGGCAAGCCGGTGTACTGCATCTACGTGGCCATTGGCCAGAAGGCTTCGACCATCGCCCAGGTGGTGCAGTCGCTGACCAAAGGCGGTGCCATGGACTACACCGTGGTGGTAGCTGCTCCGGCCGCCGACCCCGCGCCCCTGCAATTCTACGCGCCGTTCACCGGTGCCGCCATTGGCGAATTCTTCCGCGACACGGGTCGTCCCGCCCTCGTGGTGTACGACGACTTGTCGAAGCAGGCCGTGGCTTACCGCGAGGTGTCGCTGCTGCTCCGTCGTCCTCCCGGACGTGAGGCGTATCCCGGCGACGTATTCTACCTGCACAGCCGTTTGCTGGAGCGGGCCGCCAAAATCAACGCGTCGGACGAAATCGCTCAGAATATGAACGACCTGCCCGAAAGCATCCGGCACCTGGTGAAAGGCGGCGGTTCGCTCACGGCACTGCCCATCATTGAGACGCAGGCGGGTGACGTATCGGCCTACATCCCGACGAACGTGATTTCCATTACCGACGGCCAGATTTTCCTCGAGACCAACCTGTTCAACTCGGGTGTTCGCCCGGCCATTAACGTAGGTATTTCGGTGTCGCGCGTGGGTGGTAACGCCCAGATTAAGTCGATGAAGAAAGTGGCCGGTACGCTGAAGCTCGACCAGGCCCAGTTCCGTGAGCTGGAAGCCTTCGCCAAGTTCGGCTCCGACCTCGACGCCTCGACCAAGCTCACCATTGAGCGCGGCCGTCGCAACCTCGAAATCCTGAAGCAGCCCCAGTTTTCGCCCGTGAAGGTAGAAGACCAGGTGGCCATCGTGTACGCCTCCACCAACGGCCTCCTCGACACCGTACCGGTTAACCGGGTGCGGGAGTTTGAGAAGGAGTTCGGCCAAGTGATGAACTCCCGCTACCCCGACGTGCTCAAGGCGCTCAAGGCCGGCAAACTGGAGGACGCTGGCACCAAGGCCATCCGCGAGGTAGCCAAGGACGTGGCGGCGAACTACGCGGTGAAGTAGAAGGGCCAAAAGAACGTCATGCTGAGCGCAGCCGAAGCATCTCGCGTGCAGCAGTAATTATTTTCGGTGAACGATTGAGTTAGTGGTGGCGCGCGAGATGCTCCGGCTACGCTCAGCATGACGTTCAATTAATACCTATCAATGGCAAGCTTAAAAGAAGTCCGCAGCCGCATTCAGTCGGTGAGCAGCACGCAGCAGATTACCAAAGCCATGAAAATGGTGGCGGCGGCCAAGCTGCGTCGTGCCCAGGACAACATCATCCGGATGCGGCCCTATGCGCAGCGCCTGAACACCATTCTGGCAAACCTGACGCGCACGACCGATAACGACATCGTGAGCGACTACGGCGTGGCCCGCGAGGTGCGCCGGGTGCTGATTATTGCCGTTACCTCGGACCGGGGGCTGGCGGGTGCGTTCAACTCGAACGTGTTTAAGGGCGTGAACGCGGCCATTGCGGAGCGCTACGCCAACCTGCCGGCAACCAGCATCTCGGTGCTGGCTATTGGCAAGAAAGCCCACGACTACTATACCCGTAAGGGCAACATCGTGGGCAATTTCACCCACGTCTTCGCCAAGCTCTCGTTTGAAACGGTGCGTGAGGCGGCTGAGCTTGCTATGGACGGCTTCCGCGCCGGTACCTACGACGAGGTGGTGATGGTGTATAACGAGTTTAAGAACGTGGCCACGCAAATTGTGCGTGCCGAGCAACTCTTGCCGCTGGTGCCATCGGCAGCACCCGCTACTGCGTCGGCTACTGCCAACGTGGACTACGTTTTTGAGCCTTCGAAAGAGGAAATCATTCAGACCCTGATTCCGCAGTCGCTGAAAATCCAGCTCTACAAAGCGGTGCTGGAAAGCAACGCTTCGGAGCACGGCGCCCGCATGACGGCCATGGACAAAGCCACCGACAACGCCGGGGAGCTGCTCAAGGCCCTCAAGCTGACGTACAACCGGACGCGTCAGGCGGCCATCACGACCGAGATTCTTGAAATTGTGGGTGGTGCCGAGGCACTGGCGGCTGGTTAGCAGTCGAACACATAAGGAAAAGGAAGGCCCGTCTCCATTGGAGGCGGGCCTTTTTCGTACGGTTGAGGCTATGGGGAATCCCGGTATACGGGCGGTAAGGAGCCGCACCGGGTTCGTCGCGAAAGAGTACGAATTGGGCGCGAATGTGAGCCAGTTGGGCAAGGCGGGCATACGGGCTGGCGCCATACTGCGTTGAATCGGCATCGCCGCGCTGCCGGTGAAGCCGCCGCTTCTATTCTTTCCTCCTTTTTTGTGCCCTGCTATGTTTACTATCACCTCCTCCGCTATTCTGACCAGTGGGCGGCATATGGCCATGCCGCTGCCGTTGTTTATGCTGCTGGCGAGCCCGGCGGCCCGCGCCCAAGCTCCCACCGCGCCGGCCGACCTCACGGTGTACCCCAACCCGGCCCACATTCGGGCCACGGTGGCGGTGCCGGCCGTGGCGGGCGCCACCCGCGCCACCGTGACGCTGAGCGACGCCCAGGGCACGGTGGTATTTGAGCAGCCCGTGAGCCTGACGGAGGAGGGCGGCAAGGCGGAAGTGCCGCTGCTGGGCCGCGCACCGGGACTGTACCGGGTAATGGTGCAGGCGGGCGAAGAGCGCGTGGCCAGGACGCTGGCGGTGGAGTAGGCGCGGCGCGGGACCCCAAAACCCCATCCCCAGCCCTTCCCCTCCGGGGGAAGGGTGCGTTCTGAAACAGCAGTCGTCTGGCACGCTAAAGGCCACCAAGCTGGTGCCGTGCATTCTGAAACAGCAGTCGTCTGGCACCCCTCCCCCGGAGGGGAGGGGCAGGGGCCGTGCCCGGCAGGGGTGGGGTTTTTGGGGCCGACCTCTACATTTGCCCCCATGCTCCTTCCCAAGCTTCTACCGCCCGACCTGGCCACGGCCGCCCTGCGCCGCCTGCGCCCCACCACCGCCCAGCTCAACGACTTCAGCGCCCACCTGGCGGAGATGCTCCGGCACCTGGACCCGACCAAGATTGAGCGGCACGGCGAAACCCACATCCTGGACTTTCTGCGGCAGGTGACCAGGCCCGAGGGCGGCTCGCGCTACGGCAACGTGCACAACAAGCGCGACCTGGTGCTGCACCTGGCCGACACGGCCGACTCGCCCGTGGCGGTGGTGCTGGAGGTGAAGGGACCCAGGAACCCCCTGGAGATGCTGGCCCCCGACGACCTCAACCGCAAGGCGTTTCAGCAGCTGCTGCTGTACTACCTGGAGGACCGCAGCGACGACCGGGCCGACGACTTCAAGCGCCTCATCGTAACGACGGGCTACGAGTGGTACATCTTCGATGCCGTGGACTTTCACCGGCTGTTCTGGAAGGATAAAAGCCTGGTGCGGGCGTTCCAGGACTGGAAGGCGGGCGGCAAGGCCAGCCCCGACACCGACTTCTTCTACAAGAGCATTGCGGGGAAGAAGCTGGCCGCCCTGGACGGCGAGCTGCGCGCCGCCTACGTGGACCTGCGCCCCGGCGTGCCCACCCGGCCGGGCGAGCTGATGAGCCTCTACCGCCTCTTTCACCCCGCCTACCTGCTGAAGGAGCCCCTCACCGGGCGGCGCGACCCCAACACCCTCAACCAGGAGTTCTACAACGAGCTGCTGTACCTGATGGGGCTGAAGGAGGACAAGGCCGGCGGCGTGCGCCGCATTGCCCGCTGCCCCGAGCCCGAGCGCCAGCCCGGCTCCCTGCTCGAAAACACCCTGCGCAAGCTCAGCACCGGGCACGGGCTCAACAACCTGCCCAGTGCCGCCCGCGACCAGTACGGCGAAGGCTACGACCAGCAGCTCGAACAAGTGGCCCTGGCCCTGTGCCTGATGTGGGTGAACCGCCTGCTGTTTCTCAAGCTGCTGGAGGGGCAGCTGGTGCGCTACCACGACGCCACCCTGGCCGACACCTTCCGCTTCCTGACCCCGGCGCGGCTGCCCGAGTACGACGAGGTGCAGACCCTCTTCTTCGAGGTGCTGAACCGGCCCCCGGCCGAGCGCAGCCCCGACGTGCTCGCCGACTTCCCGCAGGTGCCCTACCTCAACTCCTCGCTCTTCGAGCCCAGCCTGCTGGAGGGCCAGACCATCGACATCAGCGGGCTGCGCGACGGGCTGGGGCTGGCCCCGTTCCCGGGCTCGGTGCTGCGCAAGGCGGGGGCGCCGGCCGTGCCCGCGGCCAAGGCCCACACCGCCCAGGCCCCGCAGTGGGCGGCCTTGCCCTACCTGCTGCACTTCCTCGACGCCTACGACTTCGCCACCGACCCCACCACCAGCCACGCACCGGCCCCCGCCGAGGGCGGCGCCCCCCGCCGATGCGCCCCGGCCCGATGCCCACGGCCCCACCCGGCCGCTGCTCTCGGCCGCCGTGCTGGGGCTGGTGTTTGAGAAGATAAACGGCTACAAGGACGGCTCGTTCTACACCCCCGGCTTCGTGACCATGTACATGGCCCGCCAGACGCTGGGGCGCGCCGTGGTGCGCCACTTTGCCCAGGCGCCCGCCTGGCCCGAGCTGGCCGGCTGCGACTCGCTGGAGGAATTGCAGGACCGGCTGGCCCCCGCCCGGCGGCCCCAGCGCCTGGCCTACGCCGCCCACTTCAACACCCTGACGGTGCTGGACCCGGCCGTGGGCTCGGGCCACTTCCTGGTGAGTGCCCTCAACGAGCTGCTGCACCTGAAAAGCCGCCTGGGCTTGTTTCTGGACGAGGAGGGCGGCGTGCTGCCCTACACCCTGGAGGTGGAGCACGACGAGCTGATTGTGACCGATGCCGACGGCCTGCCCGCGCCCTACCGCGTGGCCACCTTTGAGGTCGCCACGGGGGCGCGCACCGTGGGGCCGGCCCGCACCCGCTTGCAGCAGGCCCTGTTTCGGGAGAAGCGCGCCCTGATGGAGCACACCCTGTTCGGCGTCGACCTCAACCCCAACTCGGTGCGCATCTGCCGGCTGCGGCTGTGGATTGAGCTGCTCAAGCACGCGTACTACCGGCCCGAAACCGGCTTCCGCGAGCTCGAAACCCTGCCCAACCTCGACCTGAACGTGAAAACGGGCAACTCCCTGCTGGCCCGCTTCGGGCTCGACGCCGACCTGTCGGAGGTGTGGCAGAAGGGGGCGTTTTCGCTGCCCGAGTACCGGGCCGCCGTGCGCGCCTACTTCGGCAGCCGCGGGCGCGACGAGAAAAACCGCCTGCTGGGCTTCTTCGGGCAGCTCAAGGAGCAACTCACGGCCGTGCTGCACCGCAAGGACAAGAAGCGCGAGAAGCTGCGCCTCTACCGCGGCCAGTTTGCGGCCCTCGACACCCAGCACTTCCTCATCCCCGAAACGGCCAGGCAGCGCGAGGCCCGCGAGTGGGAAATGAAGCGCCTCCAGCAGTACGCCGACCAGCTCGACCAGGAAATAGCCGCCCACGAGCAGGGCGCCCTCTTCCGCGAGGCCTTCGAGTGGCGCTTCGAGTTCCCCGAGGTGCTCGACGAGGCGGGCCGCTTTCGCGGCTTCGATGTGGTGATGGGCAACCCGCCGTATATCCGGCAGGAAGCCTTCACCGCCCTCAAGCCCCACCTCAAACAGCGCTTCGGCCACGTTTTTGCCGGCACGGCCGACCTCTACGTGTACTTCCTGCAACTGGGCGCCGAGCTGCTGGCCCCCGGCGGCGAGCTGTCCTACATCGTGCCCAACAAGTGGCTGCGGGCCGGCTACGGGGCGGCCCTGCGCGGCTGGCTGGCCAGCACCCAAACCCTGCTCGAATTCGTGGACTTCGGCGACTTACCCGTGTTCCCCGAAGCCACCACCTACCCCGCCATCGTGGCCCTGCGCCAGGGTGCGCCCGCTGCGGAAAGCACCTTCCGCGCCGCCGCGTTGCTCAAATTGCCCCCAATTGGAGTAGGATTTAATGGTGTTGTGTCTGGCTTAGCTCGGCTAGTAAATCAACAGGGACTTAACTCAAAGGGATGGAACCTTGCTGAAGCTGAAGCGCAGGAAGCGTTGGATAAAATGCGTGCTGGTTGTCTGCCACTGACGGAGTACGTTGATGGGAAGATGTACAATGGCGTCAAGACTGGTTTTAATGAAGCCTTTGTTATTGACGAAGCCACCCGGCAGGAATTGATTAACGCGGACCCTAATTCGGTTCAGTTCATCAGGCCTTTTCTAGCAGGGCGAGACGTGAGACGTTACCAGCAGCCCGATTCCAAAACCTATCTGCTATACATTGATTGGGGATTCAACCTGCCGAAGTTCCCTGCAATTGAAGCGCATTTATTGAAGTACAAGAAGCAACTTGAAGCTCGTGGGGAAGCAAAAGCCGGCCGCTACCCTTGGTATGCGTTGGAGCGCCCACGGCCTGAGACGCAACAGGAATTTGAGAAGCTCAAGATTAGCTGGCCTGGGGTAAGTAAGGAACCTTCGCCTTTTGCTTTCGATACGCGCGGCTTTATGGGGAATGACAACGTTCAAATAATTGTCACAGACGACAAATTCCTACTAGGCGTACTGAATTCGAGCAGTGCAGCTTTCTTCATCGACAGCGTTTGCGATAAGGTGATGAATGGGTACCTGCGTATGAAGATGAGCTATATCGGGCAGCTTCCCATCCCCGCCGCCACGACCGCCGAGCAGGCGGCCATTGCCGCGCTGGTGCAGCAGATTCTGGACGCCAAAGCCGCCGACCCCGCCGCCGACACCGCCGCGCCCGAAGCGGCCGTGGATGCCGCCGTGGCCGCGCTGTATGGGGTGGCGCTGCCGGCGGCCGTGGCCCCGTAGCGCGAACTTTTCAGTTTGCGTCCCCGCGCTGGTGGCACCCGTCTCAACGGCGCGGGGGCGCAAATTGGAAAGTGCGCGCTGCTGCCCGGCGAGGCCGCCGAGGCCGCCCGCTACACCGTGGCCCTGCCGACGGTAGCGCGGGCCGTGGCATAACTTTACCAGCCGGCGGTTTGCTTTGGGCACGGCCCCGCAGCTTGTTTCCCTTTTCCTGTCCCTTTCTCTACTATGCCCGCTACTCGGTACTTGTTGTTTGTTGGGCTGGCCAGTGGGCCGTTGCTGCTGGGCCCGGGCGGGGCCGCCCGGGCCCAGGCTCCCACCCTCACCGGCCTCAGCCCGGTGGCCAACGCCCGGGCCGTGCCCCGCAGCGCCAGCGTGATGGCCACATTCAGCCAGCCGCTCACCGCGGCCTCGGCGGCGGCCCTGCGGGTGTTCAGCAACCAGCGCGGGGGCTTGCGCAGCCGCGGCGACACCACCCTGAGCGGCAGCACCCTGAGCTTTGCCCCCACGGCCTACGACTTTCGGCCCGGCGAAACCGTGCAGTACACCGTGACGCGGGCA
>NZ_MDZB01000043.1 GCF_001816145.1 Hymenobacter lapidarius | reverse complement strand
GGTTTGCTCCGACTCGGCGCCGGCATGGAGGTAAAACTCGACGGGGATGCCGTCGCTGGTGGCCACCACCTGCACCTTGAGCCCATAAAACCAGCTGCGTTTACTGGCGCAGCGGCCGTGATACGCCTTGCCCGTCAAGAGCTTACAGCGCGGAATGCGCGTATTATGGCACACGGCCACGGGAAAGGAATCGAGCACATACCGCGCCTCGCCGTGCAACTGCTTGAGCACGTCGCCCACGGTGGCAAACAGGGCGTAGAGGGTATCCGTGAGGGCATGCAGACGGCACGTGAAACCGCTCTTATCCAGCCGGTTTTGCCCCCATGTTGCTCCATGTAGTGTTTGGCGACCACCAGGTTGCCGCCAAAAAAGCGGGCCGCGACCAGGGCCGTGGTCAGGACCTGCGCATCGGTCAAGCGCCGGCTCGTCGCCGGGGGTAGCGTGCCGGCAGGGCGGGTAAAGCGGATTGAGTCATCGAGGACGCAGTACATTGCAACGGTCTGTTCGCGCATGGTCAGCAGGGAGTTGGGAGGTCAGAGACCCAAACCTAGCCTGTTCACGCCGAACAGACTAGGTTTAAGGTCTCTGACCTCCTCATTCCTGCTGAAACCATGCGCGAACAGACCATCGCAATGTACTGCTTCCTCGACGATTTGCTCACCCGGACCCGCCCCGTTTGGGCGCG
>NZ_MDZB01000042.1 GCF_001816145.1 Hymenobacter lapidarius | reverse complement strand
GGCGGTGGTCTGATATAAGGTGAAATGCGTATTGGGGGTTATGGTTTATACGCAACACTATTGCGCCGCCTGCGGCAGTGAACAGATTCGGCGCAATGGCAGTAGCCAGGGCCACGCCAAATACCAGTGCAAAGCCTGTGGCCACCAAGCTCGCTTTGAGCCCGCCGCGGTCGAGCGGGCAATTCGCTACGCCCAGGTAGCGAAGTTGCTGGTCGAGCGCAACTCCCAGCGCAGCATCGTGCGGGCCACGGGCGTTTCGCGGGTGACCGTGGCCAAACTGGTAAAAAAAAGCGCAGCGAGCCCCGCCGCCCTTGCCGCGGTTGCGCCCGAAGAAAGCCCAGCGGCAGGAGTGGGAGGCGCTCGAACTCGATGAAATGTGGACGTTCGTGGGCCGGCGGCGGCGCAAAGTGTGGCTGTGGCTGGCCGTCGAGCGCGCCAGCCGGCGCATTGTGGCCTGGGTTACCGGCCGCCGGGACGCGGCCACGGCCCGCCGCTTGTGGCACGCCTTGCCGCGGCGTTACCGCCGCCATTGCTGGTTCTTCACCGACTTGTTCGCCGCCTACGTGGGCGTGTTGCCCCGCTGGCAGCACCGGCGCTGCCCCAAAGGCAGCGGCGGCACGAGCATCATTGAAGCCATCAATTGCTCGTTGCGCCAACGTTGCGGCGTGCTGGTGCGAAAATCCTGCTCCTTTAGCAAATCCTTGCCCATGCATAACGCCCGCATTAAAATTGTCATTGACAATTACAATCTCACCTTAAATTAGACCACCGCC
>NZ_MDZB01000041.1 GCF_001816145.1 Hymenobacter lapidarius | reverse complement strand
GGCGGTGGGATAATCTAAGGTGATACGTTTAATTTGGGGGATGGTCTTTACGCAACACTTCTGCGCCGCTTGCGGCAGTGAACATATTCGGCGCAATGGCAGCGCTGGGGGCCATGCCAAATACCAGTGCAAGGCCTGCGGTCACCAGGCCCGCTTTACCCCCGTCGCCGTGGCGAAAGCGGCGCAGTACGCGCAGGTGGACGAGCTGTTGAGCGAGCGCAATTCGCAGCGCAGCATTGCCCGCGTGACGGGTGTCTCGCGCGTGACCATTGCCAGTCGGATAAAAAAAAGCGCAGGCGGCCCCGCCTGCGCTGCCCCGCTTACGCTCCAAAAAGGAGCAGAAAAAGGCGTGGGAGGCGCTCGAACTGGATGAAATGTGGACCTTTGCGGGCCGGAAAAAGCGCAAAGTCTGGCTCTGGCTAGCCGTCGAACGGGCCAGCCGGCGCATCGTGGCCCGGGTGCTGGGCCGGCGTGACGCGGCCACGGCCCGGCGCTTGTGGCTGGCGCTGCCCCCGCGTTACCGCCGCCATTGCTGGTATTTCACCGACTTGTGGGAGTCGTACGTGGGCGTGTTGCCCCGCTGGCACCACCGCCGCTGCCCCAAGGGCAGCGGCGGAACGAATATTGTCGAAGCCATCACCTGTTCCCTACGCCAGCGCTGCGGCGTACTCGTGCGAAAATCCTGCTCCTTCAGTAAATTACTGAGTATGCATGCTGCCCGCATTAAAATTGTAATTGATAAGCACAATACCACCTTGATTTAGACCATCGCC
>NZ_MDZB01000040.1 GCF_001816145.1 Hymenobacter lapidarius | reverse complement strand
GGCAGCTCTCCACGGTGAGGGTGCCGCCGTGGCCCTTGGTCACGATGTCGTGGCTCAGCGACAGGCCCAGGCCCGTGCCCGCGCCCGCGGGCTTGGTGGTGAAAAAGGGCTGGAACACCTGCGCCCTGACGGCCTCGGCCATGCCCGGGCCGTTGTCGCGCACCCGGATTTCCACCCCCTGGCCCGGCGCCCGGCGCGTGCTCACGGCCACCGCGGGCTCGTACGGTTCGTCCGAGGCGCCCCCCCCCCCGCTACGGCCAGGGCGGCTTCCTGCCGCTGGCGCTCGCGCACGGCGTACAGGGCGTTGGCGCACAGGTTGAGCAGCACCCGCCCCAGGTCGGGGGCCACCACGGCCACGGGGCCAGCTGGGGGTCGAAGTCCGTGGCCAGGCTCGCCCGGAAGGCCCGGTCCTGCACCCGCAGCCCCTGGTAGGCCAGGGCCAGCGACTCGCCGGCCAGCGCGTTGAGGTCCGTGGCCCGGCGCGGCCCCGTCCCCGAGCGCGAGTGGGCCAGCATGTCGGTGATGATGGCCGAGGCCCGCTGCCCGTGCTGGCTGATTTGCTGCAGGTTCTGCTTCAGCCCCGCCAGAATCTCCCCCTGCAGCCCCGACCCCGTCCCGTTCGCTCCGCCCCCGGGCGCCCCGCCCATGTCGGCCACCAGCTCGGTGCTCACCTCGGCGAAGTTCTTCATGAAGTTGAGCGGGTTCTGCAGCTCGTGGGCGATGCCCGCCGTCAGCTCCCCCAAAAACGCCATCTTCTCCGCCTGTACCAGTTG
>NZ_MDZB01000039.1 GCF_001816145.1 Hymenobacter lapidarius | reverse complement strand
TAGGACGTGTGAACAATTAAAGCCACATCAGGATGGCTCCTAGCGTGACCATTGCCAGAAAGGTACTGGCGTTCTTCTCGTAACGCGAGGCGAGGGCCCGAAACCGCTTAAAGCGGTTGAAGCACCGTTCGATTTGGTTGCGGTTTTTGTAGATTTCTTCGTCGTGTTCAATCACTTGCGTCCGGTTTTTCTTGCTCGGAATTACGGCCTCAGCCCCGGCCTGCCGCAGTTGGTCGCGGACGTAGTCCGCGTCGTAGGCCTTGTCCGCCAGCACGCGCTGGCCGGGACGCAGGTCCGGTGCGAGCAAGGCTGGGGCGTGGGGGCAATCGCCCGCCTGCCCGGCCGTGAGGGCGAAGCGGCGCGGGCGACCCTGCGCGTCGCAGCTCAGGTGCAGCTTGGTCGAAAAGCCGCCCCGGCTGCGGCCAAGGGCCTGCGGGCCGTTTTTTTTCGCGCCCCGGCCGCGTGCTGGTGGGCGCGGACGATGGTCGAATCGACCATCAGCTCGTGCAGCCCGGTGTCGTCCTGGAGCGTAGCCAACACCTTGTCCCACACGCCTTTCTTTTTCCAGCGACCGAAGCGCATCGACACCGTGGACCACGCCCCGAAGCGTTCGGGCAAGTCCCGCCAAGGCGTCCCGCAACGCAACCGCCAGAGCACGGCTTCGACAAACAAGCGGGTGTCCTTGGCCGTCACGCCGCAGGTGCCCGCTTGGCCCGGTAAGAGCGGTGAAAGGCGTTGCCAGTGCGCGTCAGTGAGTAATGTGCGGTCTTTTTGCATCTTCAAAGCTACTTTAATTGTTCACGCGTCCTA
>NZ_MDZB01000038.1 GCF_001816145.1 Hymenobacter lapidarius | reverse complement strand
GTCGAGGGCGTGGACGAAAATGAACAGCGCGATTTTGAGGACAAATCCCTGGGCCGTGACCGCATGAATTTGTTTGGGAAAGCGGGCGGTGAGTTGGCTGAAGGCCGTTTCGATGGTTTTGCGAAAGTGTTGGAGCAAATAGGTTTCGTGCGGTGCATGGGGCCGGGTGCTGTTGCCCTTACGGGCGGTCTGCTGGCGGTTGCCGGTGGCTTCGGCGAAAAGCTCCTCCCACGCGTAGTCCGTATAGCCGGCATCGGTGTAGAGCACGCTGCCTTCGGGCAGGTCCGGAGCCAAGGCCCGCAGGCCGCTGATGTCGGCTTCCGAGCCGGCGTGGACATAAAAGTCTACCGCAATGCCGTCGGTGGTGGCCACAACCTGGACCTTGAAACCATAAAACCAACTCCGCTTGCTCGCGCAACGCCCCCGGTATGCTTCGGGGCCCAGCAACTTGGAGCGGCCGATGCGCATGTTGTGGCACACGGCCACGGGAAAAGAGTCAATGACGTAGCGGGCCTCGGTATGCAAGGCCTTGAGCGCCTGACCGAAGGTAGCGAACAGGCCCAGCAGGGTCTCAGACAGGCGGTGCAGGTGTCGTGTAAAGCCACTCTTATCCAGGGACTTCATTCCCCAGTGCTGCTGCATGTAGTGCCGGCCCAGGGCCAGATTGCCGCCAAAGTAGCGGGCCGCCACCAGGGCTGTGGTCAGCACCTCGGCATCGGATAAGCGCCGGCGCGGGTCGGCCGGACGCGCCCAAACGGGGCGGGTCCGGGTGAGCAAATCGTCGAGGAAGCAGTACATTGCGATGGTCTGTTCGCGCATGGTTTCAGCAGGAATGAGGAGGTCA
>NZ_MDZB01000037.1 GCF_001816145.1 Hymenobacter lapidarius | reverse complement strand
AGGCCGTCCGCCGTCGATTCTTCGGCGGCAATGCGGGCGCTTTGCTCCACGGCGGCCATGTCCCAGCTGGCGGCCAAGCCCAGCGGAATGGGAAATATGCGCTCGGCAATGGAATCTACCGCACTGCGGACTGTCCCGCGCCGGCCGACCTGGATTGACTGGTGGTAATGAGCACGGGGCCGCCCACCACGGGCCCGCCTGCCACGGCGTCATCGGCCAGCGTCAGGACAGGCTCGGGCGCCGGGTTGTTGCGGCCTTTGCCGGCGACCTTGCCCAGCGTGACCGTGAAATTGGCCGTTTTACCGGTTTCTAAAAAAATGTTCTCTACCGTTTGGGGCTGGTAGCCGCCTTCTCCTACGCGGATGAGATAGGGGCCACCCACCATCGGGTTGGGCACCACGAAGCGGCCGGCACCGTCGGACGAGGTGGCGTGGCGCACCCCCGACGGAATGTGAATGACGGTGATGGCCGCGCCGGGCAGGGGCTTGCGGTCTTCGCTCTGCACGCGGCCCATGAGGGTCATGGCGGGGTTCTGGACCAGGGCGGCACCTGGGGCGCCCAGTAGCCAGGCAACTAGCAGCAGGTGTAGAAAATGATTCATACTAATTGGGATAAGAAATAACTGGGCGGCTCTTGGAGGTGGGCGGCGGGAGCATTTTAAATCAAGGCAGAAAGTCCGCACTGCGGAAGGGTTGCCATTTCATCGAACCGAGCAAAGCAAATCGGGGAATAAAATCTGGATTCACGTAGTAGAGGTCAAACTGAGGTGGTCCAATTAGGCTGGACAGTTTAGGGCAGTAGTTTGAAGAAGTTGTTGGTGAGCGTGATAGGGCATCTGATAGCCGATACTGGAGTGC
>NZ_MDZB01000036.1 GCF_001816145.1 Hymenobacter lapidarius | reverse complement strand
GGAAGACTACCAATCCGACCAAACCTTGCTCCAACGCATTGAATACGTCCTAAAACGAGTCGGAAAAAACTATACGATTAATTTTGCGTGACTGCTTAACAACCGACAACTGGTAACTGACAACAAACAACTCCAACTCATTAAGCACGAAAAAGCCCCGTCTGCAGATGCAGACGGGGCTTTTTGCTTTCAGGCAGCGCCCTGTGCTTACAGGGTGCGCTTGATTTCCTTCTCTTCGAATCCTTCGATGTTGTCGCCTTCCTGCAACTCGTTGAAGTTCTTGATGGAGATACCGCACTCGTAGCCTTGGCGAACTTCGTTCACGTCGTCCTTGAAGCGCTTTAGGTCCTGGATTTCGCCGGTGTGCAGCACAATACCATTGCGCACCACCCGCACGCGGGTCTTGCGTTGGAACTGGCCTTCCGTCACCATACAGCCGGCAATGGAACCCACTTTGGTGATGTTGAACACCATTCGTACTTCGGCGTTGGCCGTCACCACTTCCTGCACCGTGGGGGCCAGCATGCCTTCCATGGCATCCTTCACCTCGTTGATAGCGTTGTAAATGATGCTGTACAGGCGGATGTCAATCTGCTCGTGTTCGGCCAGCTTGCGGGCACTCTGCGAGGGCCGCACCTGGAAACCGATGATGATGGCATCAGAGGCCGAAGCCAGCAGCACGTCGCTTTCCGAGATGGCGCCCACCCCTTTCGAGAGGATGTTCACCTTCACTTCCGGCGTCGAGAGCTTCAGCAGCGAGTCGGAGAGTGCTTCCACCGAACCGTCCACGTCGCCTTTCACAAGGATGTTGAGTTCCTTAAACGAACCGATAGCCAAACGGCGGCCAATTTCGTCCAGCGTGATGTGCTTCTTGGTCCGGA
>NZ_MDZB01000035.1 GCF_001816145.1 Hymenobacter lapidarius | reverse complement strand
AGAACCTATCCGAATAGGGATTAAGGAAGTGGTACTTTAGCGGCATGGCCACGACCCAAGAATTCACGATTTCCGATACGCTCTGGATGCGCCTCTCGCCCCTGCTGCCGGGGCACACGCCCAGACCCCATCCGCTGGGCCGCCACCGCCAGCGCATCCCGGACCGGCAAGTGTTAAATGGTATTTTCTTCGTGCTACGCACGGGCTGTCAGTGGAAAGCGCTGGGTGCCACCGGCATTTGTTCATCGAGTACGGCCCACAGCCGCTTCCAGCAGTGGGTCGAGGCCGGCGTCTTTGCCCGCCTTTGGAACGAGGCGTTGCAGGACTACGAGGACTTGATTGGCCTCGACTTTGACTGGATGGCCCTCGACGGTTCGCTGCACAAAGCGCCGTTGGGCGGGGAAAAAACCGGTCCCAACCCCACGGACCGCGCCAAAGGCGGCGGCAAGCGCAGTCTGTTGACGGAGGCACGGGGCATTCCGGTAGGCTTGGTGCTGGAGGGGGCCAACCGGCACGATATGAAACTGACGGAAAGCACGTTGAGTAGCCTGCCGCCAGCGGCTGAGACGGCTCGGCAGGCCCACTTGGCGGCGGGCGGCGAGCAGGGCTTGTGTCTGGATGCAGGCTACGACTACACCCAGGTGCGCGAAATCGTGGCGGCGCATGGTTACACGGCCCATATCCGGCCGCGGGGCGAGGAGGCCCAGGCCAAAAAAGCGGGTCAACAGGCCCGTCGTTGGGTGGTGGAGCGCACGCATTGCTGGCTTAACCGCTTTCGGCATCTGCTGATTCGCTGGGCCAAGAAACCGGACAACTACCTGGCCATGCTCCATTTTGCCTGCGCGAGAATCACGTGGTATAATTGTCTTTTTGGCTGACGCTCATTCCCTATTCGGATAGACTCT
>NZ_MDZB01000034.1 GCF_001816145.1 Hymenobacter lapidarius | reverse complement strand
GAAGCTGTTTAGAAAGTAAAAGGACTCCCAAAAAAGCGCGAAATTTGAGTTACGACACTCCTTTTTTCGCATTTTAATGGAAGTCCTGTCCAAAGATATGATTGGCCAATGGATTCTGCCCTCGCTCCCCTTTTCCGCGCACGGCCGCCCGTCAGTCGTGGACCCGGTGGAGCTGGTGGAAGTGATTCTCTATAAACTCAAAAGCGGCTGCCAGTGGCGCTTACTACCCGTTAACCAGTTCTTTACCGGGGCGTCGCTGACCTGGCAGGGCGTGTACGCCCGCTTCAACGCTTGGCGCAAGGATGGGTCGTGGCAAGCCGTCTGGGCCAACTTGCTAGGCGAAAACAAGGCCCACCTCGACTGCTCCAGCGTCCAACTCGACGGCAGCCATACGCCGGCGAAAAACGGCGGGGAAGCCGTCGGCTACCAAGGCCGCAAAAAAGCTCGCACCACGACGGCGCTTTTCCTGACCGACAACCGGGGCCAGCCCCTGACCTGCGCCAGCCCGCAAGCGGGCAATTTCCACGACAGCCACGGGTTGACCGCCTTGTTTGGCGAAATCTGCGTTTTCCTCGAAGCGGCGGGGATTCCCATCGCCGGCCTGTTCCTAAACGCGGATAAAGCCTTTGACAGCCAAGAGTTTCGGCAGGAATGCGCCCGGCGTGACATCGAAGCCAACATCCCCCGCAACCGCCGCGCCGCCGACTGGCAGACCGACGACGATACTCTTTTCGACCCCGAGCTCTACCGCCGCCGCGTCGTGGTCGAACACGCCAACGCCTGGCTCGACGGCTTCAAAACCTTGCTCGTACGCTACGAAACCAGCGTCGGCAACTGGCTGGCCTGGCACTGGCTGGCCTTTGTCGTCCTCTTTTTGCGAAAAATCAACCCAAAACCGACTTTCTAAACAGCTTC
>NZ_MDZB01000033.1 GCF_001816145.1 Hymenobacter lapidarius | reverse complement strand
CGGCAGGCCAGGTGGCGGCGGCAGGCAGCGCGGCGGCCCACACCTGCTCCACAAAGCTGGCTACCTGGTCCAGTGCCTGCCGGGCCTCGGGTACTACGCGCCAAAACAAATGCCACCAATGCACCAGCCCCTCAAAGGGTTGCAGGGTGACTTTGACGTTGGCGGCCTGGGCTTTATCCACAAATTTCACCACTTCTTCGTAGAGAACTTCGGCGGTGGAAACCTGAATGAGGAGCGGCGGCAGGCCGTGCAGGTCGGCGCGGGCCGGCGAAAGCAGCGGGTGGGCCAGCGACGTTTTGTGGGCGTAAAGCGGGCCCCAGGTGCGCATTTGTAGGGCTTCGAGCAGCAGGCCTTCCTCGCGGGCCACGCGCCGCAGCGCCGTAATGGGCAGGTCGAGGTCGGTCCAGGGCGACAGGCCCACGGCGGCGGCCGGCATGGTTTCACCGGCCTCGCGCAGGGCCAGCAGCAGGGCCAGGGCCAGTCCGCCCCCAGCCGAGTCGCCGGCCACCACGATGTCCTGCGGCTGGTGGCCGTGGCGCAGCAGCCAGCGGTAGGCCCGCTTGGCATCGTCGAGCGCCGCCGGAAACGGGTGGTCGGGCGCTTTGCGGTAGTTGATGGTGAGCACGTTGAGACCGCAGCGCTGGGCCAGACTGCCCACCAGGCTGCGGTGGGTGTTGAGAGAGCCCAACACGTAGCCCCCGCCGTGCAGGTAGAGCATCACGCGGGTGGCGTGCGCACCGCGCGGCCGCAGCCATTCGGCCTCCAGCCGCTTATCCAGCTTCAGGCTCTCCAAATGCACGTGCCAGGGCATAAATTGGAACAACGACCCGGCTTCCATAGCCAGGCGCATGGCTCCTACCGACGGCTTGCGCTTGGCCAGTGGCGTAGCTGCTGCGGTAAGTAGCTGCTTGAGCAGCAAGTGCTGAAAAGACGGCATTGGGTGGGATGAAGGCGGGAGAGCGGAGGATGCAGGCGCGGCAGGAATGTCCTGCCAGTGGTTTCAGGCAGCAACTACGGTTTTTGTCCTAGCTTATTGCCCCGGTAGCCTTTGATGGCCAGGGGTATCCAGCCTAATACGGGCACGAAGTAGGCGAGGGTGATGGGGTTGCGCCATACCATGCGCAACCAGGCGCCGGGGCGGTCAAGCTGCATGCGAAAATTGCGGCGGCCCTCTATCACGTACAGCCGCTCAAACTCGGCGAACATAGCGGGCCAGGCGAATGGCAGGAAAAAAGGAAAGAACCGGCGGTTTTCTTTGATGCGCTGCCACAGTTCGCCCCAGCGGTAGGGCTTCTGGCCGTGGTTGCGCACGGCGACGTCCATTTCGGCCTGCATTTGCAGGCGTATCTGCTCGGACATGGCCAGGTAGTCTTCGCGGGTGAGCTCGTCCCGGGTTTTGGTGGTGAGGTCTGAGGGCCGAATGCGGGTGCCCATTACAAAGGTGAGCTTAGCCGGAAAAGCCAGGTAAAAGGCCCACGGCTGAATAATGACCAGCACCAGCATCAGCGTGAGCGGAAGAAACGGGATGCCGATTTTCTTGGTCAGTCGGTTTATGGGTTCGAAGCTGTAGGCGTAGGGGTTGAGGTATTCGGCGTTGATGGTGTAAAAGGGCACGATATCGGTGCCGTGCTCCAGGCTCAGGCGCACCATGCTGGTGGCCAGGCGTTGCAACTGGTACTTGCGGTTGAACCCCTTGCCAATGCCGGGCACCCCTTCCGGGTACAGCATCAGGTTGTGGTCTTGGTAGTACATCATGGTTTCAAAATTCAGCGTTGTGGCATCCACACAGCCGTTTTTCTTCCAGAAATCCTTCACCAGGTAGGGGTTCATCAGGGCCGTTTGCGAGAGCATGGGGGCCGAGAGCGGGCGGGGCAAATCGCGGAGCGAGCCCCGGGTTTTGAGCAGGTGGCGCCACAGGTGCGAGAGGGCCACCATGGCGTCCCAGGGAAAGGCCATGCCCGAGTGGTTGCTGGCAAAAATCAGGGGCCGGTCGGGCCGATTGCGCTGCGGAAAATCCTCAAAGCCCACCAGCTCCGAGCGAAACCACACCCGGTCGAGCAACTGCAGCAGGTTCTCGTCCAGCGTGTGCGTAAACTCCTCCCGAAAATAGTCGTCGTAGATGTGCTGGTTCGCCTGAATAACGGGCGGGGGCGACGTGGAAGAAGCGGCAGGGGGCATAGGCGAAGTGGCAGCAGGCGGAGGAAAGATAGGAGAATTTCACCCACCGCCGGGCTCCCTTCTGCCCCACTCCGCCGCCCGGCCCTGCTTAACCGCGGTTGCCGAATATGGCGCTGCCCACCCGCACCAGCGTGCTGCCCTCGGTCACGGCAAGGGCGTAATCGCCGCTCATGCCCATCGATATTTCACAAAAAGCCGGCTGATTAGCAAAATAAGTGGCTTTAAGCTGCTCAAAGTACCCGCGCAGCTGCCCAAACTCCTGCCGCAGCCGGGCTTCGTCGTGGGTGAAGGTGGCCACGCCCATCACGCCGGTCAGGCGCACGTTTTGCAGTTGCCGGAAGGACTCGGAGGCCAAAATTTCTTCGGCCTCGGCCAGCGACAGGCCCGACTTGGTCGCTTCCTGCGCGATGTGAAACTGCAACAGCCCGTTGATAACCCGGCCGTGCGCGGCGGCATGCTTGTCGAGCTCCCGCAGCAGCTTGAGGCTGTCGATGCTTTGCACGGTGTGCACAAACGGCGCCACAAGCTTCGCCTTGTTGGTTTGCAGTTGCCCGATGAGGTGCCACTCCACGTCGGCGGGCAGCTGGGGCTGCTTGGCGGCCATTTCCTGGGGCCGGTTTTCGCCAAACATGCGGGCACCGGCCGCATAGGCTTCTCCCAGCTTCTCCACGGGGTGGGTTTTAGTTACCACTACCAGGCGGGCGGCCGTGCCAGCCAGCTCGTTTTCAATGCGGTGGATATTCTCGGCAATGGACATGGCGTATCAGAACAGGTTTTAAATTGTTTCACTTGCTACGTAATGGGCCTTAATTACTTGTCCAATGATTCGGTCGTAAGCATTTGGATGTAAACAAGAAAGCTGACGGCTAATGGCTAAAAGCTATTGGCTTATTACGTACCACCCCCAACAGACAGCCGCGCTAATCCTCCAGCGGGTTGCTCAAAAAAGCACTGCGCAACACCAGCCACAGCAGCCACAAGCCGATGGATAGCCAGAGGTAGGGCAGGTAAAAATCTTTGGTGTTACGGTAGCGGGTTTGCTTGATTTCGGACTTCTCCAGGCGGTTAATCTGGCTGAAGACTTCGCGCAGGCCAGCCGTGTCGGTGGCCCGAAAGAACTGGCCCTCGGCGGCGGCGGCCAACTCGCGCATGGTCGTTTCATCGAGGCGGGTGTCCACGTAACGGGTTTCGCCCTGCTCATTTTTGCCGTAGGGCACAAACCCGTCCTGCCCCAGCCCGATGGTGTAGATGCGAATGCCGTAAGCGTGGGCCAGCTGCGCCGCCAGCACGGGGTCGAGGCTGCCGGCGTTGCTCTCGCCATCCGACAGCAGAATGCACACCTTGGTGCGGGCCGTGGACTCGCGCAAGCGGTTGGTGGCCACGCCCAGGGCGCTGCCAATGGCCGTGCCGTCGAGCTTAATCATGCCGAAACGCAGGCTGGCCAGTTGTTCCTGCAGCAGTTCGTAGTCGGTGGTAAGAGGAGCCAGCGAGTAGGCCTCCCCGGCAAACGCCACCAGGGCCAGCCGGTCGCCGGCCCGGCCGCGCAGAAAATCGGCCGCAATGCGCTTGGCGGCGGCCAGGCGGTTGGGGCGCAGGTCTTCAATTTCCATGGAGCCCGACACGTCGAGGGCCAGCACGATGTCGATGCCGCGGCCGGACTGCTCCACCCGCTCGTCGGTGCGCTGGGGCCGGGCCAGGGCCACCACGGCAAAGCTGAGCGCCAGGCCCAGCACCACATCGGGCAAAAACCGCAGGGCCGCCGTCCAGTCGCGCGGGCCCACCTCCGGCCCCAGCGCCACCCCCACATTGGCGCGCCGCCGGGCCAGTGCCCAGCGCAGCACAAACAGCAGGGGCACTACCGCAATGAGCAGCAGCAGCCGCGGCTCCTGCCACTGGTAGCCCGCCAGGGTAGTGTAGCGCAAAAGGGTGAAAAAATCGCTCAAGTTTAGTTAGCAATTAATAAATAGCTGTCCAGCAGTATTTAAGAAAATAAACAATTGACGCAATGCTTTAAAACCAGTACGAATTGCTGGCTGATAATTAATAATTACTAATTACTTATCGATGCGTAGCGCCGTTCGGCAAAGCCCCGAAGGCGCTGAAAGGCTTGGTCTACCTCCTCGGCATCTTCGGTCTGCAGGTTGCCATAAATAACTTTGTCGGTGGCGCTCAGGGCTTTGCTGACGTCGACCTCGTTCGCGAAATAGGCCACGATTTCGCGGGTTGTGAAGGAGCTTAGCTCGCTGTTTTCGAGGCCGGCGAGGTAGTTTTTCCACAGTGCCACGGCCCGCTCTACATTGTTAGCAGAGCGCGACAATTCGAAGCGTTCGACGTGGCGGGCAAACTGAGCCAGGAAATACCCGTGGTTTTTGCGCATTTTATATGCCTGGTAGCGCCGGGTAAGAGGGCGCCGAAACAAGGCCGCGCTGCCCGCCAGCAGCAGCAGTACGGCCACCGCGCCGGCCACCCAATACGGGTAGTTGAACACGGGCTCCACCGGCACCAGGTCCAGGTTCTGACGCAGTTCGGGCAGGGCGGTGGCGGATGGCTGCGGCGCGGCCGTGCGGCGCAGGCGCACCCGGCTGGCCGGCGGTGCCACGCGCAACGTGTCCTCGCCCCGGAGCACGGCCACGGGCAGGGCCAGGCGCTGCACCGAATCGAGGCGGAACGTGCGCAGGTGGTAGATGGCCCGGTCCAGGCTGCGGCCCTGGCGGGTGCGGGTGGGGAAATACGTTTTGCCCACGTACTCAAACGGCCCGAATTCGGCCAGCGAATCCGGAAACACCACTTCCAGGTCGGGCGCGTGCTCGTAGCGCAGCTCGTAGTCCAGCGGCTCGCCCACGCGCACGGTGGCTTGCAGAAACCGGCCCGCGGGCACCGGCAGCGCCCGCGTCTGGCCCGCAGCCCGCTGGACGCCCCCCGTGGGCCCGGCCAGCACCAGCAGCAACGCCAGCAGCAGGGCGAAACCGGCCCGGTTTCCCAGGGGCAGGCAGTGCGCAAAAACAGGGGGTGAATGCGTCACGGGTCAGCTCTGTTGGCGGCGATGCCGGAATAAGTTTACCAGCTGCGGCACGAAGTCGCCTTCGGTGCTCAGGGCCAGGAAGCCGGTGCGGGTGCGGCGGCAAATGTTGACGAGCTGGCTCTCCTGCTGCGCGGCCGCAGCGGCCACCCGGGCCCTAAAACCGGGCGCCGACGTATTAACCCAGCGCACCCGGCCGGTTTCGGCATCGCGCAGCGGCACAATGCCCAAGGCGGGAAAGTGCCGCTCGCGGGGCGCCAGCATCTGCACCACTATCAGGTCGTGGCGCTGGGCCAGCATGGTGAGCTCGCGCTCGTAGCTACCATCAATAAAATCCGAAATCAGCACCACCAGGCTGCGGCGCTTCAGCAGCCCCAGCGCCTGCTTGATGCCCGCCCCAATGCCCGTGCGCCGCGAAACCGGCTCCAGGGCAAACAGGCGCTGAATGAGGGCGTAGGCGGCCCGGGAGCCCTTGCCCGGCGGCATGTACAGCTCTTTTTGGTCGGAGAAGGCAAACAGGCCCAGCGCCGAGCCCTGGCGGGCGGCGGAAAGCGCCAGCAGGCCCGCAATGTCGCGGGCCACGTCGAGCTTGCGCTGCTGGCCGTCGCCCACGTCCAGCGAGCCGCTCACGTCGAGCAGCAGCAGCACCTGCTGCTCCTTTTCTTCCCGGTAGGTTTTCACAAATGTGCCGTGCCCTTTGCTCGACACCGCCCAGTCGATGGCGCGCACTTCGTCGCCGTACTGGTACAGGCGCACATCGTCCACTTCCAGCCCCGTGCCCTTGAACACGGAGTGAAAGTCACCCTGCAATTGGGCCTCCACCGCCTTGCGAATGCGGATTTCGAGGTGGCGCAGGCGGCGCACCAGGGCGGTCAGGGCCGAAGGCACGGAGGGGTTCATATCGGCGAAGCTACGGCTTGGGACTAACTTTGCGGCTGTGAAATCATTCCATTGCCGCTGCCTGGGCTCGCTGCTGCCCCTCCTCTTGCTGGTGCTGCCCGCGTGCCAGCGCCCCGAAGAGCCCCCGCAGCCCGCCGACCTGGTACCCAAAGAGCGGATGATAACCCTGCTCACCGACTTGCACGTGCTGGAGGCGCGCCTGGAAAACAGCCGCTTGAGCCCCGACTCCTCGCGGGCCCTCTACCTTTCGCAGCACAAGCTGCTGCTGCAAAAGCAGCAGGTAACGGACTCGGCCTTCCAGCGCAGCTACCGCTATTACAGCATCCACGGCAAAGACCTGGACAATATCTACAAAGTGGTAATTGACACCCTAAAGGCGCGCGAAAACCGCCTGGAGCCTTCCAAAACAGGCATGCTAAGTCCACCGCCGCCAATCCCGCAGCGGAACCAATAACCGGCAACTTGAATCAGGTTAGGCGACTGCCGTTGGGCACGGGCCCTGGCACTCCGGCCAGCACAATGTACCCGTCGGCATCGGGAAAGCCGGTCACAAGTACCTCAGAACGGAATTTGCCGATTTGCTTGGGTGGGAAGTTGACCACGGCCATCACCTGCCGGCCCAGCAGCGTGGCAGGCGTGTAGTGGTGCGTGATTTGGGCGCTGGATTTCTTCAGGCCGATTTCGGGGCCGAAATCAATGAGGAGCTGATAGGCCGGGCGGCGCGCCTCCGGGAAAGGATGTACTTCCCGAATGGTGCCCACCCGCAGGTCGACGCGTTCAAATTCAGGCCAGGTCAGCGCGGGAGCATCCATGCACGAAAGTAGTAGCCGAGAGGCAAGGCGGGGCTATTGTGGCGCCGCGAAGGCCGCGAGTTGGGCGAGCTTAATCTGGGTCTGTTTTTCCCAGTAGTCCTGTTTCACGGCGTTGAGGCCGTGGCTGGTTTCCGCATCGAAGCGGTTTTGCTCCCGGTCCCACTCCGCGTACACGGCCTTGGTAAGGTTGTTGAAAGCCGGCTGCAGCTTGGCGCAGTCCGCTTTGGCCTGAAACACCACCAGCTTTTGCCGCATGATGCGGGCGTACACCTCCGTAATATCGAAGTGCAGCTGCTCATGGCGCAGCAGCTGGGGCGTGAAGTTTTTCGGGTCGCGAAACCACGAAGCAGTAGGGTCGAAGGTGGCCTGCACCGTGCCGGTGAACACGAAGTCGCGGCACGCGGCCCCGGCTTTGATGTCGGTGGTCGTCAGGGCCGCCAGCTTCTCGTACGGCTTGGGGCGGGACTGGAAATCTTCAACAACGAGCCGGCGCGTAGCGGACCACGGAATAGGGGCCGCCGTGGGCTTCGCGGCCTGACTGCCAGTGCCGGCTGACGCGCCGGGCTTGGCCGCAGGGCCTTGCAGCCACAGCGCCGCAGCCAGCAGAAAGGAAGTCAGAAACGAGAACATAAAGAGGTAGTAAGGGCGAAGAAAATAACGCTTGGCAAACCGAACAATGCCGGCTGAACAAAAATTGCTCCATCGCTCAATAATACCACTCAAGCGCGGCAAGTTATTAGTTGTTGGTCGTCAGTTATTGTTTGACTTACAATTGATTAAACAAAGATATTGCAACGAACAAGCTATCAACTTTCAGACCGCTAGCTCCCAGGCCGCTTACGCGGTTGCGTGCTCCCCGGCAACCGGCAGCGCCGCGGCGTATTCGGGCCTGGTTTCGCGCAGGAAACGCAGCAACAGCACCACCGCCACAATGGTCAGGCCCACGAGCAGGCCGGTCCATACGCCGGGCGCGCCCATGCCCAGCTTGAAGCCCAGGAAATACCCCAGCGGCAGAGCCACCGCCCAATACGCCAGCAGGGCCACCACCGAGGGCACCTTCACGTCTTCCAGGCCGCGCAGGGCGCCCAGGCCCACCACCTGCAAGCCGTCGGACACCTGAAACAGGGCCGCTACCAGCAGCAGCGTAGCGGCCTGCTCCACCACCAGCGGGTCGCTGATGTAGATGTAGGGCACGGCGTGCCGGGTGGCAATGAGCAGCACCGCCATGACGCCCATAAACCCAAACGTGAGCCAATACGCCGCAAACCCCGCCTGCCGGGCCGCCGGCAAGTCATTCGCGCCCCGCAAGTTGCCCACCCGAATGGTGGCCGCCGCCGCAATGCCGCTGGCCGCCATGTACGTCATACTAGCCACGTCGATGGCCACTTTGTGCGCCGCTTCGGTGGTCACGCCCAGCCAGCCGGCCATGAGCAACGACGTGGCAAAAGCGCCCACTTCCAGGGCCATTTGCACGCCGATGGGGGCACCCAGGTCCACCACGCGGCGCACGGTGGCGCCCTCCGGCAGCCAGCTGGTCACGGCCGCGCGCTCGGCCCGCAGACGCTTGGCCCGCAGCACGTACGCGCCCATAAATACCGCCATCAAGGTGCGGGCAAACAGTGTGGCCCAGGCCGAACCCATCATGCCCATTTCGGGCGCCCCCCACGCCCCGTACACCAGCGCGTAGCACAGCGCGCCATTCAGCACGTTGCCCAGTATGGACAGCCACATAGCCTGCCGCGTGAGCCCCAGCCCCTCAGCAAACTCGCGGAAGCCCTGGAACACCATCAACGGAAACAGCGACAGGCTGATGACCTGCACCCAGGGGCCGGCCAGTACCACTACCTCGGCCGGCTGGCCCAGCCACGGCAGCAGGTACGGCACCAGCTGGCCCAGCCCGGCCAGCACCAGCCCGGCCAGCGCATTGGTCCACACCGAGGCCACCAGCAGGCGGCCAAGCTCGGGGAAGTCGCGGCGGCCGTCGGCGGCGGCTACCAGGGGCACGCTGCCCATGCTCAGGCCCACGCCCAGCACCAGCAGCACGCTGGTGGTGCTCACGCCCACGCCCACGGCCGCCAGGGGTACCTTCCCAATGTGGCCCACCACCACAGAATCCACGAAATTGACCATTACGTGGCCCAGCTGCGACAGCATGACCGGGTAAGCGAGCAGCAGCGTAGGACGCAGATGCGGACGAAGATTTTTCAACACAAAAACGAAAAGCAACGGGCAAACTAGCCGCCGCAAAGGTACGGCTGCCGGCTTGCGGGCAACCGCCCCACAGCGCATTCCAGAGGCCCTGAGAATGGATGGCGGCGCTCCGCCCGGTGCTTTTGTTCCAAAAATCCCGCTATCGGACTGCCAACGGCGCCAGCATCTGCTGCAAAATGGTCACGGCGCGCGCAAGGTCGGCCGCGGGCACGGCGTAGGAAAGGCGCGCAAAACCCGGCGCGCCGCACGTGGCCCCGTCCACTACCACCAGTCCGGCCGCCGCCAGCTGCTGCACCAGTTGCGCCGAAGCGGCAGCGGCCGGCAGCTGGGGGTCGAGGAAGCGGGTGAAATCGGCGAAAACGTAATAAGTCCCCCCGGGAATCGGGCTGACCGCGGCGCCGGGCAATGCTGCTAGGCCATCCAGCAGCAGGCGGCGGTTGCCGGCCAGTTGGGCGCACAGCGCCCCGGCAACGGCGTCGGCCTGGCGGGTGGCGGCCAGGGCGGCAGCCTGCGCCGGCACGGGAACCGCCACGCCGGTCCCAAACAGGCGGGCCACCACGGCCGGGGACAGCGCGGGCGGCACCACCGCGCAGCCCACGCCCCACCCCGCCAGGGCCAGCGACTTGGAGAAGCCGCTCACCACCACGTGCCGCTGGTGCGGGTCGGGAAAGGACAGTAGAGTAGGCACCGGCTCCGGCCCGAAGTTGATGCCTTCGTAAATCTCATCGCTGAGCACCCACAGCTGCGGAAATTCTGCCGTGACGGCCAGCACCGCCTCCCACTCCGCCCGGGAATACACGCGCCCCGTTGGGTTGTTTGGATTGCTGATAATCAGCATTTTGGTATCCGGGGTGAGGGCCGCCCGCAGCGCCTTCGGGGCCAGGGCGTAGTCATCGGCCGCTGCAAGCGGCAGGGTGCGCAGCGTGCTGCCGGTCCGGCGCACCAGCTCCCAAAACCCAAA
Source organism: Hymenobacter lapidarius (assembly GCF_001816145.1). GTDB lineage: Bacteria > Bacteroidota > Bacteroidia > Cytophagales > Hymenobacteraceae > Hymenobacter > Hymenobacter lapidarius. Next base: position 91,526 of record NZ_MDZB01000033.1, on the reverse strand, counting down.
CCAGTTGGGCGTGGGCATCAGTACGTCGCCGCCGGGTGCAAGCAACTCGCTGAGGATGGCAAAAAGCCCGGTTTTGGCCCCGCTGGTTACGATGACCTGCGCCGCACTCACGCTGGCAGCCCCGCGCTGCCGGTAGCGCTGGGCCAGGGCTTCGCGCAGCTCAGGCAGGCCGGCCGCAGGGCTCACTTCCAGGGGCTTGCCTGGGCGCTGGGCATCAGCCAGGACGGCCAGAGCGGCTTCCATAGCTGCAGCAGGCACCGCGAAATTCCCGTACCCGGAGGCTAAGCTGACCATGGTTTTTTGCTCTTTAAAACTTTGCCGCCGCCCCTGTTACTCTTGCGCGGCCATCACCACGTCGGCAAAGTCGGCGTCAGCATCGGTGAAGGTATCCACCACCCTCAGGCCTACCTGGGCCGCCAACTCCTCAATCTGAGGCAGCGTAAACTTATACGAATTCTCGGTGTGAATTACCTCCCAAGCGGTGAATTGGAAGGTTTCGTCCAGGGCCGGTATGCGCACCTGCTGGGCCCGGGTACTCACCAGGTAAGACCGCACGGCGCCGCTCAGGGGGTTGTAATCGGTGAAGTGCTGCCAGCTGGCCAGGTCGAAATCCGCGTCCAGCTCCCGGTTGAGGCGGGTGAGCAGGTTGAGGTTGAAGGCCGCCGTAACGCCCTGGCTGTCATCGTAGGCAGCGCGAATGCGGCGCGGGTCTTTCTGCAGGTCGAAGCCGATGAGCAGGCGGTCGGCCGGGGCCAGGGGCGCGGCCAGCTGCCGCAAAAAGCTCAGCCGGTCGGCTGGGGCAAAATTGCCAATATTAGACCCCAGAAAAAGCACGCCTTTGCTGCCCGGGCGGCTGCCGAGCTGGCGCAGGGCCGTGGCGTAGTCCGACACCACCGGAGCCACCCGCAGGCCGGGCATTTCCTGCTTCAGGCCATCGACCAGCCCCGTCATGGCCCCCGCCGAAATGTCCACCGGGGCGTAAGTAAAGTCCGCATCGGCGCGCAAAAACTCGCGAAGCAGCACCTTCGTTTTGGAACCGTCGCCCGCGCCGAGCTCCACCAGCGCAAACGGGCCGTTGCCGGCTGGCCGCAGGGCCGCAGCAATGGCTGCGCCGTGCTCCTCAAAAATGGCAAACTCGGCCCGCGTGGGGTAATACTCCGGCAGCGCCATGATTTGCTGGAACAGCCGGCTGCCCGCGTCGTCGTAAAAGTACATGGACGACAGCGCCTTGGGAGTTTGGCGCAGGCCCGTGGCCACGTGCTGGGCCAGCGCGCTCAAGGGGCGGCTTAGGGTGGAAGATGAACTCATGCAGCAGCTAAAAACGAAAGGAAAAGTAAGTAATGTCCGGAGACTTGCGCCTGGGCCGCCGCTTTAGCGGGCCAGGCGCAAGCCGGTGAATTGCCAGCGCTTATCGGCGTGGAAAAAATTCCGGTAACTGATGCGGATGTGGTTCTCGGGAGTGGCGCAGGAGCCGCCGCGCAGCACCAGCTGGTTTACCATAAACTTGCCGTTGTACTCGCCCAGCGCCCCGGCGGCGCGGGAGTAGCCGGGGTAGGCGTGGTAGGCCGAGTAGGTCCACTCCCAGCAGTCGCCCAGCAGCTGATGGCAGGCGCTGGGGTCGGCTGCGGCGGGCAGGGGCTGCGGGTCCAGGGCGTTGCTTTCGAGCCAGGTGCCGCCCTCGGTGGTGGCGTTGAAATGGCGGGCGGCGGTTTCCCACTCGGCCTCGGTGGGCAGGCGCGCGCGGCCCAGTTGGCGTAGGCATCGGCCTCGTAAAAGCTCACGTGGGTGACGGGCGCGGCGGGGTCCACGGCCAGCAGGCTGTGGTGCGTGAAGCGGTGCCAGCCGCCTTCCTTCTGTACCCAGTACAGCGGGGCGGCCCACCCTTCGGCCTGGAGCAGGTCCCAGCCCTCCCCCATCCAATAGCGAAAGTCGCGGTAGCCACCCGCTTCCATAAAGGCCAGGTAGTCGGCGTTGGTCACGAGGCGGTTTTGCAGCTCAAAGGGCGCCACCAGCACGTCATGCGCGGCCAGCTCATTATCGAAGCAAAAACCCTCTTCCTGAAAACCAATTGTGCAAATGCCACCGGGCACCGGCAACCAGGACGCTGCGCTTAATGAAGAATGAGGAATGAGAAATGAAGAATTATTGTCGTCTGGTAATTCTTCATTCTTCATTCTTGATTCCTCATTAAGCGCAGCCACAGGTGCAGCGTACGCCGGAGCCAACGGACTGGTGCTGAGAATGTACTTGATGTCGGTAGCGAGCAGTTCCTGGTGCTGCTGCTCATGCTGCAGGCCCAGCTCCAGCAGCTCGAAAAAAGCGGCCGGCAGCTCGTGGGGCTCCATGAGCAGCGCGGCCAGGGCGGCATCCACGTGGCTGCGGTAAGCCAACACGTCGGCCAGGGCCGGGCGCGAGAGCGTACCCCGGTCGGCCCGGTTCACGCGGGACCCCAGCGAGTTATAGTAAGAGTTGAACAGAAAGGCGTATTCCGGGTGAAATACCTGGTAGCCGGGCGCGTACTCCTGCAGCAAAAACGTTTCCCAGAACCAGGTGGTGTGCGCCAGGTGCCACTTGGGCGGGCTCACGTCTATCATGGGCTGCACCACCGTGTCTTCGGGCAGCAGCGGGGCACACAGGGCAGTACTTTGGGCCCGCACGGCCTGGTAGCGCGCCAGCCAGGACTGGGCAATGCGGGGTGGCGACTGAATTTCGAGAGTGGAAGACATGGGCAGGGGCGTGAGCGGAAACAACAACCACAACCACTAACCGGGTTAGCAGGGCTGAGGTTGCGTTTGCAGGGCACTGGCATTAAATACGGGGCCGTGAGCCAGCCTACTGCAAACACGCAGTGAGCCTGCGAAAGGTACGTAGAAGCTCTTCCGTACAAAGTGGTATTTGCGTTTGTTTTGAGCTTAAATCACATCTAACCATCTGGGCAAAAATGGGATTATCACAGATTATGCTTACACTTGCACCATTCCTCACCTTCTTTCCATATTCCAATGGCATCTTCAATTTCTGATATCGCCAATACTGCCGGCGGTGCTGCCAAGAGTGGCACCCGTCCCGCCAACCGGGTAGGTACTAAAAGCCGTAGAGGCTTTGCGGCCATGAGCCCCGAGACCCAGCGCCGCATCGCCAGCGAAGGCGGCAAGGCATCGCACGCCAGCGGACGCGGCCACCGTTTCTCGGCCGAAGAAGCCCGGGACGCCGGCCGCAAAGGCGGCCTGGTAAGCCGCCGCGGCAAGACTTCGGCCCCGGCCGGCAAGTAAGCGCTTCCCAGGCGGGCGATGCCGCGCATCTTTGCGCTATGCTACGCCTCACCTACACGCAGCGCGCCCTGCGCTTCAACTTCCCCGCCCGCACTTCCCGGGGCGCCCTTGCCGAGCACGTGGCCTGGTACCTGTACCTGACCGATGCCGCCACTCCCGCTACCGCCGGCCTGGGCGAGGCCGCCCCGCTAGCAGGCCTTAGTCCCGATTACGACTCCACATTTCCAGCCGCAGTAGCGCAGCTCTGCGACCGGTTTAATGCCGGGGCATTTGCCACCTTCGCGGCGGCCGATGTTCCGGCATTTGTGGGTCCGGGCCTGCCGTCGCTGGTATTTGCCCTCGAAACCGCCGTGCTCGACCTGGCCCGCGGCGGGCGGCGGCAGCTCTACGCCAACGCTTTCAGCCAGGGCCGCGCCGCGCTGCCCATCAACGGGCTGGTGTGGATGGGCGACGCGCCGTTTATGCGCGAGCAGATTCGGCAGAAGCTGGCGGCCGGCTATTCGTGCCTGAAACTCAAAATTGGCGGGCTCGACTTTGCTACGGAGCTGGCACTGCTCACCGAAATCCGGGCGGTGGCGGGCCCGGCCCAGCTCATGCTGCGCGTGGATGCCAACGGGGCCTTTGCCCCCGCCAACGCCCTCGCCAAGCTGGAACAGCTGGCTGCCTTCCACATTCATTCCATTGAGCAGCCCATTGCGGCCGGACAGCGCCCCGCCCTGGCGGCCCTGGCCCGTACCTCGCCCCTGCCCATTGCCCTCGACGAGGAGCTGATTGGGGTGGTGGACCCGGCCGAGCAAGCCGCCCTGCTCGATGAAATTCAGCCGGCCTTCATCGTGCTCAAGCCCACGCTGCTGGGCGGCCACGCGGCCACCCACCGCTGGGTGGCGCTGGCCCAGGCCCGGGGCATCGGCTGGTGGATTACATCGGCGCTGGAGTCGAACGTGGGCCTGAACGCGGTGGCCCAGCTCACCGGCCAGTACGAGGTGGCCGGCTTTGCCCAGGGCCTGGGCACGGGCCAGCTGTACCAAAACAATGTGGCGGCCCCGCTGGATATTACGGGCGGCTGGCTGCGCTACGACCCCGCCGGGGCGTGGGAGCAGCCGTAGGCCGCGCGCCGGTATTAGGTAAAGGCGCGGCTTCTTCGCTTAATTTACCGGTTCGGTTGCGTTTCCTCGCTATGCTTGTTTCGCGTGTTCTGCGTTTGCTCCTTTTCCTGGGCCTTTGCTGGGAAATGAGCACGTCCGCGCACGCCCAGCCCGGCACTGCGTCGGGGCTTTTCGGCTTCAGCAAAGCCCAGCAGAAAAAGGCTCGCATTCCCATTCTGCTGCAACGCAACCTGCTGGTGGTGAAAGCCCGGCTAAACGGCAATGGACCCTACAATTTCCTGCTCGACACGGGCGTGAACACGTCCATCATCACCTCCCCCACGCTGGCCGACTCGCTGGGGCTGCGGCACGGGCAGCAGTACCGCGTGGTGGGCGCTGGCGGCCTCGACACGGGCCTGCTGGCCTACCAGACCGACAGCGTGCGGGTGGAACTCGACGGCGTGGTGGCCCCGCACATGACCTGGCTGGTGCTCTCCGACGACGCCCTGAACCTGTCGGGCTACATCGGTGTGCCCATTCACGGCATTCTGGGGTCCGAGCTGTTCCGCAGCTTCGTGGTTTCCCTGCAGCTGGAAGACAACCAGATGGTGGTGCATGACCCGGCCACGTTCCGCGCTCCCTCCGGCACAAAATGGGACGCGGTGCCGCTCACGCTGCAAAAAAACAAGGCCTACTTCACCGCCGACGTGCAGCTGACCGACTCGCTCACCCTGCCGCTGAAGCTGGTGCTCGACACCGGCGCCAGCCACGCCCTGTCCATTGAGCTCGAATCGGACCCGCGCCTGATGGCCCCGGCCCGGCGCCTGCCCACCGACCTGGGCCGGGGCCTCTCGGGCATTGTGCAGGGCTATCTGGGCCGGGTGCCCACGCTGCGGCTGGGGCGCTACATCCTGCGCTCGGTGCTCACCTCCTACCCCAATGCCGCCGATGTGCAGCGCCGCACCGACGTGCCGCGCAACGGCAACATTGGCTACGAGCTACTCAAGCGCTTCTCGCTCATCATCGATTACCCGCACCAGCGCATGCTGCTGCGCCCCAATTCCAAGTTCCGCGACCCGTTTGAGCACGACATGTGCGGCATTGAGCTGCTGGCGGCCGGCCCCCAGTACCGCCGCTACCTGGTGCTCCGCGTCATGCCCGGGTCGCCGGCCGCCACCGCCGGCCTGGAGGTTGAAGATGAGCTGCTCAGCATCAACTTCCTACCCGTGGAAGGCTTTACCCTCACCCAGCTCGACCGCCTCCTGCATTCGGAAGACGGGCGCCTCCTGCTTATCGTGCTGCGCCGCGCCGATGGCAGCCTGCACACCGCCTCGGTGCGCCTCAAACGGCAAATTTGAGCTGGGCCGGCAGCCGTACCTTCGCGGCGTATCATCGCCCTCACAATTCGTTACCCACTTTCTATGACTGCTCGTCTTTTGATTCAACTCGCTGGCCTGCTTGGTGGTCTGGGCGTGGCCATCGGCGCCTTCGGGGCCCACAGCCTGCGCGGCTTTCTTGAAAAAACCGGCCGCTTCGACACCTTCGAGACCGCCGTGCGCTACCAGTTTTACCACGTACTGGCGTTGCTGGCCATCGGCGTGTTGTGGGCTGCCCGCCCCGAGCTGCGGTCCCTGGGCACCACGGGCTGGCTGTGGCTGGGCGGCATCATCGTGTTCAGCGGGTCACTCTACGCGTTGGTTTTCACGGGCGTTACCAAGCTGGGCGCAGTGGCGCCCATTGGTGGCCTGCTCCTCATGGCCGGCTGGGTGAGCCTGCTGCTGGCGGTGCGCAAGCTGTAGGGCACAGGCCCTGCCGCCAGTCCGGCGCGGTTTCAACAGCAAAAAGGGCTGTCCGCATCTGCGGACAGCCCTTTTCGTTTGGTAGCGAAGCAACCCGCAGGGGCTTACTTCACTTTCATTTTCATCTTGGCGGGTGCCGCGGCGCCGGTGCTGGTGGCGGGCGCGGTGCTGGCAGTGGCCGAAGCCTCTTTCACTTCGCCAACCAACGAAACGGTGGCGGCGCCAGCCGAGGCGTTCGACTCAACGGTCAGCACTTTGTTTTGCATGCCGAATTTGCCGGTGGTGTTGAAGTGGGCGGTGATGGTGCCGGTTTTGCCGGGGGCAACGGGCGCTTTGGTCCACTCGGGCGTGGTGCAGCCGCAGCTCACGCCAATGTTGTTCACGATGAGGGGAGCTTTGCCCGTGTTCTTGAATTTGAAGACGTGCGTAACGGTACCACCCTGCGCCACGGAGCCAAAGTCAAATTTCGACTCTTCAAACGTGATGGCCGGGCCAGCTACGGGACCTACAGCCGCCGGGGCAGCAGTCTGGGCCTGAGCGGAGTAAGCGGCAGCGGTGAGACTCAGGGCGAGGAGCAGGGTTTTTTTCATGAGAAGGAAAATGGTAAGGTATGAACGTTGAGGGAGCCGCTAACGGCGTGTAACAAATTTACTCGTTTCGGGCGGTCAGGCAAATTTTCGACCAAACTAATCGGCGCCAGCCCGAAACCAGTAAACTTGTGCCCGTAACCACAGGCAGCCGCTTTAAATTCTTTGGCACCAAAATTTTTAGCGTGCCGCGCAGGCGCTTCTCAGTCGGCCTCAGGCGGGTCGCCGATGAGTTTTTGCTGGAAATTGAGCAGAAACAGCCGCTCCGAAGCCCGCGTGATGGCCGTGTAGAGCCAGCGCGCGAATTCCCCCGCCAGGGGCTCATCGGGCTTCAGAAAGCCGTGGTCCACAAACACGGCCTGCCACTGACCGCCCTGCGCTTTGTGACACGTAAGGGCGTAGGCAAATTTTATTTGCAGGGCGTTCAGGTACGGGTCTTTGCGCATTTCCTTATAGCGCTCGGACTTGGTTTTGAGGTGCGCATAATCCTCACTCACGGCCGTGTACAGGGCGTTGTTGCGGTCCGACGGCAGGGCCGGGCTTTCGGTGTGCAGAGTGTCGAGCAGCAGCTTTACTTCAATCTCCGGCTCGTCGGGGTAGTCCACGAGGCGAACCTGGGCCTGGGCAAAATGGAAACCGTACACTTCCTCGCGCCGCACTATTTTGGTGATTTGCAGGAAGTCGCCGTTGGCCAAAAAGCCGATTTCGGAGTCCTTGGGCAGCCAGAAGTAGTTGTTGCGCACCACCATGAGGTAGTCGCCGCCCTCTATCTCCTCCTCGGCATCAAACAAAGCCCGCCGAATGAGCTGATTGTACTGGTTGGCGTTGCGGTTGGAGCGGCAGATAATGGTGGTGTTCTCGTGCCCGAAGTTGCGGTAGGCCCAGCGCAGGCCGTCCTCCAGCTTGTCGCCGCCCATCTTAAAGATGTCGTTGAAGCCTTTGGTGTGCAACTGGATATTGGGCGCTTGCTCGCGCAGTTCCTCGCGCAGCTCGGTCGCGTTCACCAAGATGCCCGACGCCTGGGCCTGGCGCATTACCTGGCGCAGCTCCACGCTGCCCACGGTGGCCCGGAAGCGGTGGGCCAGCAGCTCGGGGTCGAGGGCAGGGCTCAGGAGCTGGCCCACGGGAGGCAGCTGGGCCGTGTCGCCGATGAGCAGGAGCTTGTTGCTGGTTTTCTCAAACACAAAGCCCATCAAATCGTCGAGCAGCCCGCTTTCGCCGAAGGCTTTCTCGTCCGAAATCATGGAGGCCTCGTCCACGATGTAGAGTGTTTGCTCGGTGCGGTTGGGCTGGCGCTGGAAATTGAGCCGCTCGCTGGGTGCGCCGGAGGTCTGGCGGTATATTTTTTTGTGGATGGTGCTGGCCGGCACGCCCGCGTAACCCGCCATCACCTTGGCGGCGCGGCCGGTGGGCGCCATCAGCGTGTATTTGCGCTGCAGCTTGTGCAGCCATTGCACCAGGGCACTCACCACGGTGGTTTTGCCGGTGCCGGCGTAGCCGCGCAGCACAAACACCTTGCGCCCCGGCAGGTCGTCGCGCAGAAAAGCGTCGAGCTGCGTGAACAGCAACGACTGGTCGTCGGTGGGCTGGTAGGGAAAGTAGTCGCGGACGGACGGAGTTCTAGCGGAGAGCATTTGGCTTAGTCGTATAACTCTGGCTTGACATCAGCCATTATCAATTTGCAGTATTGCTGCTCTGCTTGCGTAAGGCCTGCCATGGCAGCACGCTGGCTGACTTCTTTCTTAAACGCGGCCAGTGCAACTGCTCTTGCAGTGCCTTTTAACACCGACTGTTCCTCACTCATTCCCCAAACTAAACTCTGCCGTAAACAGCTTTTAGGGTGTTGCGTTAGGTAAGTGACAAAGGATTGGAACTGAAGCTCCCAAAGTTTGACCGTAGCCAGGCCCATATTCCCAGTGCTTTCCCCACCGGTCAAGCAGGCAAGGGAATCAAGCTTTTCCCAGTGGTGCAGCGAAGGGCCTAAAACAAGTTTTTTTATTGTGGATTCCGTTAACACGTCAGTATCGGTTCGTTGAGCTTCGATGTACTGTTCAGTGGGACTAGCAAGCTGACTCTTGCGAAGGTCCGTTGCTTGCTCGCTTTGTTGGCAAGCCGTCTGGAGCATTAGTCCAATCAGTAACAGCCTTTGTAGTTTCAAACCTCGCATAGGACATATACTAAGCAGGCTCAATCACGGCCATGGTGGCGCTGGCTTTGGCAATAAGCAGGTCGTCGCACCACACCTCGGCTTCGCAGAACTGCAGGCGCCGCCCGGCTTTCAGCACCCAGCCAATGGCTTTTAGCTTCTGCCCGATGCCCGGATGCAGGTAGGAGATTTTCAAATCGGAGGTGACCAGCCCGTAGTTGTCCGGAATGAGCGTGACGCCGGCAAAACCGGCCACCAAATCGGCCAGGGTAGCAATAAGGCCGCCGTGCGCGAAGCCGCGCTGCTGCTGGTGCTGCTCGCCCATAATGAGCTCCGCCTCCACGCGGCCGGGCGTGATGACGGTCAAATCGGCCCCGATGAGGTGCATGAACCGCTGCCGCGTGAGCTTGCGCCGAATGCGGGCTTCGAGTTCTTCGGGAGTATCGGCAGCAGGGGCTGGCGAGTGGGTAGGCTGAGTAGTTGACACTGAAAACGTTTATGTTTGCTTAAGGGGTACGGCAGATGAAGGGGTCCTGGGCCGGGCTTTGTACTGCCTATTACTTACGACCAGTCCTTAGAACCGCTGAATACCTCCAAATGAGCTTTCCGGCCTCGCAGGGTACTTGCCCGGCTGACACCGCAAAGGTACTGGCTTGCTTGCCGGCACGGGGCCTTTTGCTTCACATTACGCTTTTCAAATCCTATGGAAACGTTGCCGAACATGGCGTATTTCGTGGCGGGCGCGCTGGGCCTGGGCCTGGCGGCGTGCAGCGGCTTCCGGGTGTTTGTGCCCCTGCTGGCGGCGAGTGCCGCCTACCATTTCGGCTACCTGACGCCGGCCGCCGGCTTTGCCTGGCTGGGCACCTGGACGGCTCTGCTCACCCTGGCCACCGCCACGGTGCTGGAAATAGCCGGCTACTACGTCCCCATCGTCGACCATTTTCTCGACACCCTCACCACCCCGGCCTCCTTTGTGGCGGGCACCATTCTCATGACCTCGGCCCTGCCCCACCTCGACCCCACGCTGCGCTGGACGCTGGGCATCCTGGTGGGGGGCGGCACGGCCGGACTGGTGCAAACGGGCACGGCGCTGCTCCGTGGGGCCTCCACGCCGCCACCGGGGGCATTGCCAATCCCATTCTGGCCACGGTCGAAAACTCGCTGGCGGTGGGCGGCGTGGCGCTCACGCTGCTGCTGCCCGTGGTTGCGGCCGGCTTTGTGGTGGCGCTGCTGGTATTCATCCTCAGCAGGTTGCGCCGGTGGCTGGCCCGGCGCCGCCACGCCGTGTAGGGTGGACAGGCAGTTTTTTGCCACCGGGCAAAAACAATGTGCCGGGCCGGGCGTTAGCCTACCGCCGCACCTCAACTTATAGAAGGGCCGCCGCTGCCGCTATGTCCCTCTCGCCCGACGCTACCTTTCTCTCTCCCGAATCCCTGCTCGATGCCTATTCCGGCAAGGTGCGGGTGCGCGTGGGCGGGCTGCTGCTGCGCGATGGCGGCATTTTGCTGGCCGCGCACCGCGGCCTGCTGCCCAAAGAAGCGCCGTTCTGGTCGCCGCCCGGGGGCGGCTGGCAGTTTGGCGAAAGCATTCGCACGGCGTTGGTGCGGGAGTTTAAAGAAGAAACCGGCTTGACCGTGCGCGTAGGCCGGTTTCTCCACCTGCACGAGTTCAGCACGGGCAAGCTGCAGGCGCTTGAGCTATTCTTTGAAGTGCTGAACGATGCCGACGAGCAGCCCCGCCTGGGCCACGACCCCGAGCACGCCCCCAATCGGCAGCTCCTCACCGAGCTGGCCTGGCTCACGCCGCGGCAGCTGCTGCACGTTCCGCACGAGCAGGTGCACCCCGTGTTGCGCATGGTGTTGAGCCCCGACGACATCTTCGTGCCCCAAACCCTGTTCGTTTAAGCCACAGGAAATGGGGTGAAGCTGCCGAGAGTTGCGGCCGGATACCCGCGCCGCTGGAAATTGTACGCCGGTGGCCATTTAGCCCCAAAAAGCAAACCAAGTCGGCTCTGCCGCGTGCTGATTGCCCCGATTAACCGGAGCTTTCCGGTCCGTTCGTTGCTTCTTTGGGCCGGCGGCGGCGGTCCTCCTGCGGTGAAGCATTATCTTTAGCCCCGCCCGTTGGGCCTGTTTAGCTTCGATACGTGCCTGCTTCCGCTTCTTCTGCACCCACAGCCGCGCCCACGTCCTTGCTGCGCTTGCGCGACGAGACGTTTGACCCTGCCAACCCCGCCGCTTACAACCTGTACCTGCTGGCTGGCCCCACGCGCCTGTACCTGGCCGCTGTCGACGTGGAACGCCAGAAATTCGTGGCCCTTGAAGAGTACATCCTCGGGGCGGGGGGCGTGCCGACGCTGGCCGCTCAGCACGACTTCCTGGCCCTGCGCGGGTGGAATGCGGTGCGGCTGGCCGTGACCGGCCGGGCGTTTACGCTGCTGCCGGCCTCCCTGTTCCGGCCCGGCGACGAGGCCGCGGCCCTGCGCCTGCACCACACCCCCACTCCCGCCGAAACCATTCGCCACACCACGCACCCCGGCCAGGAGCTGGTAAACGTTTTTGCCGCCGATGCTGCCCTGGCCAACTGGCTGGTGGCCACGCACGGGGCCACCGGCCGCCTGCTGCACCACACCAGCGCCCTGCTGGCCGGCCTGGTGCACCAGCGCGGCGCGGCCGCCCCCCGCCGCCTCTACCTCAACCCCGGCCAGCAGGAACTAACCCTGGTGGTGCTGGGCCAGCACCTGGAATACTGCAATGTGTTTCCGTGCAGCACTGCCGAAGACGTGGTGTACTACACCATCCTGGTGATGCAGGAACTTGGCCTCGACCCGGACCAGGACGACGTAACCGTGTGGGGCGAATTCACGCCCGATTCGGCGGTATTCAGCCTGCTACGCACCTACGTACGCAATGTGAAGTTTGGCGCCCGCCCCGGCAATGTGCAGTACAGCTACCGCCTCAACGACGTGTTTGAGTACCGCTACTTTGACCTGTTCAGCCTGCACTTTGCTTGAGTTGTCAGGTGCTCGCTGTCAGTTCTCAGTATGCAGGTATCTGACAATGAGCACCTGATAACCCGTTTACCGTTGAACGACTGCCTAACTGCTGCCAGCAGGGTCAAATGCCCGATAGCTGGTATCCTTCCCCTTCCTTTCATTAATCAAAATGGCCCGTATTGCCCTTTTTCCCGGCTCGTTCGACCCTTTCACCAACGGCCATCTGGATGTTGTGCGGCGGGGGGCGGCGCTGTTCGACGAGGTTATTATCGCCATTGGCACCAACAGCAGCAAGCAGCGCTACCTGCCTGTGGAGCGCATGCAGGCCCTGATAGCCGCCGTGTTTGCCGACGAGCCCCGCGTGACGGTTCGCACCTTCAAGGGCCTCACGGCAGAGTTTGCGCGGGAAGTGGGTGCCCGCTACCTGCTGCGCGGCCTGCGCAACAGCCTGGACTTCGAGTACGAAATGCCCATTGCCTACGGCAACCAACACGTAAATACCGAGCTGGAAACTGTGTTTTTACTAACCTCGCCTACCCTGGGTGCCGTGAGCAGCACCATTATCCGGGACATTCACCGCTACGGCGGCAACGTGGATGCCTTTCTGCCCTTTTCGCTGCCGCCCGTGGCGGAGCTGGGCTAATCGCCGCACGGGGGGACGCTACTGGTTCAGACTCATGGCCAGCACCCGCAGGCCCAGTAGCTCATTCACGGGGCGCTCCTTGAACACGGGCAGCACCAGGTAGCTGTCGGCCCCGAGCTGCAGCTGCGCCCGGCTCATGAGCTCGGTTTCATTGCTGCCCACCAGCAGCAAGTTACTCACCTGCCGCGAGCGGTAGTCGTACGAAGCCACAATGGCCAGCCCCCGGCGCCGGAACAGCATGCTCGAATCGAGTTGCTCGGTGCGCTGAATCACCGGGGCCAGAATTGGGTCGGCAAAGCCGGAGGGCAGTGGCAAGGCCGGCCCCAGCTGCTGGCTCAGCTCGTCGATATCAAGGCTGAGCAGCTCGGGCACGCACAGGCCGGAGGCATCGCTCGCGGGCTGCGGCACGGCACTCACGGCTTGGTCTTGCAGGGGCTCGTGCGTGCCGGAACAAGCCGCAGCACCCAAAGCACCGGCCAGAAAAAGCAGTACAGCTAGTCGCATAGACCGCAATATAAAGCTATTTTCCGATGGGCTGGCCCGACGCCGACTTACTTGCCGGCGGCGGGCGTCACCTTGGCGGGCTGCCCGGCCATGTTGTTGAGGTAATGCCTCACCACCAGCGCAATGGAAGCGTAGGAATCTTCGAGTTTGGCCAGGGCCTCCTGCGGCGACATCCACCGCACTTCTTCGATGTACTCCTCGGTCTGGGGCTTCATCAGCGAATCATCTACGCACTTCATGAGGTACCAGCTGGTTTTTTTCAGCATTTTGTTGCCTTTGTAGGCGTAACTGTGCCAGGTGCTGGGCAGCTCTTCGCCCATCTCCAGCTTGATGTTTGTTTCCTCTTCCACCTCGCGCAGGGCACCGGCGGCCTGGTCCTCGTCGCTCTTGAGCTTGCCCTTGGGCAGGTCCCACTTGCCGAGGCGGTAAATCATCAGCACCTGGTCGCCTTTTACCACCAGTCCGCCGCCGGCTTTGGCGATTTTGAACTGGTCCTTGAAGTGCAGGGTGATGTATTTTTTCTTTTTGACCAGCATGGTCAGCGACTTCAGCTTCTTCATCTTTTTCACCTCCATCAGGCGCAGCAGGCGGTCGATGAACAGCGGCCCGGCGTCGCGTACCAGCACATCGCCCACCAGGTCCTTGGATGTAAAGTCATCGTCGGGATTCAAAATCAGGTCGAATTTGTGCTTGTACACCTTTTCGCTGAGCTTTTTGATGACCAGCGGAATGTCGTTGATGAAAATATTCATCGGAAGTATCGAATTGAGAAGATGATGACGGGCAGCGAGGGAGCCGGGGTCAGAAATGTAAGAAAAAACTAGCTCCGGGCAGCGGCTGCAAGATACGGGAGCGCACCGATTTGCCGGCCGGCCGCATCTTTGCAGCATGACGCGCATTGGCCTGCTTTCCGACACCCACAGCTACTTCGACGAGCGGATTGCGCACCATTTGCGCGATTGCGACGAAATATGGCACGCCGGTGACTTCGGCGATACCCGCGTGGTGGACGAGTTGCAGGCGTTGGCGCCAAGGTTTCGGGGCGTGTACGGCAATATCGACGGTACGGACGTGCGCAGGACCCAACCTTTGGTGCAGAATTTCGAAATTGACGGGCTGCGGGTGCTCATCACCCACATTGGCGGCTACCCCGGGCACTACGCGCCGGCCGCCCGGCCGTTGCTGGCCGCCAGCCGGCCGGGCCTGTTCATCACGGGCCACTCCCACATTTTGCGCGTGATGCCGGACAAGCCCCTGGGCCTGCTGCACCTGAACCCCGGCGCGGCTGGCCGGCACGGCTTTCATAAGGTGCGCACCTTGCTGCGGTTTGGCATCGAGGCGGGGAAAGTGGTGGACATGCAAGCCGTAGAGCTGGGGCCGCGGGCCAGCTAAGGGTACACTAGGGAGCTTGCAGGTTAGTATAGGGGGGGGTAGAGACGCAACCAGTCAACCCTCTACTCCCACTCTAACAAAGACAACAAGCCCCGCTGCCTGCATCACAGGTAACGGGGCTTGTCGCAGTTGTATGCTTTTGACGCGGGCTGCTAAAATGAGTAAGCAGCTTGCGGCAACGGGCTTATGTAAAGCGCGATTTTGGGCTTGGGGGACTAGCCTTCCTGGCCGTTTTCTTTCACGGGCTGGGCTTCGGCGGTGTCGGAAGCGGCAGGGGTGTCGGCAGCCGTTTCTTTCTTCGCTTTGGCAGCGGTTTTGGGAGCAGCTGCGGAGTCCGAAACGCCACCGTTGGTGGTGAAGCGCGACTTCAGTTCTTCCAAATCAACGTTTTTCAGAACGGGCGTGCGGAGCAGCTCCTTGATGATGTGCTTTTTGTTGTTGGCACGGGCAATGTTTTTGCGGTGCTTGCGCTTGAGGCGGGTAACGGACATGGTGCCGGATTAGTTAGAGTCTTGGGGCTTACGAAACGGAGGGCAAAAGTAAGGCTTTCATTTTGAAAGTGCAAGCCCATGAGGCATTTTGCTGAATTACTGCGTATTTGAGGTAGTAGCCACGGGGCAGCTTCGGGCGCTACTTTTGTCGGGCTGCCGGCTTCCTGCTGCAGCGGCTGGAAGCTGTGGCCCGCTTTCCTCCTTTTGCATTCCGTCCGTTTTCTTGCCTCATGACTGCCGAAATCACTTCCCTGCCCCCCGTTGACCTGCGCTCCGATACCGTGACGCGCCCCACCCCGGCCATGCTCGCGGCCATGTCGGCCGCGCCCGTCGGCGACGATGTGTACGAAGAAGACCTCACCGTGCGCCGCCTCGAAGAAATGACCGCCGCCCGCTTTGGGCTCGAAGCCGGCTTGTTTTGCCCCTCGGGCACCATGACCAACCAAATTGCCATAAAGGCCCACACCGAGCCCCTGAGCGAGGTAATTTGCGAGCAAACGGCCCACGTGTACCTGTGGGAAGTGGGCGGCATCGCGTTCCACTCCAGCGCCTCGGTGGCCCTGCTGGTCGGCGAGCGCGGCCGCCTCACGGCCGAGCAGGTGGAAGCCGCCATCCGGCCCCAGAACATCCACTACCCCACCACCCGCCTGGTGTGCCTGGAAAACACGCACAACCGCGGCGGCGGCAGCTGCTACAGCTGGGACGACATGGCGGCCATCAGCGACGTAGCCCAGCGGCACGGCCTGGCCCGGCACTTGGACGGCGCCCGGGTGTTCAACGCCCTGGTGGCCACGGGCCAGCGCGGCGAGGACTACGGCCAGCTCTTCGATTCGATTTCGGTGTGCCTCTCCAAGGGCCTGGGGGCGCCGGTGGGCTCGGTGCTGCTGGGCTCGGCTGCTTTTATTCAGAAGACCAAGCGCATCCGCAAGGTGATGGGCGGCGGCATGCGGCAGGCCGGCTACCTTGCCGCCGCCGGCATTTACGCGCTGGAAAACAACGTGGCGCGCCTAGCCGACGACCACCGCCGCGCCGCGCGCCTGGCCGAAGTGCTCCGCCAGCAGCCCTACGTGAGCGACGTGCTGAACCCCGAAACCAACCTCGTCATCTTCCGGCTGCACGACAGCCAGCCCGCCGCCGAATTCCTGGCCGCGCTGGAGCAGCAGGGCATCAAGGCCAGCAGCTTCGGCCCGCAATGGATTCGCTTCGTGACGCACCTCGACGTGGACGATGCCGGCCTGGCCCGCGTGGAGGCCGCCCTGCAGCAGGTTGCGCAGCCAGCGTAAGCTTGGGCTAATGCCGTTCCGAAGAAGTCGCAGAGGCTAAGAGCCTGTTAAAATTTACAAGTAGCTGTTAGACAAAAAGAAACCAGCCAGGTTACCGTAATTTCTTCATCCGACCAAAGATGTACGAAACGGACCTGACTGATTCCCAGTGGCAAGTTATGGAAACTATTTTGCCCGTTGCCCGCCGCCGCAAGTATTCGTTGCGCCTCATTGTCAACGCCTTGCTTTATCTGACCAAGGCCGGCTGCCAGTGGCGCTTGCTGCCCCACAACTTTCCGCCCTACCCGATTTGCTTTTACTACTTCCGCCGCTGGCAGGCCGACGGGCACTGGGCAGGCCTCAATCAAGTACTCGTTGAGCAGGACCGCCAGCAGTCGGCTCCCTCGGGCCAGCCCAGCCCCAGCGTGGCCATCCTGGACGCGCAATCGGTCAAGTGCAGCGAACGTGGCGTGCTGGAGAAGGGCTTCGACGGCCACAAACAGATTCAGGGCCGCAAGCGCCAACTCGCCGTCGACACGGGCGGGCGGCTACTGGCCGCCCACGTGGGGCCGGCCGATGAGAACGACCGGACCGGCGGCCGCGCCGTGCTGGAAAAACTTAATCGACAAGGTTTTAAGCGGATAAAGCTCGTGCTAACCGACGCCGGTTACGACGGCCGGCCCTTGGCTGAATGGGTCCGGGCCCACTGCGGCTGGCGGCTGGAAACAGCCCCCGGCCTGACGGGCCGCGGCGGCTTTACCCCCCAACCCACCCGCTGGGTCGTCGAGCGCTCCATCAGCTGGCTCCACTGGGACCGGCGCTTAAGCCGCGACTACGAATGCGAAACCAGCAGCGCCGAAGCTACCTTGTATTTGTCCAGTATTCGACACCTTATTCGAAAATTTTAACAGGCTTTAAGAACTCGCGGCTCACCGTTGACGGCATTCCATTAGCCCATCATGCTCATCTGGCGTCCGCGAAGTTGAGGCATGACGAGTATTTAGCCACGGCTACTTCTGCTGGGTTATTTGATTGCTCCGGCGGCTTTTAAAAGGCTTGCTCCTGCTCTCTCACCTGCGCCAGCTGGGGCGGGGCGTCCTTGTTGTTGGTAAAACCCAGGATAGCGGCCCCTACCACTGCTGAAGCAAGCGAGCCGAGCAGCACAGCCAGCTTAGCCAAGTTGATGGCGGTGGGGTCGCGGTAGGCCAGGGTGGCAATGAAAATGGCCATGGTGAAGCCGATGCCGGCCGTGAAGCCTAGCCCCACCATCTGCTTCCAGTTGACGTGGGCGGGCAGCTTGGCCATGTTCAGGCGCACCAGCAAGGCCACCACGCCCACAATGCCCAAGGGCTTGCCAAGCAGCAGCCCCAGCCCGATGCCTAGGGAGAGCGGCGTGCTCAGGTTAGGAACTAGGCTTCCGTTGAGCACAATGGCCGTGTTGCACAGCGCAAACAGCGGAAGAATGACGTAGTTGACGGGCCGCCGCAGGGTCTGCTCGATGTTCTCGATGCGTTCCAGGGGAATGGTGAGGGCGAGTAGCACGCCGGCAATGGTGGCGTGAATGCCCGACTCCAGCACGCAAAACCAAAGCCCGAGCCCGAGCACCAGGTAGGGAGCCAGCGTGCGCACTTTCAATCGGTTGAGCAGCACCAACAAGGCCAGAATGACGCCCGCCGCCCCGAGGTACGCCACGTTCAGGCTACCCGAATAGAAAAAGGCGATGATGAGCACCGCCATCAGGTCGTCGATAATGGCCAGGGCGGTGAGGAAGATGCGCAGGCTGGGGGGCACTCTCTTGCCCAGCAAGGCCAGGATGCCCAGCGAGAAAGCAATGTCGGTGGCGGTGGGAATGGCCCAGCCCGAGGCACCCTGGGTGCCATTGGTAAACGCCAGGTGCACGAGCGCGGGGGCCACTACACCGCCCACGGCCGCCAGCGCGGGCAGCATGGCCTGCCGAGGCTCCGCTAGTTCCCCATCCAGCACCTCGCGCTTAATTTCCAGCCCCACCAGGAAGAAAAAGACAGCCATCAGGCCGTCGTTTACCCAGTGGCTGACAGATTTGTTGAGCGCGCCGTATCCCACGTGCTGCTCCCACAAAGCAACGTAGCTCGTGCCTATCACGCTGTTGGCCAGCAGCAACGACACGCCCGTGGCCAGAATCAGGAGCAGCCCGGCTAGCTTCCCACTTTCGGATAATTCACGGACAGGTCGTAGTATTCGGCGGATTGGCATAGACCCACAAAGGTAACCCAGCCCACTTACCCAACCAGCGGCCCACGGCGAAAAAGGTCCCCGAAGCCGCCGCCAAGCCGGGGACTTCTTTGTGCGGAACACGACCGTATACCGCATCAAAAAAATACTCCTGCGCTCATCATACGCCCCCTTTACATGCTTAATCAGATTGCCATTCAGCACCTCTCCAGCACCGACCCGCTCCTAGGCGGTTTGATTGCCCGAGGCCGGGAAATTCAGCCCCGACCGCACGAAGACCTGTACCTCGCGCTGCTGCGCGCCATTGTGAGCCAGCAGATTTCGACCAAAGCGGCGGCGGCTATCTGGAAACGGTTCCAGGGCCTGTTTCCACCCGAGGGATACCCCGAGCCCCGCGAGGTGCTGCAGATGGACGAGGACCTAATGCGCAGCGCCGGCCTGTCGCGCCAAAAAGCGGGCTACCTCAAGGCCATTGCCACCTACAACGAGCAGGGCCTGCTCGACTATGGGCACCTCACCAGCCTCGACGAGGAAGCCTTTACCCAGCACCTCACCGCCATTCGCGGCGTGGGCCGGTGGACGGCGCAGATGCTCCAGATGTTTGCCCTGGACCAACCCGACGTGTTTTCCGAAGGCGACCTGGGGGTGCAGAATGCCATGCGCCGCCTCTACGGCCTGGTAGAAACCGGCCGCGCGCTGCAAAAACGCATGCTGGCAATTGCCGAAAGCTGGCGGCCGTATCGCACGCTGGCCTGTAAGTACCTGTGGCAGTCGCTGGACAACGGCACCCAGGTTCCGCCCACGGCGTGAGCCAGGGCCAAGCTGGGCATTTACGGCTTACCGCTTAGCTCAAACACTTCTTCGCACACGAACAGCTCCCCTTTTTTGCGCATAATGGCCAGGTTATTCACGTTCAGGCGCAGGTTGTAGGTTTCCTGGTTGAGGTGGCCGAGTACGGGGCCCAGCAGGTCGGGGGTGGTGTCGTGCAGGGCCAGGGAGAGGTGCGGCAGCCAGCGGTCGGGCTGGTAGTACTGGCTGGCCCGGCAGAGCGGCGCAGTCACGTCGAGCACGCGCTGGTGCAGCAGGTTCAGGTCGTTGGAGCGCAGCACCGGGATGTAGATAACCGGATTTTTGCCCGGGAACACGCCCAGGCCCGTGGTATAAGCCGAAAATGGCGGGGTGGTGGCGGCTACTTCTGCCAGCACCTCCTTCAGGTCGATGAGGCGCCGGGTGGCCGTGAGCAGGTAGGTGAGGTGCGGGTCGGGGGTGTCCTGCACATCGTCGAGGCCAAAACGGGTTTCCAGGCCTTTCACGATGCGATTGATGCGGCTGGCGTTGCGGGGGTTGAGCAGCGAAGTAATGGCGTACATAGGGGCTAAACTAGTGAAGGCCCCGCAGAGTTGGCGTGCCCACGCACTTGCCGGGGCCGGGCCGCAGCCAGCGGGCGCGCAGCCGAACCGGGCCAGAACCAACCCATTACCCGGCGCAGAGCAGGCAAATACTTCGGCTTGCGCACCCCGCTGATTTGCCGGGCTGGTCGAGTGAGTGCGGCTTTTTGTCTACATCGCCGCTCAAAGCACAACCCTCGGCGGGGCCTTTGCCGTTACCCAATCCTCGCCCCTGTTTCCGTGTCCGATACGCCTGCTACCGCCAACTCTGCTGCTCATTCGTCGCCCTTAACGGGGGCACCCACCCGTGCTCCTCGCCGGTGGGTGCGCTGGGTGCTGGGCGGCCTGGGACTGGTGCTGCTGGCCTTGGTGGCCCTGCAGTTTCTGGACCCTTGGCTGCGGCGCACGCTAGAAAAGCAGGTAGCCAAACAAACCCAGGGCCAGTACCGCCTGCAAGTGGGCGAGCTGCACACCAGCCTGTGGCAACGGGCCGTCCGGCTGCAAAACGTGCGCCTGCGGCCCGCCGCCCAGGTAGCCGATACGCTGCCGCGCGTCCGCCTTGATGTGGCCCGGCTGAACGTGACGGGCATTGGGCTGCTGGCGCTGTTGCGCAAGGGCGTGGTGCCCATCGACAGCGTAGTGCTGGATTCCACTCGAATAGAGGTGCTGGCATTGGCATCGAAGCCAACCAAAAATGCGGGCCAGCCCCTGCACAAGCGGCTGCCGCTGCAACTCAAAGGCATCGAAATTGGCTACGTCGGCCTGCTTCACACCCGGGCCAGCTACCTGCCGCAAGCGCGAACCACGGTGCAGTTTGAGCGCGCCGACCTCAGCGCCCAGGGCCTGCTCATCAGTGCGGCCGGAGCGGCCGACACGCAGCGGCTGGCTTATGCGGCCGACTGGCGGTTGCGGGTGCTTCGCGGCCAGGGCCGGGCGTCGGGCCACGCGCTGGCCGTGGCGGGGCTACACCTGGCCACGGCCGGGAAGTTGCTGCTGGTGGATTCGCTGCGCATTCGGCCCACTGACCCCCAAACAGCTACACAGCCCCAGGTTAGCCTGATGCTTGCGCGGCTGCGCCTCACCGGCCTCGACGCACCGAAGCTGCGCCAGCGCCGTTTTCAGGCAGATTCGCTGCTGCTACAGGGGCCACAGCTTAGCGCTACGCTGCCCGGCACTTCCACACAGAATTCAAAATCAGGCTCTTCCTTTTTGCGGCAAGTCGATTTGGCTCATGTGGCGGTGCGCCGGGGGTACCTGCGCCTGAAAGGCAGCGTCGGGGAGCCTACGGTTCGGGACATTGCCGTAAGCGGCACCGCCCTGCACCTCGATTCGACGCTGGTACCGGGGGCCGGAAGCATCCTGTTTGCCCGAGCCTGGGACGTGGCTCTGGGCCGCAGCAACGCCACCGTGGCGGCCCACGCCGTGACGCTGGAAAGCCTGCACCTGTCCACCAAAGCCGGCACGTTTAGCCTGCGCTCGGTGCGCATCCGGCCGCCGACGCCTGGGCAAGGGCCTGCGGGGACGGTGAAGGTTGACCTCACGCTGCCGCAGCTGGCCCTGACGGGTTTCGATGCCGCGGCCCTGCAGCAGCGGCAGCTTTTTCAAGCTCAGAACCTTTTGCTGGAAGGTGCTAAGCTGAAGTTTACGCCTCCGGCTAAATCGCCGCCCCCGGTGTGGAAAATGCTATTAACTGTGGCGCGGCGCACGGAGCTGGCGCACTTGGGCGTGCGCAACGCCGAATTGCGGATTGGGGGCCTGCGCCATTCGCCCGAGGTACATGGCCTGAATTTGACCGGCCGGGCCATTCGCATCGACTCGCTGGCCGCGCTGGAGCCGCGCCGCATTGCCTACGCCCGCGCCTGGCAGGCCAGCTCCGGGCTCATCGCCGCGCCGTTTGACCCGCCCTACTACCGCGCCAGCAGCCAGCGGGCCCGCCTGGACACCGACGCCAAAACCTTCCAGTTTGAGCAAATGGCCCTCACGCCCAAGTATTCGGCGGTGGGCATGAACCTGCACAAGGGCTACCAGGCCCCGGCCGTCACCATCAAGCTGGCGTCGCTGGCTTTTTCCGGGCTGGATTTTGCCGGGCTGGTGCGGCGGGCCGATGTGCGCGTGGCGCGGGTGGTGGCCCAAAGCCCGGTGGTGACAATTGCCTCCGACGGCCGCGGGTCCATCAACCCAAACTGGTCTAAAATATCGCCCGAGGAGATGATTAAACTGCCTGTGGTAGTGGACGTGCGCCGGTTCGACCTCCGCAACGGCAACCTGTATTCGAAATACCGCAGCCCGCTCACGCCCACGCCCGGCACCCTGAGCATCAACCGCTTCACGGGCAGCTTCTACAACCTCAGCAACGACCGGAAACGGCAGACTGCCGCCACGCCGCTCACCGGCCGCGCCACCACCTACCTCCAGAACCGCTGCCGGCTCGATGCGCAGGTGTCGATGTACCTGCTCGACCCGCGGGGCCGGCACCGCGTGTGGGGCGCCTTTGGGCCGGGCCCGTTTGCCATGCTCAACTCCATGACCGTGCCCACCCGGCTGGTCAAGTTCAAAAGCGGGCAGGTGCGGCGGCTGCGCTTCGACCTGCAGGCCGACCGCAAAGGCGTGACGGGCACGATGACCACCGAATACTCGGGTCTGGAGCTGTCGCTGCTGAGCTACAAGCAGGAGGAAATTAAAAAGACCCTGTTTAGCCGGCTGAAGTCGAAAGTGGTGAACGCGGTGGTTATCCGCGACCAGAACCCGCGCAAGGGCGGCCGGGTGGTGACGGGGGAGATGACCAGTACCCGCGAGCCCCGCTTCTCGGTGTTCACGCTCTGGCGCCAGGGCATTGTGAGCGGCTTGTTCCACAATGTGGGCGTGCCCCAGCCCCTGGCCCAGAAGCTGAGCGAAAGCAAGGACGAAGCGCCGCTACCCAAGTAGCTACCAAGTAGTTTCTGGACGTTACGGCTGGCGCGCGTCTGCGACGCGCTGCCGACTGGCGCCGAGCCTGTGGCTCGGGCAAGCATTTATCAGGGAGCGGCCGCGCTTCGTTCCACCTCGAGCCGCAGGCTCGGCGCCAGTCGGCAGCGCGTCGCCAACGCGCGCCAGCTACGTGCCAACGCGCGCCAGCCGCGTCCGGTTGCCGGGTCAATTGGCCGTATCTTACGGCGCTGCAACCTGAACATTTCCAGACTGGAGGTGCTTGCTTCTACATCTGCCCCGCTTTGCCGCCACTGCTTATGATTATCCTGATTTTTTTCGCCGCGCACTGGTATTTGTCGCTGTTCACGCAGACGTTTTTCCAGCACCGGTACGCCGCTCACCGCATGTTTACGATGGGTGCGCTCACCGAGCGGCTGTTTTTCGTGCTCACCTACCTCACGCAAGGCAGCAGCTTTATGTCGCCGCGGGCCTACGCGCTGCTGCACCGCATGCACCACGCCTACTCCGACACGCCCAACGACCCGCACTCGCCCCATAACAGCACCAACGCCTTCACCATGATGTGGAAAACGCGGGGCATTTATCAGGAGTGCGTGAAAGGCACCTCGGTGGCCGCCCAGCGCTTCCAGGGCAACTATCCGGTTTGGAATTCACTGGAGGAGTTCGGCAACAAGTGGTATTCGCGGGTGGGCTGGGGAGCGGTGTACGTGCTGTTTTACGTCAAATTCGCCACGGCTTGGTGGCAATACCTGCTCCTGCCCATTCACCTGAGCATGGGGGCGGTGCACGGCGCCATTGTGAACTGGGCCGGCCACAAATACGGCTACCAGAACTTCGACAACAACGACAAGAGCCGCAATTCGCTATTTTTTGACTTCCTCACCGGCGGCGAGCTGTTCCAGAACAACCACCACAAGCTGCCCAGCCGCGTCAACTTCGGCGTGAAACGCTGGGAGCTCGACCCTTCCTACCCCGTCATCTGGACCATGGACAAGCTGGGCGTTATCAAGCTACGGGAATTGAAGGCTGCCGCACAGGAAACGGCCGCGGCCAATGCCCAGGCCGCGCTGGTCCGGTAGCACCTGCTCAGTGCCGATAGTGGCATCAGTCGACAGCCCAAAACCAAAAAAGCGGCCGCTTCCCATGGGAAGCGGCCGCTTTTTTGGCACAAAGGTCAGCTTATTAAAAGTCGACCCGATTGATGCTATACTGGCTCACGGCCGGCGTCCGGCCAGAAAACAGCGCGTCGAGGTTGGCGTAAAGCACGTAGCTGGTACCGTCGCGGCGCGCGAGGGTGGTGGGAAACTGCGGCTGCGTCACGAATGTTCCCGACAGCGTGGCCGCGGTAAAACCGTTGGTGGTGACGAGGCGAAACACGCGGGCCTGGGCGTTGCTCACCACCTGCAGCGTGTTGTTGTCTTGCAGCAGCAGGCCGTCGGCGGCGGCGAGGTTCTGGGAGATGGCCACCTGCGTGAAACCGGCCGGGTTGTTCAGCGGCACTTTGTAGATGGCGCCGTTGTCGGACTTGGCCACCAGCAGGTAGCCGTCCGGGTGATACACAATGCCGTTGAGGCCGAACATGCCGGCCGGGGCCGTCAGCTGGGTATTGTCCAGAAACACGGTCACCGTCCTATTGGGCGTTACCTTGTAAATCACCGGCGCGAAACTGTCGGTGACGTAGGCATTGCCTTGGGCGTCCACGGCGATGTCGTTGGCGAAGTGGTTGGGGTGGTTGGGGCTGGCGGCGTCGAGGTCCAGCACCACGGGCGTGTTCGAAGGGGTGTCGCGGTTGTATATGGCCAGGTGGGCCATCTTACGCTGGGTAGCGGGGCTGGTGCGGGCGGGGTTAGCGCCGGGGTCCGACACGGCCACCAGCAGTAAGTTGCCGTCGATGTGCAGGCCAATGGTTGAGACCAGCGCTGGGTTGTCGGCAAACAGGCTGTAGGTGCCGTCGTCCTGTACCTGCCCGATTTTGCCGGTAGCTAGCGAAGTCACCAGGAAGCGCTTGTTCGGCGCGTCGTACTGCACACCTTCCGGATACAGACCGGCTTGCGTGAAAGTGATGGTGGCGGGTGCTGCCGGGGTGGTCACGGCATCGTCGTCATCGGAACAGGACGACAGCAACGCAAGGCCTAGAAAAGCAACGGGTACAACGCGGCGAGCAGCGGCCGCCACCTGGGCGGATAAATCAAATTTTGACATATCAAGAATAAAAAAGGGGAGGAAAACCGCGTTTTAAAACGCATTCGTGTAGGAACACGGTTTATACAGGCGGCGGGGCTTTTTGGTTATGAAATCGGACCGCCTTGTTTTTTGGTCGGCTGGCCCAAGCGGGCGCCGTACCTTTGCCCCCCAATACCGCTGACCAGATGATTTCCATTTCCGACCTCGACTTCCACTTTGGCTCCCGTGCACTGTACGACAACGCCAGCCTGCACATCAAGCCCAAAGACAAAATCGGCCTCATTGGCCTCAACGGCACCGGCAAGTCCACGCTGCTGCGCCTGCTGGTAGGCGAGTACAAAGCCGACGGCGGCAGCATTTCGATGGCCAAAGACGTGAGCCTGGGCTTCCTCAACCAGGACTTGCTAAGCTACGACACGCACGAAAGCATTCTGCACGTGGCCATGCAGGCCTTCCAGGAAGCGCTGGAGCTGCAGCAGAAGATTGACGACATCCTGGTGCTGTTCGAAACCGATTATTCCGATGATTTAGTCGACAAACTGGCCACCATGCAGGAGCGGTTTGAGGCGCTGGGCGGCTACACCATGCAGGCCCGCGCAGAGGAGATTCTGGAAGGCCTGGGCTTCAGCACCGAGGAGCTCACCAAGCCGCTGAAGTCCTTTTCGGGCGGCTGGCGCATGCGCGTGATGCTGGCCAAAATCCTGCTGCAGCAACCCTCCCTCCTGCTCCTCGACGAACCGACCAACCACTTGGACTTGCCCAGTATCAAGTGGATTGAGAACTACCTGGCCGACTACGAGGGCGCGGTTATCATCGTGAGCCACGACCGCGAATTCCTCGACCGCACCACCAACACCACCGTGGAGGTGACTGGCGGCAAGCTGGTGCCCTACGCCGGCAACTACTCCTATTACCTGGAGGAAAAGGAGGAACGCAACCTCATTCAAAAAGGCGCTTTCGAGAACCAGCAGTCCCAAATCCGGGCCGCTGAGCGGTTCATTGAGCGCTTCAAGGCCAAGGCCAGCAAGGCCAAGCAGGCCCAGAGCCGCGTGAAAGCGCTCGATAAGCTGGAGCGCATTGAGGACGTGGCCAGCGACGCGGCCAAAATCAACATGAAGTTCACCTTCAAAATTGAGCCCGGCCGCCACATCCTCCGCATGGAGCACGTGACCAAGAAGTACGACCAGAAGTTGATTTTCCGCGACACGAACGTGCACATTGAGCGGGGCGATAAAATCGCGCTCATCGGGGCCAACGGCAAAGGTAAATCGACGCTCATGCGCCTCGTGGCCGGCACCGAAGCCCCCACCGCCGGCAAGCACCAGCTGGGCCACAACGTGATAATGTCGTTCTACGCCCAGCACCAGCTGGAGTCGCTGACGCTCGACAACGAGATTTTGCAGGAGATGGGCGAGGCCGGCTCGAAGCGCAACGACATGGAGCTGCGCTCGGTGCTGGGCTCGTTCCTGTTCACGGGCGAGGAGGTTTTCAAGAAAATAAAGGTGCTGAGCGGCGGCGAAAAAAGCCGCGTGGCCCTGGCCAAAACCCTGATTTCGGAAGCCAACTTCCTGCTCCTCGACGAACCGACCAACCACCTGGACATGGTGTCGGTAAACATCCTGATTCAGGCCCTGGAGCAGTACCAGGGCACGTTCATCGTCATCAGTCACGACCGGTTCTTTGTGGAGAACGTGGCCACCAAAATCTGGTACATCGAGGATTTTCAGCTGAAAGAGTACCCCGGCACCTACGCTGAGTACGAGCAGTGGCAGGAAGACCGCGAAAAGGCCGCCAAAAAAGCCGGCCTGCCCAGCCCTTCGGCCCCGAAGCCCCAGCCCAAGGAAGAGAAAAAGGCCGACGCGTCGCCCGCCAAAACTACTTCACCCGACCAGAAAAAAGCCCTGAAGGAACTGGCCGAGGTAGAAGCTAAAATTGACACGCTGGAGAAGGAATTGGCCGGCTACGAAAAGCAGCTCGCCGACCCGAAAATCTACGAAAACTCGGCGCAGTTGAAAGACGCGACGATGAAATTTGAGCAGGTAAAAAAGGAACTGATGCAGCTAAACGACCGGTGGGAAATGCTGGCGGAGGTGTAGGGATAAGCGGAATCAACCAAAAAGCCTCGCCCATAGCTATTGTTGTGGGCGAGCTTTTTGGTTAATAGCAACGAAGGACTACTTCGCCGTCGTTGCGGCAGGAGGCGTTAGCTTATAGCCCAGGGCCAGGGTGAGGCTCAGGTTGTCGACGTACGTCCGGTCGACGTCGATTTTTCCTTTCGTGACGTGCGCAATGTGCTGAAACGGCGCTTTGAGGGTTTTGCCGGCGTCCGTGAACGTGTATTCGCCCCAGGTAGACACCCAGTTGCCCCGCAGCCGGCCGGTTTTCACCTGAAAGGCCGTCTGGCCCTCGAAGCGCACCTTGCGGTTCAGCTGCGTCTTGTAGCGCTGCTCCCACTGGGCCATTACTTTGTCGCGGGTGGCCGAATCGGTGGCCGCCGGGCCGTAGCCGCGGTAGGTATCCGTCAGGAGCATTTTGGCTTTGTCGAGGTTGCCGGCAGCCAGCTGGTTCAGGTAGTTCGTGACCACCTGGATGTCCGCGTCGGCGGTGGGGTTTTCGCCCACTACGTCCTTGTAGCGAGGTGGCACGGGAGCTTTTGTTTGTGCCTGCACGGGCAACTCTACAGCCGCAAATAACAGGGCTGCAAGAATCAGCGTTGGGGTAATCATGTTTTTCATATGAGGTTGACTGAATTTGAAGGTTACCTGAAAGTGCGTGGGCGGTTTTTGAAAGAAACTCAAAGCGGTTGAACAAGGCACCAAGTCAAAGCATCTTTAAGCAATGGCAATACTTAAATGTATAAGCTTCGAGGTGCGCAAATCTATGCCTTACTTTTTACCATCCAATTTTTTATTGCAATTAATCTTGATTCGTAAGATAAGGTCTGAACCGGCCGTTTTTAAAGCGCCGAGCGTAACTACCAATTCCAGAATCGAAATGGCTACTCTTTGCATCATAAGCTGGCTAAAACACGCTTCAGGCAATTGGCCAATGTAGCCATAGCAGTTCAAGGTTAATTCTTCGCCAAGTATAATCTGTGCTTATAAAACAATTAATTAAATCAATTTTGATTATGAAAAGCGTAGTTGTAAATTTGCCTAAAGCCAAGTTTTCCGAGCGGACTAAATCCAGCTTCATCGAATTTCCAATTCTTTCGGATAGGCTGACCACTACACCGGAACACTCCATTTTCGACTCTCAGAACTCGCAAAACAGGACGACATAAAAAATCAATCTAAGATGAAAAACAACTTGCACGACCTCCCTCCGGAAAACTCCATTCTGTTTGAGATGAACGAGCCGGCAGCCCAATGCCCCTTCAGCAGCGGCGCGGTGAAGCAAAGCGCCGGCGGCGGCCGCACCAACCGCGAGTGGTGGCCCAACATGCTCAAGCTGAGCATCCTGCGCCAGCACGCCGCACAATCTAACCCGCTGGGCGCGGACTTCAACTACGCCGCCGAGTTCAAAAAGCTTGACCTGAATGCCGTGAAGCAGGACCTGTTTGCCCTGATGACGGATTCGCAGGACTGGTGGCCGGCCGACTACGGCCACTACGGCCCATTCTTCGTGCGCATGGCCTGGCACAGCGCCGGCACCTACCGCATCGGCGATGGCCGCGGCGGCAGCGGCTCGGGTGCTCAGCGTTTCGCGCCCCTCAACAGCTGGCCCGACAACGCCAACCTCGACAAAGCCCGCCTGCTGCTGTGGCCCATCAAGCAGAAGTACGGCCAGAAAATTTCCTGGGCCGACCTGATTGTGCTCGCTGGCAACTGCGCCCTCGAGTCGATGAACTTTAAAACTTTTGGCTTCGGCGCCGGCCGCGCCGACGTGTGGGAGCCCGAGCAGGACATTTACTGGGGCCCCGAAACCGAGTGGCTGGGCGACAAGCGCTACACCAACGACCGCGAGCTGGACACCCCCCTTGCCGCCGTGCAGATGGGCCTCATCTACGTGAACCCCGAAGGCCCCAACGGCGAGCCTGACCCGGTGCGCTCGGCCCGCGACATCCGCGAAACCTTTGGCCGCATGGCCATGAACGACGAGGAGACCGTGGCCCTGATTGCCGGCGGCCACACCTTCGGCAAAACCCACGGCGCTGCCAGCCCCGCCGAGCACGTGGGCATGGAGCCCGCCGGTGCCAACCTCGAAGAAATGAGCACGGGCTGGAGCAACAGCTTCGGCAAGGGCCACTCGGAGCACACCATCACCAGCGGCCTGGAAGGCGCCTGGACCAGCACGCCCGCCAAGTGGAGCAACGACTACTTCGATAACCTGTTCGGGTTCGAGTGGGAGCTGACCAAGGGCCCCGGCGGGGCGCACCAGTGGCGGCCCGTGAACGGCGGCGGTGCCGGCACCATTCCCGATGCCCACGACCCGGCCAAGAAGCACGCGCCCTTCATGCTCACCACGGATATCGCCCTGCGCGTAGACCCCCGGTATGAGGTGATTTCCAAGCGTTTCCACGAGAACCCTGACGAGTTTGCCGATGCCTTCGCCCGCGCCTGGTTCAAGCTGACCCACCGCGACATGGGCCCGAAAGAGCGGTACCTGGGTCCGGAAGTGCCCACGGAGGAGTTGCTCTGGCAAGACCCGATTTCGGCCGTGACGCACTCTCTTGTGAACGACCAGGACGTGGCCGCGCTGAGGGAGAAGATTCTGGCTTCCGGCCTCACCGTGTTCCAGCTGGTGTCTACCGCTTGGGCATCGGCTTCTACATACCGGGGCTCCGACAAGCGCGGTGGCACCGACGGTGGCCGCCTGCGCCTGGCTCCCCAGCGCAACTGGGAAGTGAATAACCCCGCCCAGTTGGCGGAGGTGCTGCAAAAGCTCGACGGCATTCAGCGCGAGTTCAACGGCGCCCAGACCGGCGGCAAGCAGATTTCCATGGCCGACCTGCTGGTGCTCGCCGGTGGCGTGGGCGTGGAGCAAGCCGCCCGCAACGCGGGTCAGGAAGTGACGGTGCCCTTCACCCCCGGCCGTGCCGATGCTTCGCAGGAGCAAACCGACGTGGTGTCGTTTGCAGCCTTGGAGCCGGCCGCCGATGGCTTCCGCAACTATCTGAAGCCCCACCACAAGGCGGCGGCCGAGGAGTTGCTGGTTGACAAAGCCCAGCTCCTGACCCTAAGCGCGCCCGAGCTGA
The DNA here is from genome assembly GCF_001816145.1 of Hymenobacter lapidarius. Lineage (GTDB taxonomy): Bacteria > Bacteroidota > Bacteroidia > Cytophagales > Hymenobacteraceae > Hymenobacter > Hymenobacter lapidarius. The sequence continues at coordinate 61,442 of NZ_MDZB01000033.1, read as the reverse complement.
CGGTGCTGTTTGGCGGCCTGCGGGCCATCAACATCAACTTCGACCAGTCCAAGCACGGCGTATTCACCGACCGCCCAGGCGCGTTGACGAACGACTACTTCGTGAACCTGCTCGACATGAACACGACCTGGAGCAGCACGTCGGACGCCCAGAACACCTTCAACGGCCGCGACCGCAAGACTGGCGCCGTGAAGTGGACCGGCTCGCGCGTGGACCTGATTTTCGGCTCGAACTCCGAGTTGCGGGCCCTGGCCGAAGTTTACGGTTGCTCCGACGCCCACGAAAAGTTTGTGACAGACTTTGTGGCTGTGTGGACCAAGGTGATGAACCTCGGCCGCTTCGACCGGGCATAGTCAGACGCAGCTTTCGCGGTCCTTAGACTGCAACAGTTGTCGAATTATGTCAACAAAAAAGGTGGCCTTTTTCAAGGCCACCTTTTTTTGTTGACGCTGGCTTGTTAATGACTGATAATTCAATACCCATAACCCATACGGGCACGCTAAGCGCCATCGAAGCCGTTCAGGACTGTTTCGGCAAACTGGTAGGACAACCTCAAAAAGCATGGAGCAGCCAGACCTCAAGGCCACTGCGAGGGTTTGCGCCGGCAGTAGCCCAAAGCCGGGATACTACCGACGAAAAAATCGTTTCATTTTTCATAAAGCCCCTTGATACGGGCCAGTAGCAGCGCACTGCGCTTGTATGGGGCACTTGGGTATCAGCACTCAGCATTGGTCAACTCGACCGTCGAGCCGGAACCGAACGTAGAAATGTTTTTTTCAGGGTGCTGCTGGCCAACGCGGGTGAAGTTCCCGATTGGGGGGGAGCAGGTTGCCTGCTGCCGTCCGGCACGGCCCAGGTGCATTGCAGGCGCCGCGGAAAATGATAATTTTACATGCTTTTTGACGCCGATAAATGCAGGTTGCAAAAACAAACGCGGAGCTGTACATCCGGACCGGAAGTTATTCCCTGTTTGCTCATCAATGTCCCCCACCAAGCACCCGTTTCCGGGTGCAGCAACCCGCCACCTACGGCCCCGCCGTCACCGCTTCGCTATGAAACCCCTCCTGCTCCTGTTGCTTCCGCTGACCCTGGGGCTGGCCCGGCCCGTCGCTGCCCAACTGCCCACCGCCGACACTACCGCTACCGTGCAGCTCTACGGCTACGTAGACGGTTATTTCGGGCTGGATTTTCCAGCTCCCACCGACACGCGCCGCCCCGGCTTCCTCTACTCCCACAACCGCCAGAACGAATTCACCGTGAACCAGGCGCTGGTGGGGGCCCAGTTTGACGACGGCCGCGTGCGCGGTGCCCTGGGCCTGCAGGCCGGCACCTACCCCGAAGCCAACTACGCGGCCGAGCCCCAAGTCCTGCAGCACATTTACGAAGCCTACGCGGGCTTCCGGCCCCTGCGCCGAGCCTGGCTCGACGTGGGCGTTTTCGGCTCGCACATCGGCTTCGAGTCGGCCATTTCCAAAAACAACTGGACGCTCACGCATTCGCTGGCCGCCGAAAGCTCGCCCTACTACGAAGCCGGAGCGCGCTTTACCTATGAGGCCAGCCCGAAATGGACGCTGACCGCACTGGCCCTCAACGGCTGGCAGAACATACGCGAAACCAACCGGGCCAAAGCGCTGGGCACGCAGGTGCAGTGGCGGCCCTCGGCCCGCTGGCTGCTCAATTCCAGCACGTTTTACGGCAACGAACAGCCCACCAACTCGGCGGCGCGCCGCCGCTACTTTCACGATTTTTACCTGACCTACGCGGCCACTTCGCGCCTTTCGGTGCTCGCCCTGTTCGACATTGGCACGCAGCAGGCCCGCAGCGCCGGCCAGGACCACGACTCCTGGCACACCGGAGCGCTGGTGCTGCGCTACCGCCTGGGCCGGCAGCCTGGCAGCCCGTTTACGGCGGCGCTGCGGGGCGAATACTACTTTGCCAAAAACGGCGTGGTGGTGCGCGATGCCGGCCCACCGGCGTCCGAGCCCGATTTCTTTGTGCGGGGCGGTTCTCTCAATTTGGATTACGCCCCCACCCGCCGCGTGCTGGTGCGGCTCGAAGGCAAAGTGCTCAATTCCCGCAACTCCCTGTATGATGCCGCCGAGCAGCCCTCGGCCCGCACCTACGGCAACCTAACGGGCACCATCGCGCTGTCGCTGTAAGGGCAGGCAGGCAATGCGTCTGGTAGTGCTTGGCTTGGCAGACGCCAGAGCAGCACCGGGCGCGGGGCGGGCCGGGGCGGGTACTGCCCTTGCCGGGGGCACTTTGCCAGCTCTCTGAGAGCGGGGCAACGTATGCCTCCGTACTTTCGCGCCATGCGCCTTTTCCGTTTTGCCTCCCTCCTGCTTGCCACCGCCTGCGTGCCGCTGGGCACGCCCATCACCAGCACCAGCCCAACAACGTCTGGCGGCCAGAAGGCTCCCGAATACTACGCCGATAAAACCCTGCGCTACCAAGACTACACCTACTCGCCTGATGTGCGCAGTGTGCAGTGCTACGTAGCCACGGGCCAGCCCAACGAGGTGTTTCAGCCGCCGGTGGTACCGCTGGGGCGTAGCCAGGCCATTACGCTGGAGTTTGACGTGCTGGGCGAGCAAAGCCAGCGCTACGCGGCCAAAATCATTCATTGCGATGCCAACTGGCAGCCATCTATTCTCACCGACCTGCAGTTTCTCAGTGAGATAAACGAGTTTTTGATTACCGATTTCCGGATTGGGGTGGGCGGCAAGGTGCCCTACTACCACTACCGGCTGCGGGCGCCCGGCGTGAAACTGAGCGGCAACTACCTGCTGGTGGTGCAGAGCGCGGGCGGCGTGCCGGTAGTATCGCGCCGGCTGCTGGTGTATGAAAACCAGGTGCAAGTGGCCCTCAAACCCGGCATTGTGGTGGGCGGCGAGGAGCGCTACACGCTGCAGCAGCTCGATTTCGGCATCGGCTACGCCGGCGTGAACCTAGTGAACCCGGTGTCGGAGGTGAAGGTGGTGCTGCGCCAGAACTTCCGCTGGGACAACGCCAAGTACAACCTACGCCCCACCTTCGTGCGCGACGCCGAGCGCCGGCTGGAGTACCAGTACTTTGGGTTCGAAAACGCGTTTCCCGGCCTGAGCGAGTACCGCTATTTTGACATCCGCTCGGTGCTGGCCGCCGGTATTGGCGTGCTGAGCGTGGACCCGCGCCCCGTGCCCGCCACGGCCCTGCTGCTGCCCGAAACGTCCCGCAGCACCCAGGCCTACAACCAGTACCAGGACGCCAACGGCCAGCGCGTGTTCGAGAGCCGCGAGTACGGCAACGGCGACGTGAACGCCGACTACGTGGACGTGACCTTCCAGCTCAAGGCTGCCCAGCCCGCGCCGGGCCCCGTGTACGTCCTCGGCGCCCTCACCGACTGGCAGCTCAAAGACGAGTTCCGGCTGGCCTACGACGAGGGCAGGCAGCTGTACACCGGCCACGCCCTGCTCAAGCAGGGCTACTACAACTACAGCTTTGCCGTGGCCGGGGCCCGGGGCGCCGTGCCCAACGAAGTGTACTTCGAAGGCACCCACCAGCAGACCGAAAACCAGTACGACCTGCTGGTGTACTACCGCCCGCCGGGAACCCGCGCCGACCTGCTCATCGGCTACCAGGCCGTGGGCTTCAACAGCCGCCAGTAGCAGGGCCTAACAACCCGCCGCGGTCAGTTTCGTTTGTTATCGCACACCATCAGCTCTCGATGGGCGGGCCGCAGTTGGCCCGCTGGCGGGTGCCGGGTGCCTCACACCAATGAAAACACGTCATACCCTGCGCCTAGGCGTGGCCGCCATCCTGCTGCTTAGCGGCTGCGCCGTAAACCCCGTCACGGGCAAAAAAGAAGTTATTCTGGTATCCGAAGGCCAGGAAGTGGCCATGGGCGCGCAGTCGGACCCGGCCGTGACCGCTCAGTTTGGCTTGTACCAGGACCCGAAGATGCAGAAGTTCATCGACGAAAAGGGCCAGAAAATGGCCGCTATTTCGCACCGTTCCAACCTGAAATACCAGTTCAAGGTGGTCGACTCGCCGGTGATAAACGCCTTCGCCGTGCCGGGCGGCTATGTATATTTCACGCGCGGCATCATGGCCCACTTCAACAACGAAGCGCAGTTTGCCGGCGTGCTGGGCCACGAAATCGGGCACGTCACGGCGCGGCACTCGGCCCGGCAGCAAACCAAGGCCATTCTGGGTCAGGTGGGGCTGATGGGGGCCATGATACTCTCGCCCCAAGTGGCGCAGTTCGGCGACCAAGCCATGCAGGGCATGCAGTTGCTGTTCCTGAAATTTGGGCGCGACGACGAGCGGCAGTCCGATGAATTGGGTGTGGAGTATTCGTCCAAAATTGGGTACGACGCCAGCCAGATGGCCGACTTCTTCCAAACCCTGGCCCGCGAGCAGCAAAAATCCAAGGCCGAGCCCATTCCTGATTTCCTGTCTACCCACCCCAATCCCGAAGACCGGTACAACACCGTGAAGCAGCTGGCCGATAAGTGGAAGGCCGCCAACGGCAACCCCGTGCTAGCCGTGAACCGCGACCAGTACCTGCGCCTCATCGACGGCATGGTGTACGGCGAGGACCCCAAGCAGGGCTTTGTGGAGAACAGCGTGTTCTACCACCCTGAGCTGAAGTTCCGGATGCCCGTGCCCGCCGGCTGGAAGCACCAGAACACGCCCCAGCAGTTCCAGATGGCCGACCCCGCCGGCAAGGCCCTGCTCATTCTGATGACGGCTCCCGGCAACTCCCTCGACGAAGCTGCCCAGGCCATTACCAAGCAGCTCAGCCTGCAGCCCACCGACTCGCGCCGCACCACCATCAACGGCTTCCCCGCCCTGGTTTTCACTGCCGACCAAGTGCAGCAGGACCCCCAAACCGGCCAGCAGGTGGCCGGTGTGCGGGTGCTGGGCCACGTCATTCAAGACGGCAAAACGCTGTATGCCCTGCTGGGCGTGGCGGCCCCGGCCGACTTCCCCGCTTACGCCCCGCAGTTCAGCGGCGTGGCCGAAGCCTTCCAGCGCCTCACCGACCCGGACAAGCTCAACCGCCAGCCCGAACGCATCCGCATCAAGAAGCTGGCCTTGCGCAGCAGCCTTTCCAAGGCCCTCACCAGCAACGGCGTGCCCGAAAAACGCCTGGAAGAGCTAGCCATTCTGAACGGCATGCAGCTCAATGAGCAAGTGAATGCTGGCTCGCTGATAAAGGTGGTTGGGAAATAACTGGCATCATGTTGGTTTAGGGTTGCCCGAGCATGCCCCGCAACCCTGTTCCGGGCAATGCGTTTTAAGCCCAGCCGTCGCAGTCCATGCGGCGCATTCAGCTTTCATTCTGACCTATGAATTTCTCCTTCCTGCGTACCGGTGCCGCGCTGCTTTTGCCCCTCACGCTCATCAGCGCCGTGCCCACCAGCCGCACCCAGGGCCCCAAGCCCGACCCCCAGGTGCTGGCCCAGTTCGGGCTGTACAACAACCCCACGCTGCAGCGCCTCATTGACACCAAAGGCCAGCAGATGAACAAGGTATCGGACCGCCCCGGCGATTACGGCTTTACCATCGTGGATTCGCCCGTCATCAACGCCTTCGCCACGCCCGACGGCCACGTGTATTTCACGCGCGGCATCATGGCCCACTTCAACAGCGAAGCCCAATTTGCCGGGGTGCTCGGCCACGAGCTCGGCCATATCACGGCCAAGCACGGCCAGAGCCAGCAGCGGCGCTCCACGGCCGCGGGCATTGGTTTGCTGCTGGGCTCCATTATCGCACCCAAGATTACCCAGTCGATTGGCGGCATTGCCCAGCAGGGCTTGGGCGTGCTGTTCCTGAAATACGGCCGCGACGACGAGCGCGAATCCGACCAGCTGGGCGTGAAGTACTCGACCAAGATTGGCTACGACGCCAGCCAGATGGCCGACTTCTTCCAGACGCTGCAACGCAACCAGGCGGCCAGCGGCGGCTCCGGCGTTCCCGACTTTCTCTCCTCCCACCCCAACTCGGCCGACCGTTACACCACGGTAAAAAAACTTGCCGCCCAAGCCAAGCAAAACGCCGGAGGCCAGCAGCTTACCGTGGGCCGTGACTCCTACCTGCGCATGATTGAGGGCCTGCCCTACGGCGACGACCCGCGCCAAGGCTATGTGGAAGGCGGCGTGTTCTACCACCCCGACCTGAAGTTCCGGATGCCCGTGCCCTCGGGTTGGAAGTCGCAGAACTCCCCTTCCCAATTCCAGATGGGCGAGCCCAACGGCAAAGCCATTATCGTACTGGTACCTGCCGGAGGCAATTCGCTGGATGAGGCCGCTCAGGGCCTGGCCAAGGCCATCGGCCTGCAGTCGGCCAACGCCCAGCGCACCACCATCAACGGCTTCCCGGCCGTGGTGATGCAGGGCGAGCAAGCCGCCCAGCAAAACCAGGCCGGGGCCGCCGTGCTAGCCCACGTCATCCAGGACGGCAGCAATTACTACGGTATTATTGGCCTCACCGCGCCCGCTACCCTTTCCACCTACGCCAACACCTTCAATGGCGTGGCCCAAGGCTTTGCTCGCCTCACCGATGCCAGCAAGCTCAACCGCCAGTCGGACAAAATCCGCATCAAAACCGCCACCGGCAGCCAGACGCTGGCCCAGGCCCTGACTACGTCCGGGGTTCCTGCTAGCCGCCACGAAGAACTAGCAATTCTTAACGGCATGCAGCGCACCGACCGTTTGAGCAAAGGCATGCTGTACAAGTCGGTGGGAAAGTAACTCGGACGCTGAATTCGAGCCAAGGCCCGAAGTCAATAGTGAGTCATAATGCAAAAAGGCCACCCATTGGGTGGCCTTTTTGGTGGCTATATAAGTAAGCATATGTCACACGCCGGGCTAAGCTCTTAAGAATAATTCGGGTTGCCGTCTTGGAGCGGAAATACCTGGAGTTAATTAAGTATGCTACCAAATGAAGCGCGTGCCCACACTCAGCTGGGTAATCAGCTCCGTGTGGGTGTAGTACACCGTGCGCTCTTGGTAAGGGCCCGTGGCATTCAACTCGGCCGTAAGCTGGTGGGACCCAACGGGGAAAGCATAACCGAAGCGGATGGCCGGCAGTACATCACTGCGAAGGTCATACCAGCCCGGGTTCCAATCACTGACAAAATCGTCCTCTACGCGCTGGACAGCCACCCCTGCGCCGGCAAAAAATCCACGGTTGGGCTTGCCGCCGAAGTAGAACTGAACGAGCACAGCGCCGGTCAGGCAATCGAAGCTAGCCTTTTCAAACTGGTTGTTGGCTTCCTTCCGGTCGATGCGCCGACGAAAATAGTGGCCGTAGGTAGTCAGCCCCCAGGAGTCCTTGATACGGTAGTCGGCCCCGATTTGCCCCGACGGCCCCAGGTAATACATTTGGGCATCGCCGCTGCCGTGCAGGCCCGCATACGGGCGAAGCCTGTGCTGCGCGCTGACTGCCGCAGGAAGCAAACAAAAAGCAAGTAGCCAGAGCTTCTCCATAGTTCGTTTTCAAAACAGGAGTCTACGGCGTCGCCGATTGATTGCATCGAAACCATTTTTTCAATGCGTTCCTGACGCAAAACGCCCCGGCCGAATCCCGACCGGGGCGCTGAAGATACTATCTCCATCGAGAAGCCCCGCCGTTGCGCAAGGTGCTTTTGCAAAACTAGTTATACGTTAAACCGGAAGTGCATGATATCCCCGTCCTGCACCACGTATTCTTTGCCTTCCACGGCCATCTTGCCAGCTTCCTTGATTTTAACCTCAGTCTTGTACTCCTGGTAATCGGCCAGTTTAATTACCTCAGCGCGGATGAAGCCTTTCTCGAAATCGGAGTGAATAACACCGGCCGCGGCGGGGGCTTTGTCGCCGCGGTGCACGGTCCAGGCGCGCACTTCCTGTACGCCGGCGGTGAAGTAAGTAATCAGGTTCAGCAACTCGTAGCTGGCCCGGATGAGCTTATTCAGGCCCGACTCGGTGAGGCCGTACTCGCCCAGGAACATCTCCTTTTCTTCGGGGTCTTCCATGTCGGCAATCTGCGCTTCGATAGCGGCCGACACCAGTACCACCTGGGCGCCTTCGGCCTTCACGTGCTCGCGCAGGGCGGTTACGTGGTTGTTGCCGTTGCTGGCAATGCTGGCCTCGTCCACGTTGGCCACGTAAATCACGGGCTTGATGGTGAGCAGCTGCAGGTCGGCTACGGCTTCCAGCTCGTCGGGCGTAGCGGCCACGGCGCGGGCATTCTGGCCGGCTTCCAGTTCGGCTTTGAAGCGCTGCAGCACGGTTACTTCCTTCTTGGCCACGGCATCGCCGGCTTTGGCGCTGCGCTCCGATTTCACCAGCTTCTTATCGATGCTCTCCAAATCTTTGATTTGCAGCTCGGTGTCGATAACGTCTTTGTCGAAAACGGGGTCTACGCCGCCGGCTACGTGCACGATGTTGGGGTCGTCGAAGCAGCGCACCACGTGAATGATGGCGTCTACCTCGCGAATGTTGGCCAGGAATTTATTGCCCAGGCCTTCGCCCTTGCTGGCGCCTTTCACGAGGCCGGCAATGTCCACAAACTCGATGATGGTGGGCAGCACGCGCTTGGGGTTCACGAGGGCTTCCAGAATCTGGAGCCGCTCGTCGGGCACGGTAATCACGCCCACGTTGGGCTCGATGGTGCAGAACGGATAGTTGGCCGATTCGGCCTTGGCGTTTGAAAGCGCGTTGAAAAGGGTGGATTTACCGACGTTCGGCAAGCCGACGATACCGCAGCGGAGGCCCATTTTTTGGAGTTATGAGTGTTGAGTGTTGAATTATGAGTTGGCATAATTCGGCCGCAAAGGTACGGCCTGCCGCCACGCAAAACGGCGCAAACGGACCTAAGTCTGTTCGCGCCGTTGAAATCGTCAAAAAAGCTATTAGCCAACAGCCCCTAGCTGATAGCTTTTTTTCTAGTAGTTGTCTTCGCTTTTATTGGGGTCGAAAGCGGGGCGGTCGAACTCAGGGCGGGGCCGGTCCCGGTCCTCAAAGTCGCGGGGGCGGTCCAGCTCGGCTACCTCTTCGGGGCTCAGTAGCTCTTCGCGCACGTAGTCCACGGCGTCCTGCAGGGCATCTACGAACTTCAGGAAATCTTCCTTGTAGAGGAAAATCTTGTGCTTTTCGTAGGACACCGAGTCGTCGCTGTTCTGGCGGCGCTTGCTCTCGGTGATGGTCAGGTAGTAATCCTGGCCGCGGGTAGCTTTCACGTCGAAGAAGTACGTGCGCTTGCCGGCTTTTATGCGTTGGGAATAAATTTCTTCCTGGTCGTGACGGTCGTCCACGGGAATGGGGTTGGGGTATGAGTGGGAAATAGAGTCTGTGCGTTGAATGGAAGGCCTAACTTACGAAGGTGGAGGCAAAGATTAGCACCTCCGTAGCGGTTGGTATTGATAAGTATCCATTCGTAAAACCAGAACGGTCGAGCTGAGCTTGTCGAGGCATCTCGCCTGGGGTGGTAATTCAATCGATTGGTTTGCTACCCCACGCGAGATGCGTCGGCTCCGCTCAGCACGACCGTTCTGCTGTGCTCGGCATGACCGTGCTTTTACGACGTTCTTTATGCTCTAATTCTCTGTCCCCATGCCCATCGACCTCGCCGCCATTCGCTCCTTCGAGAATCTTGAGTTTCTGGCCCGCCAGCTCGTGGACGGGTTTATTACCGGGCTGCACCAGTCGCCTTATCACGGGTTTTCGGTGGAGTTTTCGGAGCACCGCCTCTACAACCCCGGCGAGAGCACGCGGCACATCGACTGGAAAGTATTTGCCCGCACCGATAAGCTGTTTGTGAAGCGCTACGAGGAGGAAACCAACCTGCGCGCCCATCTGCTGCTCGACGTGAGCCCCAGCATGTACTACCCCGCGCCGGGCCACGACAAGCTGAAATTCAGCATCCTGGCGGCGGCGGCGCTCACCACGCTGCTCACCCGCCAGCGCGACGCCGTGGGCCTCGTCACCTTCGCCGAAACCGTGGAGCTGCAAACGCCGGTGCGCTCCACCAGCACCCACCGCCACACCCTGCTGCTGGCCCTGCAACAACTGCTGGAGCGCCCGCCCGCCCCCAAAACCGTGCGCGGCACCAACGTGGCCGGCACCATCCACGCCATTGCCCAGCAGATTCCCAAACGCTCGCTCGTCATCATTTTCAGCGACATGCTGGGGCGCAGCTCCGCCGAGCAGGAGGCGGCCCTGGCGGCCCTGCAGCACCTCAAGCACCAGCACCACGAGGTGCTGCTTTTCCACGTGCTCGACCGGGCCACGGAGGCCGATTTCGACTTCGCCGAGCAGCCCTACATTTTCGAAGACATCGAGACAGGCCTCGAAATCAAGCTTCAGCCCTCCCAGATAAAAGAACAGTACCGCGCGGCCATGACGGCCTACGAGCAGGAGCTGGCCCTGCGCTGCGGGCAGTTGCGCATTGACTTTGTGCCCGTGGATGTGCGCGAGCCGTTCGAGAAGGTTCTTTACGCCTATCTGGTGAAGCGCGGCAAAATCCGGTAGGGCTGTTTAGTTGTTAGTTGCCTGTTGTCGATTGTCAGTGCACATTCGAACAGGGCCTGCCATGCACTGCTCATCGTTTGATTGGCAATGAGCAACTGACAACCCAACTGTCTTTTAACAGTTACTCCATTTCAATAACCCGCATGCCTCCTCTGGAATTTACGTTAGTTATGGTGGGCGCCCTGGTGCTATTCGCCCCCATCACGGGCTACATCGCGGCAAGCTACGGCCGGTCGTTCTGGCGCTGGTACGGCTTGGGGTTGCTTCTGCCCTTCCTTTCTATGTTCGTGGCCATTTTTGTGGCCATCCGCACCCAGCTGGCTGAGGAAAAGGCTAATCCCAAACTGCCGAAGCCCTAAGCCGTACCGCGGCCTGAGGTGTTCAATGGGCAGCATGTATTTTTGCCCATATTGCCGGCCTAAACTGCCCCGTGGGTCGGCTGTTACTGGTTAATTTGTTTTCTTTTACCCCTTCTTATGTATCCAACCCTTCTGTTGCTGCACTCCTGGTCCCGGTGGTTTGTGCTCCTTTTTGGCCTCATTGCCGTGTACCGCGCCTACGTGGGCTGGTCGGGTCGCCGTGCCTTTGTGGGGGCCGACAACGGCATGAGCGCCGCTTTCTCCGGCTTTACCTGGCTGCAGGTGCTCATCGGCTTCGGGCTGTATTTCGGTGTCAGCCCCTGGGGCCTCAATGCCATGAAGCAAGCCGGCGCCATGAAAGACCCCACCGCCCGCTTCTTCGGTATGGAGCACGTGGCGGTGATGATACTGGCCGCCATTGTGGCGCAGGTGGGCCGCATTGTTGTCAAAAAAACCAGCGACCACACGGCCAAGCACAAGAAAGCTTTCCTGTACTTCGGCGTGGCCCTGGTGCTGATATTGCTCATGATTCCGTGGGGAATCTGGAATCCGGCGCGGCCGTTGTTTCGTTTTTAATTGTTAATTTTAAAGCACGACAGTCACTGCGCATCGGCAGGGCTGGCTTGCTGAATTACCTATTGCCGCATCCGTGACTACTACGCCCAAACGCTGCTATTCCGTAGAGGACTTTTCTGATTTAATCAACTCCCGCCTGCAAAAGCTGGAGCGGCGAAAAGAAGCGCAGCAGCAGTACGGCAGCCTCCTGGCCGTGTTGCGCCAGCAGATAGACTCCTACCGCCAGCGGCGCCCATAGCAGTAATCAAGGCCGCATGGAGTGTGCGTAGCGGCACCTTTTATCGAGTAACGACACCATTCCGACCGGATATCTATCCGGTCGGAATGCTTTTTTTGGGGCTATCCGAAGGCATGACCAGCCCCCCATCATGCTCATCTGGCGTCCACCTGCGAAGCATCCTATCAGGGCAGAATAGTTCGTTCGGCGGCGATAGGATGCTTCTTGCGTCAGCATGACAAGCGCGTCTAATCAGCGGGGCCTACACCCCATTATTATCACTGTCAATCAGGGAGTTTCGTATTTTGTGGCGAGGCCCACCAACTGCTATCGGGGAGGTTGTCAGCCCCATCCGGCCATGAGTTCTCCGTGGAAGGGCGTCAGAAAAAAACATACCTTCACGGCGAAACCATCCCTCCCACCCACTCAAATTTTTATGTCCAACCTTCACGAACACGCCCAAATAAGCGGCCAGACCCTGCGGCCCGAAAGCCTGATGATGAGCTACGGCTACACCCCTGCCTGGAGCGAGGGCGCTATCAAACCTCCTATCTTTCAGACTTCTACGTTCGTCTTTAAGAACGCCGAAGAAGGCAAAGCCTTTTTCGAGCTGGCCTACGGCCTGCGCCAGCAGGGCCCCGATGAGGAAATGGGCCTTATCTACTCGCGCCTCAACAACCCCAGCCTGGAAATTTTGGAGCACCGCCTCACCCTCTGGGACGGCGCCGAGGAAGCCGCCAGCTTTGCCAGCGGCATGGCCGCCATCAGCACCACGCTGCTGGCGCTGCTCAAGCCCGGCGATGTGGTGCTGCACTCCGAACCCGTGTACGGCGGCTCCGACTTCTTCCTCAAAAACGTGCTGCGCAAGTTCGGCATCACGGCCGTGGGCTTCCGCCCCACGGCCACGCCCGAAGAGCTGACGGCCCAGGTGGCCGGCATCGAGCAGGGCCGCCTGGCCATGATATTTGTGGAAACCCCCGCCAACCCCACCAACCACCTCGTGGACCTGGAAGCCTGCGCCGCCCTGGCCCGCCAGCACAGCACGCCGGAAAATCCCATTCGGCTGGTGGTGGACAATACTTTCCTGGGGCCGGTGTTCCAGCACCCGCTCAAACACGGCGCCGATGTGGTGCTGTACTCGGCCACCAAATTCATCGGCGGACACTCCGACCTCATCGCCGGGGCGGCCCTGGCCAGCAAGCCGCTGATGAAGGAGATTAAAGCCATGCGCACCTTCATGGGCACCATGTGCGACCCCAACACCGGCTGGATGCTCATGCGCAGCTTGGAAACCCTCAAGCTGCGCATGGAGCGCGCCGCGCAATCGGCCCAACTCATTGCCGACTGGCTCCGCGAGCACCCGCTGGTGGCGCGCACCTACTACCTCACCCACCTCGAGCACAACCCGGCCCAGCAGGACATCTACCGCCGCCACTGCCTCTCGCCCGGCTCCATGATTTCCTTCGACATCAAGGGCGGCGAGGCCGAAGCGTTCCGCTTCCTCAACGCCCTGCAGCTCATCAAGCTGGCGGTGAGCCTCGGCGGTACTGAAAGCCTGGCCGAGCACCCCGGCACCATGACGCACTCCGACATCACCCTGGAAGAGCAAGCTGAAATGGGCATCACCCCCCAAATGATTCGCCTGAGCATCGGCGTAGAAGACCCGCAGGACCTGATGCTGGACTTGAGCCAGGCGTTTGAGGCCGTGGGCATACCCAAAGCGGTATCGGAAATGGCCTTCGTCTAGCTCTACCGCGCCTTTTGTCATCCTAAGCACAGCGAAGGACCTTGTCACCGAGAAACGATTTGTTCTCCGGTGAAAGGATGCTTCCTTCGTCAGCATGACAAGGAGCGCGGTAGCGATGCTTCGACAAGCAGACTCCGAATGAGCATGACGGCCTTTTAGCTACGGTCACTTTTGAACGGCCTCTAAAAACGCTTCGCTTTGTCCTGAACAGAAAAGGCCTCTCAAATGATGAGAGGCCTTTTCTGTTCGGAGTGGGATTGTATCTGACTAATGAGTTTTTACCACAATTTCTACGCGCCGGTTCTTCTGGCGGCCTTCGGGGGTGGCGTTTGTGGCCACGGGCTTGCGCTGGCCAAAGCTTTCCGTGGTAATGTCATCGGCGGGGATTTTACCGGTTTTCGTCATGTAGCTCTTCACTGATGCGGCGCGTTCCCGGCCCAGGTCCCGGTTATAGCTGGCCGAGGCCGTCGAATCGGTGAAACCCATGACCATGATTTCCTTGCCAGCGTAACGTTGCTTGACGGACGCGATAATTTCATTCAATGACTCGGCCGCCTGAGGCTTGATGGTCGCCTTATCGACATCGAAAAGCACGGCTTCATCTACGGAGTACACCTGGTAATCGGCGTCGCCGCGCACCGTCGTGGCGGTGGTTTTAATTTCCGGCAACGTAACCGTGGGGAGCATTGTCCGGGTCGTATCAAAGTACTCCCGGTCGTTCCGGAACACCACGGCCGTATCGGCCGTTGCTTCTGAAGCCTGGTCCAGATTCTGGGTTTTCTTGAGGTTGTCGCAGCCGGCAAGAGCTACGGTGGCAACAGTGAGTGCGCAAAGAAGGGGCTTTTCCATAGGTAAGTAGTTGTGCTGGCAAATGATGATATCAAGATTGTGCTTAACGCATGTTTACAACGCATAGTTGAACCCGGGCCTTTGGGTAGCACCTATGCGGCACCTGTGGCAATGCCCAATGCATCCACTTGCACACCCGAGAACCTCACCCGCTTCTGCGCATCTGAGCTCCGCCCTGCCTAAAATACGTCGAGGGTTTCAGCGAGTCAGAAACCTGCTTGCCAGGCATTCACGGCAGTTATGAGTCATCGTTTTCTCCTCAATTTGCGGCAAAACCGCGCCGGGCCGAAACACAAAAGCTGGCCGCTTACTAGCGGCCAGCTTTTGCTGTATCAACAAGGGCTAAACTATTGCCCCAGCACGATGGCAAAGACCAGCGGCGCCACAATGGTCGCGTCACTTTCGATGATGAATTTCGGTGTTTTCTCGCCCAGCTTGCCCCAGGTGATTTTCTCGTTGGGCACGGCGCCGGAGTAGCTGCCGTAGCTGGTGGTGGAGTCCGAAATCTGGCAGAAATAGCCCCACAGCGGCACGCTGGTACGGCCCAGGTCCTGGTGCAGCATGGGCACCACGCAGATGGGGAAGTCGCCGGCAATGCCGCCGCCAATCTGGAAAAAGCCCACGGTGCTCTCGTCGGTGGCCTGGGCGGTGTACCAGTCGGCTAGGTACATCATGTACTGGATGCCGGTGCGCATGGTGTGCACGTTCTTGATGTCGCCGGTCATCACGTGGCCGGCGTAAATGTTGCCGAGCGTGGAGTCTTCCCAGCCGGGGCAGATGATGGGCAGGTTTTTCTCGGCCGCCGCCAGCATCCAGGAGTTTTTGGGGTCAATCTGGTAGTACTGCTCCAGCTCGCCCGAGAGTAGAATCTGATAGAAGAATTCGTGGGGAAAATACGCTTCGCCGGCCTTGTCGGCCTTCTCCCAAAACTTCAGCACCGAGTGCTCCAGGCGGCGCATGGCCTCTTCCTCGGGGATGCAGGTATCGGTCACACGGTTCATGTGGCGCGCCAGCAGGGCCGATTCGTCGGCCGCGGTCAGGTCGCGGTAGTTGGGCACCCGCTCGTAGAAGTCGTGGGCCACGAGGTTGAATATGTCCTCCTCCAGGTTGGCGCCGGTGCAGCTGATGATGTGTACCTTGTCCTGCCGAATCAGCTCGGCCAGCTGAATGCCCATTTCGGCGGTGCTCATGGCACCGGCCAGGGTTATCATCATTTTGCCGCCATCGGCGAGGTGCTTGTTGTAGCCATCGGCCGCGTCGATGAGGGCAGCAGCGTTGAAATGGCGGAAGTGATGGCGTAGGAAGTTGGTTACTTGCATGGGTTGGGGTGAGTTGCTACTGTGTTATTCGAACGGTCATGCTGAGCGCAGTCGAAGCATCTCTACTGCTGAAGTAATCCCTACGGTTACAACGAAGCGGTAGAGATGCTTCGGCTACGCTCAGCATGACGTTCTGGTTTCTGCCTAGCTAGGCGACTCAATCATCAGATTATGATTGGTGTAAATGCAGATGTCGGCGGCGATGTGCAGGGCATCTTCCACCATTTGGCGGGCGCTGAGGTGGGGCGCATGCTTCTTGAGGGCCAGGGCCGCCGCCTGCGCGTACATGGCGCCACTGCCGATGGCGGCCACGTCGGAGTCCGGTTCCAATACGTCGCCGGTGCCGCTTAGGATGAGCAGCTCGTCCTTGTCGGCCACCACCATCATGGCTTCCAGCTTGCGCAGGTACTGGTCTTTGCGCCATTCCTTGGCCAGCTCAATGGCGGCGCGCTTCAGGTTGCCGCCGTAGCCGTTCAGCTTTTCATCAAACTTGTCGAGCAGCATAAAGGCGTCGGCGGTGGAACCGGCAAAACCGGTCACGATTTTACCATCCTGCAGCTTGCGGATTTTACGCACGTTGCTTTTGGCAACTTGCTTGTCCATGGTGGCCTGGCCATCGGCCCCGAGGGCGATTTCGCCGTTGTGGCGAATGCCAAGGACGGTAGTAGAACGGATTCTGGTCATAGTTCTTGGTCAAAATAATTATTATCCAGCCGCTTGAGCAGTATAGTGCTTTCGGTGTTCACGCCCACGTTGTAATCAATCATCAACTGCGCTAATTCCTGCCCGTCAATCAACACCAAATTGACTTGGCGAGAACCATACGCCAAGGCTTCGGCCGAAAATTTTGCCGTTGTAATAAAAGCACCTTTTGATGCTTGTTTATCAAGTAAAGCCCCAGCAAATGCCTGCACGTCGGGACGGCCCACCGTACTGCCATTTTGCCACCTTTTAGCCTGTACGTACAATTTGTCGAAGCCTAAGCGGTCTGCTTTTATGACGCCATCCAAGCCGCCGTCATTGCCCTTTTGAAAGGCTTCGCCGGCCTCCGCAAACGAGCCGCCGTACCCCATCCGTACCAACAAATCAACCACTAACCTTTCAAAAGCTTGCCAAGGCAGTTGCTGCATTCTTTCTAGCAGGTCCTGTTTTAACGCATTATCCCACTGCTGGAAGGCTGTATTAAGCGTATCGCGGGGAGATGCAGCCGATGTGACCACCGCCAACGTGTTACTTGGCAACTTAGAGCCAGCGGAGCTACTTGTTTTAGAAGATTCTTCCAGCTTCTCACGAAAGTCTGGATATTTCTGTTTAAGCACCCCCAGATTCAGGCTATTTAGGTTTTCTTTTAGCAATGTGCGCCCCCTGTCTGAAATGCGTAAATAGCCACGGCGTGTACTTTCCAATAAGCCCGCCATTTTTAAGTACGAGCGGGCCCAACTAATTCTATCTCTAAAAATCAGTCCGTTTCCACTGGTGTACACCGCTTCACGCTCTTGCTCGGTAAGGTGCAAATCATTCGCCAGTTGCTCAGCCGAGCCGGCAATTGTATGTTCCGCGTCATCGCTGGCTAATTGGAGCAATGGCAAGAGTAACGCTTGAAAATCAGGTATCGGCATTATCCACCGGATATTATTATTGTAATAAAAGAATCAGGGCTTGAGCTATTCAATAGCCCAAGCCCTGATTAATTTGACGTAAGCAACTCAGATGAGCATCCGCATGGGGTCTTCCAGCAGGCCTTTCAGCGTTTGGAGGAAGGCGGCACCGGTGGCGCCGTCCACCACGCGGTGGTCGCAACTCAGCGTCACCTTCATGATGTTGCCGACCACAATCTGGCCGTCCTTCACGATGGGCGTCTGCTTGATGCCACCCACCGCCAGAATGCAGGCATCGGGCGTGTTGATGATGGCCGTGAATTCATCGATGCCGAACATACCCAGGTTGGAAATGGTGAAGGTGCTGCCCTCCCACTCGGCGGGCTGCAGCTTTTTGGTTTTGGCGCGACCAGCCAGCTCTTTTACCTCAGTAGCAATCTGCGAAAGGCCTTTTTGGTCGGCGTTGCGAATCACGGGCACCAGCAAGCCTTCGTCAACTGCCACGGCTACGCCGATGTTGATGACCTTGTTCTGACGGATTTTATCGCCCATCCACGAGGAGTTTATAGCCGGATGCTGGCGCAAGGCCACGGCGGCCGACTTCAGCACCAGGTCATTAAACGACAGCTTGATGGGCGAGAGCTCGTTGAGCTTTACGCGGGCCTCAATGGCTTTATCCATGTTGATTTCCATCGTGAGATAGAAATGCGGCGCCGTGAACAGGCTTTCGGAGAGGCGTTTGGCAATCACCTTACGCATC
Organism: Hymenobacter lapidarius; assembly: GCF_001816145.1. Lineage (GTDB taxonomy): Bacteria > Bacteroidota > Bacteroidia > Cytophagales > Hymenobacteraceae > Hymenobacter > Hymenobacter lapidarius. The sequence continues at coordinate 43,518 of NZ_MDZB01000033.1, read as the reverse complement.
TGCGACACGGGCGTGTCGGTGTAGGTGTCCGAAGCCGGAGCCGCCACGCTGGCGGCTGGCTGCGCAGCCGGGGCCGTTGCCTGCGGGGCAGCCGCCGGAGCAGGAGCAGCGGGAGCAGCGGCCGGAGCAGCTTGCGGGGCGGGCGCCGCAGCACCGGGATAGAAGTTCTCCACGTCGCGCTGCACAATGCGGCCGTTGTCGCCAGAGCCAACTACCTGAGCCAAGTTGATGCCCTTTTCTTTGGCAATGCTCTTGGCCAGCGGCGAGGCAAAAATGCGGCCACCGGGCGCAGCAGGTGTAGCAGCAACTGGTGTAGCAGCAGTTGCCGGAGCATCTTCTGCAACTTTAGGAGCATCGGCAGCCTTAGGAGCCTCGGCAGGCGCAGGTGCCTCAGTGGCAGCAGCTTCGGGGACCGGAGCAGCGTCGCCGCTTGGCTCACCCAGCAGGGCCTGAATGTCGGCGCCTTCTTCGCCGATGATGGCCAGGATACCGTCCACGGCTACGGCTTCGCCGGCTTTGGGGCCAGTGTAGAGCAGGGTGCCGTCTTCGTAGTTTTCCAGCTCCATGGTGGCTTTGTCGGTCTCGACTTCGGCCAGAATATCACCGGATTTTACTTTGTCGCCCACGTTTTTCAGCCAAGCGGCAATGGTGCCTTCGGTCATCGTGTCGCTCATTTTGGGCATGCGCACCACGGTGGCCTTTTTGCCATTAGCGGGCGCGGCGACGGGCGCAGGGGCCGCGGGGGTCGGTGCGGGAGTAGCAGCGGGCGCTTCTTTCGGAGCTTCGGCGGCGGGGGCTGCAGCTGGCGCAGGCGCGGCTTCGGGCTTGGGAGCATCGGCTTTAGGGGCTTCGGCGCCGCCCTGAGCACCGGAGAGCAGGGCCGAAAAGTCTTCTCCTTCTTTGCCCACAATGGCCAGAATGCCGTCTACCACCACCGATTCCTGCTCTTTTGGACCGATGTAGAGCAGGACGCCGTCTTCGTAGTTTTCCAGCTCCATGGTGGCCTTGTCGGTCTCCACTTCGGCCAGAATATCACCGGATTTAACTTTATCACCCACTTTCTTGAGCCAGGCCGCGATGGTCCCTTCGGTCATCGTGTCGCTCATTTTGGGCATTTTTATGATTTCGGCCATCGGTTTATCACGCTTGGATTGAAGAGGCCAAAATTAGCCCGAAAAGTTGGCCAGACAACTTTGTTGTGGTTCGCGGCTGGCGGGCAAGGGGTTATTCGCGGCCCGCATGGCAGCGCAGCACCTATTGCCCGTTTTGCCGGCAGCCTCCCCTAGCTGGCAAGCACGGCATTCCTGCCCGCGGCTAAGTGTGTCACATCCAGGAAGTTTTTCACCGTAAACACAGTACCTGTAAATTCGAGCTTGTAGAGACACAAGTTGCTGTGTTCGAAGCCTTCCATGCAGCTGAGCGGGTAGTTGAGGAGTTGGCAGAGCATGACGCGCATGGCCCGGCCGTGCATGCACACGAGGACGGTTTGCTCCTCGCCGCGGGCCTTCAGCAGCTCGATAACCGGACGCTGACGGGCGGCCACTTCCTCGGGGCTTTCGCCCCCGGTGAGACGGGAATCGGTGCGGCCCGCGGCCCAATCGGCCAGTACCTCGCGGTATTCGGCGTCCTCTTCCATGGTAATGCGGGTGCCTTCGCGCTCGCCCCAGCTTATTTCGTTCAGGCCGGGGTGCGCTTCGTGGGGCAGGCCCAGGTCCAGGAACTGCTGCACCGACTCGTGGGTACGGCGCAGGGCGGAGGTGTACACTTTGTCGAAGGGCACGTGCCCGTAGGCCGCGAAGAACTGCGCCGCCTGGCGGCGGCCCACGTCGTTCAAACTCGAATCGACGCCGCTGCCCTGCACAATTCCTTGCACGTTGAAATCGGTCTGGCCGTGGCGTAGGAGGAAAATGGTCCGGGGCCTCACGTTGCGTAGTAGTTTTGCGGACGCTGCCTTATCGCAGTATTTGCTTCAACAATACAGCGAAGTACGGGGTTGGTTTTTAGTTGTTCGTTGCTTGTTGTCAATTGCCAGCTCGACGCGGCAACCCGACTGGCTACTTTCGATAACAAACAACCGACAGCGAACAACCGATAATTGCCCTTATGAATCTGGAAGAAGTGAACCGGTGGACCGCCTCCCGCCCCACCCTGGCCGATGCCCTCGGCATTGAAATCACCGCCGTGGCCGAGGGCTACGTGGAAGGCCGCATGCCAGTAGATGGCCGCACCCACCAGCCCATGGGCCTGCTGCACGGCGGCGCCTCGGTAGCTTTTGCCGAAACCCTGGGTAGCATCGCCGCCGCCCTGCGCGTAGACCGCACCCGGCAGGCCACCGTGGGCCTGGAAATTAACGCCAACCATCTGAAGGGCGTGCGCGACGGCTGGGTGCGGGGCCGCGCCACGCCGGTGCACGTGGGCCGCAGCACGCAGGTGTGGGAAATCCGCATCACGCACGAAGAAACCAGCGCGTTGGTGTGCATCAGCCGCATTACCATGGCCGTGATTGACTTGCCCGCCGCCCCCGACAAGAAGGCCTGATGCAAACCAGCGAATTCCGGCAGCTGCGGTGGCCCGCCGCCGCCGCGGGCCTCGATGCCCACGCCCGCCTGCGCCATTTGGTGGCGGGCGCGCTACGCACGGGCCGGCCGCTGGCGGTGTGGCGGGAGCCCGGCGCGGCTACCCCGCGCCTGCTGGTAGCGCGTTCGCTGGAGGCTACGTACACCGGCCTGCCGCCCGCGCTCGATGCCCAGGCACCGGCGGGCTTCGCATTTTTCCCGTTTCGCGACTCCGACCAAAACCCGGCGCTGTTCCTGCCCGCCGACGTGCTGTATGATGCCGGCCAGCCCGAAACCGTGGCCGTGTCGCCCAAGGCGCGCGAGCTGGTGCCGAACCTTACGGCATGGCTGGCGGCTGGAATGGTGAAGGAAATGGCCTGGCACCACAGCGCCCAGCCCGTTCCGCATGCCGCCACCGAAGCCGAATACACGCAGCTGGTAACCAGGGGCGTGGAAGCCATTGAAACGCAGCAGGTGCTGAAAGTGGTGACCTCCCGCGCCGCCCGCCGCGCCTTGCCCGCCGGCTTCGACCCGCTCGCGGCTTTCACGGAGCTCGACCGGAAATATCCGCTGGCGTTTGTGTCGCTGATGAGCGTGCCGGGCGTGGGCACCTGGCTGGGCGCCACGCCGGAAATCCTGGCCGAGGTCACGGCTGATGGCACGTTTCGGACCATGGCCCTAGCTGCCACCCAGCCCCTCACGGCGGAGGTTACGCCCCGCACGGCCATCTGGCGCCAAAAGGAAATTGAGGAGCAGGCCTTGGTGGCGCGCTACATCGTGAACTGCTTCAAGCAGCTGCGGCTGCGCGAATACCACGAAACGGGCCCGCGCACGATTATCGCCGGCGAGCTGCTGCACCTGCGCACCGACTTCGAGGTAAACCTGAAACACGTGCCGTTCCCGTCGCTGGGCACCGACATGCTGCGGCTGCTGCACCCCACCTCGGCCGTGGGCGGCATGCCGAAGGCGGCCGCCATGCACTTCATTCAGCAGAACGAAGGATATGACCGCGCCTACTACAGCGGTTTCCTGGGCCCGGTGAACGTGGCGGCACCCGGCGTGGCCCGCCTCTACGTGAACCTGCGCTGCCTGCAAGTGCGCGCCGACCAGGCCATTCTCTACGCCGGCACCGGCCTGACCGTGGACTCCGACCCGGAACGGGAATGGCAGGAAACCGAAATGAAACTGCGAACCATAAGCGCGGCACTTCAGTGAACAGTTAGCAGTTTTTGTTTTATTGTGCTCACCGATGACTGTTCACTGCTAACTGTTCACTGCTAACTACTAACTGATAACTGACCTTATGCAGGCCGTTTACAACATCGCTGAAATTTGCGCCCGGCATGGCATTACGGATGTGGTGCTTTCGCCCGGTTCTCGCTCGGCGCCGCTCACGCTGGCCTTCGCCCGCCACCCCAATTTAACCGTGCGCGTGGTGCCCGATGAGCGGGCGGCGGCCTTTATCGGGCTGGGTATTGCGCAGGCTCAGAAAAGAGCGGTGGCGCTGGTCTGCACCTCGGGCACGGCGGGCCTGAACTACGCGCCGGCCGTGGCCGAAGCGTTTTTCCAGCTCATTCCGCTGGTAATTTTCACCGCCGACCGGCCGCCGGAATGGATAGACCAGCTCGATGGACAGACCATCCGGCAGCGCAATTTATACGGCGCGCACGCCAAGGGCGCGTTTGAGTTTCCGGTGGACATTTCGCACGCCGATGCCAAGTGGTTTTCGGCGCGCCTCGTGAACGAGGCCATCAATCTGGCGCAAGCCGCACCCGCCGGTCCAGTGCAGGTGAACGTGCCGCTGCGTGAGCCGTTTTATCCGAAGGCGGGCGAGGAAATTCGGTATGAGCAGGATGTGAAGATTATCCGGGAATCTGGAATCAATAGTTCACTTGAGGCAGCTGAGTTGCAAGCATTGGCAAACGAATTTGGCAACTACTCCAAAATACTTTTTGTCTTTGGGCAGCAACCCGATGGAGAGTCTCCTCCCTTTACCGACCAGGTACTCGCCAATGCAAATGCGTATGGTGACGAAATAAGCGGGGCCGTTTTCATTGGTGATGTAATCAGCAATCTTGGCCCGGGACAAATCATCGCCGAGCACTGGCACATTATTCGCTCGCACGATGTGACGTTAGCTGGCTTAAGCGCCGAGCAGAAGTATTTACTTCAGCCTGATTTAGTAATAACTTGTGGGTTGTCGCTCATCTCTAAATCACTCAAGCAATTTCTACGAGCGCATCCGCCAAAACAGCATTGGCATGTGCAACTAAACGGAGCTACCGCGGACACTTTTGGCTCTTTAACAAGCATCATTCGAGCTGACCCTAATCGGTTTCTGACGGCTTTGTTGGAATGCACTTCCCCGTTGTGGCTTTTACCTGACGAAATAAACGAGGCCCGTTCCAATTACCAACAGCGGTGGACGGACCACGAGCGCCAAGCCAAACAGCTGCTAAATGAGGGCATTAATTTCCTAGATGGAAATAGCCATAAATTCAACGAATTTACAGCCTTCAAGCGCACTTTAGCTGCGCTAACTCCCCATACCGCGCTGCACCTTGCAAACAGCATGGCCGTGCGCTATGCCAACATCCTCGGCATTCCGCAGGGCCGGCACATTGAGGTCTTCGCCAACCGGGGCACCAGCGGCATCGACGGCTGTAACTCTACCGCCGTGGGCGCGGCCCTGGCGCAACCCGAACGTCCGGTGGTCCTGCTCACCGGCGACGTGGCGTTTTTCTACGACCGCAACGCCTTTTGGCACAACTACCCCACGCCCAACCTGCGGGTGGTGCTGTTCAACAACCACGGCGGCGGCATCTTCCGGCTGATTGACGGGCCGCGGCAGCAGCCGGAGTTGGAGGAATTTTTTGAGACGCGCCAAACCCTCACGTCCAAGAACACGGCCCGGGATTTTAACCTGCGCTACTTCCCGGTTTCATCGTTTGCTGAACTAGATGCCGCGCTGCCGGTTTTCTTTGCAGCCGAAACCGGCGCGGCGATTCTGGAAATCTTTACCGACTCCAAAACCAACGCGGCATTATTTGAAGAATACCGCACCGCGGTGAAACAAGCTTTTTCGTAAACCTCTGCGGCTTCTGCGTTTTTCTTTTGCGCCCTCTGCGGGCTAAAACCGTCCAACGGATTTTAGCCCGCAGAAGGCGCAAAAGAAAAACGCAGAAGCCGCAGAAAATCAATCTCATCTTATGCCCGAACCCATCAGCTGGACCCCGATTAAGGAGTTCAAAGAAATTCTCTTCACACAGCACGGCGGCATTGCTAAAATCAGCATCAACCGGCCGCAGGTGCACAACGCCTTCACGCCGCTCACGGTGCAGGAGATGATTGAGGCAATGAACCTCTGCCGCGACCGCACCGACATCGGCGTCATCATCCTCACCGGGGAGGGCGGCCGGGCCTTCTGCTCGGGCGGCGACCAAAGCGTGCGCGGCCACGGCGGCTACGTGGGCGAGGACGCCGTGCCCCGCCTCAACGTGCTCGATTTGCAGCGCATCATCCGCACCATTCCCAAGCCGGTGATTGCCATGGTGGCGGGCTGGGCCATTGGCGGCGGCCACGTGCTGCACGTGGTGTGCGACCTGACCATTGCGGCCGACAACGCCCGCTTCGGTCAGACCGGCCCCAACGTGGGTTCGTTCGACGGCGGCTTCGGGGCCTCCTACCTCGCCCGCGTGGTGGGCCAGAAAAAAGCCCGCGAAATCTGGTTCCTCTGCGACCAGTACGACGCCCAGGAAGCCCTCGACATGGGCCTGGTAAACAAAGTGGTGCCGCTCGATAAGCTGGAGGAAACGACAGTGGCCTGGTGCCACAAGATTCTGCAGAAAAGCCCGCTCTCGCTGCGCATGCTCAAGTCGTCGTTCAACGCCGAGCTCGACGGGCAAGCCGGCATTCAGGAGCTGGCCGGCAACGCCACGCTGCTCTACTACCTCAGTGACGAGGCCAAGGAAGGCCGCAACGCCTACATGGAAAAGCGCCAGCCGGACTTCTCGAAGTTTCCTAAGTTTCCGTAAGCGGCGGTATTACGCCCGATAATTAAAAAGCCCGCCGTACTGAGAAGTGCGGCGGGCTTTTTTGGCTGGTGGGGCGCTAAGTTTTCCGCCTTGAAAGTCGTTTGTCTTCCGGTCGGGGTTGCGCCTACTGAGAGTGTAAACACGAAATGCAGTTGCGGGATTTGGACTCATTTGGGTAGATTGCCACAACTGGTGTAGCTTGACGCTGGAGCAGTGCAAATAGTGTATTAATTCAACAATAACAACCTCAATACAAAACAACAGACATACATGGAATTCAACTTAGACGACGCATTAAATGAGCTTGTAACGAACAACAAGCTTGATGAAGCTATTAATCTTGCTGAGGATAAATTATCAGAATTACCTAAAACGGATTTTCACAAAATCTTAGGCAAAGACTTGAAACACTTAGCCGTAGGATTGAGCGAATATTTAGAACTTTTCTACAAATCTGCAAGGGAGCAAATTGATGTTAAAGCCCTTTATGCCGAAATGAATGGGTTTACTATAAACTATGATTTATGGTTTGTTGACTTATTTGCTTTTGCAGAATTGGGAGGACTTGATGATTTTGATTGGTTAGCCGACTATGATGTACCGTCAGAAAAAAGCATGGTAATTAATGGCTTAGAGGAGCTGCAAGAAGCTTATAGAGACTATTTAGAGAATGACAAAGGGAGTGATGAAGCTTTGACGGAAGCATTTGAAGTTTGTGAGCTAATAATAATTCTAAGATTGCATGAGCTTTTCAAAGAAGCACGAAAACTAGCTATCACTCAAAAAGCGAATTGGGGGAAAGTGCCACTTTTTGTAACGGCTCACGACTCTGGATTACTGTACGAGGTCAGAGCCTGACGTCTGTCAAGCAGTTAGTTATGAGCCTTGTGGAGGAGAAGCTGCTGGCCCAATTTGCGGCCCGTACGGCGCAGGTCGTGCGCGACACCAGCGGCATCGGCTGGGGCTTTCACGACTACCTAGCCGAGGTGCGGGCCACGTTTTACCCGGTAAATTGAGGTACCCAAACCGGCCGAATGCGCCGGCCCGCAACCCCACCGAAACCGGATGAATAAACCCCTCACACCCAAACAAGCCGAACGGCTCCAGGCCCAAATAGCGGGCGTGAAGCGCCGACTGGCCGCCGAGAAACGCCGCTTCGGCTGGTACGACGACAGCGGGGGCTACCGCTACTTGCCGCCCAAGTTGTACGTGCGGCTAGGCGACTACGCGGGCGGGCTGCGCTACACGCGCTGGTTCGACAAAAACTTTGGGGACGACATCGGCTACCCCGATTTCCTGTTTGAGTGGACCATTCTGCTGTTCAAAAACAACCGGCTGAAAGATGCGGAGCGCAAGGCCGCCCAGACTTTCTGCTGCAATACCTACCTGTTTGACCGGTTTTTTGGGCGCCCACTGGTACGCGCGGTATGTGGGAAGGCTCCAATATGGAAACGCCTTACATGGCGGAATTGCTCTCCTATTCGAGCCAGGAGCCCGAGCTGGCCGACTTTGCCGACTGGCTGCGCCACTGCGAGGGCACGGAGAAGTTTGTGGCTTTCGCGGCCCGCTTCGTCAGCATCGGGCAGCAGCTGAAGGTGGCCGAAGGATACGAAACCCGGCGAGTCCTGCTGGAGGAGCAGCGCGCGCTGGAAGCTGGCTTCTGAGCTGCCAGGGATTGGTTGTTACGACGTTGTGCAGCCCCGCAAACAAAAAAATAGCGGGTGGGCGGGCTTGCGGGGCGGGCAAGACCCGCTTCTTTTGTGGCCATGACGGACGCTGATTTTCACCGCGCCATTCGCCGCATCCGGTGGGTGCACTGGCTGCACTACCCCCTGCAAACCCTGCTGATGGGGGGCGCGGTGCTGCTGGCCGGACAGCGCGCCGCAGTAGGCCCCACCCTGGAGCCCCGCCTGGCCACTTGGCCGGTGCTGTTGCTGCTGGGGGGCGTGGTGCCCCTGCTGGGCGTGTTGGCGTACTTGATTTTCCGGCGCTTGCGGCCCAACATCCGGCGCCCCGCCGAAGAAAACCTACGCATCTACCTCGGGCGAATGTTCCTGCGCAATAGCCTGCTGAGCCTGACCGCGCTGCCGCTGCTGGCCTCCTACGCCATCACCCACCAGGTATTCGACCTGGTGGCCTGCGTGGGCGTACTGGTGGCCCTGGGCTGGCAGCTCACGCCCTCCGCTAAAAGCTACCAGCAATGGCTGCTGCGCTAAGCCTTACTTTCACCGCTGTGCTCCTGCCGTTCAGGCACAGTAATCGGCCCCCGGCCCCGCTTATGAGATTACCGCTGCTCCTTGTATGCTACTGCCTGCTGGGCACCACCGGGCTGCAGGCCCAACCGCAGGCGCTGCAGAAAGACATGGCCGCGGCCCTGGCGGCCATAAAGGCATTTGAGAAAAAAGAGTACCGCGCCGACAGCAGCCGCAACCACGTGCTGCGTGCCCAAACCGAAAGCTCGTTTTCCGCCAAAGGCCTGTTTTATCAGAAAATAGCCGCCCAATTGCAGGGCATCAACAAGCAGAGCCTCTCGTTTGAAGACGGGATAAACCTGGAATTGTTGAACCACCAGGTGCTGGACGAGCTGGGCGAATACCGGTACAAATCGTACCTGAACCCCCTGCAAACCGATGCCGGCTTCCACTCCCAGCTGGCCTCGCGGGGCGGCACCACCATCAGCACCAAAAAAGACGCCGAGCAGTACCTGCTGATGTTGCAGGACATTCCCCGGTTCGTGGACGAAAACCTGCAGCTTATGCGCCGGGGCATTGCGCTGGGCATTACGCAGCCCCGGGAGGCTATGAAGGGCTACGAAACGAGCTACACCCAGCACATCGTGGCCACGCCCGAAGAATCGACTTTCTGGAAGCCCTTTGCCAAAAAGCCAGCGGCCATTTCCGAAGCTGACTGGGTGGCCTTGCAGGACCGGGGCCGCGCCGTTATTACTAAGGACGTCATCAGCAGCTACCAGCGAATCAAGACGTTTTTCGACCGCGAGTACCTGCCCAAAACCCGGTCCACCCTCGGCGCTTCGGGGTTTCCGGACGGGCGGGCGTATTACGAGGACCGGGTGCGGCACTACACCACCACTAACCTCTCTTCAGAGGCGGTGTACCAGCTTGGTTTGCAGGAGGTGGCGCGGATAAAGGGCGAGATGGAAACGGTTATCCGCGACGTGAAATTCAAGGGCAACTTCAAGGAGTTTATTGCCTTTTTGCGCACCGACCCGCAGTTCCAGCCAAAAACGGCCGATGAGCTGCTCAAAGACGCAGCCTTCATCGCCAAACGAGTGGAGGGCCAGCTGCCTGCGTTGTTTGGCAAGCTGCCCCGGCAGCCGTTTACGGTGGTGCCGGTGCCCGAATTCCTGGCGCCGAACTACACCGCGGGCCGCTATTCGCGGGCGCCCATCAGCAGCACCCGGGCCGGAGAATACTGGGTGAACACGTCGAACTTGCCCAGCCGCACGCTCTACACCCTGGAGGCGCTGACGCTGCACGAGGCGGTGCCGGGCCACCACCTCCAAATTGCCCTGACGCAGGAGCTGAGCAACCTGCCCGAGTTCCGGCGTAACCTGTACATCAACGCCTTTGGCGAAGGCTGGGGCCTGTACAGCGAATACCTGGGTCACGAAATGGGCTTCTATAAGGACCCGTACAGCTTGTTTGGCCGGCTGACGTATGAGATGTGGCGGGCTTGCCGCCTGGTCATCGACGTGGGCATTCACACCAAGGGCTGGACCAGGGAGCAAGCCGTGGCCTACCTGGCCGACAACACGGCGCTTTCCCTGCACGAGGTAAACACGGAGGTGACGCGCTACATTTTGTGGCCCGGGCAGGCGCTGTCCTACAAAATGGGCGAGCTGAAAATCATTGAAATGCGCAAAAGGGCCGAAAGTGCCTTGAAGGACGACTTCGACGTGCGCGCCTTTCACGACATGGTGCTCTCCAACGGCGCCGTGACCCTGGCCATTCTGGAAAAGATGACGGACCGCTTTATTGCCGAGCAGCAGGCGCGCGCCCAAAAGAAGAAAGGGTAGCGACCTTCCCGCGCCGGCCGCAACCCTGCCGCTTACCGAACCGTGCGCCGGCGCATGCGCCCGCAGGCAAGTAGTTTTGCGCCATGACCACTGCCCTGCCCACTTCCCTCCTGCTCAACGGCCGCGAGTTTACCTACGCCGCCATCCAACAATACCCCGCCCAGCTGGCCGTGCCCGTGAACGGCTACGAGGCCAGGGTGCTGGATTTTGTGCGGCAGTGGCTCACCGGCACGCAGGAGTTTGGGCTCACCACCTCGGGCAGCACGGGCACGCCCCAGCCCCTCACGCTCCGGCGGCGGCAGCTCGAAGCCTCGGCCCGCCGCACCGGCGACTTCTTCGACCTCGGGCCGGGCGACCGGGCGCTGGTCTGCCTGAACTGCGAATACATCGGGGGCATGATGATGCTGGTGCGCGGGCTGGAGCGCAACCTGCACCTCACCATTGTGGAGCCGCAGGGCAATCCGCTGGACCTGGTGCCCGCCGACGCCGAATTTGACTTTGCCGCCTTTGTGCCCCTGCAGCTGCGGGCCCTGCTCCAGGCCGGCCAGGCAGGCCGGCTGGAGGCGATGAAGGCCATTCTGGTAGGCGGGGCCGTGGTGGACCCCGCGCTGGCCGCCGCCATTGGCGCGCTACGGGCGCCCGTGTACCACACTTACGGCATGACCGAAACCTGCTCGCACGTGGCCCTGCGCCGCCTCAACGGCCCCGATGCCACCACGGCCTACCGCGTGCTCACCGGCATTGCGGCCGACCAGGACGAGCGCGGCTGCCTCACCCTGCGCGGCGACATCACCGACGACCAGCTCATCGTCACCAACGACCAGGTGCAGCTGCTTGACGCCCATACCTTTGAGTGGCTGGGCCGGGCCGATTTTGTGATAAACTCCGGCGGCGTGAAGGTGCCGGCCGAAAAAGTGGAGCTGGTGCTCGATGTGGCCCTGGCCGAAATCGGGGAGTCGCGCCGCTGCTTCGTGGCCGGCCAGCCCGATGAGCGGCTGGGCCAGGCCGTGACGGCGTTTATTGAGGGGCCTGCCCTTTCGGCGGCACGAGCACAACAATTGCGCGAGCTGCTGGCCGCGCGGCTGGGCCGCTACGAGCAGCCCCGGCAGCTGCGCTACGTGCCCGAATTTCAAACCACCCCCACCGGCAAGCTCGACCGGCCCGCTACCCTACGGCAAATCAGCCCCGCCGAGTAGGTCAGCGGCCCTACTCGCTGCGCAGGCCTTCCTGCGTAAACAGCCGCTGCCGGCCCCGCACCACCTTTATCAAATCGCCCAGAAACAGCTTGGCGCGCACGTGGAAAACAGGCCCGTTGAGCTCGCGCTGGATGGTCGGGTCTACCAGCACGGGCTGCCGCCAGCCAGCCCCCGCGCCAAAGCCCGCCCACCGAAACACGCGAATGTGGCCAGCCACCGAGGGCTCCACCACGCCCATAAAATCGTGGGGCGTTTTGAAGAATTTGCCTTCGGGGGTAGCGTAGAGCACGTAGGTGGAGCCCATGCCCAGCTGGAGGTTGGTGCTGATTTCCCAGCGCGGCGTTTCGAGTAGCACGTACTCGGCGTAGCCGGCCAAGTAGCGGAAACGGATTTCGGACACAGCCGTGGGCGACGCGTTTTCGGGCCGGGCCCGGCGGGTGGGTACGCCGGTGCTGAGAAAATAGATAGCGGCGCCGGTCCGGAATCGGTTTTTAAACTCCACGCCCAGTTTCAGGCCGTTGATGGTGGTAAAATGGTAGTTGAGAATGGCATAGCGGGAGTCGTACTGTACCACGAGGCGGCGGTGCTCGATGCGCGGCACCGCCCGGCGGCCCACCACGGTATCGGCGGGGGCGGCGGCCTGGCGCGGCGCGGCGCGGGCAGCTTGTGCCAACAGGAACAGTCCGGCCAAAAACGGTAAATGGGGTAACATGGTGGGCGAAGTACGTAGAAACAGCAGGGCAGCGTTGCTGCCTGCTGCTGCACAACCGGCCCGGTGGCGCAGGTGTTATAAGGCCAGGGCAGCGTTAAGGGTGGCTCCCACGGCCTCCGGGTCGCTGGACCGGGGCGCATGGCCAGCAATAATACAGCCGTCGCGCCCGATCAGCCAATAGGCTGAAAAAGAAGTCTCTTACCTGTCCAGCCAGCTCTTAAACACGTTCACCTTCTCCCTGCTCACCAGCACCTGGGCGTCGGGGGCGGTGGGTTTGAGCACGGTTTGCAGCCGGGAGTTGGTGTAGTGAATGATGTCCTGAATAGCGGTTTGCTGGGCCAGGTAGGCGCGGTTGAGGCGGAAGAAGCGGCGCGGGTCCAGCAGCGTTTCGAGCTGGTCCATGGTGTAGTCCACCACGTATTTGCGGCCCTCGGTGGTTTGCAGGAAGGTGGCTTTTTCGAGGCTGAAGAAATAGGCAATCTGGTCTATGGGCACCACTTTCAGGTGCTCGCCCACGCGCACCACAAACTGCGTTTTGTAGCTGGCGGCGGGCGGCGCGCCCTGCTGCATCTGCTGCATGAGCTGGGTGAGCAACGCGGGGTCGAAGGCGGGCATGGGGGCGGTGGGCAGGCGAGCGCGCAGCTTGCGCAGGGCTTCGCGCAGCTCCTCTTCGTCGATGGGTTTGAGCAGGTAGTCCACGCTGTTCACCTTGAAAGCTTGCAGCGCGTACTGGTCGTAAGCGGTGGTGAAGATGACCGGGCAGCGCACGTCGGTTTGCTCGAAAATCTCAAAGCTCAGCCCATCAGCCAGATGAATATCCAGGAACAGCACATCGGGCGTAGGGCCGTGCCCGGCAGGGCCGGCTTGCAGCAACTGCACAGCCTGGGCCACCGATTCGGCCGTGCCGAGGATTTCGAGCGGCTCGGGCGGGCGGGCCAACAGGTCGGCGAGGCGGCGGGCGGCAAGGGGTTCGTCTTCGACAATGAGGGCGCGGAGCATGGTGAGGTAAGCGTTAGCTTGCCGTAGGGGTACGGGCGGTAAGGCAACAGTAGTCAGGTAGTCAGAAAAACGGCAAGCTGAAGCTTACCTCACAAAACCAGCAGTGGCAACGTGACCACGAACTCGCCGCCCTCCCTCGCTATCACCACGGGTTTATCCGTAAAGAAAGCGTAGCGGGCCACCAGGTTTCGCAGGCCCAGGCCCGAGGTTTCGTTCTCGTTCAGGCGGCGTGGCCGCAGCGTGTTGCGCACCGTGAGCGTGCCGCCGGCCACGTCCAGCCGCACCGCAATACGCAAAGGGTCAGCCTGAAACGCGGTGTTGTGCTTGATGACGTTTTCGAGCAGCAGCTGTAGGGCCAGCGGCGGCACGAAGAGCGGGGCCAGCGGCGGGGCCAGGGGCAGGTCCATGTCCACGGCCAGGGCGTCGCCCAGGCGGGTCTTTTGCAGAAACAGGTAGCTGTCGGCAAAGCGCAGCTCGTCGGCCAGCGGCACCAGCTCCTGGGTTTCGCTGTCGAGCACGTAGCGGTACACCTGGCTGAGCTGACGGATGAAGCGCACGGCCGCGCGGGGTCGTTTTCTTCCACCAGCGAGGTCAGCGCGTTGAGGGAGTTGAACAGAAAATGCGGGTCGACCTGCCGGCGCAGCGAGTCGAGCCGGGCCACAGCGGTTTCCTTTTCCAGCCGCTCGGCCTCAATGGCGGCTTCGCGCCACTTCAGCAAAAACGCACGGCTGTGCTGAAACAGCGACAGCAGCACCGTGACCATCAGCGGAAACACAAAATCCTCCCACACCGCCGCCGTAAACATCACGCGGGCGGGCTGGTGAAAATACATCGTCCGGAAAACCAGGTTCACCAGAAAAATCGCCACCAGCGACACCAGCAGCGACACCGTGATGGTGAGCAGGAACCGCTGCACCGGCGCGGCGCGCCACGACACGAACCGGTCGAGCCACGCCACGGCGCCGTCGTTGGCAAACCACAGCGAGCCCGTGTAGGCCAGGGTAATGAGGAAATTAACCAACAGCTCGTCCTCATCGGGCCGGTTGATGAGCAGGGTCACGGCCACCGAAATGGCCAGCAGCGTCAGCACCAGGCGGAGCCAGCGGGGCATGAGCAAGCGGGCGGTGGCCCCAAACGAAGTGTCATTCATAGAAGTAAAGTCAACCGCAAATGACGAAGAAATTTTGGGGCCGCAGCGCGGGGGAGCTTGAAGAGTCCGGCTTGCTCCTGATGGGTCGGCCTCGCGTGCGCCTCATCCCCTGGCCCCTTGGACTATGACCGATTCAACCACCAGGCACACCACTACTTCGCAGTAGCCTGGGCGCCGGCCGCCTCATAGGCCTTCAAGCGGCCCAGCAGCTGGCGCTCGCCCCAGTTGGGCAGCAGCGCATGGGCGGGCTTGTGGGCAGCGTAGCGGGTTTTGGCTTCGTCGTAAATGGGCTTGGCAACTTCCGGGCCGCCGCCGAACATCTTGGGCGTGTAGTAGAGGTTGTTGGCCTGCACCAGGTAGATGCGCGGGTTGGCGGGGTTCAGCTTTTTGGCCTGGGCCAGGGCTTCGTTTGCCAGCGTGGAGTATTTGAAAGAGCGCAGCATGGGCGAAATGCCCAGGCGGGCCTGGTGGATGTAGCCTTGCAGCACCAGCAGCTCGGCCTCGTCGCCGCCCAGCTTGCGGGCGCGGCCCAGCCTGGATTCGGCCTGGTCGAGGTACTTGTCCTTCACGTCGCCCTCTTCCTTGCTTTGGAAGCAGGTAAGCAGCAGGGCGTAAGACTGGTAGTATTGAGGAAGCCAGTCGGTGGCTGCGGCCGCGCCGGCGCGCTCAAACTTGCTGGCCAGCTGCTTGAGCTGGGCGGGGTCGCCGGTGCTGTTGAGCTCCTTGATGGTGGCGGCCATCATTTCGGTGTAGCCGGCCGGGGCTGAAGCGGCAGCAGGCGCCGCCGGAGTTCCGGCAGCCGGCTGCGCAGCGGCGGAAAACGAAGTAGCCGCCAGGGCGAGGAGAAGAAAGTGCTTTTTCATGGCTTGGGAATGAGTGAAGATGAATGATGTGAAACAGCTGCCGACCTCATTGCCGGCGTTGATGATTCAAAGGTGGCGGCCCACGGCAGCGCCCGAAACTTTCTGTGACCGAAGCGTCGGATGAGGCGGATGGGGCGTTGGATTTCCCGGAACACCGGTCGCCCTGCGCGTTCACCCCGTACCTTTCCCGCCCCAATCCCTACCCCACCCCGCTTTATGCCCGCCGCTCCCCTCGCCTGGCCCGAAATTCGCCAGCGCGCCCTCGCCTTTGCCCGCGACTGGAAAGACGAAACCCGCGAACACGCCGAAGCCCAGACCTTCTGGAATGAGTTCTTCCACGTCTTCGGCCTCACGCGGCGCAAGGTGGCCGAGTTTGAGCGCAACGTGAGCAAGCACGCGCCCACCCTGGCCGCCGGCCTGGTGCAGGAGCCCGCCCCCGCGCTGGGCCGGGGCCGCATCGACCTGTTTTGGCCGGGGGTGCTGCTGGGCGAAAGCAAAAGCCGCCATCGCGACCTGAACGACGCCTACCGCCAGGCCTTGGAATACATTGGCGGCCTGCCCGACCACGAAAAGCCGCAGTACGTGTTTGTGTCGGACTTTGCCCGCCTGCGCCTCTACGACCTGCGCGGGGCCACCGTGTACCCCGCCCCCGCCGACCACCTCGAAATTCAGGTGGCCGACCTGGGCAAGCACGTCCGGCTGTTCGGCTTCATGGCCGGCTACCAGCAGCGCAGCTACCAGGAGCAGGACCCCGTGAACCGCGCCGCCGCCGAGCGCATGGGCCGCCTGCACGACCAACTGGCCGCCTCCGGCTACCACGGCACCGACCTGGAGCGCTACCTCGTGCGCCTGCTCTTCTGTCTCTTTGCCGAGGACACCGACATCTTCCCCCGCGCCAGCTTCATGGACCTGGTAAGCCAGCACGCCGGCCCGCGCGGCCAGCAGCTCGGCCCCCTGCTGCACCAGCTGTTTGAGGTGCTCGACACCCCCGAAGACCAGCGCCCGCCCGCCCTGCCGGCCCACCTGCGCGAGTTTCCCTACGTGAACGGCGACCTATTTAAAGGCCCGCTGCACACCGTGGCTTTCTCCGAAACCATGCGCGAGCTGCTGCTCGATGCCACCCGCCTCGACTGGGGCCAGATTTCGCCGGCCATCTTCGGCTCGCTGTTTCAGAGCGTGATGGACCCGGCCGCCCGCCGCACCCAGGGCGCGCACTACACCTCCGAGCAAAATATTCTGAAGGCGCTGGGGCCGTTGCTGCTCGATGAGCTGCGCGCTGAGCTGGCCCACCTCAAAACCCTGGCCGCCGGCACCGCCCGCGACAACCGCCTGAGCAAGCTGCAAAACCGCCTGAGTGAGCTGCGCCTGCTGGACCCCGCCTGCGGCTGCGGCAACTTCCTGGTGGTGGCCTACCGCGAGCTGCGCCTGCTCGAAATGGAAATCCTGGAGGTGTTTTACCCCGCCGACGAGGTGATTCAGTTCCCCCTCGGCCCCGAAACCGAGGTGCGCCTCAACGCCGACCAGATGCATGGCATCGAGGTGGACGAGTTTCCGGCCCGCATCGCGGAGGTGGCCCTCTGGCTCGTCGACCACCAGATGAACCAGCGCTTCTCCACCCGCTTCGGCCAGTACCTGGCGCGCATTCCGCTGCGCCGGGGCGCCCACATCGTCCACGCCAACGCCTTGCAAACCGATTGGAACACCGTGCTGCCCCGCGAACAGGCCACCCATGTGGTGGGCAACCCGCCGTTTGTGGGGAAGCAATACCAATCGGCGGTGCAGAAAGCCGACGTGGCCCGTATTTTTCAGGGCGTGAAAGGTGCCAGCGCGCTCGATTACGTGGCCTGCTGGTTTTTAAAAACGGCCGAATACCTGCACGGCACCACGGCCCGCGCTGCGTTGGTCAGCACCAATTCCATCACGCAGGGCGAGCAGGTGAGCATCTTGTGGGGGCCAATTCTCAACCGCTTCGGGATGAAGTTGCAGTTTGCCCACCAAACGTTTCAGTGGCGCAACGAAGGCAAGCGCAACGCGGCCGTGCATTGCATCATCGTCGGGTTTGGGCCGCAGGAAATAGCTAATAAGCGGCTGTTTCTGTACGATAATCCCGGTGCCGCCCCGCATGAGCAAGCCGCCGCGCAACTCAACCCCTACCTCGTAGATGCACCCACCGTATTGCTGCCCAGCCGTAGCCGCCCGATAAGCGACGTACCGGCGCTGGCCTTTGGCTCAATGCCCAACGATGGCGGCCACTTGCTGCTTAATGATACTAAACGAGCCGAATTGCTTGCCGCCGAACCAGCACTTGCGCCTTATGTGCGGCCGTTTAAGGGGGCCGAGGAGTACATCAATGGCAAAAGTCGATGGTGCCTCTGGCTGCCAAATGTGGAACCCCAAATAATACGCAACTCGCCCATTCTACAGGAGAAAGCCCGTGCTATTCGTGATTACCGTGCTGCCAGCCCCCGAGATGCCACCCAGCGCTTAGCTGGCACACCACTACTCTTTGGCGAAAACCGCCAGCCAACAACCAACTACTTGGCTGTTCCGGCATTCAGCACTATCAATCGGCATTACGTTCCTATTGGTTTTCTAACTCCTGATATTATTGCCAGCAATAAAGTTTATACGTGTTCTAGCGTTAGCTCTTATCATTTCGGCGTGCTTACCTCCGCCATGCACATGGCTTGGCTACGCTATGTAGGCGGACGCTTGAAAAGCGACTACGGCTACTCGAAAGACATCGTTTACAACAATTTTCCCTGGCCCACGCAGCCCAGCGAGGAGGCCCGGCAGGCGGTAGAAGCCGCCGCCCAGGCCGTGCTCGATGCCCGCGCCGCCCACCCCGGCAGCACCCTGGCCGACCTCTACGACCCGCTGGCCATGCCGCCCGACCTCCGCGCCGCCCACCGCGCCCTCGACGCCCGCGTCGAGCGCCTCTACCGCGCCAAACGCTTCACCCACGACACCGAGCGGGTGCAGCACCTCTTCGAGCGCTACGCCGCCCTGAGCGCCCCGTTGGCCCCGGCCGCAGCGGTTCCGGCCAAGCAGCGCGGCAACCAATCAGTGAAACAGGCATAAAGTGCAGGCTCAACAAGCAGCAAAAAGAACGTCATGCTGAGCTTGTCGAAGCATCTCTACCGCAGTAGTAAGCCATTTACTTGCGCGGTAGAGATGCTTCGACTCCGCTCAGCATGACGTTCTTTTTCAGGCAATGGCGCATTCGCGCTACTCCGGGGCCACGCTCGTATCCGCCGGGCGGGCCTTGTTGATGCTCACCATGAGCACTACGAACACCATGCGCGGGGCCGAGGGCGTCACGCTCACCCGCTGGTAGGTGCCCTGGTCGCTGGGCGCGGCGCCGTAGCGGTAGCCAAACACATTCTCACGGCCCAGCAGGTTGGAGCACGACACGTGCACGATGGTCAGGTTCCGCTTGATGCTGGTCACGTAGCTGAAGTTCATGCTCAGGTCCTGGAAGCTAGGCGTGCGCACGGCCCGGAAGCTGGGGTCGTAGCTCAGGCGCGGGCTGGTGTAGCCGTAGGTGGCGCCCACCAGCGTGTGCAGCTTGCCCACCCAATACTTGCCCACCAGCGAGAGGTTGTGGCGGGCGGCGAAGGTGGGCACGGCCAGCACGGGGTCGGTGCGCTGCTGGCGGCGGGTGTCCAGCAGGCCGTAGCTCACCCAGTAGTCCAGGTTTTTCACCGTTTTGCGGTCGCGGTAGAAAAAATCCAGGCCGCGGGCGTAGCCGCGGCCGGTGCTCTGGTAGGCCGTGGGTTGAAATTGGGTGGCGGCGTCGAAGCGGGTGAGGTGGTCGTAGTTCTTGTAGTAGCCTTCCACGCGCAGCGTGCGGTCGGCGCGAATGCGCTGGAAGGTGAGCAGGTAGTGGTCGGCGCGCTCGAAGCGCAGCGCGTCGTTGCCGTGGGCCGAGAGCAGCAGGTCGTTGGCGGGCGTCTGGTAAAACTGCCCGTAGGCGGCCGAGAGCTGGCTGGCTTCGCTGAGTTGGTAGG
Organism: Hymenobacter lapidarius; assembly: GCF_001816145.1. Classification (GTDB taxonomy): domain Bacteria; phylum Bacteroidota; class Bacteroidia; order Cytophagales; family Hymenobacteraceae; genus Hymenobacter; species Hymenobacter lapidarius. The sequence continues at coordinate 23,963 of NZ_MDZB01000033.1, read as the reverse complement.
CCAAGGCCAGGCGCGGGGCGGCGTTCCAGCGGCCCAGCACGGCCGAGTATTCGGCCGCCCCCCCACCCGGCCGGCCAGCTTACTGCTGAAGGAAATGTTGGCTTCGGCAAAAGCGGCGGCCCGCTGCTCATCAAATGCCCGGCGGGGCAGTTCGGTTTCCTGGCCGGCGTGCTGCTGCCGGGCCTGCTGGGCAAAGCGTTGGCCCAGGCCTTCGGCGCCCACTTTCAGGTTCCAGTAGGTGCCCACCGAGTCGTTGGTGAGCACCACGCGGCCCACCACCGACTCCTCCAATTCGCGGACGTGGCTGATGTCGGCGGCCGGGCCTTGGGTGCCCAAGGCAATGGTTTGCTCGTCGCGGGTGGCGGCCAGGCCGGTGTTCACGCTCCAGCCGCCGCGCAGGGGGCTGCGGAAGCTGGTGTTCAGGTAGGCGTTGTGGTTCTGCAGGTCCACGGGGCGGCCGTGCTGCCAGTCCACGGCCGGCGTGCGCACGCCGGTGTGGGCCGTGGTGAAAGCGCCGTAGGCCTTGAACATGCCCGCCTCGCCCGTCCGCTGCCGGTACGCCACCGAGCCGCTGCCCGACTCCATGGCCGTGAGCACCCGCTGCGGCACCACGCCGAAGTAAGGCTTCATGTTGAAGTAGTCGCCCGCCACGGCCACCGACGCCCGCTCCCAGCGCTGCTGCTGCGACAAACCCACCGAGCCCAGCGAGAGCAGCGTGATGCCCGTCTGAGTTTCCGGGGCCAGGTCCTGGGTGTTCAAAATCACGGCCGCCGACAGCGCCTGCCCGTACTCGGCCGAGTAGCCCCCGGTGCTGAACACCGTGCCCTTGAAGAGCGTGGGCGCAAATCGGCCCCGGGCGGGCGTGCCGCTCACCGTGCCGCCGTAAGGGCTTTGCAGCGGCAGCCCGTCAAGAAACTGCTTGGTTTCGCCGGCGGCCCCGCCGCGCACAAACAGCTTGCCCTCCTCGCCGTTGCGGCTGGTGCCGGGCAGCGTGTTGAGGGCGCCGGCCACGTCGGCCAGGGCGCCGGCCGTGGTCAGAATGTCGAGCGGCTTGAGCACGCTGCTCCGCTTTTCGTCGCTGGCCTCGAAGGCGCCGGCCGTCACCACCACGTCGCCCAGGGCGGCGCGGCTGGCTTTAAGCTTGATGTTGGGCAGCGCGACAGCGCCCTGGCCCAGCTGCACCGGCAGCTCCAGCGGCTCGTAGCCGATGAGGGTCACCATCAGGACCAAGCGGCCCGTTTGGCGGGTCTCGAAGCGGAAGCGCCCCAGCGAGTCGGTGCTGGCGCCGTCGAAGGTGGTTTTCAAAAAGACGTTCACGCCCGGCAGCGGCTGGCCGGCGCCATCGCGCACAGTGCCAGTCAGGCGCGTGGAAGCGGCTGGAACAGGCTGGGCCTGGGCAACGGGGGCCTGGGCGACGACGGGGCGGGCGGCGCTCAGCAGCAGGAGCAGCGGCAGCAGGAGTAGCTTTTTCATAGGACCGGCGGGTAAGTAGTGGTCCAAAGGTGTTGGCCCGTCCGGCTCGGGTTCAACTCCGTGCTACCGAAATGTCGGATGAAGCGGATGAACCGTCGTGCGGGTCAGACCGGCGTTTTTCGGGGGCGGCTGGTCTGCCGGCCATGCCGGCCAGCCGGGGCCCGATGGCGGCAGGGTACGCCTTCCCTGGTTCGTGTGTATTTTCGGCTTTTCACACTTCCCTCCCCTACCATGCGCTTCCGGCATTTCCTCACCTGCCTCAGCCTGCTGTCGATGAGCGCCTGCACCACGGGGTGCAAAGAGTACGACAACAGCGAGGGATTTGCCCGCGCCCAGCTGCCGGCCTACACCGAAACCGGGGCCAACACCCTGGGCTGCGTACTGGGCGCGCAGAAGTGGACCGTGCTGGGCAGCCAACAATTGAAAGGTCCGCTCGGCAGCAGCTGGCAACCCAACATGCTGCAGGTATATAGGGCTAGTGCGGTGCCGCCGCTACTCACGGTGCGGGGCGCAATGACGGGCGTACGCAACAGCATAGAATTTTACGACCGCGAAATCAGCTTCACGTTTTTACTTTCCGACACCTTGGGCGGCCTGCGTCTGCTCGGGGCCGATACTGTCCGGATGCCACCCGGCCAAAGAGCCGAAAGCATGGAAGCCATCGACCTGATTCCGTACCGGGGCTACCGCAGCACCGCCCGCCGCCCCGTGCGCCTACTCATCCGCAAGCTCGACCGCCAGGAGCGCATCGTGAGCGGCACATTTTCCGGCGTGCTTTACAGCGCTACTGATTCCCTGGCCGTCACCGACGGCCGGTTCGATGTGAGGTACTAGGCACGCCCTAAAGGCGCTCCAGTTTCGCTGGTCCTGGCTAACTTTGGCGCAACCTGGTCCGTGGGTTCAGTTTGTACGTTTGTTTTTCCACTTGTTACCCATTCACGGCTGGGTCAGTAGCACCACATGGCTGACTTCCTCGCTTCCCCTGACTACCGGGCCCTTTTTCGTCTGCTGCCCGACAATTACCTGCTGCTGGCCCCCGACGGCACGGTGCTCGACAACACCGACTCCCACGTGGCCGTGTCGCTCCGAACCCGGGAGCAGGCCCTGGGTCAGAACATCTTCGCAGCCTACCCCTCGGCCCCGGAAAGCCAGCGCGACCTGGACGCCTCGCTCGAGCACGTGCGCCGCCACCTCGCGCCCCACACCATGCCCCTGCTGCGCTACGACCTGGAACGGCCCGCCGCGCTGGGCGGCGGCACCGAGCAGCGCTACTGGCAAATCACCCACTTTCCGCTGCTGGACGAGCGCGGCGAGCTGCAGTACATTCTGCAGCGGCCCCAGGACGTGACCGAAGCCACGCTCGCCATGCAGCGCGCCGAGGTGGTGCAGCGGGAGTTCGATGAGGCAACCGAACGCAACCACTTCGTGCTGCAAAGCATGCCCGTGATGGTGTGGACCACCCGCCCCGACGGCTGGGCCGAATACTTTAACCCCCGCTGGACCGAATTCACCGGCCGGACGTTGGCCGAAACCCTGGGCGAGGGCTGGGTTGCTGACCTGCACCCCGACGACGTGGCCCCCACCACCGCCCGCTGGGAAGCTGCCCGCCAACACGGCACTACCTACCAAGTGGAGTACCGCATGCGGCGGCACGACGGCCGCTACCGCTGGCACCTGGCCCGCGGCGTGCCCCGCCTGGGCCCCGATGGGCAGGTGCAAATGTGGGTGGGCTGCAACGCCGACATCCACGAGCAGAAACTGATGGTGGAAGAACTGCTCAAGGCGAATGAGGAGCAGGCCGAGCTATCGGACCAGGCCTACCGGCAGTCGCAGCTGACCCGCCAGCAGCGCCAAACCTTCGACACGCTGCTCACCAATGCCCCGGCCATGATAACCATCGTGCGCGGCCCCGAGCACCGCTACGAGTTTGCCAACACCCTCTTCCGGGGGCTGGTGGGCGGCCAGGACCTGGTGGGCCGCACCGTGGCCGAGGTATTTCCCGAAGTAGTGGGCCAGGGCATTATGGCCATACTCGATGGCGTTTACCGCACTGGCGAGCCCTTCGTGGGCACCGAAGTGTTGGTGCAGCTGGCCGCCGCCGACGGGTCCGGCACCCTGCGCGATGCCTATTTCAACTTCACGTACCAGCGTTTCGAGGAGCACGGCGAGCCGGCGGGCATCACGGCGTATGCCTACGAAGCCACCGAGCTGGTACAAACCCGCCAAGCCCTGCAACAGCTGGGCGGCAGCGGCGCCATCGCGGCGCCGGCAAAGTAGCTTTTCTCTACGCTTCTTTTTCTACCCTATCCTTCACTTCTCAGCGCATGGAACTATCAGTCCTCGACTTTCAGCAGGCCCGCATCAAGCAGGTGCTGTTTAAGTCGCGGCTCCGCTCCGTGCTCTACGGCGTGCGCGAAGCCGACGAGGCCATGTTCTCCCGGCAGGAAAACGCCCTGGGCCAGTGGCTCGACACCGTGGTGAAGCCCCACCACGGCCATCACCCCGAAGTGCGCGAAATAGACCGGACCCTGCAGCAAATGCTCAGCACCGGCCGCGACCTGGCCGCCCAGTACCAGCGCGGCCTCATCGAAGAGGCCCGCCAGGGCCTCGACCAGATAAACCTGCAAGCCGACCGCCTCACCACCCTGTTCGACCAGCTCAGCCACCGCGTTGCCATAAGCGCCTAGCACGGGGCCATCATCCTATAAGTTAAACAGTGCCAAGGCGTTGTTCGTAGTCGCTTCGGCTACTTCTTCCACGTCTTTGCCCAGCAGCTCGGCCACGCGGCGCAGCACGAAGGGCAGGTAAGCCGGCTCGTTGCGCTTGCCCCGGTGCGGCACGGGCGCCAGGTACGGGCAGTCGGTTTCCAGCAGCAGGTGCTCCAGGCCAATGCCCGGCAGCACCTTGTCGGCCCCGCCGTTTTTGAAGGTGGCCACGCCCCCAATCCCCAGCATAAAGCCCAACTTTATTACCTGCTCGGCCTCAGCGGGCGTGCCCGAGAAGCAGTGGAACACGCCGCGCAGGGTACCGTCCTGGGCCGCCTCCACCAGGGCCACGGTTTCGGCGAAAGCCTCGCGGGTGTGCAGCACAATGGGCAACTGGTACTTTTTGGCCATCGCCAGCTGAATTTTCAGGGCTTCCTGCTGCTCGCCCAGCAGGGTTTTGTCCCAATGCAAATCGAGCCCGGCCTCGCCCACTGCGGCAAAAGGCCGTCGGCCCAGCCAGGTTTCTACCTCGTACAAATCCTGCTCGAAGCTGCGCGTCACCGAGCACGGGTGCAGGCCCATCATGGCAAAGCAGGTTTCCGGGGCCTGGGCTTCCAGCTCCAGCATGGCGTCGATGCTGGAGTGGTCCACGTTGGGCATCACAATGGTGCGCACGCCGGCGTCCTGGGCACGGCGCAGGGCGTCTAGGCGGTCGGGTTTGAACTGTTCGGAATAGAGGTGGGCGTGGGAATCGGTGAGGTGCATGGTGGGGCAAAGGTCGGGGTACGGGCAGGGCGCACAACAATTTTCAGCAACAAAACCTCGTTTTTAAGCCAAAATCCATTCACAACGCATTAATACGTTTCAAAACTGAATAATAAGTTTTGAAACTGGTTTATCAGTTATACATTTGACCTATGGAAGAACTAACGAAAACTGAGGAACGCATCATGCAGGCGTTGTGGAAGCTGAAGAAGGCTTTCGTGAAGGACGTCATCGAGCACCTGTCCGACGAGCCCAAGCCGCCCTACAACACCGTGTCGTCGGTGGTGCGGATACTGGAGCGCAAGGGCTACGTGGGCTTCAAAGCCTACGGCAAAACCTACGAGTACTTTCCGCTCATCAGCAAAACCGAGTACCGGGCGGCCAGCCTCAAGCGCATGCTCACGCAGTATTTCGACAATTCACCCACGGCCCTGGTCTCCTTTATGGTGGAAGAAACCCTGAGCCAACGCGAGAAGCAGCAGTTGCTGGACCTGCTGCACGGTTCTGAAACCACCCCCAAGCCCGACGGCGATGCTCAGTAATTTCCTCGTGTACCTGGCCGAGGCCAGCTTCTGTCTGGCCGTGTTTGCGCTGGCCTACCGCCTGCTGCTGGCCCGGCTCACCTACTTCACCGCCAACCGCGCCTACTTGCTGGGGGCACTGGCGGCAAGTGTGGTCATTCCCTTGCTGGCGTTTCCGGGATTGGCCGGTTTGCTGGCGGGCTCCGTTTCGGATTCCCCGGCCGCCGGGCCGTTGCCCTTGCAGCTGAGCTGGGCGGCAGGCGCAACGGCCGCGCCCGCTCCCTCCACCGGGGCCGGCCCGGACCTGACGGCCCGGCTTATGAGCGGGCTGCTGGCCCTCTATGGGCTCGGCGCGCTCCACAAGCTGCGGGCCGCTGCCCGCAACCTGCGCGGCCTCACGCAGCTCGTGAAGCGGCACCCGAATACTGATTTGGGCGCCTTTGCCATCGTGCACCTGCCTGCGCCCGGTTTGCCCGCGTTTTCCTTCGGCCGGCACGTGTTTCTCTCGCCCTTGCACGAGGCCCTGAGCGCCGAAGAGCGCCAGCAGCTGCTGCTACACGAGGGCGTGCACGTGCGGCAAAAGCACACGCTCGACCTGCTGCTGGCTGAAGCCCTGGGCGTGCTTTTCTGGTTCAACGGCCTGCTGCCCTACTTCCGCCAGCAGCTCAAAACCGTGCACGAGTACCTGGCCGATGAAGCCGTGGCACGCGCCCAGACCAGCCCCCGGCCCTACGGCGAACTGCTGATAAAGCTGGCGGCCCGGCAGCCGCCATTTGCCCTGGCCCACGCTTTTTCCAACCAGCAAATTTTTCTACGAATCAAAATGCTCACCCAACCAACCTCCTCACCTATGCAAAAACTTCGTTTCCTACTCGTTTTGCCCGTATTTGCCTTTGCCTGGGCTGCTACCGCCTGCACCGGCGCGCCCGCACCGGGAGAAGTTGCCGCGCCGGCCGCTGCCGCTGGAGCCACTGCCGCGCCAGCCGCTGCCGCAAGCCGCATCGGCCGCATCACCTGGCTAGGCAACACGTATCTGTCGACGGTGGAACTCAACGAAGCCCTGGGCCTGAAACCCGGCGACGCTTACGACTCGGCCGCCGTGGTCCAACGCCTGAACTATGACCCCAGCGGTCGAGATGTTGCCTCGCGTTACATGAACAACGGGTACTTGTTCTTCTCCGTGAAGCCGAGCGCAACGCGGCAGCCTGATGGCACCACCGACCTTGCGTTTACCATCGACGAAGGACGAAAAGCTCGATTGCGCATTATCTCCATTGTTGGCAATAAGAAAACGACGACCACCGCTTTGCTCAAGCTACTGCCCTTGCGCTCCGGCGAAGATTTTAGTCGGGACAAGCTCATGGAATCGCAGCGGCTGTTAGCCCAGCAGGGCGAGTTCGACCCGACCAAAATCAGCATTATTCCCAAGCCCGTCATGCGCCCCGACATGCCAACGGACTTCGTCGATATTGACCTCGTGCTGACAGAAAAAGCCAAGCCGTAATTGGACCGTACTGCGACAACATAAAATAAACCTTGCCCGGCTCATCCCACTTGGCCCAAGTAGGATGAGCCGGGCGAGTTGCGTTTCGGGATTTGCCGCAGTGATTCACTCGTAGCGCCTTCCCTTCCAAACCACCGCCCCCCCGAACAGTCGATAGCCAACCAGGCTGATGGTCAGGCCGAGGGTGTAGAATTCAAACAGCGGCAGCAAATGCCACGGCAGCCGCAACCCGGCCCGGCGGTGCGCCACCAGGGCCAAAGCGCCTTGCACCACCAGTTTCGCCCCCCAGCAGCCCAACGCCGCCACGGGGCCGGCCACCCACGCCACCCCCAGCAGCGCCGGCCAAAACCCACTGAACACCAGCAGCTCCAGGCGCAGGCGCAGCGGCAGCGCCTCCACGCCGCGCAGCCAGCGGCGGCGCTGTTTTAGCAGCGCCGGCCAGGTGAGAATGGGCAATGAGTCGGCCCGCACGGCGGCCTCAAACACTTGTCGAAAACCAAAGCCTGCCGCTAATACGGCTTTAAAAAGCGCGAAATCTTCAGTCACGGAGAAGGGCAGTGCCTCGTAGCCGCCAGTGGCTTCGTAGGCGGCGCGGGTCACGAGCATGTTGTTGCCCATGGCCGTCACGGGGCGGCCCAGGTCGCTCACCACCTGCACCAGGCTCAGCGACAGCAGCCAGTCGATGCCCTGCAACCGGTGAAAAAGCCGCGGCCCGCGCACCGCCGTAATGCCCGTGACCGTGCCCACGCCAGGCACCGCCTGCGCCAGCAGTGCCATTATCCACGTCGGCGGCACGCTGATATCGGCGTCGGTTATGAAGAAATAATCCGTGGTAGCGGCGCGGGCCAGGTGGGCCAGCACGTTGGCCTTGCCCCGCGCTTCCCCCATATTATCAACAATGAAAACCACCCGGAACTGCCCCGCAAAGCTGCGCATGGCCGCCGCCGCGGTCGCCGCCGTTCGGTCGGTACTCGCGTCATCGCCAACCAGAATTTCCAGCAGCTCCGGCGGGTACTGCAGCGCCCGCAGGCTGGCCAGGCAGCGCGGCAGGGCGGCTTCTTCGTCGCGGGCCGCAATCAGAATGCTCACGCGGGGCAACGGGGCCGGTAGGGGCCCGGCCGGCTTAGCGCCCTTACGGGTGGCAAAGCACCAGGCCGCATACGCCATGCCCAGCAGCCAGATAGCCAGGAAACCTAGCAAAAATACCAGCCAGCTAGTACTCACAGCGTAGCAAATTGATAGCCCTGTTCCGCCAGGTGGGCCAGCACCCGGGGCAGCACATAGCGCAGGCGCGGGCTGGCCTTGCGGCTGTCGTGGAACACCACCACATCGCCGGGCCGAATGGCGGCCAGCGCGTAGTGCAGGCAGTCGGACGGGCTGAGGTCGGGGTCGTAGTCGCGGGTGAGCACCGACCACATGGCTATCCGGAACCGCGGGCGCAACGCCCGCAGCAAGGGCCACGTGAGGCGGCCGTGGGGCGGGCGAAAAAGGAGTTGCGGAGCGGCGGCGGCGGTTTGCGGCGCTCCCCCCACTCGCGTCAGCTCCACCTGGCAGCTGGCCACGTCCTGGGCATAAGCGGCGCGGGAACTGGCCCAGGCGCTGCGGTGGTGCTGGGTGTGGTTGCCCAGCCGATGCCCAGCCGCTAATGTTGCCTGAGCAATTTCGGGGTAGCGCACAAGGTTGTCGCCCACGCAAAAAAACGTAGCCTTGGCCCCGAAAGCGGCCAGCTGGTCCAGCACCCACGGGGTCTCTTCCGGAATGGGGCCGTCGTCGAAGGTGAGGTACACTATGGGGGCACCGGTGGAGCTGGTGGGAGCGCCCGTCCACTCGCAGCCGGGCAGCAGGGTGTGCAGCAGCCGGGGCGGTCGCGTGAGCAGCGCCGCATCGAACCGGGAACCCAACCGCATCAGGACCGCACCAGGCGCATGAAGGGTGCCTCTTCCTCATCGGGGGGCATGGGGCCCAGCACCAACGCCAGCACTTCAAGAAAAGCGGCGGAAGTGTCGGGATGGCCGCCGGCGGGGCCGCGGCCCAGGTGGCGGTGCACTTCGCCGGCCCACTCCCCTACCAGGGTGGGCGTGCCAACGGCAGAGGCGAGACCCAGCGCGGCTTCCAGGGTGAAATAGCGGGGACGTGTCTCCTCTGCTTCCGTTTCGGCGGGCTCGTCGTCTTCCTCGTACACGAGGGCCGAGTAGTGGGCCTCCATGGTAGCCTGGGGCGAGGGCAGGTGAAACAAGGCCGTGACCCGGCCGGCTACTTCGTGCCAGCTCAGGCGCAGGCCTTTGGGCGCTACTTTCTCGGCAGCGGGCAGGTTTTCAGCGGCCTTGTCCCACACGTAATGCAGCAGTTCGCGGGCCAAGTAGGGGTCGCTCAGCTCGCGGCGAACCGAGACCGGGCGGCGCCAGGCCAGCTGCGGCAGCAGTATGTGCGTGAAATTATACGGGTGCAAACGGGCCATGGGCACAAAAGTAACGCCTGGCTCGGTGTGGACCGGCAGGCGAGGCAGAATTAGAGTTTGACGTTGCGCGTCGTGAGCTGGCTGAGCTGGCGCGCGTCTGCGACGCGTTGCCGACTGGTTTCGAGCCTGCGGCTCGGGCGAGCGGTTCTTACGGGCCTACTGCACATCGTTCACTGGCGAGCCGCAGGCTCGGCGCCAGTCGGCACGCGTCGCAGACGCGCGCCAGCCAGCCGATTGAAGACGTAAACAGCTACTTACGCTTTGAGTTGAGCCGCCAGCACGGCTTGCCATAACACGGCCGCGCTGCGCTCCCAGGAAAACCGGGCGAGGTTCTCGTGGCCCCGCACCACCAGCTGCTGGCGCAGGTCTTCTTCGTGCCAGAGGCGGGCAATGCCGACGGCAATGCTGTCGGGATTGTGCGGGTCGACGAACAGGGCCCCGCCTTCGCCGGCCACTTCGGGCATGGAGCTGACACTGGCCGTGAGCACCGGGCAACCGCTGGCCTGGGCTTCCACGATGGGAATGCCAAAGCCCTCGAAATAAGGAACGTACACGGTAGCGCAGGCCGCGGCGTAGAGGTCCGCCAGCTCGGCATCGGCCACGCGACCGGTAAAGTGCACGGCCGTCTGGTGGCGCATGCGCTGGTAGGCGTCGAGGATGGGGCCCGCCTTCCAGGCCTTGCGGCCCACGATGAGCAGCTGGGCGCTGGCCGCGGCGGGCCGCCGGCGGTCTTGAACGCATCGAAGGCCCGCAGCAAGTTGCCCAGATTTTTGCGTGGCTGCAAGGCTCCCACAAACAGGAAATACGGCTGGCCATGGCTGAACCGGCGCCGGGTTTCCTGCTGGGCCGCTTCGGGCTGGGACCGGAACAGGGCGGCCGGTGCGTTGTAGGCCACACTGATTTTGGCCGGCGAAATGCCGTAGGTCTGCACGATATCGGCCTTGGTGGCTTCCGACACGGCCACCAGCCGCTCGGAAGCGCGCGCGAACCGGGGCATGAAAAAGTGGTAGTATTTCCGCTGCAGCAGGCCCACATCCAGCGGGAAATGCTCGAAGGCTAAGTCGTGCATCACCGTCACGCGGGGCACGGTGGTGTTCAGCGTCGTGAAGCCGTCAGGACTGAGAAACACCGCGGGCCGGTGCCGGGCCAGCCACCGCGCCACCGCGCCCTCAAACCACGCCACGAACAGCAGCGGATGCCGCGCCGGCGGATACAGCACGTGCGGCACCACGTTGGGCCCGAACAGGTAGCGCGCATCGTAGGCCCGGTCAAACAGAAAGTGAAACGTGACCTCCGGATGCCGGGCCACCAGGCGGCTCAGGGTTTCGTAGGTGAAGCGGCCAATGCCCTCCAGTTGGGCACCAGGCAGCAGAAAACGAGTATTGACGGCAACGTGCATGGGCGAAAGTGCAGACATTGAAATAACATGAACGTCATGCTCATCTGGCGTCCGCTTGTCGAAGCATGACGTTCTTTTTGGGCGTTAATTCCCTTGCCTCCCTGGTAGCAGTTGGGTGACTTCACTGCGCCGCACCAGCCCCGTACCTAATATTATTACTACGAAGACCACACCCATCAAGCCGGATTCCAGCCACCAGTCCAGCGTTTTGCTCAGGCCGTATTGCAGCGCATACCAAGTGCCGCACAGCAGCCCGAAGGCCAGCAGCAACCGGCCCAGCAGCCGGAACGGGACGCTCACGCCGGTGCGGCGCGCCACCAGCACCAGGTAGCCAACGGACACGCCCGCGGCGCACAGCAGCGTATTCAGCGAAGCGGCCACGGCTCCGTATTTGGGCAGCAAAAACAGGTTCAGGCCAATGTTCAGGAAGATACTGCCGGCTACCAGCCAGCTCACGGGCCGCTCGTGGGTGGTGCTGGTGAGCAGGGTGCTGTAGATGGCAAAAAAGGCGTGCACCAGCACGTTGACGAACAGAATTTTCAGGCACCACGTCATGCGGGCCACTTCGGCGGGGGTGCTGTGGCTGAACTGCCAGAACAGCACTTCGCCCCGAAACAGCACGAACGCCACCACAAACAGCAGCGGCAGCGTGAGGATGCGCTGCCCAAAGCGCAGCAGCTCGCGCTGGGCCACGGCATCGCGCGGCACGCTGGCAAATTTGGCAAAAAACAGCGGTAGCACCGTCCAAGCGTACATCATCACGGCATCGACCCAGCGGTAGGCCCCGGCGTAGTAGCCGGCTTCGGTGGGCGAAGCCAGGCGTTCGAGCATCACCATGTCGATGCGCTCGTTCACGCCGTAGAGCAGCGCCATCAGGGCGAAGGGCAGGCTGGCGCGTAGCGCGGTGCGGGCCACGGGCGCTTTCCAGCGGTATTTTATCCGGCCAAACAGGCGCGTCATCAGCCCGTAGAGCACCACCGTGGAGAAGGCCGCTGCCGCCAGCCGGGCGCCCACGTAGCGCGGCAGCGTGAGGCCCACCGGAATGAGCACCAGCACGGCCCCCAGCAGCAGAAACTTCTCCAGCACGGAGAGCACGGCGTCGGTATTGAACTGCTGGTGGGCTTGCAGCGTGCCGCGCAAAAACTGCCCGTACTGCGCCAGCAGCAGCGCCGTGCCGATGGCCCCGAGCAGCACCAGCTCGTAGCCGCGGTAGCCCAGCACCCACCCCACGGCCAGCATGGCGGCCAGCGCCACGGCGTTTAGAGCGCCGCGCAGGGGCAGCAGCGTGGGAAACGTCTCGGCCATGAACGTGGGCTCGGCGGCCACGCGCTGCACCGAGTAGGGCGTGAGGCCCAAGTCCGAGAGAGCGGCCACCACCAGCGTGAGCGCCGACAGGGCCGTGAGGAGGCCAAACGTGGCGTGCCCGAGCCGGTCCTGCACCAGGTTTTCGACCACCACCCAGCCGGGTTTCACCAGCAGGTTGAGCAGTACGACGAAGCTGATATTGCCAAAAAACCGTTTGATGCGAACCGGGGGGATTGATGCGAGAATGAAAAAGCGGCGCGGGGCGCTGGAATCGCAAAGCTACGCACCGCGTTGGAGCAGGCGCGCACGGGGCCGGGCCGGGCCATTTTCCGGCTATCTTTGCCCGCCACCTTCCCGCCTCCTGCCCAATTAAATGCGAGCGCGGGGCAAGCGACTTTCCTTCCTGTATGTCTTCTGCACCTTCTTTCTCGCTGGTCGGCCTCGGGCCCATTATCAACCGCTGGAAATACTTTGTGGCCGGGGCCGTGGCCCTGGCGGCCCTGGTGAGCGTGGTGGTGGCCCTGCTGCTGCCCAACGTGTACCGCTCCACGGCCGTGTTCATTCCCACCAATCCCCAAACGGCGGACCCCGACCGCTTGCTGGAAGACAACGCCATGGCCCGTGGCAAGCTCGAGCTGGGCAGCCGCGCCGAAGACCTGGACCGCGTCATTACCATTGCCGAGTCGCAGCCGGTGGCGGAGCTGATTATTAAGAAATTCGACCTCTACAAGCACTACGAAGCCGGCCCGCCCGGCGACGATGCCACCGACAACTTCGTGCTGAGCGAGTTTGGCAGCAACTTCAGCATCGTGCACAACGAGCGCGACGCCATTGAGCTCACCTTCGCCGACGAGGACAAGAACCTGGCCGCAGCCGTGGCCAACGCCATGGTGCAGGTCATCGACTCGGTGAACCAGCAATTGACGCTGGAAAACCGCCGCACCGTGCTCGACCTCTACCGCCAGCGCTACGAGTACCTGGCCACCAGCTTTGAGCGCAGCCGCCGCGAGCTGGTGGGTGCCCGGCGCCGCTACGGCATCTACGGCTTCGAAATGCAGGGCCGCTACATGGCCAAGCAGGTCATTGAGACCGAGGCCGCCCTGCGCCGGGCCGAAGCCAGCGGCGGCGACGTGGCCGGCCTGCGCCGGGCCCTGCGCGGCCTCACCAAGGCCGACGGCGGCAACCTCATCAACGTGGAAAGCTACGTGCAGGGGTTCGACTCGGTATCCATGTTCAGCAACCGCGTGAATGACCTCGGCACCCGCCTCATCGCGGCCCGCTCGGCCTTCGAAACGGCCGAGCTCAGCATCAAGGGCCGGATTTCCAGCCTGTATCTGGTGCAGAAGGCTTACCCGGCCACCCGCAAGTTTAAGCCGGTGCGCACGCTGCTGGTGGTGGGCTCGGTACTGCTCACGTTCGCGCTGTCGGTGGTGGTCATCGCGCTGCTGGAGCTGTACCGCTACAACCGGGCCCGCGTTGGCCAGCCGGCGTGAACCCGCCCGTAACCCAGCTCCTGCACCGGCTGCGGCGGTCCTTCGACGGGCCCCAGCTCCTCTTTATGGGGTTTGTGGGGCTGCTGCTGGCGGGGGGCGCGGCGGCGCTGCTGCGGCAGCAGCCGGCGCTGCTCCTGCCAAGCATTCTGGCCGTGGGCGGACTGGTGGCCCTCACCGAATGGCGCTGGTTGTACTACGGGTTGTTTTTCCTGCTGCCGTTCAGTGAGGAAATCAGCCTGTTCGGGGGGCTGAGCATGGACGTGCCCTCCGAGCCCATGATGCTGGCCCTCACGGCCTGCGTGGGCCTGGCGCTGCTGCTGGGCACGGTCCGCCTCGCCCGGCGCGACTGGCTGCACCCGCTGGTGGTGGTGCTGGGGCTGATGCTGCTGTGGACGGCCGTGAACACGGCTTTTTCCGTCGATACCGTTAAGTCGCTCAAATACTTGCTGGCCAAGGCGTGGTTCATCGTTCCGTTCCTGCTCGGCACGCTGGTTATCGTGCGGCGCCCGGAGCATACCTGGCGCTTTGCGGCTTTTTACGCGGCGGGCGCGTGCCTGAGCGTGCTCTACGTGGCCAGCCGCCACGCCACCAAGGGCTTTAGCTTTGAGGAAATTAACTGGGCGCTCCACCCCTTTTTCCGCAACCACGTCATTTATGCCACCATGCTGGCCCTGCTCATCCCGTTTGCGTGGCTGGGCTTGCAGGCCACGCGCAAAATGAGCGGGCGGCTGGCCTGGCAGGTGGCGCTGGGCCTGTTGGTATTCGGGCTGCTCACGTCCTACACGCGGGCGTCCATGGTGTCGTTGCCAATCGCGGGCTTGTTTTATGGGGCCATGCGGCTGCGGCTCACCAAAGTGCTGCTGGTGGCCGTGGCCGTGAGCACCGGCGCGGGGGTCGCCTACATCACAAGCGGCGATAATTACATGGAATTCGCGCCCAATTACGAGCGCACCGTATTCAACGGCCACAACTTTGAGAAGCACCTGGAGGCCACCTACAAGCTGCAGGACGTGTCGGGCATGGAGCGGGTGTACCGCTGGGTGGCCGCCACCCGCATGATAGCCGATAAGCCCCTGGTGGGCAGCGGCGCGGCCACCTTCTACCCCGAATACAAACGCTACACACTGAAGAGCTTCCGGACGTACGTGAGCGACAACCAGGAGAAATCAACCACCCACAACTACTTTCTGCTGCAGCTCGCGGAGCAGGGCATTCCGGGCTTTCTGCTGTTCGCGACGCTGGTAGTCACGGCCTTATTGCAGGCCGAGCGTCTTTACCACCGCTCCCGCCACCAGCCCGACGTGCGGCGCGTGGTGCTGGCCGCCGCGCTTTCGTTCGTGGTCATCGTCTTCCATCTCACCCTCAATGAGTTGGTGGAAGTGGATAAAATCGGCCCCGTGTTTTTCGTGTGCCTGGCCTTGCTGATTCGCGCCGAATCGTGGCTGATGGAGAGCAGTGAGCAGTGAGCAGTGAGCAGTGAGCAGAAGAACGTCATGCTCATCTGGCGTCCGCGCAGTCGAAGCATCTCGCGTGCTGCCCACTTAACCTTTCTGTTTAACGACTGAATAATCGCGGCTGGCGCGCGTCGCAGACGCGCGCCAGCCGCACAGCCTACTTAAACCGGCAGCTGAGAATGGTCACGTCGTCGGCAAACTGCGAGTTGTCGACGCTGAAGGCATCGATGGTGCGCATCAGCTCCCGGTGCAACCGGGGCAGCGGTAGGTAGCGGTTGCGCTGCAGCACCGCGAGCACGCCCTCTTCGCCGAACTCGTTGCTTTCCTCATCGAATACTTCGGTTAGGCCGTCGGTGTAGAGCAGCAGCAGCGAACGGGGTGAAATGTGCACCTCGCCCACGCGCAGCATAGGTAGTTCTTCCATAATGCCAAGCATCACGGTGCCGTGCTTGAGGGCCTGCACCGCGCCATCGTCGGTGATGAGCAGCGGGTCGTTGTGGCCGGCATTCACGTACTGCAAGGCGCGGGTGCGGCGGTCGTAGATGCCCAGGAAGGCCGTGATGAATTTCTCGCCGCCGGAATTGCGGAACAGCAAGTGGTTGAGCTCGGGCACAATGGTGGCCATTTCCACGCCCTGGCGCAGCAGCGTGCGCAGGCCGGCCTGGAAGTTGGACATCAGCAGCGAGGCCGGCACGCCTTTGCCGCTCACGTCGGCCACGCACAGCAGCAGGCGGTGGGCATCCACCTCCACCACGTCGTAGTAGTCGCCGCCAATTTCGGTGTGGGGCACGTAGGTGCGCTCAATGGCCAGGTGGCTGTCGTTGGGCAGGTTGCGCGGAAACAGCATGGCCTGCACTTCCTGCGCAATTTCAATTTCCTTGCGCACGGCCGCATCGGCCACGCGCTGCACCTGCAGGCGCCGGTTTTCCACGGCCCCAATTAGGGTGTTGGCCAGCGAGGCCAGGAAAGGGATGAGCTGCTGCCGATCGAAATCACTGCGCAGGCCGCCTACGAATACATAAGCGGACACCTGCTCCTGCCGCAGAATGGGAATTACCAGCTCGTACCGGTCCCAGGCGGGTCCGAGCTGCAGGTCTTCCACCGCCTGGGGCTCGGTGACGCCGCCCTGGATGAGGTGGTCGGAGAGGGTAAGCTTCTCGGCCTCGGTCAGGTCGCAGCCCAGCGCCACCCGGGCGCGAAATTCGCCGTCTTCCAGGGCAAACATCACCAGCTGCACCACGTTGCGCTGGCCCTGCAGGGTGAGGCGCAGCATGTGGTAGAGCTCGTCGATGGTGTGGTCGCGGGCCGTCATGTCGTGCGCCACGCCCAGCACCGTATCCAGCTCAAACTGCTTGAGCAGCAACTGCCGCCGAAGCTGTTTTACCTGCTCATTATGGGCCGCAATCAGACTGGCTAAGGACTCAGCAAGGGGTTCAGCAGATGAAATTTGAGCAGAAGCCATGGGGCAAGATAAGCAACGCGGAGAGAACGAGCACAGCCGAGCTGCGACTACACCGCCACGGGCGTTTTGGGGTCGTAGGCATCCCGGAGGCCATTGCCGAGGAGGTTGAAGCTGAGCACCAGCAGGGAAATGGCGGCGCCCGGCAGCAGCGTCAGCCACAGCCCGGCCTCGGTGCCGAGCAGGTCGTAGCCCTCCTTCACCATCAGGCCCCAGCTAGGCGCGGGCGGCTGCACGCCCAGGCCCAGGAAGCTTAGGCCGGCTTCGAGCAGAATGGCCGCCGCAAAGTTGCTGGTGGCCAGCACAATGAGCGGGCCGCGCATGTTGGGCAGCAGGTGCCGAGCAATGAGGCGGGACGTGGGCAAACCCAACACCCGGCCCGCCTCCACGAACGTGGCCGAGCGCAGGCTCAGCATTTGGCCGCGCACCACGCGGGCCACGTCCACCCACATGGTAAGGCCCACGGCCACAAAGCTGACCCACACGCCTTTGCTGTCCAGGGCCAGCGAAATGGCGATGACCAGCATGATGCCCGGAATGCTCCACACCACGGTCATCAGCCCCAGCAGCAGCGAATCGACCCAGCCACCAAAATAGCCGGCCACCGCGCCCACGGCCATACCCAGCACTACCGAAATGAGCACCGCCACCAACCCAATGCCCAGCGAAATGCGCGTACCCAGCAGCAGCCGGCTCAGCTCGTCGCGCCCGGCTTTGTCGGTGCCCAGCCAGTAGGTGCGGGTGCGGAGGTGGTCCTGGCGCACGGCTTGCTGCAGCTCGGCGCGGGAGCCGGAGCGGCCCACCACGTCGGCCAGCGCCAGCCGGCGCAGCCGCCCGGCATCGGCCGAATGCGCGCCCAGCGGCTTGAGGATGATGGAGTCGCCCGAAAACTGGTAGCCGCCGATGGGGGTTTCCAGCACGTCGGGCTCGCGGCCGTGCAGCCAGGTGGCGAAGATGTTATCGGCCGCCTGGGTGTCGCGGGCCGAGTCGGGCAGGGGCTGCCGCAGCAGCTGCACGCGCAGGCCGGGCCGCTCCTTCTGAATCTGCACGAAGCCGTGGTTGGCGTTGGGCGAGTTGTCGGGTAGCACCCAGTACCCCAGCAGGGCCACCAGCGTGCACAGCGCAATAAAGGCCAGGCCGGCCACAGCGGGCCGGTTTTGCCACAGGCGCTGGCGCACGTAGTACCCCGGCGGCCGGGCCACCGCACGCGCGGTAGCCTGGGGGACCGGGGCCGTGGTTGGAGCTGCTATGACCACTACTAGCGGGTGTTGTGCTGCAGCAGGCCGTCTTTGGAAGCCAGGTAGGAGGCATCGCGGGCAATGGCCCCAAACGAGGTGGTTTCGTAGGCCAGCTCGGTATCGGGGTCGGGCCAGTAGCTGCGGATGAGGCCCTGTTCCAACAGGCTGCGCAGCTGGTTTTCCAGCTCAGCGGCCGGCACGCCCGTCTTCTGAAGTAGCGTGCGGAAAGGGGTGACGAAGTACAGCTCGTCGAGCAGGTCGAATTCGGGGTCAGTCACGGAGAAAGGATGCAAAGCGGGAATTGGGCAAATGTAAGCCGGGCGGCGGCTTTGCTTCTATCGAAATGCAACGGCTGCGGTTACCGCACCATTTGCTTCTTCAACAGCCACCCAGGCCAGAATGGATTTAATTTCCGTGTCCGAAAGGGCGAAGGAGGGCATCTGCTGCTTGCTGTACTTATTGTAGATGGCCACCGCGTACTCGTCACCGCTGGCCACCACTTTGCTGGAGTTCTTAATCCAGGGCAGGAGCCAGGAGACGGGCCGGCGCTTGCTGATGCCGGCCAGGGCAGGGCCAACTATCACTTCGTTCACGGCGTGGCACTGTGCGCAGTTTGTTTTAAACAGGGCGTCGCCCGCCGCAATGGCCGCGACTTCCTCCGCCGAAGCCGGGACGGCCAGGCTGTCTTGCGGCTGCGCGGCCAGCGTATCGACGGCAATCGGGCGGCTGGTTTCACTGGCGAATGACTGCGATGAGAAACCAGCCAGCCCAGCGGCGCTGAGCAAGGTGAAACCAATGAGCACGACGACCAGGGCCATGCCAACTGAAAGGGCGAAACCAACCGAATTGAACCGCATGTGAGGGTGGGCTTTGGTGGAATATAATTGCGGCAAATTTACCCCGCAAGCCCCCGGCGTAGTATTTTTTCCTCGAATTTCTGAGCCCACTCCCGGCGCGTTTTACCGCACTGCCCGGCCCTTCCACTGGTAGCCGCCGCGCCAGCCGGCCGCGCCCACGGCCAAGGCATACGGCGCGTATAGTACCTGCAGCGGCAGCAGGCCCCACATCCACCGGCGACGTCCCAGAAAAGCCAGTACGGGATTTAGAAACCAGGCATCGGCCCCGAGCTTAATAACCCAGGCGGCGCCTACCCAGGGCCAGAGCGCCGGCCACAGCAGCCCCGCTCCCACGCCAACGGCCAAGGCCACGTTGGCGCCCAGCACCAGCACGGCCAGGTGGCGCGGCGCGGTGCTGTGGTAATGCCGCCACTTGCTGGCCCAACGCACCCGCTGGCGCAGCAGCGTGAGCAGGGTAGCCGGAGCGGCCGTGCGCGCAATGGCGGCGTCATCGGCCAGGAAAAAGGCCGTCCCGGGAAAGGCCGCGTGGATTTTGTGCAGTAAAAACTCGTCGTCGCCGCTGGCTACGTGCAGGTTATCGGCAAAGCCCTCCACCGCCTCGAAGGCCGTGCGGCGGTAGGCCAGGTTGGCGCCGTTGCACATGGTGGGCCGCTGCCGGGTAATGCACGCGGCCCCCACCCCAATCAGGCCCGCAAACTCCAGCCCGATGAGTGTGTGCAGAAACGTAGCCGGGCCCGTGAGCAGCACCGGCCCGCTGATGAAATTGGCTTGCGGCGCACGCGCCAGCAGGCGAGCGTAGGCGCGGAGCCAGCCGGGTCCCAGGCGGCAGTCGGCATCGGTGCATACCAGCCAGGGGGGGGCGGGGCGGCCGCCAGGGCGGCGAGCAAGGCAGCCTTCTTGCCAGTTTGGGCCGGGGGCAGGCTGATGAGCCGCAGCACGAAGTGGGTGTGTTGAGCGGCCTGGGCCACCAGGGCAACTGTTGCGTCGGTAGAATGGTCGTCGGCCAGCAGCACCTCGAACTGGGCGGCGGGCAGGATTTGTGCGCCAAGGTCCAGCAGGAGCTGCGGCAGGTTTTCGGCTTCGTTGCGGGCGGCAATGAGGATGGAGAAGAGCGGCGCGGCGCCTGGGGCAACCGCGGCTTCTGCAGTGGCAGTAGTTTCGGGCTCTGAATAGGCAGCCAGCACGTTGCGCTGCCAGCCGCCGCGCAGCCAGCCCATTACGCCCGCGTACAGCACGGGTACCGCCAGCAACCCCAACCCCGCCCCCATCATCGGCCCACGCGCTTATCGCGCAGCACCCGCAGCCCTGGCACCAGCAGCAGGCCCGCCGCGCTGGGCAAGGCTATGTTGATGACCCACAAGCTCAGGCTGGCGCTGAGCACCGGCAGCGCCGGCTGCCCCAACAGCCCAAACAAATGCGTGGCCGACAGCTCCCGCACGCCCACATCGGCCAGGGCGTTGAGCGAGGGCACCAACGATTTCAACAGGAACGTGCCCGCCACCGCCGCCAGGCCCGGCCCCAGCGGGGCCGCCACGCCATAGGCCGTGAGCAGCAGCAGAAACTGCCCGCAAAACACCGCGTAGCGCAGCGCCGAAATGGCCAGCACCGCGTGCAGCGCCCGCGCCGGATACGTGGGCATAATGGCCAGCGCGGGCCGGAACCGCCGCAGCGGCCGCCACAGCCCCAGCGCCGCCAGCAGCAGCCGCGAGCGGTAGAGCGGCACCAGCACCGCCGCGCAAATCACCCCCGCCGACACCATCACGCCCAGCGCGGCAGCCGGGTAGCCGTTCAAATAAGAGGTCAGCAAAAAGTACAGCAGGCCCGCTACGCCCGCCAGCACCGTGACCACCAGCTGGCAGTAGCGCCCCAAAAAAACGGCCCCCAGCGCACTCACGCGGCGGCTTTTCAGCTCCAAGATGCGGCCGGCGTAGTCGCCCACCCGGTTGGGCGTGGCAAAGCCCAGCGTGAGCCCCACCAGCACCGCCCGCAGGCTGCGCCCGAACGTGACGGGCTCCAGGTGCCGGGCCAGCCGGTACCATTTCCAGGCCTCCAGGCCCCAGTTGAGCGGAACCAGTGTCAGGGCCCAGAGCACGGGGCCCCGGCCGGCGCCGCTCAGGCTGGTAGCCAGCAGCGTGCGCCAGGCCGCGGCGGTGTCGGGCTCGGCAAAAATGGAATTATAGAGCAGGCCCAGCGTGAGCAGCGTGACCAGCACCTTGCCCCAGAAAACCCACCGGCCCCACTTGCGCGGGGCGGGACCTTTTTCGGGGTCGTTTGCACTTGTAGCAGATACCGCTGCGGCCGGCGCGGCCCCGGCGGCCTGGCTAGCGTCGTAGCTTTGCAAAGGAAGTTCGGTGGCCTCGGCTATTTCGACGCTTCCGGCTTGCTCTTCCTCACCCTCGCTCCTTTGGCTGCCCCCCTTCGCCCCCGCCCCGCTCCCGCCGTCGAGCTGCTGCCCAAAATCATCATGGGCGTGGACCCCGGCACCCAGATTATGGGCTACGCCCTGATTGAGGTGCGCGGCCAGCGGGTCGACGTGCTGTGCTACGACGTTATCAATATGAAGGCGCTGGGGTCGAATCACGCCGTAAAGCTAAAGCGGATTTTCGACCGCATGCTGGAGCTCATCGACGAGTACCTACCCGACGAGCTGGCCATTGAAGCCCCGTTTTTCGGGGTCAACGTGCAGAGCATGCTCAAGTTGGGCCGGGCCCAGGGCGTGGCCATTGCCGCCGCCCTCTCGCGCCAGATTCCCTACGTGGAGTACGCCCCCACCAAGGTAAAGCAGTCCGTGACGGGCTCCGGCTCCGCCACCAAGGAGCAAGTGGCCCACATGCTGCGCCAGACGCTCACGCTGCCGCCCATTGCCGAAGCCTCCAAGTTTCTGGATGCCACCGATGCGCTGTCCGTGGCCCTGTGCCACCACTACATGAAGGGCAACAACACCACCGTGAGCGGCGGCAAAAGCTGGGGCAAGTTTCTGGCTGAGAACCCCGAGCGGCTGGGAGCCAGCACGGGTGCGGCCAAGAAAAAAGCGGCTACGAAATAGCAGGCGCTTGCTAGAGGAGTTGGTTTTTTCAATAATTTACCGTGGAGCAGTAATTATACCCGGTTTACAAATACTCCGGTGAACACGGCTATTTTATTCCTTTCATGCTTCCTGGTCCTTCCATATCTGCTCTTCATAAACGTCAAAAACATATTTATTTAGCACAATTAAAATGTCATCAAACTGCATAGCATTACCAATAGCAGCCTTAATTACATCAGCTTCTTCAAATTGGGTTATGATGTCATCATCTTTATCAACGCAATTCGTCAGCTTTTTTTTCAACTCACTGAGGTGGTAAGCGCCGTTAAAGGTCCAAACGATGTCTACGTCAAGAGTCGGATTATAAATCGTATTTGCCAAAGATTTAGTCCACCAGCTAATTTTCAAGTTCGCTGATACCTGCCTAAATTTCCACTTGACGCTGGTATTATCGAATAAATCGACTGTATCGAAATAAGCTGTGGTAAGCTCACGTACAGAAGCTTTTGATAATACTGAGGCGCTTTGGATAATGTTGGGTACCCCATTGTTTCCAATTGCAATGAGGGGAAATTGTGGTTGGCGCATCGTGCGTTGATAAAGCTGTGGTTGGCAACACTTGAACCTGATGGCACCAATTTAAATCCCCGCCCGCAGCTCCCCCACCGCATACGTCACCGCATACCCGCTGATATCTACCCTATCGCCTCTTAGCCGGCACCAGAGGTCGCCGCCGCGGGGCGAAATCTGACGGGCGCGCAGCTCGGTTTTGCCGAGCTTCTCGGCCCAATAAGGAATCAGGGTGCTGTGGGCGGAACCCGTGACGGGGTCTTCGGGCACGCCCACGCGGGGCGCGAAGAAGCGGGAAACAAAATCTACCCCATCGGTGCCGGGCGCGGTGGCGATGACGCCCACGTATTCGAGGGCCGCAATGCGGGCGTAGTCGGGTTTCAGGGCGCGCACTTCGGCTTCGGTGTTGAACACGACCAGCAAGTCGCGGGCGGCCAGCACGCGCAGCGGCGTGGCGTGCAGGGCGTCGGTGAGGCCGGTGGGGTGCGTGGTCATTTCCTGGGGCGGGCGCGAGGGAAAATTGAGCGTGAGGCGGCCGTCGGCTTCGCGCGACACGTGCAGCGGGCCACTTTGGCTGTGGAAAATCACCTCTGCCTCGGCGAAACCCAGGTGGGTAAACAGGACGTGAGCCGATGCCAGCGTGGCGTGCCCGCACAAGTCGATTTCGACGGTGGGCGTGAACCAGCGGATGTCGTATTCGGACTCGGCCCCGGCGCGCGGCACGATGAAGGCGGTTTCGGCGAGGTTGTTTTCAGCCGCAATTTGCTGCATCTGCGCGGTGGGCAGCCAGGCTTGGAGAGGGCACACACCAGCGGGGTTGCCGGCAAACGGGCGCTGGGCGAAGGCGTCGACGTGGAAATAGGGTATCACGGGAGAAGGCAAGTGGGTGAAATGGAACGGTGCAGGTGCTTAAAGGCGGTGTTGCGAGGCAAGAATACGGCGAAGCCTTTGCACGGCGCGAAATAAATGGGACATTCGCAGATTTTTCAAAATAAATTTGGGGACGTGCAACCGCCCGGGCCGTCCGCCGGTCAGGCCCTCACAAGGCGGGTGCTGTACAGCTCGCCTTACCTCTGCTTTCCTTATGCCGCCTCCCCTTGCCCCGGTCGATGAGGCGCTGCTGGCAGCCTGCCGGCGCGGCGAATCGGCGGCACAGCACCAGCTCTACCAGCAGCTGGCGTATCTGCTCATGGGCGTGTGCCTACGCTACTGCCCCAACCGGGACGAAGCGGAGGACGCGCTCCAAAACACGTTCGTTAAAATCTTCACCCGCCTCCACCAGTACCGGGGCCAAGGGCCCTTCGAGGCGTGGGCCCGGCGCATTGCCGTGACCACCTCCCTGCACGCGCTGGAGCAGCACCGTCTGCGCCACCCCGCCCCCGGCCTCGACCCCGACGACGTGGCCCACGACCTGCCCAGTGCCGAACCCTCCGCCGTGGAGCGGCTGGCCGCCGACGACCTGCTGGCCCTGCTGGCCACGCTGCCGCCCGGCTACCGCACCGTGCTCAACCTCTACGCCGTGGAAGGCTACTCGCACCAGGAGATAGCCGAGCTCCTGGGCATTGCCGAGGGCACCTCCAAATCGCAGCTGGCCCGGCCGCCGCCTGCTCGAACGCCGCTTGGCGGCTCAACATCACCCCCAATTGCCATGACCGACCGCAAACCCGACGACTTGTACGATGCCCTGCGCAACCGCCTGGCCGACTACGGCCAGGAGCCGCCGGCGCAGCTGTG
>NZ_MDZB01000032.1 GCF_001816145.1 Hymenobacter lapidarius | reverse complement strand
TTGGCCAGCACCGTGAAGGAACTCACGTCCACCCGACTGGTACTGGAGAGCCCACGGGAAGACGCTGGTTTCCGTTACATCGATATGCACACCTTCGCGCGCTAACGCCGGGTTTCGCCGCAAACACACTTATTTTACCCTTTAGCTGTGGTTCGACAAAACGGAGGCACAAAAAGACAGACTTGCTGAGCAATTATATCCTCTCGACGCCTCAATGCATTCGGTCGTCGCGCACCGGCAGGTTGGTTACGATTTCGCCTTCAATCAAAAGCAATTCCTGCAACCGTTCTTCTACCAGTTTGGGTTCGCAGTATTCCTTGGCTAATTCCACGTAGCTCACAAAATGCGCGGCTTCAGACACCATTAATTCGTAATAGAATTTACTCAGTTCGGGGTCGGCAATGTGCTGCCACAAAAGCTTGAATCGTTCGCAGCTGCGGGCTTCAATCAGAGCTGAAACCAGGAGCTGGTCCATAAGCTGGCGCTCGCGGGCGCCGCCTTTGCGCACGTGCGCCAGCAGCTGCACCACGTACTCGTCTTTGCGGGGCCGGCCCAGCTGAAAACCGCGTTTGCGCAGCTCCAGCAGCACCCGCTCGAAGTGGCTCCACTCCTCGGCCACCAGGTCGGTGAGCTCGTCAACCAGGCGGGTTTTGTCCGGGTAATGGATAATCATGCTGATGCCGGTGCTGGCTGCTTTTTGCTCGCACCAGGCGTGGTCCACCAGAATTTCTTCGATATTTTTCTCAGCAATATTTACCCACCGCGGGTCGGTATTCAGTTTTAATTTAAGAATTGTTTTTTCTTTCATTATCGTATTTCTAATTAACCCAAGTTGCGGATTACAATAGGCATAAAAAAAGTCTGCTCGGCAGAGCAGCAGTAGGTTTAAGGTCTTTGACCTCCTCATTCCTGCTGAAA
>NZ_MDZB01000031.1 GCF_001816145.1 Hymenobacter lapidarius | reverse complement strand
AGAGCCTATCCGAAAAATAAGAGGGAGTGTCGCCAGACGGTGTTGGCGCAAGCTAGGTGGAGGAAGGCTTCGTAGTGAGCGACGTTCTTTTCCCAGCGGATGAGCAAGCGGCGGAAGCGGTGAAACCAGGCGTGGGTGCGCTCGACGACCCAGCGGCGGGCGCGGTAACCGGGGGTGCGGCATTGGTCGGCTTCCTCGCCCCGGCTCAGGATGTGCACCCGGTAGCCCCACTGGGCCAGCAGCCGGCGAACGGCCTCGGCGTCGTAGCCCTTGTCGGCACAGAAACCGGGGGCAAAATCGCCTTCGGCCGGCGGGGGCAGCACGGGCATGGCGTCGAGCACGGCCTGTACCTGCGTGACTTCGTGCACGTTGGCTCCGGTCACGGCCACGCCGATGGGCAACCCCTGGGCCTCGGTGAGCACGTGGCGCTTGACGCCGCCCTTGCCCCGGTCCGTGGGATTGGGGCCGACGGCTTCCCCGCCGAGCGGCGCTTTCGTCTGGCAGGCGTCCAAGCATTGCCAGTCCCAGTCCAGACGACCTTCGGCTTGCAACTGCACCAGGCCGCTGGTCCATAGCTGTTTAAAGACCCCGGCGCGGGTCCATTCCCGGAACCGGTCGTGGACCGTGGAGGCCGCTCCCAGACAACGCGGCAGCGCTTTCCACTGCATGCCGGTGACCAACACGTAATACATGGCGTAGAACATTTGGCGGTTACAGGTCCGCGGCCGGCCGCGCTTGCCAGGGCCGCTGGCCGCCTCCGGCAACAACGGCTCGGCAGCGGCCCAGAGGGCGGGGAAAGGCAAAAAATCGGCGTGAATGGTAGCTTCGTAGTCGGTTGTAGTCGGGCGCAACGAGAATCTTGTAAGGTGTGGTAACCTCAAAATTCTCGCGCCTGGCTACAACTTCCTTATTTTCCGGATAGGCTCT
>NZ_MDZB01000030.1 GCF_001816145.1 Hymenobacter lapidarius | reverse complement strand
GAAGCTGTTTAGGAAGTGGGCATTGGGGCAATTTTACGCAATAAGAGCACGGTAAAGGCCAGCCAGTGGAAGGCCAGCCAATTTTGCACGCTGGTTTCGTAGCGCACGAGCAGGGTCTTGAACCCGTCGAGCCAGGCATTGAGGCGCTCAATGACGAGGCGCCGGCGGTAGAGTTCGGGGTCCAGCGGCGTGTCGTCGTCGGTCTGCCAGTCGGCCGAACGCCGGTTGCGGGGGATGTTGGCTTCGATGTCGCGCCGGGCGCAGGCTTGCCGCAAGCTGGTGACATCAAAGGCTTTGTCGGCATTGAGAAACAGCCCTTCCAGCCGCAGGTCAGCCGCCTCGAGCAGTTCGCATAGCTCGGCAAAGACCCGTTCCAGGTCAAAGGTGTCGTGCTGGTTGCCGGCCTGGGGCGTGGCCACGGCCAGCGGCAGGCCCGCGTTGTCGGCCAGGAACAGGGCGTTGGTGGTGCGGGCGGCTTTGCGGCCCTGGTAGCCGACGGCCGCCCCGCCGTTCTTGGCCAGCGTGTGGCTGCCGTCGAGTTGGACACTGGACAGGTCGAGGGTTCGCCGATGCAGACGCAAACACATGACCCACAACTGCTTCCACGCGCCTTGCTTGCCCCACGCCTGAAAATGATAGTACACCCCCTGCCAGCTCAGGGGCGGGCCGGTGAACAGGGCCTGCACGGGCAGCCAGCGCCACTGGCAACCGGTTTTGAGCTTGTAGCAGCTGGCGCCTACCACCTCGGCCGGGGCGGCGGCGCAGCGGCGGCCACCGGAACGGGTCGGCAGGTGGGGCAGTATCCAGCGGGTAATGATATCTTTGGTCAGGACTTCCACGAGGGAGGGAAAGGAGATGGGTCGCACCTCAAATTTCCCGCTTTTGTGGGAGTCTTTTCCTTTCTGCCTCGCCCTGACTACTTCCTGAACAGTTTCA
>NZ_MDZB01000029.1 GCF_001816145.1 Hymenobacter lapidarius | reverse complement strand
TAGAGCGGTTCCCAGGTTGGCGTACATGTTTTGATTTATCTTTCCGGGATGCAAGCGTATTCTCAGGACCTGCGTGAGCGGGTGATGGCGGCCCGCCAAGCGGGGGCCAGCCAGGCGGCGGTGGCGGCCCAATTCAGCGTTTCCGTCTCGTTTGTGGCCAAATTGGCGCGCCGCCAGCGCTTAAGCGGCGGCGTGGCGGCGCGGGCGGGCGGCCGCGGCCCCGCCCCGCACCTGGGCGCGGCGTCCCGGACGCAACTGGGGGACTGCCTGCGCCAGACGCCCGATGCCACGCTGGACGAGTTGCGCACCTGGCTGGCCGCCGTCGGCGGGCCAGCCGTGAGCCGCTCGGCCCTGGGCCGGGCCGTGCAGGCGCTGGACTGGCGGCGAAAAAAAAGAGCGTCCACGCCGCCGAACGCGACACCGCCCGCGTGAAGGCGTTGCGGGCGGCCTTTGTCGAGGCGGTGCAACGCGAAGATTTTACGCGCTTCAAGTTCGTGGACGAGACCAGCACCAACCTCACGTACTGCCGCCGCTACGCCCGCGCCCAAGGCGGGCGGCGCGCCGCCCAGGCCACGCCGCTGCACGGCGGGCCGAACGTGACGCTGGTGGCGGCGCTGACCACGACCGGCTTGCAAGCGGCCATGACCGTGAGCGGGGCCGTCAACGGCGACGTGTTTGCCGCCTACCTCGACCAAGTGCTCGGCCCGACCCTGGTGCCGGGCGACGTGGTGGTGCTCGACAACCTGCCGGCCCACAAAGTGGCCGGCCTGGCCGAACGTGTCGAAGCCCACGGCGCCCGCCTGCTGTACCTGCCGCCCTACTCGCCCGATTTCAACCCCATCGAACTCGCCTTCAGCAAGCTCAAAACCTGGCTGCGCACCGCCCAGGCCCGCACCCGCGAGACCCTGGAAGCCACCATCCGTACCGCAAGCGAGTGGATAAGTCACCAAGATGCTAAAAATTGGTTTGACCATTGCGGGTATCATGTACAGTAACCTGGGAACCGCTCTA
>NZ_MDZB01000028.1 GCF_001816145.1 Hymenobacter lapidarius | reverse complement strand
TAAGCAGTCACGCAAAATTAATCGTATAGTTTTTTCCGACTCGTTTTAGGACGTATTCAATGCGTTGGAGCAAGGTTTGGTCGGATTGGTAGTCTTCCGGTCGTACCCAGTAGTGCTTGCAGCGGTGCCAGAGCAGTTCGATGTGGTTGAGTTCGGGGCTGTAGGGCGGTAAAAACAAGAGGGTCAATCCTTTGGCGGCCCATTCGGCGTGGCAGTCGCGGACGAGGTGGGCCGTGTGAACCGAAGCGTTATCGCGCACCAAGACGGTGGGGCCGTCCAGGGCTTGGCAAAAGTCATTGACGGCCAGCACAAACAGGTCGGCCGTCAGGGCGCCGGCCCGCACGTAGGCCTGCAGGGGGTGGCCGGGGGCATGGGCCTGCCAGAAGCCCAGCACGGAGTGCCCGCCGCTGCCGCGCACGGCCGGCAGTTCGACCGGGGGCTGCCCCCGGCGCTGCCAGGCATAGGGCACGGGGGCCTGGCGCGAGAAGCGGCATTCGTCGACGTACACCACGGCCACTTCGTGGCGGGCCTCGGCCTGGTGCAGTTCCCGCAACCGCGCCTGGCAGGCGGCAAAGGCGGTCGGGTCGCGCTGGGCCCGCAAGGAACGCCGGCAGCGCTTCCACGTGTAGCCGGCCGCCCGCGCCATTCGGCGCAAGGTGCTGATGTGCAGTTTAAGGCCGAAGGCGCGGCGCAGGCGGGGAATCCAGCGTCGCAGCTGCTGGGTGGCCTGGCCGAGCCAGGCGGTCACTTTTTTTTGGCC
Source organism: Hymenobacter lapidarius (assembly GCF_001816145.1). GTDB lineage: Bacteria > Bacteroidota > Bacteroidia > Cytophagales > Hymenobacteraceae > Hymenobacter > Hymenobacter lapidarius. The sequence goes on along the minus strand of NZ_MDZB01000028.1, from coordinate 298 downwards.
GCCGGGGGCAGCTTGGGGGGCCGGCCGGCGCGTTTGCCTTCCAGCAAACCGGCCAGGCCCTGGTCACGCCAGGCCGTGAGCCAGCCGTGGACGGTGGCGTAACGGACGGCAAAAAAGGCGGCCAACTGATTTAGGGTCTGGCCCCGGTGGTGGCCCAGCACGGCTTGGGCACGTCGGCGCTGGCGGGGATGACGAGCGTGGTGGCTACACGCGTCAAGGGTCGTGGCTTCGTCGGGGCTTAGGGCAAGGGGGGCACGCATGGGGCGAAACTACGGCCCCTAAACTTATGCGTTTACTT
>NZ_MDZB01000027.1 GCF_001816145.1 Hymenobacter lapidarius | reverse complement strand
CCATTGCGCCGAATCTGTTCACTGCCGCAGGCGGCGCAATAGTGTTGCGTATAAACCATAACCCCCAATACGCATTTCACCTTATATCAGACCACCGCCCATAATTAAGCGTCTTGAATCATTCAGCAGCGCTGTAAATAATGCGATTATAGGAACCGCAATTTTTGAAGGCATCATCGTAATACTTATTGGCATTGCTTCCAATAACTTAACTACGGAAAATGAAGCACTCAACAAATTTTCTCTGTGTGCAATTACTTTTTTGGGAGTATTATATCTAGGGATATTATTGATCAAAACAATCTATGCCACTAGTTTCCCAGGGTCTATAACAAACGAGTTAAAATCTGAACGCGAATTAAAAGAACTCAAAGGAGTTGCTGGAAGGCAAGAAACGATAAGCAACTTTCTTGTTCAAACAATGCAACGGTTGAATGGACAGACATGCGCATTAAATTATGGTGACGATACCCACTTGTGTGATAAAGGCATCTCAAATGGTATTCATGAACTCATCGAACCAATAATTGATAATACCTATTTCCTGTTAGACACTGTTAACACGGGGTTTACAGTGGGAGTCTATCTGAATGAATACTGCTCAATTGAAACTCCCGAAAATTGGGGAAGCGGCTTAATAGTCATTGACGACAGATTAGAAAAAAGCCGTTTTCTACCAAAGGAACTATTCAATAATTCTGGTATTAGTGAAGAACCGCTTGAAATACAAACCGCAATCAGACGTTCTTTTAACAATCAAGAATTTGTTGTCAACAACTTTAAATCAGGAAATGAGTCTTACACCATAATCTGTTCGCACATGCCAGTTGCTTGTAATGAGAATGATGGCTTAGGAGTATTATTCATTATAAGTAAGGCTGTTCATGACCTACCTACAGACCTTTCTATTCATTTAAAGATATTTGGAAGAGGGCGGTGGTCTAAAATGAGATGACTTAAGTATGGTGTTTATGGTCACGACAATTCACACTTGCGCTAAATGCGAGAGCGCCGATATTCGCCGCAATGGACACAGCAACGGCCATGCCCGTAACCAGTG
>NZ_MDZB01000026.1 GCF_001816145.1 Hymenobacter lapidarius | reverse complement strand
TATACTCGTCGCGAAGTGAAGTGCGAATAAAGGCTTAAAATTGTGCCATGGAAGTACGGCTTTCCGATGCGGAGCGGCAGTTGCTGCGGCAAGCGCAACGCGCCTGCCGGGGAAAGGCGGGGTACGTGCCCGTGACGGTACTGCTGCTGCTGGACCGGGGGCGGGCCGTGGCCGCGATTGCCGAAGACCTGGGCCTGGACGAAGCGACGGTATACCGCTACGCCCAGACCTACCGGGAGAAGGGCCTGGCGGGTTACTTGGCGGCCGAGCAGCCCGGTTATTGGGGCCTGCTCACCAGCGCCCAACTCGCCGGCCTGTGCCGGGAATTGAACCAGACGCTGTACGCCGACTGCCGGGCCATCGCCGACTGGCTGGCCGCCACCTACCGGGTGCGCTATTCGGTGTCGGGCCTGACGGACCTGCTGCACCGGCTGGGGTTTTCCTGCAAATTGACCACGGCCGTGCCCTGCCAAGCCGATGCGGCCGGGCAAACGGCCTTCGTGGCCGACACCCTGGCCCCGCTGCTGGCGGCGGCCGAGGCCGGAGAAGCCGTGGTGTACTACGCCGACGCGGCCCACCCCACCCACAACACGCGCGCCACCCACGTCTGGACCGAAACGGGCAAAGAACGGCCCCTGCCCACGGTCAGCGGCCGCGAGCGGGTCAACCTCAACGCCGCCCTCAACGCCCACTGCCCCACCCAGGTCCACCTCGACGAAACCGACTGCGTCAATGCCCAAAGCACCCAGCGGCTGTACGAAAAACTGCTCGTGGCCCACCCCGATGGCCCCGTCTACGTCATCTGCGACAACGCCCGCTACTACAAAAACAAGGCGCTCAAGGCCTGGCTGGTCGACAAACGCCTCGTGCAGGTCTTTCTGCCCCCGTATTCGCCCAATCTGAACCTGGTTGAGCGCCTGTGGAAGTTCCTGCGCCAGAAAATTATCAACACTTCTTTCTACCGCACCAAGGGCCAATTCAAAACGGCCGTTCTCGACTTCTTCGACCGGCTCCCCGAGTTTGGCCAAGAACTCGCGTCCCGCCTAACCCTCAAATTTCATATTCTCGATTCGCATCCTACTTCGTGACGAGTATA
>NZ_MDZB01000025.1 GCF_001816145.1 Hymenobacter lapidarius | reverse complement strand
CACTCTACCCTACTAAACTTTAGGGCATAAAAACGGGGCAGTCCGACCTTTGGGGTTCCTACACACCATTGCCCGTTCTGCCCCGTGAAGCTAAGCCTCATCGCCAAAATTACAACGCTTTTGCGCCGGGTCCAGCTGGTGCCCCATTTGTCCCGGCAAAAGTTTGTCAGCCAGTTTATTATCGCCCTGCTCAAAAGCCGCAACGTGCAATTCTGCGAGGTGGCCCAGCACCTGAATGACGGGGTGAAAGTAGCCTCGAATGAAACCCGTATTCAAGACTTCTTTCGGGAAGCGGACCTGAATTACCTCGTGCTGGCGCAGGTGCTGCTGCGTTTGCTGCCGGCCACCGGCAAGTTGCGCCTGTGTCTGGACCGCACCGAATGGGATTTCGGCCGCTGTCAGGTTAATATCCTGCTCGTGACCGTGGGCCGGGGCGATTTTCAGGTACCGCTCTACTGGGAACTGCTCGACAATCGCAGCGGCAACTCCAGCGCCGCTGCCCGCATCGCCGTGCTTAACGCCTGCGTGCAGGTGCTGGGCAAAGACCGCATCGGGCTGGTGGTGGGCGACCGCGAATTTGTGGGCCACGTCTGGCTCAAGTGGCTACGGGAGCATAAGTTACCCTTTCTCATGCGCCTGCCCAAGCACCACCAGCTGACCTTCGCCAGTGGCCGGCGGCAGGCCGTCACGGCCCTGGGCCTGGCTGTGGGGCAGCAGCGCCACTTTCTGCACTGCCAGGTGGCTGGGGTGTGGGGGCAGGCCTGGGTCAAGGCGCTGGCCGACCACGAGTTTCTGTTTCTCTTCGCCGCGCCCGGCCTGCGTAATCTGGCCTCCCTCTACGCCAGCCGCTGGACAATTGAGCAATGCTTTCAGAATCTGAAAGGCCGCGGTTTCAACCTGGAAGCCACCCACTTACGCTGTCGCCAGAAGCTGCGCAAGCTCGTGGCCCTGGTCAGCCTGGCCTACGCGCTGTGTCTGAGCGTGGGCACGATGGCCCACGAAAAAAGCAAGCCCATCCCGCGCAAAAACCACGGCTACCGGGCCACGAGCCTGAGCCGCTACGGGCTGAACCTGTTGCGCCAGCTCACGCGGCCCCACGCCCGGCCGCAAGAGCCAATAGCCCGTAAAATTACGGCCCTGCTAGACTGGTTTATTCGACAACTTACTTATTATCAATTCCCTAAAATAGTAGGGTAGAGTG
>NZ_MDZB01000024.1 GCF_001816145.1 Hymenobacter lapidarius | reverse complement strand
CTAGTGCTTAGTCAAGTGAATTAGGCAACAAAATAAAGGGGGTTGAAGTTGGGGACCTATGCCTCGTCCCATTACTCCCTTTGCCCTGCCGTCGGCTGACCAAGCCGTCCTCGAAAAGTTCACGCGCACCGGTCGTCGACCGGTGCGGGCCGTGCGCCGCGCGCAGGCCCTGCTGGCCCTGGCCACCGGCATCGGCCAGCAGGCAGCCGGTCAGGCCGTGGGCCTCAGCCGCCAAGCCGTCAGTAAGGTGCGCCGCCGCTACGCAGAAGCCGGCTGGCAAGCCGCCTTGGCCGAGGCCCCGCGTAGCGGCGGGCCGCGCCGCTTTGATGGTCCGCAACGCGCGGCGCGCACGGCGCTGGCGTGCACCCCGGCCCCGGTGGGCCACAGCCGCTGGACCCTGCGCCTGCTGGCCGACAAAGCCGTGGAACTGGCGTTAGTGGAGACTATTTCCCATGAAACGGTGAGCCAGGTGCTCAAAAAAACGAGTTGCAGCCGCACCGCCAGCAGCACGGGTGCCTGGGGGCAGTGAACGCGGCTTTCGTGGCCCGGATGGAAGATGTGCTGGCGGTGTACGAGCGGCCACACGACCCCCTTTTTCCCGTCGTCTGCTTCGATGAGCGCCCCTGCGTGCTCCACGGCCAGCCCGTCGAGCCGCTGCCGCCGGTGCCCGCCCAGCCCGCCGCGGGCGAACAACCGGCCAAAGCCGGGCGAACAACCGGCCAAAGCCGGGCGGCCCCGGCGCGCGAGCAGCACCTACGTGCGCCAGGGCACGGCCTGCCTGCTGGCCGCTTTTGAGCCGGGCACGGGCCAGCGCCTGGTCGAGGTTTCCGCCCGCCGCACCGGCGCCGACTACTGCCGCTTTCTGCAGCGCCTGGCCGCTCACTACCCCCAGGCCGAGAAAATCGTGTTGGTGCAGGACAACCTCAACACCCACACCGACGCGGTTTTCTACCAACACTTGCCCGCGGCGCAGGCCCGCGCCCTGGCCGCCCGCTTCGAGCTGCATTACACGCCCAAAAATGCTTCCTGGCTCAACATGGTCGAACTCGAACTCTCGGCCATCGCCCGCCGGTGCCTGCACCAGCGCATCCCCACCCTCGACGAGCTCACGGCCCACGTCGCCGCTTGCGTGGCCGAGCGTAACGCGGTCCGGGCTACGGTAAAATGGCAGTTCACCCTGGAAAAAGCACGCGTCAAACTCGACCGCCACTACCAGAAGATTAGGGCAACTAACTTGCCTGACTAAGCACTA
>NZ_MDZB01000023.1 GCF_001816145.1 Hymenobacter lapidarius | reverse complement strand
AAACTGAGGTGGTCCAATTAGGCTGGACAGTTTAGGGCAGTAGTTTGAAGAAGTTGTTGGTGAGCGTGATAGGGCATCTGATAGCCGATACTGGAGTGCAGCCGGTTGTGATTGTAGTAGTCAAAATACGCGGCGACGCTTTGCTGGGCATCGGCCAAGTCGGCAAAAACGGGCCACTCGCGGAGTTCGAGCACCTCCGTTTTGAGCCGGGACCAGAGGCTCTCGGCCTGGGCGTTGTCGTAGCAATCCCCGCGGCGGCTCTGCGAGCGGACGGCCTGGTGGTCGTGGAGCAGCTGCCGATAGGCGTTGCCGCAGTACTGCCCGCCGCGGTCGGAGTGCACGAGGAGCCCGGGCGTGGGCGGTTGGGAGAGAAAGCCCCGCTGCAAGGCCGTGGTGACCAGCTCTTCGGGCATGGTGGCGGCCCCGTGCCAGCCCACAACGTGCTTGCTGGCCATGTCCTGGAAGGCGCATAAATAGGCCCAGTGGCCGTTAGCGAGCGGTAAATACGTGATGTCCGAGACCCACACCCGGTTGGCTTGCGTGGGTTTGGGCTGGTCCAGCAGCCGGTTGGGGGCGCAGCGCAAGCCGTGGGTCGAGTCGGTCGTGCGCGGGGTGTAGGCCTTGGGTTGCAAAGCGTGCAGGCCCCGGCGGCGCATGGCCGTGCGCAGGCGCTGGCGGCCCACCCGGTGCCCTTTTTCCCGCAGGGCCACCCGCAGCCGGCGGGTGCCGTAGCGGCGTTGGTGCACGCCAAAGACCTGGACCAGCGCCGTTTCCCAGGCGGGGGTCTTCGGGCGCCCCACCGCCCGCTGCTCGTCGGCCTGCCAGGCGTAATAGCCGCTGGGCGGTACGCCTAGTACCTGGCAGAGCCGCCGCACCGGGTAGTGGCCGCGCTCGGCGGCAATGAAGCGGTAGCGGCTCATTGGGGCGGTGTCTGTGAAAAAATGGCAATGGCTTTTTTTAAAATGTCCAGTTCCTGCGCCTGCCGCCGGGCCAGGGCCCGCAGCTGGCGCAGTTCGGCGGCCGTTTCCGGGTCTAGGGCTGCGCCCAACGCCGCCGCTACCGGCGTTTGGGCGGCTTTTTGCCACTGGTAGATGCGTTTCGGGTCGATGTTCAAGGCGCGGGCAGCCGCTTGGGCCGAGCGGCTTTGCTCGGCCAGGCGCAGGGCTTCGGCGCGGAAGGCCGCGTCGTACTTGCGGCGTTTGTCGGGTTTGGGGATGTCTTTCATGACGAAGGAAAGATACCACCCAGTTCTGTCCAGCTTAACTAGACCACCTCAAA
>NZ_MDZB01000022.1 GCF_001816145.1 Hymenobacter lapidarius | reverse complement strand
GGCCCTCGCCTCGCGTTACGAGAAGAACGCCAGTACCTTTCTGGCAATGGTCACGCTAGGAGCCATCCTGATGTGGCTTTAATTGTTCACACGTCCTAGCACGCTTCCCTTTTCCCCGTACCGGTCCGGCTGGCCCTCGAGTCCGTAATGCACCGGAATGGTGTCGGGCAATTGGAAGTAGCTCCAGCCAGCCAGGGCCCAAAGTAGCGCAAGCACGACCCACGCCAGCAGTTCGCGTTTTCTATCGCCAGGTGTTTGCGTAATCGACAGCTTTGGTCTTGTTTCCATTGTTGGCGCTGAACTGGCAACCAGTGGGCCACAGCCGTAAGCCGGTTGAATGTGGGTGTTCGTTGACTGTTCAAAAATAGTACAGATGCCGGGTTTTATACCCTGGGCGGGACCTCCAAGCGGCCACAGTTCGGGGACGCGCCGTAGCTTCGCCCCAAGGGCCCGGTTCTACTCCTGGCCCGCCAATTTTAGCATGAAAAAACGCATACTCTGCGGCCTGGTGGCGTTGCTGCCCGGCCTGAGCCTGGCGCAACCCGCCAAACCCGCCCGCCCGTCAGCGGCGCCGTACTTCCAGCAGGAAGTAAATTATTCCATCGACGTGACCCTCGATGACAAAACCCACCAGCTCACGGGCCGCGAGGAGCTGACGTACACCAACAACTCGCCCGCCACGCTCTCCTTCATCTGGTTTCACCTCTGGCCCAATGCCTACCGCGACAACAGCACGGCGTTTGCCAAGCAGCAGCTGCGCAACGGCGAACGCAAATTCCAGTTCGCCAAAGCCGCCGACCGCGGCTACATCGACGGGCTCGACTTCAAGGTGAACGGGCAGGCGGCCAAGCTGGAAGTTGACCCCAACAACCCCGACATGGCCAAGCTGCTGCTGCCGCAGCGGCTGGCGGCCGGGGCCAGCGTGCGCATCAGCACGCCGTTTCGGGTGAAGATTCCGGCGTCGTTTTCGCGGTTCGGGCACGTGGAGCAGAGCTACCAGATAACGCAGTGGTTCCCCAAGCCGGCGGTGTACGACCGGCGCGGCTGGCACCCGATGCCCTACCTGGACCAGGGCGAGTTTTATTCGGAATTTGGCTCGTTCGACGTCACCATCACCCTGCCCGCCAACTACACGGTGGGCGCCACCGGCGAGCTGCAAAACCCCGACGAGCGCGCCCGGATGGACGCCCTGGCCGCCGCCACGGCCCTCAAGAAAACCGCCAAGGACTTTGGCACCGACCGGGCCTTCCCGCCTTCCGACGCCGCCACCAAAACCCTGCGCTACAAGCAGGGCCGGGTGCACGACTTCGCCTGGTTCGCCGACAAGCGCTTCAACGTGCTGAAGGACACCGTGACGCTGGCTTCGGGCCGCACCGTCACTTCCTGGGTGCTCTTCACCAACAACCAGCCCGAGCAGTGGATAAAGGGCCTGCAGGACGTGAATGACGCCCTTACCTACTACTCCCGCTGGGTGGGCGAATACCCCTACTCCGCAGCCACCGCCGTGGATGGCGCCCTGAGCGCGGGCTCCGGCATGGAGTACCCCATGGTGACCGTGACGCAGCCCAGCGCCATTATCCACGAGGTGGGCCACAACTGGTTTTACGGCATTCTGGGCAGCAACGAGCGCGACTTTCCCTGGCTGGACGAGGGCGTGAACAGCTACGAGCAATTGCGGGTGGAAGGCCGCGAAAACCCGCAGGCGGGCATTCTGGGCGACCTTTATAAAAGCCCGAAGGCCGTTTCGTCCCTGGGCATTGAAAACCTACCCGGCAGCGCCCTCAACCTCCTGCCCTACCAGGTGATGGCCAGCCGCGGGCTCGACCAGCCGGTGCAGGGCCCCGGCTCGGCCGCCTACGGCCAGGTGAACTACGGCGTGATTGTGTACTTCAAAACGGCGGCGCTGATGAAATACCTGGCCGGCTACTTGGGCCAGGCTACGTTTGACGATGCAATGCGTGCCTACTACACCAAGTGGCAGTTCAAGCACCCCTACCCCGAGGACATGGAGGCGGTATTTGAAGAAATCACCGGGCAAAAGCTCGACTGGTTTTTCCGGGAGATGCTCACCAACACCCGCGAGTACGACGCCGACATTTTTGCCACCCAAATAATCGGCGACGTGGTAAAAGTGCTGGTCCGCACCGACTCGCCGGTGCTCTGGTCGGTGCCCGTGTCCACGGTGGATGCGCAGGGCAAAGTCCTGCAGACGCTCTGGACCAAGCCCTTCGGCGACCCCGAAGACGAGGACCAGACCCAGCTTGATTTTCGCCGCGAAAACGTGGCCGCCGTGGTGGTAGATGCCGAATACCTCACGCCCCAGCTCAACCGCCGCGACGACCGCCTGAAACTGGCCGACGGCAGCTTCCGCCGCTGGGAACCCCTGCGCCTGAAGCCCCTGCTGAGCGTGGAGCGTTGGGACCGGTCAGTTATCAACTGGGTGCCCGTGCTGGGGGCCAACACCTCCGACAAGCTCATGCTCGGGGCGGCGTTCTACAACGGCTTGCTTACCACCAAGCGGGTGCAGTACCTGGCCATGCCCATGTACAGCTTCAGCCGCAACGAGCTCAACGGCATCGCCTCGCTCAACCTCAACGTGCTGCCTGCCAAAGGCAGCCGGCAGGTAACCACCGGCGTCACGCTGCAGCGCTTTGAGCGCTACCTTAAGCTGGAGCCCAGCATCACGGTGGTGCTGCCGCATTCGGCCTACGACCAGCCCCAGCACCGGTTCAAACTGTCCACCACGTCCGTCGATGACCAGGACCGGGGCGTGACCAACGCCATTTCGGGCGAGTACGCCGTGCGCGGCGGCAACGCCCTGCACAGCTGGACAGCCCACGTCGAGCTCAACCAATTCGACAACAAGCCCACCGAGCTCGCGCGCACCGGGTCGGCGCTGCTGCTCCGGGCCCACGCCACCTACGAGCGGTTTTATTCCCCTAAGAAACGGGCGTCGGTTCGCCTTTTTGGCGGGCGCTTTCTCACCCAGTCCAGCAACCCGGCCTTTGTGCTGGGCCTGAGCGGCAGCCCCGACTACCGCCGCCAAACCGCGTTCCTCGACCGCCAGCAGATTTCAAACAGTGTCACCGCGCAGCTGCACCAGACCGATAACCGCGACGGCGCTTTCAAAGCCTATGTCCCCGTTGTTAGCAGGGAGTGGCTCAGCACGCTCAACCTGTACGCTGATTTGCCGATTACCAAACTGGGGGTGTTTGCCGATTTTGGCGTGATTGCCGAACAGCGTCAACTGCACCCCAACCTCCCGGCCCAAGGCCTGTTCTACGACGCGGGCCTGGCGCTGCCCATCGTCCGCAACGTGCTGGAAGTGTACCTGCCCGTGGCCGGCTCGCAATACAAAAACGGCCTGCCCAGCAGCCGCAAGGACTTCACCGACCGCATCCGCTTCGTGCTTAATCTCAATCAAGCCAATCCGTTCCGCTTGGCTGACGAGAAACTGGCGCAATAATCCTCCCCGACTTCATGCCTTCCATGCACTGGCCCCAGCTGCTTTCGCAGCGCCGTTTCCCCGACCAGCAGCTGCCGCCGGCCAGCGCGGCGCCCGTGCGCGGGGCCTTCGTGCAGGACTACGACCGGGTGGTGTTCAGCTCCGCTTTCCGGCGCCTGCAGCGCAAAACCCAGGTGATGCCGCTGCCCGAAACCGACTTCGTGCACACCCGCCTCACCCACTCCCTCGAAACCGCGGTGGTGGGCCGCTCCCTGGGCCGGCTGGCCGCCCGCCACCTGCTGGAAGATGATGCCGCTCTGGCCCAGCTGCTGCCCAACCTCGACCAAGACTGCGGCGACATTGTGGCCGCCGCCTGCCTGGCGCACGACATTGGCAACCCGCCCTTTGGCCACTCCGGCGAAGATGCCATCAGCAGCTACTTCGAGAGCGCGGCCGCGGCCCCGTTTCTGGCGCCGCTCACCGCGGCTCAGGTTGCCGATTTGCAGCACTTTGAAGGCAACGCAGCGGGATTTCGCATTCTCACGCACACCTACGCCGCCCACAGCACCGGCACGGCCGGCCTGGGCCTCACCTACGCCACGCTCGGGGCGTTCACCAAGTATCCAAAGCCCAGCATCGTGCCCGCCGAGGCCCGCACCGGCGGCGCTTCGGAGAAGAAGTACGGCCACTTTCAAACCGAAAGCCTGCGCTTCCAGCACGTGGCGGCAGAGCTGGGCTTGCTGCCGAAAGGCGACGTGGCACTGGGCTTCACCCACCGCCACCCGCTGGCATTTTTGGTTGAAGCAGCCGACGACCTGTGCTACCGCATCATCGACTTTGAAGACGGCTTGAAGCTGGGCCTCATTGAGCCGCAAACCGGCCTGGGCCTGCTCAAAAAGATGCTCAACGACCCGGCCGGCCGCGTGGGCAGCGTGCAGTGGCACGACTGGCGCGAGGAACTGGGCTACATCCGCGCCCGCCTCATCGGCAAGCTGGTGGCCGAAGCAGCGGGCCTGTTTGCCCAGCACGCCCCCGCCATCCTACGCGGCGAATACGACCAGCCCCTCATCAAAGAGCTGTCCTGCTGGGCTGATTTGCAGGAAGTGCAGCGCCTCAGCATCGAAAAGCTCTACCGCAGCCGCCCGGTCCTGGAAATTGAAGCCGCGGGCTTCGAAGTACTAGGCGGCTTGCTAGATGTCTTCCTCACCGCCATTTTCGACGCCAGCCAGGGCCACCGCAGCCGCAAGCTGCTGTTGCTGCTCCCCGAGCAATTCCGCGCCGAGGGTCATCAGGCTGGCGTTTCGGCCTATGAGAAAATCCTGCTGCTCACTGATTTCGTGGCTGGCATGACGGACCAGAACGCGCTGAGTTTATACAAGACCATTAAAGGAATTGAGCTACCGAAAGGGTTTTAGCGCAGTGTAAGGGCGCGGCTGGGCCACCTCACCGCCGCCCGCGCAAAATGCGCGGGGGTTGCAGCAGCACTGCGTCAGTGCGCGAGGCCAACTGGCGAGGCGTGGGAATAATTTCGATGTCCGGGCGCACGCCGCGTCCTAGTTGGGGACGGGCGCACGCGCTCAACAGCCGGAAGTGCGGCAGCTGCAGCACCAGCTGGGTTTGGGGCAGGGCGATGGCCGAAATAATGCCGCCGTTTGCGCCCGCCTCTGCTCCCCCACTCTCCTGGCCCAGCACGGTTATGTGGCGCTGGGCACGCAAGCTGGCAGCAAAGTTGGAAGCCGCGGAAAAGGTACCGCCGTCCACCACAACCGCCACTTTCCCGCGAAAATAGTCCTGCCGGTAGGGCGTTTGCTTACCCACGGTGGCGGCAGCGAAACCAAATAGGCCGTTCGGCAGGCGCTTCACATTCGTGGTGTCAAAGGCCGAGTCGCTGTCCTGGCCGAGCGGCATAAAAGACGGGGCAAAAACGGGAGTGAGGGCGCTTTTGGTCAGTGCAAAGTCTCTTTTGAGCAAGTACTTCAACAAGTCAATGGCAATGGCGTTGTTGCCGCCCGTATTGCCGCGCAAGTCAATAACCAGCCGCCGGACCTTCCGCTGCGCCATTTCCGCGAACACCGACGCATGGTAGTTTTTGTAGTCTTCCAGCTCATCGTAATCAAAGCTGCTGATGCGCAGAATAGCGGTAGCAGGAAGGCCAGCGGGGTAGCTCAGTGAGCGCCGGCGCGCCAGTTGCCGGTCCCGCTGTTGCGCGGGAGAAAGGGGCATCTTTGCCGATGGTGTGGCAGCAGCTGAAGCAGGCCGTTGGAGCTGGGGGCTGAGCCGCCGCTGCTGGCCCGTACTGTCTTGGACCAGCAGCTCGTAGGTGGGCTTGGCTTCGTACAACGACCAATAGGTATTATCGAAAAACCCCGCTTCAAGCTGCTGGTCCTGAAATCCGAAGCCGTAGCCGTCGCCCGATAAGCGGACGCGCATGCCGGCCAGCACTTCGCGGGCCGGGTGCCCTTCAATGGCCAGCAGCTCGGTGCCGGGGCGCAGGGTGGGGTCAGTGCTTTGGTTGGCCGCTACAAACAAGCGGTTTTGGCGAATTGCGACTGTAAAAGGAAAGATGTAGTGCGGTTGCTGGCGAGACCACGCCCGGTAGGCAGGCGAATGTTGGAGCCGCGTGTGTCCGCAATGCACCCGCGCCACCACCGTCTGCAGCAAGCCCCAGTACTCCTCCTCGCCCATCTGATGCGAGAGGGCCGCCGCGGTGCGTTCAAAATAAAGGTCCAGCGAGTCTTTGGGAGTGTACCAGTACAGGCCCGGATGCGCTTCCTCCAGGGCCCGGCGCAAAAACGCAAAGTCAGCTTGCAGCTGCGGTACCGAGTAGCGGGTGGCGGGGTCGTAGGGCAGCTTGCCAGCATTTTGGGCAACCGCCCCAAAATTGATCCATAGGCAACAGGCACCAATCCATACTTTCTTCATCATCAGAGTTAAAAGCTGTCGGGAAAGGTGAATCAATCCCTAGGAATGTCACCAAATGTATCGTCGTTACTTTCATTTTCGTGCAGCGCCACCAGATTCTCCAGCAGCGCTTCCAGCAGCTTCCTCCCCTTCCACACTGATTTGAGCTTGGCCCGAATCTGCTCGGCGGTCTGCACAAATTCTTGCTCCTCGGCCGTTTCGTGGCCTTCAAACGCCATGAGCTGCTCCACCATGGACACCGTCATTTCGGGGTGAAACTGCAGACCGATGATGCCATCGCCCCACACAAACCCTTGGGTGGCGCACCCCGCCGACATGCCCACCCGAATGGCGCCCGGCGGCACCGTGAATGTATCCAGATGCCAATGCAGCACGGCCGCCTTTTCGGGCCAGCCGCGCAGCAACGGGTGCTCCAGAGCCTTGGCCGAAAAACGCACCGTCCAAAAGCCTATTTCCGGCTCGTGGTTGGGCCGAACTTCCGCCCCGAGAGCCTCCGCCACCAGCTGCGCACCCAGGCAAATGGCCAGCGTCACCTTTCCAGCCCGCAACACTTCCCGAACGAAGGCTTTTTCATTTACCAGCCACGGAAAAGTAGCCTCGTCGTGCACGCTCATGGCCCCGCCCAAAATCAGCAGCCCATCAAACTCGTTGAGGTCCGGAAATACTGGATTTAGCTCGAAAAAACTCGTAAACGTGAGCACATGGCCGTGCGCCGCCAGCCAGTCGGCGGCGTGGCCAGGTCCTTCATTAGGCAGGTGTTGGAGGCAGTGCCAACGCATATAGTACACGAATTAGATAAGAGCTTACACGTAAAATGTCATGCTGAGCGCAGCCGAAGCATCTCGCGTGCCATCACTAATCATAACGATTGAGTTACTACCACACGCGAGATGCTTCGACTACGCTCAGCATGACGTTCTAAAAAAAATCAAAAGGCGCCTTACTCCCACTCAATCGTGGCTGGGGGCTTGCTCGAAATATCGTACACCACGCGGTTGATGCCGCGCACTTGGTTGATGATTTTGTTGCTCACCTCGGCTAGAAAATCGTAGGGTAGGTGCGCCCAGTCGGCGGTCATGCCATCTACGCTGGTTACGGCGCGCAGGGCCACTACCCGCTCGTAGGTGCGCTCGTCGCCCATTACGCCCACGCTTTGCACGGGCAGGAGCATGGCACCGGCTTGCCACACCTGCGAGTAGAGGCCGTGCTCTTTTAGCAAGTTGATAAACACGGCATCGGCGCGCTGCAGCAGGTCCACTTTCTCGGGGGTGATGTCGCCGAGGATGCGGATGCCCAGGCCGGGACCAGGGAACGGGTGGCGGTTGAGAATGTCGGCGGGCAGCGCCAGCGCAGCGCCCACTTCGCGCACCTCGTCTTTGAAGAGCATCCGCAGCGGCTCTACAATTTTCAGGTTCATTTTCTCCGGCAGGCCGCCCACGTTGTGGTGGCTCTTGATGGTGACCGACGAACCGTGCACCGACACCGACTCGATAACGTCGGGGTAAATAGTGCCCTGGGCCAGCCAGCGGGCGCCTTCCACCTTCTGCGCTTCGCGGTCGAATACCTCAATGAAAGTGCGGCCAATGGCCTTGCGCTTGGCTTCGGGGTCGGATAGGCCAGACAAGGCGGCGTAGAACTCGGGCGCGGCGCGCACGCCGGTCACGTTCAGCCCCAGGCCTTCGTAGGCCTGGAGCACCGTCTCAAATTCGTCTTTGCGCAGCAGGCCATTATCTACAAAGATGCCGTGCAGGCGCGGGCCAATGGCGCGGTGCAGCAGCAGGGCCGCCACGCTGCTGTCCACGCCGCCGGAGAGGCCGAGAATTACCTGGTCGTCGGGGCCAATGGTGTTTTGCAGGGCCAGCACCGCTGAATCCACAAAGTGGTCGGGCGTCCAGGTTTGGGCGCATTCGCAAATATTCACCACAAAGTTGGCCAGCAGCTGCTTGCCTTCGGTGGAGTGCGTCACCTCGGGGTGAAACTGAATGCCGTAGGTGTTTTGGCCTTCAATTTTGAAAGCAGCCACCGCCACCTCGGGCGTGCTGGCAATGATGTCGTAGCCGGCGGGCAGCGTCTGGATGGTGTCGCCGTGCGACATCCACACCTGCGAATCGGCGTGCATGCCGCGCAGCAGCGGCGACGCCTCGTTGAGCTCAGCCAGGCGGGCCCGGCCGTACTCGCGGATGGTGGCCGGCGTGACCTCGCCGCCGCCCTGCTGGGCCAGCAGCTGCGCGCCGTAGCACACGCCCAGCACCGGCACCTGGCCGAGCAGGTGGCTCAGGTCGGGATTGGGCGCGTTCTCATCGCGCACCGAACAGGGCGAGCCGGAAAGAACAACGCCCCGAATATCCTCAGTTAAAACGAGGTTCGGGGCGTGGGTGTAGGGGTGAATTTCGCAAAAAACATGCAGCTCGCGAATGCGGCGGGCTATCAATTGGGTGTATTGCGAGCCGAAATCCAGAATGATGAGTCGTTCCATGCCGCAAAGCTAACCACGGATTAGCACGGATTTTAGCGGATTTCACGGATTTTGTGCCCGGCTGCACGCTTCAAACCTGCGTTTGGTGGCGCCACTAATACGGGCTATTTGCAAAACCTTCAATCCCTTACACGCTACTAACGTGGGAGGCTGCGTACCCGCCGTCTATAAAATCCGGGAAATCCGTGCTCATCCGTGTTCCGTGCATTACCTTTGCATCGGCAAGTCAGAACGACCAGCTCCCGCTGAACTCCCCCAGGACCGGAAGGTAGCAAGGGTAAGTGGTTGTAGCGGTGCGATTTTGGCTTGCTTTTTTTTGCCCTTTCGTGTCGGCCCCGGCGCTGCTCTGTTCCGCATTTTGGCGGCCCGTTGAGTAGCTTTGGGGCTGATTCTTTTTTATTAGCTGTTAGCTAATAGCCGTTAGCGGAAGCCTTAAATCGGCTTTTAGCTTCTGTTCTGATAGCTTGCTTTGGTAAGTAGCTAACAGCTAATAGCTAACAGCTAATAGCTCAAGTATGAAATTCTTCATTGACACCGCCAACCTCAACGAAATCCGCGAAGCTGTAGAGCTGGGCGTGCTCGACGGCGTGACCACCAACCCGTCGCTGATGGCCAAAGAAGGCATTCGCGGCATGGACAGCGTGATGGCCCACTACCGCCAAATCTGCGAGCTGGTGGACGGCGACGTGTCGGCCGAGGTGATTGCCACCGACTACGAGGGCATGATTCGCGAGGGCGAAGAACTAGCCGAGCTGCACCCCAACATCGTGGTGAAAGTACCCATGATTAAGGACGGCATCAAGGCCATCAAGTACTTCTCGGATAAAGGCATCAAAACCAACTGCACGCTGATTTTCACGGCCGGACAGGCGCTGCTAGCCGCCAAAGCCGGCGCTACCTACGTGTCGCCCTTTGTGGGCCGCCTCGACGACATCGGGCACGACGGCTTGCAGCTGGTGGAGCAAATCGTGCAGATTTTCAGCAACTACGGCTACCCCACCGAAGTGCTGGCGGCTTCGGTGCGCCACGTGCCGCACCTCATCCAATGCGCTGAAATTGGCGCCGACGTGGTGACCTGCCCACTAAACGTGATTACGGGCCTGCTCAATCACCCCCTGACCGACAAGGGCCTGGCCACGTTCCTGGCCGACCACAAGCGCGTTAATTCTTAACGCTTAATTAAAAATTGAGAATTAAAAATCAAAAGCTTTCGGTTGATTTCTTGTAGCGGCGATAATTCCATTTTTAATTCAAAATTCTTAATTCACTCCATGTACATCATCAAAGTAAAGGGCAAGGCCAAAATTCCGGACTACATCCAGCTCCGGGACGAGGCCTTTGTGCTCATTGCCTACTTCCGGGCCGACCGGCCGCTGAAGGACCTGCACCGCTACGGCCTGGAGGGCAAGGAAGTGGCGCTGGCGGCGGTGATTGCGGATTTGGAGTTCGGCAAGCTGCGGCCGTTAGCGCTGTAGCGTGCCGGCCGGGCAGCGGCGCTTTTTGTATTTTCAACTTCCCTGGCGGCGGCTTCGCGCCGCTGCCGTTTGGCCAGTTTTTCTATGTCCGAGAACGTTATTGAGCTGCACGATGCCACGATAATGCAGGAGCAGCAGGCGGTGTTGCAGGGCGTGACTTTTACGCTGGAGAAAAGCGCCTTTGCCTACCTGGTGGGCCGCACGGGCGCGGGCAAGTCCTCGCTGCTCAAAACGCTGTATGCCGACCTGCCTCTGCAAAGCGGCAGCGGCACCGTGGCCGGGTTTGTGCTGCCCAAGCTGCCGGCCGGCAAAGTGCCGTACCTGCGCCGCCGCCTGGGCATCGTGTTTCAGGATTTCCAGCTGCTGTCGGACCGCTCGGTGGCCGAAAACCTTATGTTCGTGCTCAACGCCACCGGCTGGAAGGGCAAGGCCAAGAAGCAGCAGCGCATCAGCGACGTGCTCACCCAAGTGGGCCTCAACGGCGCCGCCAACCGCATGCCGCACCGCCTCTCGGGCGGCGAGCAGCAGCGCGTAGTTATTGCCCGGGCCATGCTCAATGAGCCCGTGCTCCTGCTGGCCGACGAGCCCACCGGCAACCTCGACCCAGACGTATCGGCCAGCATCATGCAGCTGTTTGGGGAGATAAATAATGCTGGCACGGCTATTCTGATGGCCACGCACAACTTCCAATTGATTGAGAAGTACCCGCACCGGGTGCTCACCTGCAAGGACGGGGAGCTGCTCGATTCGGCTAGGCCACCTCGGATTTAGCCCGATTGTCGGCCCGGATTCGCTGTCGGCTTGTTGTTAATGGTTACGTAGCATGGCGCCTGGGCTGTCGGTATTGATTCCTGTTTTTAATTGGAACGTCAACCCCTTGGTTGAGGCGCTGCTGGCGCAGGGGGGCGACTGGCCAGGACCGGTCGAAATCATCTTATTGGACGATGGCTCCCGCGAGGAATTCCGGGTGCTAAACCGGCCGCTGGCCGCGTGGGCCGGCGTGCGCTACCGGGAACTGGCGCAGAATGTGGGGCGAGCCGCCATTCGCAACCAACTGGTGGCGGCCACGCAACACCAATGGCTGCTGCTGCTGGATAATGACAGCCTGCCGCCCGATGCCCACCTGCTGGCCCGGTACGCCGCGGCCCGCACCCAGGCGCCGGTCCTCATTGGGGGCACCAGCTACGCCCCTACCCAGCCGGCCGATGCGGCCCTGCACCTACGCTGGCTCTACGGACGAGAGCGGGAGGCACGCCCCGCCGCCGTGCGGCAGCTGGCCCCACACGGACAGCTCACCATCAACAACGCCCTGATTCGGGCCGATGTACTGACCCGCTATCCGCTCGACGAAACCCTGAACGGCTACGGCCACGAGGATACCGCCCTGGGCCTTGCCCTGGCCAGGGCGCAGGTGGCAGTGGTGCACCTCGACAATCCGGTGTTGCACGCGGGCCTGGAACCGGCCGCGGTATTCCTGCAAAAAAGCGAAGAGGCCGTGCGCAACCTGGCGCAGATGCACCACCACCCAGGCGACGCCACCGAGTCCCGGCTGCTCAAAACCGCCGGGCAGCTGCATCGCCTCGGCTTGGCGCCGGCCGCGCGGCACCTGCTCAAGACGCTGGCACCCATCCTTCGGCGTGGGCTGCTTTCACCGTGCCCACGCCTTGCCCACCTCGACTTATTGAAGCTTTACTGGCTTCTGGTGGCACAGAGCCGCCGCGTGTAGGGCTGCTATTCACACAAAAATGCCGGTTCCCAGCACTTGGCTGAAAACCGGCTTTTCGAAGGACCGTTGCGGTCGGAAATTAGTTTTTCTTGTCGTCTTTGCCGTCGAATACGTCTTTCACGGCACCGCCCACTTTTTTGCCGGCCTGCTTCACATCGGCGGCGGTGTTTCTGGCGGCCTGGCCTACTTTACTGCGCTCATCGGCGGTTTCGGCTTTTATTTCTTGGGCTTCGCCGCTCACGGCGTTGGCTCCCTGGGCAGCGCGGCCCTGGGTTTTATCCCAGGATTTGAAAGCGGCGTACTTCAGCTTCTCCTTCTGAATCTCAGCAAGGTCTCTGGCAGAAATGTCGCCTTTCACTTTGTCGTAGGCTTCATCCAGGGCACGCCACTCGGCGTTAATGTTGCGCCAGTCGTCGAGGTCGTAGCGCTCCTCGTTCCGCTTTATGTCGCGGGTAAACGCCTCGTAAGTGGCGCGGGCATTGGCAGCCGTGAGCTGGGCAGCGGGCCGGGTGGGCTTGTAGTACTGGCCCATTTTCATGGCGCCGGCGGTGCCGCCCGTGGCCCGGGCGTCCCAGTTAGCCTGGCGCCGGTCGTAGGCGGTGGAGTAGCGGGTGCGCAGGCCGTCTATTTCCTGGCGGCGGGCTTCGTCGTATTCGCTGGAGTACTTATCAACGGCAGCCAATTTGGCGTCGAAGTCAGCTTTCAGCTGGGTGCTTTCCCGGTCGTAGTCGGCGGCCACTTCATTGGCTGCCGCGCTGGATTTGGCTTCGGTTTGCTCCACGAAAACGACCAGGTCGTTGTACGCCTGGTCTCTTTCGGCTGAAACCTCTTGCTTATCCGCCTGCGAGCAGCTGGTGCTGGCAAAACCGGCGCCGCCCAACATCAAAAGGGCAGCCAGGGAGTGGAGGGTGAAGTATTTTCTGAACATAACGCAGGGGAAAGAAAGGGGGAGAAAGATGTGTTTTCGGCAGCATTGACGCTCCCAAGTGCCTTTTTAACGCAATGTTTTGCCGGGAAGTTGTCGCCCCTCCCGGCGCACGGCTTCCACCAGGCAGGCGACGCGCCACTGCGGCTGGCGCAACAGGGCGGCTGTGGCGGGGCAGTCCTTTATCTTTGGACACCGATTTGCTGCTTGTTCCGTGTCCATTTTACCCGCTCCGCCCACTCCTATTCACCTGCTCGACCTAGCTGGGGAGCACGCCGCCATGCAGCCGGCATTGGCCGATGCCCTCCGTGAGACCATGGCCGGGGCCGCATTTATTCAGGGGCCGGCCGTGGGGGAGTTTACCACAGAGTTGGGCGCCTACCTGGGCGGCGCCCACGTGGTGCCGTGCGCCAATGGCACCGACGCCCTCACCCTGGCCCTGATGAGCCTGGAGCTGCTCGCCGGCGCGGAGGTCATTGTGCCGGCTTTCACCTACGTGGCTACCTTGGAAGCAGCGGCGCTGCTGGGCCTGCGCCCGGTGCTGGCCGATGTAGTCCCCCATACCTTCAACTTGGACCCCACCGCCGTAGAGGCCGCCCTCACGCCGCGCACCGGGGCCATCATCGCCGTGCATTTGTATGGGCAATGCGCCGATTTGGAGGCCCTGCGCCGTATTTCCACGCAGCACGGCGTGGCGCTGATTGAGGACAACGCCCAGGCCATTGGGGCCTCTTACCGTTTCGCCAGCGGCGAAACCGCCTTTGCCGGCACCGTGGGCGAAGTAGGCACTACGTCGTTTTTCCCCTCTAAAAACCTGGGCGCCCTGGGCGACGGTGGCGCCCTGCTCACCCGCGACCCGGCCCGCGCCGCCCTACTCCACCAGCTGGCCAACCACGGCCAGAGCCAGAAATACCATCACCAGCGCATTGGCCTCAACTCGCGACTCGACACGCTGCAAGCCGCTCTGCTTCGCGTGAAGCTGCAGCACCTGCCCGCCGCCACCGCCGCCCGCCAGGCCGTAGCCGCCCGCTACGACGCGGCATTAACGGGCATTTCGGGCCTGCGCGTTCCGGCCCGTGACCCGCGCAGCACGCACGTTTTTCATCAGTACACCATCACGGTAGCGGACCCCGGGCGCCGGGCTGACTTGCAGCACTTTCTGCAGCGCTGTGGCGTGCCCACCATGATTTACTATCCGCTGCCGGTGCACGCACAGCCGGCGTACACCTACTTGGGGTACCAGGCGGGCCAATTTCCGGTGGCCGAGCGGCTGTGCGCATCGGTGCTGTCGCTGCCAGTGCATCCGCGGCTGACGCCGGAGCAGCAGGCGTACATTATCGAATGTGTTGGCTCTTTCTTTGGGAATTAATTCTGCCTAGTGAGCCTACCTGCTATCCCTGTTCGTTTCGCCATTTGCGGCGTGGGCCACATCGGCCGCCGCCACGCCACGCTAGTTTCGCGGCACGCCGGAGCCGAAGTAGTGGCCCTGGTTGACGTGCGCCCCGAGCTGCAGGCCGACTTAGCGGCCAGGTTTCCCGGTGTGCCGTTTTTCCTTTCGCTTGAGGATTTCCTGCAGCACGGCCCCGCTGCCGACGTCCTCACCGTGGCCACGCCCAACGGGCTCCACGCGCCGCAGGCGGTGGCGGGCCTGCGCCACGGCCTGCACGTAGTTATTGAAAAGCCCATTGCTCTGACCACCGCCGATGCCGAAACCATTGTGCGCACGGCTCGGGAAACCGGCAAGCTGGCCTTCGGGGTGATGCAAAACCGCTACTCGCCGCCCGCTGCCTGGCTCAAGCAGGTGGTGGACGAGGGCCGCCTGGGCCAAGTGTTTCTGGTGCAGCTCAATTGCTTCTGGAACCGCGACGCCCGCTACTACCAGCCCGGCAACTGGAAAGGGACTCGAGCCCTGGACGGCGGCACGCTCTTCACCCAGTTCAGCCACTTTGTGGATTTGCTGTACTGGGTATTCGGCGACATCACCAATATCTCGGCCCGCTTCCGCGACTTCACCCACGCAGGATTGACGGAATTTGAGGACAGCGGCCTCGTGACCTTTGATTTGGTGCGCGGCGGCAGCGGCACCCTCAGCTACAGCACCGCCGTGTGGGACCGTAACCTCGAAAGCAGCCTCACCGTGGTGGCCGAGCGCGGCAGCCTGCGCATCGCCGGCCAATACCTGGACAAAGTCGAGTATTGCCACTTGGAAGACTATACCTTGCCCGACCTCGCCCCCACTAACCCCGCCAATAATTACGGCGCCTTTCAGGGCTCCGCCGCCAATCATGTGCAGGTCATCGACAACGTGGTGGATACCGTGCAGCAGCGCAGCTCTGCCACGACCAATGCGCTGGAGGGCCTTAAAGTGGTGGAGATAATTGAGCGGATTTACGCGCTACGGTAATTGCGTCGGCGTAATAGATACCAGTCACTTCCTATTTCTTCTCATCTATAAAGTTCTGGAAAGCGTAGGCGATGCCGATGGTGAGGCCCTGCGAGTACTGCAGGCCGGCGTCCTGGTCGAAGTCGTAGAGGCCGATGCCGTTGAGGGCGACGTTGACGTATTTGCCCACTTTGGCGGTGAGGCCGAGGTCGAGGCGGTGGTCAATTTCTTTGCCGTTGAGGTTGGCGTAATTGGCGAATAGGACGTAGCGGGCCTTGAGGGCCACGGCGGGGCTGAGGGGCTTGTCGTATTCGGCCAGGATTTGGGCGGCCAGGACTTCCCAGCGGGTGCTGTGGCCGGGGTTCACGCCGTAGGGCGTGTCGCCGAGCACGGCCACAAACCGCTCGGCGCGGTTCACCACCGTGAGGCGGGGCGCGAAGGGCGCCAGGCGCACCCGAAACGTGGGGTTGGGGTGGTACTCGAAGCCGTAGGCGGCAGTGAGGAAGGCAGGCGCGAAGAAGCCGGACACCTGCCGGGCGCGGTCGTTGCCCAGGGCATCCTTGTCGTACTTGTAGCCGCCGGCGAATTGCGTGAGCAGGTTCAGGGAGAGGAACATATTCCAGTCGGTGCTGATGGCGCGGCCGTACTTGGTGTCGAGGTAGAGGCGGTCCTGGCCCTTGCGGTAGCCCAGGCCGCGGGTTTCGGAAAAGGCAAAGAGGAAGTCTGACTCGTTGTCGAAGGAGTGCACGCCGAGCTTGCGGTTAGCTTTGAGATTGGCCAGGGCGTTGAAGCCGATGGTGTTGACTCCTCCCCCGCGCCAGTTGGTGCTCAGCAGGGACTCGTTGAGGCCGAGGCTGGCTTTGCCGGATTTGCGCCAGAGCGGCGGGGCCGGCGGCGGCACGGCACGGACGGTATCGGCGGGGA
Organism: Hymenobacter lapidarius; assembly: GCF_001816145.1. Taxonomy (GTDB): domain Bacteria; phylum Bacteroidota; class Bacteroidia; order Cytophagales; family Hymenobacteraceae; genus Hymenobacter; species Hymenobacter lapidarius. Next base: position 95,165 of record NZ_MDZB01000022.1, on the reverse strand, counting down.
GCACTACCTGAGCCTGGCCGCGGCCGGGAGCCGCCAGCAGCCCGAGGCCCATTGCAAAAAGCAGTAAAGAAGCACGCATAAGGCAACTATAGAATACAGGTGAGGGGCCAAAGAAAGGAACAAAGCCCGAATCCGGGACGGCCGGGCAGGCCCGCCGGGGCTTAACCTGGACCATTTGGGTGCGCCATTATTTTTTGTAATTTGCTGTATGATGTGCTGGGCCGGTTGGGGAGGCGCCGGAGGCACTGAGCGGGTCTTTATACACTTCCTTGCTGCCGTCATGGTACTCTATCAACTCATCTATCAAAGCCAGTCGCTGGTGCCGTTTGAGACGCCCGAGCTTGAGGACCTGCTGGCGCAGGCCCGGACCTACAACCTCATCCACCACATCACGGGCATCCTGCTCTACACCCCCGACGGGCGCTTTATGCAGGTGCTGGAGGGCCAGAAAAGCGTGGTGCGCAACCTCTACTACAACCACATTCTGCTGGACCCGCGCCACTACAACTGCCGGGTGCTGACCGACGGCCCGGCCATCCTCCGCAGCTTTAGCACTTGGACCATGGGCTTCCGGGCAGCCACCGCGCTGGACTTGCGGACCCTGCTGTGCACCGTGCCCCCCGATACGCAGGGCCCCCTGGAACCCCGCCCCCACACCCGCCCCGAGCTGCTGGAGCTGCTGCAGGAGTTTGTGGAAAGCTGCGAAACCGAACCCTGGCTGGAACACCCGCGGGCGTAGGGCGGGACGGTGCTTCGCGCTGCTGCCGGTATCTTTGGGGCCATGCCCGCCCAGCCCACTACCTACCCCGTTTCTACCACTGCTTTGCCCGGTGGGGCACCCGTCTCCTTCTTGGCCGGGGTGGCCCGCGAGCTACTGGAGCGCTACGGCTCCGGCCCGCTCGATGAGCTGTCTGACCTGGTGGTGGTGGTGCCCACGCGCCGCGCCGTGGTATACCTCAAAAACGAGCTGGCTCTGGCCCTGCCGATGGGCGCGCCGCTGTGGGCCCCGCGCGTGGCCGCCATGGAAGACTACATGGTGGAGCTGGCCGGCGTGCAGGTGGAGGAGCCCATTGCGCTGCAATTGCTGCTGTTCGACCTGCTCAAGCACATCGACACCAGCCTGGAATTTGACCGATTCGTGGGCTGGGCGGGCCTGCTGCTCAGCGACTTTTCCAACCTTGACCAGAACCTGGCGCCCACCCACAAGGTGTTTGAATACCTGAGCCAAGCCAAGGCGCTGGAGCGTTGGAATTTGGAAGCTCTGCCCGAGAAAAGCAAGGCCGCCGCGCACTCCTTCAGCTTCTGGGACCAGCTCGAACGCGTGTACCTGGAGCTGCAGCGGCGCATGAAAGCCACCTCCCTCGCCTACCCCGGCCTGGCCTACCGCCTGGCCGTGGAGAAGCTCGAAAAGTACCTCCTCGACCCCGCCGCGGCCGAAGTAGCCCGCCACGTGTTCGTGGGCCTGGGCAACTTGTCTAAGGCCGAGGAGAAGCTCATTCGCTTGCTCATTGGGGCCGGGCGGGCCGAAGTGCGCTTCGACGCCGACCCGTTTTACCTGGAGGAAGACTCGCCGAACCGGGCCGGGCAGCACCTGCGCCGCTACTTTAAGAACTGGAACCTGCCCCGCGAGCACATGGGCGGCGGCACCGAATGGCTGCGCGGCCAGCCCCGCCACGTGCGCTACCTGGGCGTGGCCAACCCCAGCATGCAGGGCAAGCTGGCCGGCCAGCTGCTGGCCGAAGCCCGCCGCCAGTACCCCGACGCCACTGTGGCCGTGGTGCTGCCCGACGAGACCCTGCTCCTGCCCGTGCTCCATGGCCTGCCGCCCGACGAAGTGCCCGACTACAACGTGACCATGGGCCTGAGCTTCCAGGCCACGCCGCTGTTCAACCTCGTCGATTTGCTGTTTGAAGTGCACCTCACCGGCATCCGGGAAGGCAGCGCTGAGACGGGCTACGGCGTGCCCCGCTACCACCACCTGGCCGTGACCAAGCTGCTGGGCCACCCCTTTTTGCGCCGCTACCAGCAGTGGCTCGATAAGCAACCCGACCAGCCCCAGTACCACGGCGTGCTCGACCAGGTGTGCCGCGAAATCGTGCGGCTCAACGCCGTGCTGCTGCCCGCCACCGAGCTGCTGAAGCTGGGCGCGCACCACCCGCTCATCGAGGCGCTGTTCAAAACCTGGGACAACTGCGACGACATCATTCGGGCCTGCCACGCCCTCATCGACCTGCTCAAGCAAGTGTACGCCGACAAGCAGTCGGGCATTGAAGCGGAGTACCTCTACCTGTTCTACACGCTGATAAAGCAGCTGGATTCGGCGTTCGACTGCCGCGAGCAGCGCCTGTCGGTGCGCTCGTTCCGGCGCTTTCTCTACGAGCAGATGGGCCGGACGCGCCTGCCCTTTTCGGGCGAGCCCCTGGCCGACGTGCAGGTGATGGGCCTGCTCGAAACCCGGGCCCTGGACTTCGACCACGTCATCATCCTGAGCTGCAACGAGGGCGTGCTACCGGCGCCCAAAAAAGCGCAGTCGCTGTTTCCGTACGATGTACTCACGGAGTTCAAGCTGCCCACCTACGCCGATGCCGAGGCCATTACGGCTTACAATTTCTGGCGGCTGCTGCAGCGCGCCCAGCGCGTGGATTTGGTGCATGTGCTGCCAGGCGCCGAAGGCATGAAGAGCGGCGAGCGCAGCCGTTTTCTGCTGCAGCTGCAAAACGACTTGCTGCCCCAAAACCCACACATGGTGCTGGAGGACCTGACGGTATCGGTGGCTACCGCGCCAACCCCGATGGGCGTTGACCCCTACGAGGGCGACCTTATTCTGGAAAAGGACGAGGAGATGCTGGCCGCGCTGCGCGGCGTGCTGGAGCGCAACATCTCGCCCTCGCGCCTCAACGATTTTCTGGCCTGCTCGCTGCGGTTCTACTTTTCCAAAGTGGCCCGCTTTCAGGAAAACGAGGCCGTGGAAGAGACCCTGGAAGCGGGCAGCTTCGGCACCATGGTGCACGCGGCGCTGGAAAACCTGATGCTGCCCTTCGAGCAGGACGCCCGGCACATCACCGCCGCTGACATTCCGGAGCTGCTCAAGCTGGTGCCCGAGGAAGTGCGCAAGGCCCTGCGCCAGGAAGAAACCGAGAAGCACGCCCGCCCCGACGAAGGCCTGAACCACGTGTACGGGCAGGTGGCCGTGCGCCTCATCTCGCGCTACCTCGAAGGGCTGGAGCAAAACGAAGGCCTGCCCCTGCGCCTCTTCAGCCTGGAAAAAGACCTGGCCGCCACCGTGTTTGTAGACGTGCCCGGCTCGGGCAGGCTGGCCGTGCGCCTCTTCGGCAAAGCCGACCGCGTGGACCGGTTGCCCGACGGCCGCCTGCGCGTGGTGGACTACAAAACCGGCCTCGTGGAAGCCAACGACCTCAACCTGACCAACCGCGGCAAGCTCACCCCGGCCGAGGCCACCGAGCGCCTGCTCGGGGAAGCCACCTCCAGCGCCGACAAAGTGCGCCAGCTCTGGCTCTACCGCCTCATGCTGGCCAGCACCGAAAAGCGCGAAACCGAAAACACGGCCATCGTATCGATGCGCAACCTCGACAAAGGCCTGCTATCAGCGGACTTAGACTTTCTTACCCCCAACGGGGAAGATTTTGTCCGGGTTTCCGAGGAATTAATGAGTAAAATTGTGCTGCGAATCCTGGACCCAGCGGAGCCCATCCGCAAAACCGACGATTTAAAAAAGTGCGAGTATTGCCCCTACCGCGGCATCTGCGCCCGGTAATTCATATTTTCCTGTCATCCTGAGCTCGCGAAGACCTTATCACGGTCGACCAAAAGCCGTTCTGCCTTTATAAAGTCCTTCGCAAGCTCAGGATGACGGGCATTAACCACCCCACCCATGACCGACCACAACACCAAAGACGAATTCATGCAAGCCGCCATCGACGAAGCCCGCCTGGGCCGCTCGCAGGGTGGCATTCCCATTGGCTCGGTGCTTGTGCGCGACGGCAAGATTGTGGGCCAGGGCCACAACAAGCGCGTGCAGGAAGACTCCGCCATCAAGCACGGCGAGATGGACTGCCTCACCAACGCCGGCCGCCAGCGCACTTACCGCGACACCGTCATTTACACCACGCTCATGCCCTGCTACATGTGTGCCGGCACCATCGTGCAGTTCAAAATCCCGAAGGTGATGGTGGGCGAGTCGCGCACGTTCGGCGAGTCGCGGGCTTTCCTTGAAAGCCACGGCGTGGAAGTGGTGGACCTCGACCTGCAGGAATGCGTGGATATGATGGATGAGTTCATTGCCGCCGAGCCCACGCTCTGGAACGAGGACATTATGGAGCTGTAGGCCAGCACCGCATGCCAGCCGAGTGGTTCAACGGGTAAAGACACCGGTTCATCGAGCTTGTGTCTTTACCCGGCATCCGACGGCTTCGTTTTTGCGTCCCCACATACGCGTTAGCCTTTTGTTGTAGTCCATGTCCCTCCACGCCGTCCATCGCCTGTTGCGCCCGCTGCTGGTGTGGCGTGCGCGCCACATCAGCGAGCGGATGTACATGCTCATTCTGAGCGTGTTGGTGGGCTTGGGCGCGGGCCTGGCGGCGGTGTTGCTGAAAACAGCCATCCGGGCGCAGCAAAACCTGCTGCAGGGCGCCATCTCGGAACCGCAGCGCGTGTTTGCCCTGTCGCTGTATCCCATCATCGGCATCACCCTCACCGTGCTGGTCACCAAGTACTTGCTAGGCGGGCAGCTGGGCCGCGGCATTGGCCCCATCATCTACAGCACGGCCCGGGAAAACAGCGTTGTGCCGCGCTCCAAGTTGTATTCGCAGATGATTACGGCTTTTCTCACGGTTAGCTTCGGCGGCTCGGCTGGTACCGAGGCCCCGATTTCCGTGACTGGGGCCGCCCTGGGCTCCAACATCGGCCGGGTGCTGCACGTGGACCGGCGGCGGCGGCGCCTGCTCACCGGCTGCGGCGCGGGCGCGGGCGTGGCGGCCATCTTCAACTCGCCTATTGCGGGCGTGCTGTTCGCTGTCGAAACCATCTTGCTGGAGCTGCCGGCGCAGTATTTTATTCCGCTGCTCATTTCCTCGGCCACGGCCACCGTGGTATCCAAATTTCTGTACGAAGGCCAGCCCTTCGTGCTCATTACCACGAGCTGGCCCGTTGATGCGGTGCCGTTTTACATTTTGCTGGGCTTTTTCACGGCCTTTTTTTCGGTTTACATGATTCGGACCTACCATTGGTTCGAACGCTTCTTTAACCGGTGGCCGGGCCTGGACTGGCGCAAGGTGCTGCTGGGCGGCGCGGCGCTGGGCGGCCTGATTTTCTTCTTCCCCACCCTGTACGGCGAGGGCTACAACACCGTGGAGCAGCTCCTGCGGGGCCAGGCCGACCGCCTGACCGACGGCAGCATTTTCTCGGTCTACCAGGACAATAACCCCTGGCTGCTGCTGGTGCTGGTGCTGTTCAGCTTGCTGCTGAAGGTGGTGGCTACCAGCATCACGGTGGGCGCGGGCGGCAACGGCGGCATGTTTGGCTCGTCGCTGTTTGCGGGGGCGCTGGCGGGGTTTTTCTTTGCCCGGCTGCTCAACCTGAGCGGGGTGGTGCACATTCCGGAGGTGCACTTTGTGGTGCTGGGCATGGCCGGCACGCTGGCGGGCGTCATACACGCGCCACTCACGGCCATCTTCCTCATCGCAGAAATCACGGGCGGCTACGCCCTGTTTGTGCCGCTCATGCTGGTGAGCAGCTCTTCCTACCTCATCACCAAGTACTTCGAGCCTTACTCCGTGTACACCCGCAAGCTCACGGCCCGGGGCGTGGACGTATACGCCAACCGCGACCGCGGCCTGCTGGCCCAGCTCGACCCGCGCAAGCTGCTTGAAACCGATTTTATTGCCGTGCGCCCCAACACCACGCTGGGCGAGCTGGTGGATATTTTCCGCCACACTTCCCGCAATCTGTTTCCGGTGGTGACAGCCGGCGGCCGGCTCCTGGGCATTGTCAGCCTGGATTCTGTGCGGGATGCCCTCTTCGATGACGCCCACTACACCACCACCCAGGTGCGGGAGCTCATGCAGTCCGCCCGCGCCGTGGTGGGCCCCAACGACGACCTGCAGCACACCCTCGCCCTCCTCGACCGCCACGACGCCTGGGCCCTGCCCGTGTGCGAGGAAGACGGCCGCTACCTCGGCTTCATCCTGAAATCAGCCATCCTGGCTCGCTACCGGCGACAGCTCATTCTGGAAAGCGAAGCGTGATTTTCAGTGAGCAGTTATCAGTGAACAATGAATAGTTCCTTTTTCGACCAACAACTGATAACTGCTCACTGATAACTACTCACTGTTCATTGATAACTGCCCTACACCTCCAGCATGTCCGGCGTTCGGTGCGCGAGCATCAGCCCTATCATCATCAGCAGGCCGGTTAAGAGAATGACGACAAAAAGGATGTTTTCGCTGACCTCACCGATGAGCATATTCTGGGGAATGCTGTAGAAGAGCAGGACCGAAATCAGGCCTTTGGGCGCAATGAACAGTTCGGGGATGAGGTCGGTCTTGGCCACGTACTTGAGGTAAAGAAACCGAATAAAGGTCAGCATTACCACAATCAGCACCCCTTGGAATAGCAGCGACAAGCTCACCAGGTTGGAGAGCGTGATGGAGAAGCCAAACATCAGGAAGAAAAACGTGCGGATGAGAAACGCCGATTCGGCGGTGATGCTCTTGAGCTGCTGGAGCTCGGCGGCCAGTTTTTCGGGACGGAACCAGCGCTGCATGCGCGCGCCGCGCGCCAGCAAATCGGCGTTGTTCACCACCAGGCCAAATACGAGTACCAGCACCAGGGAAGAAAGGTGCAGCTTTTTGGCCAGGCTGTAGATGAGCACCAGAAAGGCAAAAAGCAGGAAGAACTTGACATGGGCGCGCAGCCGGCCCAGCAGGAAAACCAGCAGCGCGGTGCTGAGCACGGCCACTACCACCACGGCCAGCACGTCGCGCCCGAACGTGACCACTGACAGCCCCTGCGCGAAGTTGTCCTGCAGGGCAAAGTTGAACAGCATGATGCCGATGATATCGGAAAAAGTGCTTTCGTAAATGATAAACTCCTGCTTCTCACCCCCCAACCCGGCCACGCTGGGAATGGCCACCGCGCTGCTCACCACGGCCAGCGGCACGGCATTTACAATGCAGCTCTGCCAGCCGACGTCAAGGTAAGCATGCAGCAACGCCGCGATGGCCCCTACCTGCACCAGCATAATGACCAGCGCTGCCAAAAACGAACGCCGCACGAGCGGGAATTTTTCGGGCGTCAGGCGAAGGTCCAAAGAGCCTTCCAACACAATGAAAATCAGGCCAACAATGCCAAACAGCTGCAGCACAACTGGGGGTACTACAATGGGCATTTCCCAATAGGCGCTGGCCTGGCCGAGGGCGATGCCGGCCAGCAGCAGCAGCAGGACCGAGGGCACCTTGGTGGCGCGTGCCGTGAGGTCAAACAAGTAGGACAAGAGCACGGCGAGGCTCAGGCCAATTAGTATAGTGTAGGGTCCCATACGCCAAAACTAACGGCAAAGCCGCGCTTTGGTTAGTTTACTTGCCAGCCGCGGGCCGTACTTTGCAGCCTTTACCCCTTCTGGCCGTGGCCGAAACACCCCGTGATAACGCGTCTTTTGTAGCGGTGGTGGGCGGCGGGCCGGCCGGCCTGCTGGCCGCTCAGCGCCTGGCCGAAGCCGGCTGCCGGGTACGGGTGTACGAAGCACAGGCCACGGTGGGACGCAAGTTTCTGGTGGCCGGGCACGGCGGCTTCAACCTGAGCAACGCCGAGGACATGGGCCGCTTTGCCAGCCGCTACGGCCCCGAAGAGCCCCGGTTCCGGAACTTGCTGCACCACTTTTCGCCGCTTGAGCTGCGGGCCTGGGCCACGGGCTTGGGCATCGAAACCTTCGTGGGCACCAGCGGCCGCATTTTTCCGGTGGCCGCCCACAAACCAGCCGAGCTGCTGCGCGCCTGGGTGGCCCAGCTGGGCGAGTTGGGGGTTGAAATCCTGACCCGCCACCGCTGGCTGGGGTTTGTGGGCGCCACGGGCCTGCGCGTGCGCGACGAGAGCGGCCGCCCGGAAGTGGCCCGCGAGCTGGTGCTGGAGCCAGTCGCGACCATCCTGGCATTGGGCGGCGCCAGTTGGGCCAAAACAGGCTCAGATGGCGCGTGGGTGCCCTTGGTGGAGCAGCTTGGCGTTGCCGTTACCTCGTTTGCGCCGGCCAACTGCGGCGCGGAAGTGGCGTGGTCGGCTTTCTTCAAGGAGAAAGCGGGTCGGGCGCCCCTCAAGAACATGGCCCTGCGCGTGAACGACGGCCCAGCCCTGCGCGGCGAGATTATGCTAACCGAGTACGGCCTGGAAGGCACGCCCGTGTACGCTAAAACGCCCCAACTCCGGGCCGCGCTGGCCACCGGCGGCCCCGCCAACCTGCACCTAAACCTGAAACCCGACTTGACGCCCGAGGCTCTGTTGACCAAGCTGCGGCAGCGGCGGCCGGGCGCGTCCCTGTCCGACTTCCTGCGCAAAACCCTGCACCTGGGGCCGCCGGTGCCCACCCTGCTGCGGGAGGTGCAGCCCGAAGCGGCCACGCTGGACCCGGTAGCTCTGGCCGCCCTTTTGCAGGCCTTGCCAATTGCCGTGACGGGTCTGCGCCCCCTGGACGAGGCCATTTCCACGGCCGGGGGCATTGCCTTTGCGGCCGTGGACGACCACCTGATGCTGCGACAGCGGCCGGGCACTTTTGTGGCAGGCGAAATGCTGGACTGGGAAGCGCCCACGGGTGGCTATTTGCTGCAGGGCTGCTTCAGCACCGGGGCGTGGGTGGCCAAGGGCGTGCTGGCGTGGCAGCAGGCAATGAGGAATATAAGGTGAGAACATCCCCTTATTAAGGCAGTCATGCTGAGCGCAGCCGAAGCATGACCGTTCTTTTGCTTATGTTGGATAACCGCTGAACGGCTACTTCTCGGCCCGGATGCGGGCGGCAGCTTGTTCGGCGTCGCGCAGAATCTGTTTGGCTTCGCTCAAAAGCCGGCGGGCGGGGTTTAGCTCATCGCGGGCGATGAGGGCGAAAAGCAGGAAAAACGACACCAAGGGCAGCACCCACCCCAGCACAAACCAGAGCCAGAACGACCGGCCGCGGCTGTGCGCGCAGTAGCCGGTCAGAATGGGGATGAAGGAAATGGCCACCGCCACCACAAAAAGCATGTCGACGAAGAGCATAGGCTTGCGAGGTTGGCGGTGCGTGAGTGGGCCGCAATGAGGGTGGCTGGCTTTATCCCGAATATACGGCAATGCAACCGGCAAATGAAGCAGCTTGACAGGAAATTTGTTTAAATGAACCACTATGCCGAGCTTTTTTCCGTAGTTCGAGGCGAAGTCGGGTCCGCAACGGGGCCCGGCCGTTCTGTAATTGCCAATGTGGGAACACCAAAGCCTGTTTCGCGTCTCTGCCCAACTCTTCGCCGAGGGAATCTTTAATCTACTGGACCGCAGCCTGCGACCCGAAGTTTTCCTGCTCGGGTTCGCTTCGTCGAAAGAGCCGGACGAACCCGGTGCCGTAATCATCGAGCCGGCCACCATGCGCTACTCGCCCTTCGATTTCAAGGACGTGAAGAGCATGGCTGCCTCCCTGGAAACGGATACCGGCCCGCAGGGAATTGTGTACCACCTGCACCCCAACGACCACGACCGCATCGCCAAGCATCATTGGTACGAACTGGTGTGCCGGGCCACCGAATCGACATTGCAGACGCTGGCTACTTCGCGCAACGAAAACCGGCGTTCCTTTTGCGCCGTGCCCGTGAGCCTGCAAGGCTACCTGGTGACGGTGGTGCTGCAGCTTTCCGCCGATTGCTACGACGGGTACTATACGCTGCCCAAGTCAACAGCTACCCGCCCCGTCAACCTCCCCCACGCGGCGGTAATAGAGTTTTTGCACGACTGCAACCGCGCCCTGCGCGAGGCCGACACGGTTGACAACGACCAGCCCGTGCTCGACCGCGACTACAACGAGCTGCTGCGCTCGGCGGGCCGCCGCCTCATGCTGCGCGTGGCCCCGGCCGGCACCCACGGCCTCTACGATGCCTGCAACGGCGTGGCGGCCTTGCGCCACGAGGGCGACGAGGGCGTGGGCACCATGCTGGTGAGCCGGCGCCTGCACCCGGCCGTAATGCCGGTACTCACGTTGGAAACGCCCGTGCCCATGCGCGACCACCGTTCCATTCGCAAGCTGCTGGAGCTGAGCGAAGGGCACACGGCCCTGATTTCGGATGCCTCGCATGTCTTTGGGCTCGGGCAGCTGGTGCCCGAGTCCGACGGCCAGTACGAACCGCTGGTTACGGTGCACTTCACCAACCACTATAGCTGGGAAATGAGCCACGCCGGCCACGTACTGATGCGCGTGGTGAGCAACACCCCGCGCCTGCCGCAAGGCCAGGTAGCGGCCGACAACTTTGCCCGCACGGCCCGCATCGTTTTCCCCACCCTCTCCCTTGACAGCATCGATTATCTATGGGATTTGGCCCACAAAGCCACCACCCAACCCACCGGGACCATTCTGGTTATCAGCACCGGCGCGGCCAAGGAAGCCCAGCGCCTTACCCGGCAGTGCTTCCGAGTGGTGCCGCGCATTATGACGCCTTCCGTGCTGCGGCTCGTTACCAACATCGACGGGGCCGTGCTCATTGAGCCCAGCGGCATGTGCCACGCCATTGGCGCCATTCTCGACGGCCTGGCCACCGAAAAAGGCGACTCGTCGCGTGGCTCGCGCTATAATTCAGCCCTGCGCTATGTGAACAGCAGTAAATACCCTACGCTGGCCGTGGTGGTGAGCGAAGACGGCTGGATTGATTTGCTGCCTTCCTGATTGGAATGTGCGGGTGGGAGGGCGAAGGGAATGTAGTGTTCCTACGGAGGTGACGCTAGGCCCGAAACCAGTGCCGGCCTGGCAGCGCAGCAACCGGCTTATGAAAGGCGTTTACCGGAGATGGCTTGGGGCGACGGATACGCCCGGCCGGCCGCCGCACGTATCCGTGCGCCGTACCTTTGCCCCGTGAAATTCTTCCAACACACCCACCGGGCCCTGGTGGCTGCCGCCGGGCTTCTGCTGACAGCCTGCGCCTCGCCCAACCAGCCCATTGCCGAACAAGGCCCGCCCTCGCCGGCCACCGCTGCCGAAATGGCCGTCATGGCGCGCCACGATTCGTTGATGGCCAAAATGGACGAACTGTACCGGCTCAAGGGCTTAATTACCAAGGCCAAGGCACCCGGGGCGGGCCCGTATTTCCGCGGCCTGGCCGCCGCCGATGCCGCCATGATGGGCTGGATGCATCAGTACCGCGCCCCCGATTCCACAGCCATCCCGGCCGCGCGCCTGGCTTACTTTCAGCAGCAACAGCAGCTGCTGGCCACGGTGAGCCGGCAATTTCGTGCAACGATAGACTCGGCTTCGTTGTTTATCAATCGGCAGCCCGCGCTGCCGTCACCGTCCGAGTCCGCTCCTTCCAACTAAGTTATGCTGAAACGCCTTTTTTTGCTGCCCCTGCTGGCGGCATCGCTCTTCACGTCCTGCACCGAGCCTGGTTCCGACACCGCCGCCCGCCTGCCCATCCTGGGGGAGCGCGACGTGCGCCCCCGGGCCGATGGTGGCCCCGCCGATACGATTTTCGCCACTGTGCCCGCGTTCAAGCTCACCGACCAATCCGGCAAAGTCATTACCAACCAAACCTTTGCCGGCAAAGCGTACATCGCCGACTTCTTCTTCGCCACCTGCCCCGGCATCTGCCCCAAAATGCAGGGCGAGCTGCTGAAGGTGTACGCCAAGTACGGCCAGGACCCGCACCTGGCCTTCCTCTCGCACACCATCGACCCCGCCCACGACACCATTCCGGTGCTGCGCGACTACGCCGAGCGCCTGGGCATGGGCGCGGCCAAGAACTGGTACTTTGCCACCACCGGCGCCAAGGGCGAGCCCACCGCCAAGGACTCCGTGTTCCAGCTGGCCCGCGCCTACTACACGGCGGCTGAGCCCGACAAGCTGGCCCCCGGCGGATTTGCCCATAATGGCACCTTCGCGCTCGTGGACGACCAGGGGCACATCCGGGGCCTTTACGACAGCCTAAACGAGCAAGAGGTAGCCCGGCTGATGACGGAGCTCCCCATCCTGCTGGCTGAAATCAAAACCCGTCAGCCGGCCGTGGCCCGCCAGTAAATGCGCATAGCATTTCGACTTCTGTTGGCGTGCGCGGTACTGGCCCTTACGGTGCCCGGATGCTTCCCCGTTAATAAAAACCAGGGCGAGCGGCTGTACGTGGAGCACTGTTCCAGCTGCCACGGCGGCGAGGGCCAGGGCCTGGCGCGCCTGATTCCACCCCTCGCCGGGGCCGACTACCTTGCCCTGCACCGCGCCGAGCTGCCCTGCCTGGTGCGCAATGGGCAAAAGGGACCCATTGTGGTAAACGGCATTTCCTACAACAACGTGATGCCCGGCGAAAAAGGCATGAGCCCCGCGCAGCTCACCAATCTGCTGAACTACATTGAGAACAGCTGGGGCAACAAGTCCAAGCCGCGCACCATCCGGGAAGTGGAAGAGCAGCTGCAGGCCTGCCGCTAATCCAGCGCCAGCACGCGGCAGCTTGACCACCGCAACGGGCCTAATATTTTGCCTCGCAAGAGCCGCACCGGGCCCTTTTGCCCGCTTTCCAACCCGTTTTCTGCCGTAGATTGCGCCACTAATCCATTTGCATTCTTAATTCCATTATGGGCCTGCTCGACTTCCTAAAAAATAAACCCGCCGACACCACGCCGGCCACTCCCGCTCCGGCGGCCAACCCTTCGGCGCAGCCCGCTGACAAAGCCGCGAATAAACCGGCTGAGAAGCCCGCCGGCGGCCCCCGCTACCAGGGCTCCAAATTTGTGGCGCCGCCCGAGCCGGTAGCGCCGGTGCCTACCTACCAAATGCCGGAGCCAGAGCCGTTTCCCTTCGAGCCCGAAAACGTGTTGGAGCAGCTGCTGCTGTTGGCCGCTACCGATGAAAACGCCCGCCCGGCGTTCTACCAGGCCCTGCTGCAGGAGGAAATCCTCATGATTCTGGCGCCCATGGAAGGCATCAACGAAGGCGAAGTGGTGCTGGCCGAAGGCCAGGAAATCCAGCTGCAGATTTTGTCCGATGGCAAGCTGCCCATCTTCTCCTCGGTGCCCCGCCTCACCGATGGCGGCGTCGACAACGGCACCGTGAGCTACGTGCGCCTGCCCGGCCACGCGTTTTTCAGCATGGTGCAGGGCCAGGACTGCGTGCTGAACCCGTTCTCGCCCGCGGGCAAGATTCTGCCCAAAGACGAGCTGGCCGCCCTGCTGGCCGGGCAGCTCACCGGGCCACTTTCGCCCGCCGGCGGCGATGCCCAGGTGCTGCTCAGCCCGCCCGCCGAAAACCCCACGGCCGTAACCGACGCCATTGCCGCTTGGGCTGCCACCCAGCCCCATCTCGAAGCCGCCTACCTGGCCCAGATGCAGCTTGCCAACAACCCCGAAGTGCCGCGTCTGCTCCTCGCTTTTGTGAGCAACAACCCCGACCCTGGCTTTATGCAAGAGCTGGGACCGGTGCTGCAAGGCCAGACTGATGCGTACCAGTTTGTGGATTTAATGCTGCTGGACATGAATTCAGAAGAAGGTGTGAATCCGTATTTCCGCACCATAGAGCCGTTTTACAAGGCCGGGTAAGAATGAAGCCTCAGCAGCGTTTCTAAGAAACTGCTTGGGCAAATAAGAACGTCATGCTGAGCTTGTCGAAGCATCTCTACCGCCATAGTAAATGAACTACTTGCGCGGTAGAGATGCTTCGACAAGCTCAGCATGACGTTCTTTTGTTTATTGCTCACCACAGGATTTTGGCACTGCCGGCCCGTGTCTTGGTGTCAACTGGCATTGCGCGCTACCTTTCCTGTATGAAACTTGCCACACTCCTGCTCCTGGCGCCTTTTGCCGCCCTTGCCCAAAACAAACCCGGTCCGCTGCTCCCGCCCGCCGACCCACGCATTCAGAAACTGGTTGAGGAGATTTCGGCCAAAAACCTGGAAGCAGATATCCGCAAGCTGGTCTCCTTTGGCACCCGCCACACGCTGAGCGAGACGGATAACCCCAAGCGCGGCATTGGCGCGGCCCGCAACTACGTGCGCGATGAGTTTCTAAAGTACAGCAAAGCCGGGGGCGGCCGCATGACGGTGGAGATGGACACCTTCACGGTGAAGCCCGATGGCCGCCGCATCAACAAACCCGTGCTGATGGCCAACGTGCTGGCCACCCTGCCCGGTACCGACCCCACCGACACCCGCATCATCCTGGTGAGCGGCCACATCGACTCCCGCGTTTCGGACGTGATGAACGCCACCGCCGACGCGCCCGGCGCCAACGACGACGGCTCGGGCACGGTGCTGGTAATGGAGTTGGCCCGCGTGCTGGCCGGCCAGAAGTTTCCCTGCACCCTGAAGTTTGTGGCGGTGCAGGGCGAAGAGCAGGGCCTCTACGGCTCTAGCCACCTCGCGGCCCGCGCCAAGAAGGAAAACTGGAACCTGATTGCCATGCTCAACAACGACATTGTGGGCAACTCGCACGGCTTCGACCCGGTGATTAACAACGACAAGCAGCTGCGCGTGTTCAGCGAAGGCGTGCCGGCCAATGAAACGCCCGAGCAGGCCCGTGTGCGCCGGCAGCTAAGCAACGAGAACGACGGCATCAGCCGCCAGCTGGCGCGCTATACCCAGCGCGTGGCCAAGCAGTACGGCAAAGGCCACGAAGTGGTGCTGGAGTACCGCCCCGACCGGTTCCTGCGCGGCGGCGACCACACGCCGTTCAATCAGCAGGGTTTTGCCGCCGTGCGCTTCACGGAGATGAACGAGGACTACACCCACCAGCACCAGGACCTGCGCACCGAAAAGGGCCGCGCCTACGGCGACGTAATTGAAGGCGTGGACTTTGCCTACCTGCGCCGCAACGCCGGCATCAACCTCGCCACCATGGCCAGCCTGGCCCTGGCTCCCGCTGCCCCATCTAAGGTAGAAGTCCTCACCGCCAACCTCACCAACCGCACCGAGCTGCGCTGGGAGGCGCCCACCACCGGCGCCCGGCCCGCCAGCTACGTGGTGCTAGTGCGCGAAACCAGTGCGCCCCAGTGGCAGCAACGCATCCCCATGACCGGCCTAACCGCCAACCTAGACATCAGCAAGGACAACTTCATTTTCGGCGTGGCCAGCGTGGACGCGGCCGGCCACGAAAGCGTGCCCGTGCTGCCGGTGGTGGGGCGGTAATAGTAGTTTCGGTACGCGCGAGCTTTTCGAAAAAGTGCAGTTGCTCACGCAACCATTAGCTCAGCCCGCAGGTCAAGCCAGAGAACCAACTTCCCTATTATGCGCTACTTGCTCATCTCCGCATTGCCTTTTTTGCTGTTGACAACCAGCTGCAAGAAATCAACTCCCATTCCCAACCTGGATGGCACCTACTCCGGCACCTTTCAGCGAGAGCCCGGCGGGCAGATATCGCAGGTGAGCCTGGTTTTTTCGGGAGGCGAATGGAGCGGCACCAGCCAAATACCCAAATACCCGGCCCTATGCTCGGGCACTTACAAAGTGACCAGCAACGACAAGATAACATTTACCAACGCCTGTATTTGGACAGCAGAATTTGACTGGACGCTCATACTAGGCGGAGAGTATGATTTAAACACGAAGGGAAACACCATAGAAATCATTGCGCAAAAGCGTAACGAGAGGGACATCTACCGCCTTAGCAAAAAGTAAGCTGCCACAGGCTTGCATACCTTTTGCTTGGAAAAGCAAATGAGAAAAGGCTCCGCTCGTAAAAGAGCGGAGCCTTTTTTGTAGCGCTGCTGATGCTCACTTCTTCCCACCAGCCGCGGCCAGCACCTCCTGATTGAGGCGGATGTATTCGTTGCGGGCAACTTCGTTCTTGTCGTCTTTCAACAATTCCAGAGACTTGTTGGCGGCCACGATGGCGTCTTTGTTGTTGCCCTGCTTTTGCAGCAATTTGCCCTTCCAGTAGTAGCCGTTGTAGCGGGTGGGGTTGGCGGCGATGTACTCGTCGAGCCAGCCCAGGGCGGGCGTCAGGTCCTTGCCGGCGTTGTAGTAGTACTGGATGGCCGTCATGTAGGGCTTCTTCTCGCCTTTCATGGCCTCCTGAATTTGGGCCATTACAATGCGGTCGGGGTCAGCCGTGATGGGTAGCGCCACCTGGGTGCGGTCCCAACTTACCACCAGGTCGGCGGAAGCGGGCCGGATGTTTTCTACGGTCAGCGACATGGTTTCCTGGGGGGCGGCCAGCTTGGTAGGCTTGGCTTTCACCCGCAGTACGTCGAGGTCCGGCTTGTAGGCGTAGGTGCCCCACTGCGCGGTGTCGCGGTTCAGGATGAAAGTCCACTCCTTGGCGTCCGGGATAGCCAGCAAAGCGTAGGCGCCGGCTGGCACAGTCTGGCCGACGATTTTAACGTCTTCGCCGAAGCGCACCTTGGTCACGGTATTGGCCCCAGTGCGCCACACCGTGCCATTGGGCACCAGCTTGCCGAAGGCCTCCCGCCCCCGCAACGAGGGGCGCGAATACGTGAGGTCGATGAAGGAGGTGGAGAAATCCTGGCGGATGTGCGTGGCCGGGCTAAGCGGCGGCACCGTGAGCTTGGTTTGGGCCTGGGCAGCGGAGGCCAGCAGCAGGCCGGTGGCGAGCAGTGCAAACATGTGTTTCATGGGTGCAAAGATGCTGAGAATGCAGTAATTGCGGAGCCCGCTTTGCCGCATTTCGAAACAAGGCCCCGTCTCAGACGTTCAAACAAAGAGCCTGCTCCGGGCCGCTAACTTATTCGCCGCATGAAAATCCTCCTCACCGGCGCCACCGGTTACATTGGGCAGCGCCTGCTGCCGCTGCTAGCCGCCGACCACGACGTGGTGTGCCTCGTGCGCGACCCGCGCCGCTTCTCCCTACCCGACTCGGTGCCCGAAGCGCTGCGGGCCCGCGTGCAAGTGGCCAAGGGCGACCTACTGCGGCCCGCCACCCTCAAACACCTGCCCACCGACATCGACGCCGCCTACTACCTGGTGCACTCCATGAGCGGGCACGGCGAAAACTTTTTCACCCTGGAGCAGCAGTCGGCGCACAACTTCACGCAGTACCTCAACACAACCCCCGCCCGGCAAGTCATCTACCTCTCCGGCATCGCCAACGACGAGGGACTGAGCGTGCATCTACGCTCGCGCCGGGCCGTGGAAAACGTATTGGGCCAGGCCACCACCGCCCGGCTCACGGTGCTGCGCGCGAGCATCATTATTGGCTCGGGCTCGGCTTCGTTTGAGATAATACGGGACCTGGTGGAGAAGCTGCCGGTGATGGTCACCCCGAAGTGGTTAAACTCACGTTGTCAGCCTATTGGAATCCGCGATATCATGTATTACTTGATGTCAGTTTTGAATAACCCCGATTGCCTGGGCAAGGCATTCGACGTGGGCGGGCCCGACGTGCTGACCTACCGCCAGATGCTGCTGGGCCTGGCCGCGGAGCGGGGTTACAAGCGCTGGATTGTGACCGTGCCCGTCCTCACCCCGCGCCTTTCATCGTGGTGGCTGTACCTGGTCACGAGCACCACGTTTTCGCTGGCCCAGAGCCTGGTCGAGAGCCTTAAAAACGACACGGTGTGCGACCCGGCCAAAAGCATCAACGGCGTAATTCCGCACGAGTGCATGGGCTACCGCGCCGCCCTGGCGCTGGCCTTCCAGCGCATCGAGCAGAACGAAGTGGTGAGCAGTTGGAGCGACGCCCTGAGCTCCGGCACCATGCGCCAGAACTACATGGACGCCATTCAGATTCCCAAGAATGGCATGTTCTTCGACCGTCAGCTTATGGCTTTTCAGCGGCCGGCGGCGGAGGTGCTGGACAATATCTGGCGCATCGGCGGGGACCGGGGCTGGTATAAAACCGACTGGCTCTGGCGCCTGCGCGGGCTCTTGGACAAGGCCGTGGGCGGCGTGGGCCTGCGCCGTGGCCGCCGCTCGCCCTCGCGCCTGCGGGCCGGCGACCCGCTCGATTTCTGGCGCGTGCTGGTGGCCGACAAAGCCAGCCAGCGCCTGCTGCTCTACGCCGAAATGAAGCTTCCGGGCGAGGCCTGGCTGCAGTTCCGCATCGTGGACCAGCCCGATGGCGGGCACGCCGTGGAGCAGCTGGCCGCCTACCGCCCCCGCGGCCTAGCCGGGCGGCTGTACTGGTACGCCGTGCTGCCGTTTCACGGCATCATCTTCAAGGGCATGGTCAAGAACCTTATTCAATACGAAGCGGTGCCAGTGGCAGAGGGTCGGGAATCCAGTCAGGCTCATTAAAGCATATTTTATAAATAAAAAATGAAATACCTAATTATTTTACCATAAAGCCCAATAAATCAGTTTACTATATACAAACCCTGGCGTTTTTAAAGTCGGATAAAGGCAAAAGTATTGTTGCAGCGCGGTGGCATAAGCATCTAGATTTGAGCACTCCTTTCTCACCGTAGCTCAATGCCTCGCCCATGACACATCCCTACTTCCACGGCTACGATTACTACACGCCCTTTTATCTGCTGGCCACCCTCACCAACGTGCTGCTACTGCTGGTGGAAGGCTGGCGGCGCGGTTTCCCGCTACGGCCCTGGCTGGCGCTGGTAGCAGCCAGCAGTCTGGCCTTGATTCTTGGCGCTAAGCTGATTACGCACCCACTGGGCGAGTGGGCCATGCTACTATTCACCGATGCTCCGGCCGATACGGCTCGTTCCATCCTGGGCGGGAGCCTGGCCGCGGTGCTTACCGCCGTGGCCCTGCGGCGCTGGCTGGGACTGAGCCGGGCCGTGCTGGACGCGCTGGCCCTGCCGCTGTGCGGGGCGCTGGTGGTGCAATGTGTGGGCTGCGTGCTCACGGGGTGCTGCTTCGGAGAGCCCACCACTGGCTTCTGGGGGCTCACGTATGCCGCCGGCACCCTGCCGTGGGCCACGCAGGTACAGGCGGGGCTGCTGCCGGCTACGGCGGCGCACAGCCTGCCGGTGGCCCCTACCCAACTGCTGGCGCTGCTGCTTTGCGCGGCGGTGGGCGGGGTGCTGCTGGCGGTGCGGCGGCGGCGCTGGCCCGTGGGTTCCTGGCTGCTCCTGCAAACGGGCTTGCTGCTTTTGGGCCGCGTGGCGCTTACTTTCTGGCGCGACCCCGTGGGTGAGCCCGTGGCGGGCACTGTGCACCCGGTGCTCGGCGGTCAGTGGTCGGAGCTGCAGTTGCTGCTGCTGCCGCTGGGGCTGGTAGCCCTGAGCGTGTGGGCCTGGCGCGTTTATGGACCAGCGGCTCTGGCCTCCTCAAGGCCGCCCACGGCTGAGCCTACGGCCGGCCCGATGCGCACAGTAGCGGTGGTGGTAGCCATGCTGGTGCTGTCGGCGGTGCTGAGCCGTCAGGCCCTGACCCTGCCCGAAGTACTGGTGGTACGCGCCCTGCTACTCACCGTGCTGGTGGCCGAAGCTGGCGCCATGCTCGCCTCGTTCCGGATACAAGGACTGCGGCTAGCGGGCCTGCCGCTGAGCGTGGCCGTGGGCGGCCTGATGATGCTGACTACGGCCCAAACGCCGGCCCCGGAGCAGGAGCTGCCCGCTCCTCCCGTCCCAATCCCCACCTACACCGCCGTGCTGACCGGCGGGGTACTGGGCAACAGCCACGAGGCCGAGGGATACATCAGTGAAAACACCGGATGCAGTGGCCAACAGCGACTGGCGCTGCAGCAGCGGGTGCGGGCGGCGGGCGGCGAAGTGGCTTTCGAAACCAAGCAACCGTCGGGCAGGGCCCGCATTTGGGGTGGCGGGGTATGGGCAGGCCAGCAGCGCATCGACATGCAGCTCCGGCCCGACCCCAACAGCTCCATGGTTATTACCGACCGTGATACCACCTTGCGTGAAACCCTGGTTGACCTACACGTTTACCGGGAGTTTCAACGCGAAAACGATTGGCGGAGCTACCGGTTGCGCGTGGGAGTGCACCTGGGCAGCCTGGGGTATTTTACTTATACTGGTACGAATGACACCCGGAGCGGCACGATTGCAATACCAGAACTCATGCTGCGGATGGGTAAATCATCGGTGCTGTTTGGGCAGGCTGATTTTTGCTACGGGGCCGAAAACGCGATGGGAGCCTACACCAGTCGCTTAAGCTTGGGCTCTGGGCTGGGCAGCAACAACGGCTCGTGGGTGCAGGCAGGCTACGCGCACTCGCCGCACTCACCTACTTCCAGCATGGGTTTTATGAGTGCCCTACTGCTTCTGCCGGGTAAATCCGGGGTCAGCATCGAGCCGTACTACGCCACCGACCTGGGCCGCCACAACAATTTCAGCATGCGGCTGAATTACCGCATCAACCGCTAACCAGCAATATGCGGCACGTCACTACCCGAATACCGGTATCACGCGCCCTTCTTCCACCTTCAGCGCGGCATCGTACTTGTTGCCGGTTTTGGCCGAGATAAAGCCTTTAATGACACTGGTTTCGCCCCGCCGCAGCAGCTGCTTGAGCTGCGTTTCGGTGAGGGCCTTGCCGCCCCATTCGAAGGCCACCCGAAACTGGCAGTCTTCCCGAAAACGGGAGCAGCCGTAGGCGGCCTTGCCCTTGAGCATGGTGCCCAGCTTGCACACCGGGCACGGAATCTGGCCCGAGTCGGGGGTGGCACCGGGCTTGGGCTCAGCCACCAGCTGCAGCGTGGGCTGAAAGGCGGTATCGAGGCCGATAGCCGCATCGAACTTCTGGCCGTCGGCGCCCACAAAGCCCTTCATGATGGGCGTGCGGCCCTTGGCCAGCAGGGCTTTCACCTGCGGGTCGCTGAGTTTCTTGCCGTGCACCTCGGCGGCCAGCCGGAACGTGCAGCCTTCGCGGAAGCGGGCGCAGCCGAAAGCGGTTTTGCCCCGCAGCACGTGGCCGGTTTTGCAAACGGGGCAGTAGCCTAGCCCCGCGCCGCTGGTAGTTCCGGCCGCGTTAGCGGCTTTGGGTGCTTTGGTGCCGGTGAGGCCGGCGGGCACTTTATTGCCCGAAGCCGCGCCGTTGTTCTGGCTTTGGCTCACGGCCAGCTCGGCGCTGCCGGAAGTCACCATGCGGCCCCGGCCGTCGGTTTTCACTTCCTGTACCATTTCGCGCACCAAGGCGGTGAGCTCGGCCAGGAACTGTTCCGACGACAACTCGCCTTTTTCAATCTGGCGCAGCTTTCGCTCCCACTGGCCGGTGAGCTCCGCCGATTTCAGGGTGGGGTTGCGGATGAGGCCGATGAGCTCGACGCCGGTGGGCGTAGGCAGCAGGCGCTTCTTTTCGCGCCGGATGTAGTTGCGCTTAAACAGCGTTTCGATGATGGCGGCGCGGGTGCTGGGGCGGCCGATGCCGCTTTCCTTCATGGCCTGGCGCAGTTCCTCGTCGTCGATGTTGCGGCCGGCCGTTTCCATGCCGCGCAGCAGGCTGGCTTCGGTGTAATCCTTGGGCGGCTGCGTGATTTTGCTGTCGAGGCGCGGGAGGTGAGGGCCGCTTTCGCCCTGCACGAAGCTGGGCAGCACGGTGCTCACCACGTCTTCGGCCTCCTCGCCGCCGGGCTTTTGGTTGGGCGCGTGGGCCGGGGTGGGCGCCTGCTGCTCCTCGGGGTTGCCGTACACCACGCGCCAGCCGGGGCTGAGAATCTGCCGGCCGCGCACCCGGAATGGGCGCTCGGCGGCCTCGGCCAGCACGGTGGTGTTACTCACCTCGCAGTCGGGGTAAAAGGCCGCGATGAAGCGGCGCGTGATGATGTCGTACACGCTGCCTTCCATGCCGCCGCCGGGACCCGCCGCGCCGGTCGGAATGATGGCGTGGTGGTCGGTCACTTTGGCGTTGTTGAACACCTTGGGCGTCTTCGGAATCTTGGTAGCGAGCAGCGGCGCGGTCAGGCTGTCATAGCCAATGCCTCGCAGAATGCCCGGGATTTTCGGGTACTGGTCGTCGGGCAAAAACGTGGTATCGACGCGCGGGTAGCTCACCGCCTTTTTCTCGTACAGGCCCTGCACAATCTTGAGCGTGTCCTCGGCCGAGAGGCCCAGCTGGTTGTTGCACTGCACCTGCAGAGAAGTCAGGTCGAACAAGCGCGGCGGTGACTCCCTCCCTTTTTTAATCTCCACCCCCGTGATAACCAGCGGCGCGGGCCGAACAGCCTCAAGCGCTTGTTGAGCTTCCTGCTCGGTCACGAAATAGCCCAGCGCCCGCAGCCGCGTTTTTTCATCGGGCGCGTCTTCGGCCTCTTTTGCCTGCTTGGGTGGGGCGATGTGGCTGAACATGGTACCCCGGTATTCGGTGCGCAGCACCCAGTACGGCTCGGGTTTGAAGTTCTGGATTTCGTGCCAGCGGTCCACCATAAGGGCCAGGGTAGGCGTCTGCACCCGGCCAATGCTGAGGAGCTGCTTGTCCTGGTAGGTGGTGTACTTGAGCGTGAACAAGCGCGTAGCGTTCAGGCCCAGCAGCCAGTCGCCCACGGCGCGGCTTTTGCCGGCTTGGTAGAGCTTGTCGAAGTCCTTGGCGTCGCGCAGGTTGGCAAAACCCTGACGGATGGCCTCCTCGGTGAGCGACGAAATCCAGAGGCGCTTCACCGGCTTGCGGCACTTGGCCTCCATCAGCACCCAGCGCTGAATCACCTCCCCTTCCTGGCCGGCGTCGCCGCAGTTGATGACTTCCTCGGCCTCGTCCACCAGCTTTTTGATGGTGTGGAACTGCTTCACCACGCCTTCGTCGCGGCGCATGAGCTTGATGCCGAACGAGTCCGGAATCATGGGCAGGTTGTGCAGGCTCCAGCGTTTCCACTCGGGCTGGTAGTCGTCGGGCTCCTTAAGCTGGCAGAAGTGGCCGAAGGTCCAGGTGACCTGGTAGCCGTTGCCCTCAAAGTAGCCGTCCATGCGGCGGGTGGCGCCCAGCACGTTGGCAATTTCGCGGGCCACGCTGGGCTTCTCGGCAATACAAACCTTCACTGATTTTCGCTGATTAAACGGATGCCGCCCATGGCTTGGGCGGCATCGCAATCAACAAAGATAGCCGAGGAAAAGGTCGGTTTTGGCCGCGCGGCGCCTACTTGCCCGGCTGGCCCGTGATAGGAAATTCGGCCAAGACTACTTGCAGGGCGCGGTGCATGGCCTGGGCCAGGTGCTGGGCTTCGTCCATGCGGGAGTCGGTATACCGTTCAGTGTCGGCGGTTTCGCCGCTCGTGTTCCATTCGCGTAGCTCGGCCAAGGTGCGCAGCGCGTGAGGGACTCGTGGAGCGGGCCGTCGAGGCGGGCGCGCAGGGTGGCATCGGTGGCCTGCGCGGCCTGAAGCTGCAGCAGGTCGGTGGCCACCAGGGCCAGTTGTTCCAGTAGCTGGCCTTCCGGCTTGGTAAGCTGCCGGGGCTTGCGGTCCAGCACACAGAGGCTGCCGATGCCCATGCCATCGGCAGCGCGCAGGGCCTGGCCGGCGTAGAACTTGAGGTCCATCTGCTGGGCCGCAAACGGGTTGACGAGCGCACAGGGCTTGGAGGGAATGTCGTCGAAAACCGCGGGCCCGTCCTGCAGGATGGCGACCGAGCACATGCTGTCCTCGCGGTCAACAATCGTGGCTTCGGGCAGCCCCGCGTTGCCAATGAACACCACGTCGCTCTCCCGCACCAACGACACCAGGGCAATGGGCACGTCGAAGAGCTTGGCCACCACGCTCACGAAATCATTGAACACTCCCTGGCCGGGCGTGCCCAGCACCCGGTAGGGCCGCAAGGCTTCCAGGCGCTCGTGTTCGTAAGCAGGTATCAGGTCGGAGTAGGTAGAATCGTTCAAAAGGTAGCTGGCTACTGCCCACGTACAGGCAGGATTAACAATGTAATTCTGTAAAAATACGTCAGAAGCCCCGGTGAGGTATCAAAAGCGGTGCCCCTAACCTGACCATTCGCCACTGCCGTCAGCATTTTAAACAATCCGTTTGATTGAAGGTTCCGCCAAATGTAACGTTTGCTCCAGACATAATACAAATTGCTAACCAACAAGCTGTAAGCGCAACCGATTAGCGCCTTATGTGGGAACAACTATCGGGTTGGCAATGTGTGAGGCCCTTCTTATCCGGCCCCAGCTCTATTTACCCATTTGTACCAGCCCGCCGCTTTCCCAGGCGGCCAGCTCAGCCCGGAGGTTGTGGCGAGCCTGGGCATCAAGCTCCTGACGCAGGGCGGGCGTGTGGTAGAGCACGGGCGCCGCCAGCATTTTGGCCAGCACCTTGCGCCGGCCGGGCCGGTAGAGCAGCTCGGGCACCAAGCGGTATTCCTGCCGCACCTGCCGGGCATAGGCCCAGTAATCGGCCGCTGGGGCGCCGAGGATGCTCAGGTCGGCATCCAGAAAATGGAGCAGGTCGAAGTCATCGGGCGGTTGGGGCTGGGTGTGGTCGTGGGTGCGCGCAATGAGGAAGGCCACGCGCTGCTGCCGGACCGGGGCCAGCGTCGAGGCGCGCAGGAAATCAAGGGCCAGCGCGGCGCTTCGGGCTTCGTTATCCGACTTTAGGGCGTTGTAAACGGCATCGTGAAACCAGACGGCCAGCTCCACCGCCGCAGCATCCTGAAGCGTGGCACCGTCCAGCCGTTTCAGCATGTTTTCGATGTGCTGCAGGGTGTGGTAGTGGCGCGTTGGCCCCTGATAGGCCGCGGCCAGCGTTCGGAATCGGCTTTCCCGCAGGCCGGCATCGGGCACGAGTGGTGCGGTAAGCTGGTGCCAGCGGGCAGCCAGCTCATTCTCGGAGTACGCCATAGCAACGGGTGGAATTATTGGGAGTATGACTCAAACCACAAAAGGCCAACAAAACAGACTGCAATGTTCTGCTTAGACTCCGCTCGGCAGGATGTTTTTTCGCCCTCCCAAACAGGTCCAGCTTCCACTTTCGCAGGCAAGATATTCACCTTGGTCCCCGTTGTAGATAGCCACAACGAACGGGCGCGAAATCATGGGTGGTTGGGGCCCATCACGTTGGCAATTTCGCGGGCCACACTGGGCTTTTCGGCAATGCAAACCTTCATTTTCGCTTGGTTGAGGAGCAGCGGAATCAACCCAGAATGCTGGTGAAAAGGTTAGCGTTAGTCCATTTACTTATCTCAAAGCGAAAGCACTACTCGTTCATCCAAAAGTCAGGTCAATCACCTGTAATTTGCTCACATTAAACATATTATATGCCAATAACACTTCTATTGGAGTCCAACAATCTTAAATTCCGCTTTGGGTGGGTCGGCTTTCGCTGCATACATTTCAGCATTCCTACTTTATTCCCTCCAACGTGTTTGAATTCCGCCTCCCGTTGCTTTTGCTCGCAAGCCTGCTTTTGCTGGGCAGTAGCGCGTGCAAAAAAGAAGACCTTGATAAAGAGGGATTAGGCTACATCAGTGGAATTCCTTACTATCACTTTACCGAAAAAGACCTTCTCTGGCTACGGGGGCGCGAAGGTGACGAATGGAAGTTTGAGAATGCCCGGGGATACCAACGTACCTACCAAGTATCAACGATGCAGGATATTCAAGCCGAGCACCGTTACATTCCACCAACTGGCTCCTTTATCAACTCAGGCAAATTGTTGAATTATTACGATGCGGCCAGGGTGTATGTAACCCGAACTGACAGTAGCAGGCATAGCGCTGGAATGTTGCGTTTCCAGCGCGACGCCGCACGCCTCTCCAACCTCAACTCAGGCGGAAGCGACCCAAACACCAGCTGGCTTTTCGGGAGTGGCGAGTGGTACGACTTTGTCGGTAGCGGTGACTTTCCCGGCAACTGGATTGCTTGCCGCGGTCTGAAATTTCCGAGCGGCCCCCAAATGGATGGTCCTTTCACCCAACTCGTAGTTCGGGGGAAACTCTACGACGAGGTGTTGGTATTTACAGGGACACCGCAGAGTCTTGGATGCCGCTCTTTGCCTCCTTCCGCTACGCAAGAGCTTTATTATGACCGGCAAGCGGGGATGGCTCGGATGGTGAGCACCACCGGGGAAATCTGGGACCGAATTCCTTGATGTCACTCCACTACCCCCGCTTATCCGCTTCCTGAGCCAGGCGCAGCTTGCTGTGTTTCTTGCCGTAGCCAAAATAGATGACCATGCCCAGGGCGAGCCAGGCAATGAGCCGCAGCCATGTTTCCCATGGCAGCGAGAACATCATCACCAGGCACACCACAATGCCCAGAATGGGCACCACCGGCACCCACGGCGTCCGGAACGGGCGCGGCGCGTCAGGGTTGGTGCGGCGCATGATGAGCACGCCCAGGCACACCATCACGAAGGCCAGCAGCGTGCCGATGCTCGTCATCTCGCCCACCACCGAAATGGGCACGAAGCCCGCAAACACCGCAATGAACGCCCCGAGCAGCAGCGTGGACTGCGCCGGCGTGTTGAACTTGGGGTGGAGCCGGGAAAAAACCGGCGGCAGGAGGCCGTCTTTCGACATGGAGAAAAACACCCGCGACTGCCCCAGCAAGTCCACCAGAATCACGGACGTGTAGCCGATGAGAATGGCCAGAATTACGGCCGAGCTCAGCCAGGCGTAGGGCGTTTTTTCAATGGCAATGGCCACTGGCGCGGCGCTGTCTTTAAACTCCGTGTAGTTGGCCAGGCCCGTGAGCACGTGCCCAAACAGCACGAACAGCACCGTGCACACCGCCAGCGAACCCAGGATGCCGATGGGCATGTTGCGCTGGGGGTTCTTGGTTTCCTGCGCCATGGTGGCCACAATGTCGAAGCCAATGAAAACGAAGAAGATAACGCCCGCCCCGCGCAAAATCCCGCTCAGCCCGAATTCGCCAAACTCCCCGGTATTGGCCGGAATGTAGGGTTGGTAGTTGGCCGGGTCGATGTACTGCCAGCCCAGCGCGATAAAAACCAGCACCACCGCCACTTTGAGCGCCACCACCAGCGCATTGAACCACGCCGAACCCTTGGTACCCCGCGTCACAATAGCCGTGATGGCCAGCACAATGAGCATGGCCGGCACGTTCACGTAGCCCGACACAGTGGAACCGTCCGCCAGCTGCGCCGACTCAAAGGGCGACATCACCAGCTGCGCCGGAATGTGCAGGCCGTATTTGCCCAGGAATTTGATGAGGTACTGCGACCAGCTGATGGCCACCGTGGCCGCTCCCACCGAGTATTCAAGCACCAGGTCCCAGCCGATAATCCAAGCAAACAGCTCGCCCATGGTGGCGTAGGAGTAGGTATAGGCGCTGCCCGATACAGGCACCAGCGCCGCAAACTCGGCGTAGCACAGCGCGGAGAAGGCGCAACCCACCGCTGCCACAATAAAGGAAAGGGTAACGGCCGGCCCGGCGTTGTTAGCCGCCGCAATGCCGGTGAGGGAAAACAGGCCCGCCCCGATGATAACGCCGATGCCAATGGCAATAAGGCTAAAGCCGTTGAGGCTACGTTTGAGGGTATTGGCCCCCGTTTCGGCTGCTTCCAGTTGAAGCAGCGCTAATGATTTTTTAAGCATGAAATTTCTTGATATGCGCTGCTGCGCTAAAAAGAACGTCATGCTGAGCTTGTCGAAGCATCTCTATCGCAATGCTAAACCCAATTAATAGGAATAGTTGCGCGGTAGAGATGCCCCGGCAAACTCAGCATGACGTTCTGTATAATGGCCGTTTCATTGTAATTGACCTACGCCAGCACCTGAATAACCGCCTCGGAAAACCGCTCCATTTCCTCCAGCTGCGGGCTGGCTTGCAGCAGGAAGAAGTCCACTCCTACTTGCTCAAAGGCCCCAATCCGGTCCTGAAGCTGGGCGGGCGTGCCGGTGAGGCCCGTGCGCAGGCCGCGGTTCGACACCGAGTAGTCCTGCAGCGACACCTGCTGCTCCAGCTGGGTGCCGGCCAGCCACTGCTGGTAGTTGCCGTAGCCCGCCGCCGACGCCTTCACGTTGGTGATGCGGTCGAGCTCCTTTTTCACGTCCTGCTCGTTGTCGCGCACAATGGTGTAGCCGGCCACGCCGAATTTCATCGGCGGCAGGCCTTTTTGCTCGCGGCGACGGCGCATGTCCGCGATGCGGGCCCCGATTTGCTCCGGCGAGTCGCCGTGCATTACGTAGCCGTCGCACTGCGTCGAAATCAGGTCCTTGGCCGCCTCCGACTCGCCACCGGCGTACAGGAACGGGGCTTTGGCGGGCTTGGGTTGCAGCACGTTGTCGGCCACCTGGTAGTACTTGCCGTCGTAGCTGAAATGGTCCTGCTTCCACACGTTGGTCACCACGTCGAGCCACTCGCGGGTGCGGGCGTACCGGTCGTCGTGCTGTTCGAAATGCAGGCCGTACTTAGTGGCCTCATCGCGCCACCAGCTCGATACTACGTTGAGTGACAGGCGGCCCGGCGCTATCAAGTCGATGTTGGCCGCTTGCTTGGCCAGCTGGGCGGGGTTGTGGAAAGTAGGGCGCACGGCCACCATGATTTCCAGCTGCTCGGTTACGGCGGCCAGCGCGGCGGCCGTGCTCCAGGCCTCCATGGAGGGCGCTTCCGTGCCTTTAATGTCGTTGAGGTACAGCTCCGCAATCAGCGTGAGGTCGTAACCCAGGGCCTCGCTGCGCTGTGCCAATTGCTTGACGTAGCTCCAGTCGGTAGGCATGTGCTCGTCCTCAACGTTGCGCAGCCAGCCCCCAAAAATGGGCATCCAATATCCGAATTTCATATTTTATGTGCTTTAAGAACTGTCATGCTGAGCGCAGCCGAAGCATCTCTACTGCTTCGTTGCTACGATTGAATTACTATCGCAGTAGAGATGCTTCGGCTACGCTCAGCATGACGTTCCGTTATTGTTTTTTGAACTACGCTGTGGCTAATTCGTCTTTTCCGGCCCCCACCGCAACGGCCGAAACCTGCGTTTCCAGATAGTCCACGAAGCGCGCGTAAGGGTCAAAGCCTACCACGTTCACGGCATCGGCTACGAAGTTGGAAAGCGCATTGATGTCGTAGAACAGCACGTCGCCGGTGCGGTCGTCGATGAGGTATTCGATGCCGCCCACGTCAATTTTAGCAGCCGCTACGATGCGCTCCACGGCGGCAATCACCTCCGCTGGCGGCGTAAAGGCCTCCACCTGAATGCCCTTTTTCGGCGCTTCGGTCAGACAAAATTCTGCCGATTGCTCCTCCGGAATCTGGCAGATTTCGGCGGGGCATAAGTTAAAGCTCTCGCCGGTAGTGAAGACCTTCATGGCGTAGAGAAACTTGCCGTCCAGCATTTCAACGCGGTGAATGTTGCCGCCACGGGGCGTCACGTATTCCTGCACCAGCGCCGTCTGGTCGATGCCGAGGTCAATCTGGTCGTTGTCCACCGCGGCTTGCAGGCCCTCCAGGGTATCGAAACGGATGATGCCCGCCCCGCTGCCGCCGATGTTCACCTTCACCACAATGGGGAAACGCAGCGCGCGGGCCGCATCCACCGCCCGGGAAGCGTGGTTTATCACAAACGACTTCGGGTATTTTAGCCCCAGCGACTCAAACAGCGAGAGCTGCCGGGCCTTATTGGTTTCGATGGCCGTGGCCGCCGAACCGTTGATAATGCGCGTGCCGATGCGCTCCAGGTGAGTGGCAAAACCCGCCGTGTGGAAAATGCCTTGGCCGTGTCCGCGCAGATAGGCGGAGGAGCTCATGCGGTTCACCACCAAGCTGTAGCGGCTCTCCTTCTCGGCGGGGTTAAAAAGGTGGTGGGCGGCGTCAATTTTCTCGTAGGGCAGCCCGCGGCGTTCCAACTCAGCAAAGAGCGGCTTGAACCATTCAGGGTGCTCGAAATAGATGCCAATAGGCTTCATCGTCAGCGACATAATCAGGGAAATTAATTGGGTTTGGAACAGGGGCGAAAGTCCTTCGGCCAATGCGAGGCGCACGGCGACAAGGCTTCCGGATTAGAATCGTACTAAGCCCGTGATATTCGTTGGAGACCTGTCTCTCAAGGGTTATGTGGTGGCCGACGCTTGTCCCAATGCCCAGCAGTGCGGGCAAATGATGGCGAGTCGGCTTTCGCACGAAACCGCCTCAGCACCAAGGCGCCAAGCCGATAACAACCCAGAAAAGAGTGATACAGCCGCTCGAAGCAGCCACAATATGCAGGCGTGCGGAAGCACTCAGCTCCCGCTTCCGCCTACCTACCCACGAAAATCAATCGGGAAAAGCTAAGCCGGACAACAACAGCAACAACAGCCCATACCAGCCCGGCGCATAAGGGCGGGGGTGGCATTAAAACCAGCGGTGTGATTGGGGAAGGTGTTGGCAGCGTCCACGGCAACTTGTTTTTATATGGTCAGGAATTGGCACCTTGCCCGCGGTTGCGGATGGTTGCCGGCGCGTCGTTGAGCCTGTCTCTCAGCGCCTCTGTATAAAAACAATCCTTTGGGATAAAGAATTGATACGGCAAATATACAACGAAGGCCCCGACTTGTTCAAAGTCGGGGCCTTTTTGCAGAAATCGCACCGCAACGATTGAACAATGTAGGAACGCGCTTGGCGCGTTCGGCGGCTGCACCTATTGCGCTGTTCAACGATTGAACGCGCCAAGGCGCGTTCCTACACAGGCCGCACAAACCCCAACGATTCAACGCGCTATGCCGGCTATTTTCGTAGCGCCAGCCGCACGCCGCCCATCAGCCACCGGTTGGGCATTTGGGCACCCAGCAGGTCGGAATACTGCTCGTTGAACAGGTTCTGTACCTGACCAGTGAGCCACAGGCGTTGCGGCAGCAAGGCCACTTCCAGGCGGGCATTAAAAACCATGTACTCGGCGGCCTGGGCGCGGCCAATAGCGGCCACGGCCGAGGCATTGCGCTGCTTCCACAAGCCACTCACACTACCGTTCACGCGCTTGGTGCTCAGGCCAACCGTGCCCGAAATTACCTGGCGGGCAATGTTGGCCAGATACTGCGAGGCGATGTTTTCGGCATTGGTCACCTTCACGTAGGTGTAGCCCACGCTGCCATCGAAACGGGTGGAGGACGTGAGCTGATGCGCGGCAGTCAACTCGGTTTCCATCCCCTGGGTCGTCACGTCAAACAGGTTTTGGGCAAAGCGGTAGGTGCGGGCGGCGTTCAGGTTGGCCAGGCCCGTGGCCTCAATTACCTGCGCGCCGGACACGGGCACGTAGTCGATTTGATTGTTGCCCTTCCGCAGGAAATACGTGGCTTTGGCCGTGAGGCCGGGCAAGGGTCGGTAGTCCACGCCCGCCTCGTAGTTGAGCGTGCGTTCGGCCTGCAATTCCGGATTGCCAACGTTGAAACCGTTCGGAACGATGCCGGCGCGGCCGTTGGACGTGTAGCGCTCAGTAAAATCGGGCGCCCGAATGGCCCGGCCGATGGCGCCGCGCACGGTCAGCACCTCCCCTATTTGCTGGCTCACGTTCAGCTGCGGCACCAGTTCGGTGCCGTAGGCCTGGTCGTGGTCGAGGCGTAGGCCACCGGTGAGGGCCAGGCCGGGCGTGGGCGTCACCGCCACTACGCCAAAGGCGGCGTAATGCCATTGGGCGTGGTTGCCCCGGTCGTTGCTGCGCACGGCGCGGCGGTCGGCCTGGGTGCCCAGGGTGGCGCGCACCTTGTCTCCAACCTGCTGCTGGTGGCTGAGCAGCAGGTTGGTGTAGTGCATGAGGTGGTCGCTGGCGACGGACGTGGGCGTGAACACGTAGTAGTCGGTGCTGCGGCTGGTCGAAAACTGGGCCTCGGTGCGGGCGCGCTCGTTGTGCTGGTAGCGCACCTGTCCCTGGTACCAGTCGCGGTTGGTGGTTTCGCGGGCCTGGTCGGCAGGGTTGGTGGTGTAGAAATACTGGGCGTTGTAGTCGCGGCGGTCCAGGCTGGCGCGGGCGGCCACGCTCAGCTTGGGCGCCAGCTCGTAGGCGGCGGAGAGGGAATACGTTTTCAGGTTGGCGTCGCTGCGCAGCTTGCTGGGGGCGGCGCGCAGCTGGCCGTCGGTGGTATTCAGCAAAATGCCGCCGCCCACGCGCAGCTTGTTTTTGGCCAGAAAGCCGCCGGTATTGGTGTGCCACAGGTTCCATTCGCCGCGCATGGTGGTGCTCGTCAGCTCGGCCTCGTCGCGACGCTCGGTGGCGGCGAAGGTTTTGGTGACGATGTTGATGACGCCGCCCACGGCATCGGGGCCGTAGAGGGCGGCACCGGCCCCGCGAATGATTTCAATCTGCTCGATTTCGGCGGGCGTAATGGGCAGGTACGCGCCAAAGTGGCCCGAAAGCGGGTCGTTGAGCCGCATGCCATCCAGCAGAAAAAGCACCTGGTTGAAGGTGCTGCCGCGCAGGCTCACATCGGCCTGCGCCCCGAAAGGGCCGCGGCTCTGCACTTCCAGGGCCGGCAGGCAGCGCAGCAAATCATCGATGGAATTGACGGGATAGCGCGCAATGCTGGCCCCGGAAATAACGGTCACGGCGCGCCCGGTCTGGTTCAGCGGCTGGCTCAGACGTGAGGCGTATACCGTGACTTCGCGCAGGGCGCGACTGCTGTCGGCCGGTGCCTGGGCCAACGTGGTGAGGGAAGGAACGAGAAGGAAACTGAGCGCGGTAAGGCGTGAAGAAAGCATCAGGCGTGGTTGAATGAGACCACAAACTTACGGCACGAACAGCAGCGCAAAGTAGTGCTTCGCGACTCCGAACGGCACCCAAACAACTTTACCCCACTGGCGCGGCAAGGCGAAGCCCCGCCCCGCGCTACTGTCTCTGTCCCTACTTTAGCAGGCGAATGGGCAACGCGGAAGCAATAGCGGTGCCCTTTGCGCAAATCATTCTTATCCAAACCGTTTTCATGAAGCATCTTTTTGCGCTGGGCCTGATGGGCCTGGTGGCCACCACGCCGGCCCTGGCTCAGGCTCCGGCCGCTCCTGCCGCGATGGCGGAATCGCCCTACCGCGCCTCCGCCACCAAAATCAACGACCTGGTGCACACCAAACTCGACGTGCGTTTTGACTACGCTAAGCGCTACCTCTACGGCAAAACCTGGATTACGCTCAAGCCCCACGGCTACCCTACCGACACGCTGCGGCTCGACGCCAAGGGCATGGACATCAAGGCCGTGGCCTTGATGAACGGCGACCAGCAAACGCCCCTGAAGTACACCTACACCGATGGCGCCAACCTGCGCATCAACCTGGGCAAAACCTTCAAGCCCGGCGAGCAATACGTCGTGTACATCGACTACATTTCGAAGCCCGATGAGTTGAAGGTGCAGGGCAGCGCCGCCATCACCGACGCCAAAGGCCTGTACTTTATCAACCCCGACAGCGCCGTGGCCGGCAAGCCCGTGCAAATCTGGACGCAGGGCGAGACCGAAGCCTCGTCGGCCTGGTTCCCCACCATCGACCGCCCCAACCAGAAAACCACCCAGGAAATCAGCATGACCGTGCCCAGCAAGTACGTCACGCTGAGCAACGGCGCCTTGGTGAGCCAGAAGCCCGCCGGCCCCGGCCTGCGCACCGACACCTGGAAAATGGACCTGCCCCACGCGCCCTACCTGTTTATGATGGCCGTGGGCGACTTCCGCATCACCAAGGACACCTGGCGCGGCAAGGAAGTGAGCTACTACATGGAGCCCAAGTACGCGCCCTTCGCCAAGCAGATTTTTGGCAACACCACCGACATGCTGGAGTTCTACTCCAACCGCCTCGGCGTGGAGTACCCCTGGAATAAGTACGCCCAGATTGTGGCCCGCGATTACGTGAGCGGCGCCATGGAAAACACCACCGCCACCCTGCACGGCGAGCAGGTGCAGATGACCGACCGCGAGCTGCTGGACCGCGAGTACCAGAACGAATCCGTGATTGCCCACGAGCTGTTTCACCAGTGGTTCGGCGACTACGTGACGGCCGAATCCTGGTCGAACATCACCGTGAACGAGTCGATGGCCGACTTCTCGGAAGGCCTCTACGCCGAGCACAAGTACGGCCGCGACGCCGCCGACGCGCACTACTACCGCTACCTGCGCCGCTACCTCAGCAGCCCGCGCGACGCCACTAAAAACCTGGTGCGCTTCCACTACGACAGCCAGGAAGACGTGTTTGACCTGGTGAGCTACCAGAAAGGCGGCGCCATCGTGGATATGCTGCGCACCTACCTCGGCGACGACGTGTTCTTTGCCGGCCTGCAGAAATACCTCCAGGACAACAAATTCGGCAACGGCGAAGCCCACCAGATGCGCCTGGCCTTCGAAGCCGTGTCGGGCCAGGACCTGAACTGGTTCTATAACCAGTGGTACTTCGCGCCGGGCCATCCGGTGGTGACCATCGACTACGCCTGGGACGCGACCAAAAAAGTGCAGTCCGTGACCGTGAAGCAAACCCAGCCAGGCCAGCCGTTCCGCCTGCCCTTCGCCATCGACTACTACGTGAACGGCAGGAAGCAGCGCCAGCAAGTGGAGATGACGGAGACCACCCAGACCTTCAGCATGCCCCTTTCGGCCAAGCCCGAGCTGGTGAACGTGGACGCCAACAAGAAAACCCTGTGGCAGAAAACCGACAACAAGCCCTTCGGTGAGTATGCGTTTCAGTACAACAAAGCGCCCTTGTTCGTGGACCGGATTGAGGCGCTGGCCGCTGCCGCCAAGGAGCAAACCACCAACGCCGCCGCTCGTGGCGTGCTGGCAGCAGCCCTCAACGACAAGTTCTACGGCGTGCGCGTTGCGGCGCTGGAGGCCCTGAAGCTGGACGATGCCGCCGTGGCCAAAGCCGCAACGCCCACCTTGAGCAAGCGCCTCGCGGCCGAGAAAGACCCGCTGGTGCTGCCCGAACTGCTGATAGCGGTAGCCAAACTGAAGGATAAGAAGAACGAAAAATTCTTCGCCCAGCAGCTCAGCAGCCAGTCTTATAGTGTGCAGGGCGCAGCCCTGGTGGCGCTTGCAACGCTACAACCCGCGCAGGCATTGGCCCGCGCCAAAACGTATGAAACCGACAGCAACGGCACTCTGGCCCAGGCCGTGACGGAAGTATACGCCAAGTACGGCTCCCTGGAACAATGGGCGTATGTGCGCGATAAGTTTGACGCGGCCCGCCCCCAGGGCCAGTTCAACCTGATGGAGCCGATGGCGACCATGCTCGGCCGCCTCAATGATGCCACAGCCTTTAACGAGGGCGTAACCCGCCTGAAAACACTGGCCGTGAAGTACAAGAGCTACGGCGCCGACAAGCCCGTAATTGGCCTGCTGCAAAGCCTGATGCCGAAAGCCGGCAGCCCCAACGCCGCCGAAACGCAGCAAACGGTGGAGAAAGCCGTCGCTGAGATTCAGGGCGCGAAGTAGCGCGTAGGCGTTAGGGAGCACGCCGCACCCCACCGCCACGGCTGTCCAAAAAAGAAGGCCTTCCGCTATTTGCTGAAGGCCTTCTTTTTTACCAAGTTTGTTTCGATAGCAGGGTGTTTATTTGGCGATGGGCTGCATGGCCGGGTCGTGCTTGGGGCCTTCGTACGTGCTGGAATCTTCTTCGGCAGTAGGCGAGGCGGGCACTTCGTCCGTTGCTTCCACTTCGTGTACTTTGGTGGCGTAAATGTGCTCCATGTCGCGCATCACGTCTTCGCTGCCCACCTGCAGGTCCTTTAGCACGCCATCGGCAATGTCATAAACGAGGCCGTGCAGGCGGGGCGGGTCGTCGGTACGCATGGCGTTCTGGATGATGTTGGTCTTGGCCAAGTTGCGCACCTGCTCAATTACGTTCAGCTCCACCAGGCGGCGGGCGCGCTGCCCCTTGTCTTTAATGCCCATTATTTCCTCGTCGTGCAGCCGCACCACGTCGCGGATATTCACCAGCCAGTTGTCAATCAGACCGTACTGTTTGTTGGCGGCGGCGGCGGCCACACCGCCGCAGCCGTAGTGGCCCACCACCATAATGTCCTTCACGCCCAGCACCTCCACGGCGTACTGCAGCACCGACAGCATGTTCATGTCGGTATGCACCACCAAGTTGGCGATGTTGCGATGCACAAACATTTCGCCAGGCCCCGTGCCGGTTATGCCCGATGCGGGCACCCGCGAATCGGCGCAGCCAATGAACAGATAGCGCGGGGTTTGACCCTTGGTCATGCGCTGGAAAAACTCCGGGTCATTCGCGTTCTTGCTCGCGACCCATTCGCGGTTATTTTCGAGGATTTCTTGGATGCCGGACATATAAACTGAAGTAATGTTGGTAGGTGGGGCCTCCTCTAAGGAAGCTAGACCGGGTAAAAGAATTTTTAAAGCGCGGAATTTGCGGGGAGGCCGGCGGGCCGGTTAGTGCCCCGCCACTGCCACCGAGCGAATGCCGCGCAGCTCCAGGTCGATGTTACGCGCAGGGGCAGCCCGGCGGAAAGATTCGATGGCTTCCAGTACGTCGTGGTCGATGACATCGGAACGGGTACCGTCTAGAATGACGCGGCTGCCACTGGGGAGCTGCTCAAGGGTGGTGACGATGCTGGCTTTGTTGAGAAACGAGACGTGCTCGGGCAACCGGAGATGCAGCAAGCC
Source organism: Hymenobacter lapidarius (assembly GCF_001816145.1). Lineage (GTDB taxonomy): Bacteria > Bacteroidota > Bacteroidia > Cytophagales > Hymenobacteraceae > Hymenobacter > Hymenobacter lapidarius. The sequence continues at coordinate 58,634 of NZ_MDZB01000022.1, read as the reverse complement.
GGGCTCGTCTTCTGGGGTGGGCTCGTTGCGCAGGTACGAGCCGGCTTTGGAGTTGTCGCGCAGAATGAAGAAGAAACCCAACACCAAACCAATGGTCACTCCTTTGAGCAAATCTGTGAACAGCACCGCCACAATGGTGATGATGAAGGGAATGAACTGCTCGCGCCCTAAGCGCCATTGCGAGATGTACAAGGCCGGCCTGGTGAGCTTGTAGCCCACCAACAGCAGCACCGCGGCCAAGGCCGACAGGGGAATCATGTTTAGTACCGAGCCCAGGAAAACCAAGCTGATGAGCAGCAGCAGCCCGTGGATAAAGGCCGACATACGGGTTTGACCGCCCGCGCTGATATTGGCCGACGAGCGCACGATAACGGCGGTAATGGGAAGCCCCCCCAGCAAGCCGCTCACCAGATTGCCCGTGCCTTGCGCCAGCAGCTCGCGGTTGGTGGGCGTGTGGCGTTTCTGCGGGTCGAGGTTGTCCACCGCCTCCACGCTCAGCAACGTTTCGAGCGAGGCCACAATGGCAATGGTCAGGGCCACGCCATAGGTTGCGGGATTGCGCAACGCGCCAAAGTCGGGAAACGTCATCGCCCCCACCAGTTGCTGCATCGAAGAAATGACGGGCAACGTGACCAAATGCTCGGGACGCACCTGGATTTCAGGAGCCACTGCCCCCAGGAGTTGATTGATGCCGACGGCCACGAGCACGGCCACCAGTGCCCCCGGCACCAAGCGCGCCCAAGGCTGCCGACGAATGGCTTTGGTGTCCCACATCAACATGAGCACAAGCGACACGGTGCCCACCAACACCGAGCCCGGGCTCAGGCCCCTGAAAGCGGCGCCAATGGCCGAGAAAGTATTCAAACCATCAACCTGAGAGAAATTCAGGTCCTCAAAAAAATCAGAGTCAGCACCCATAAAATGGGGAATCTGCTTCATTATCAATATGATACCGATAGCGGCTAGCATGCCCCGAATGACGGCCGCCGGGAAGTACAACGCAATGATGCCGGCCCGGCCCAGCCCCATGATAATTTGCATAACCCCGGCAACCGCCGTGGCGGCCAGCATGGCCGGAAACGACCCCAGGGTGGCGATGCCCGAGAGCACAATGGTGGTGAGGCCCGCCGCCGGACCGCTCACGCTCACGGCCGAGCCGCTCAGCCAGCTCACCAGCACCCCGCCCACGATGCCCGCCACCACGCCCGAAAGCAGCGGCGCACCCGATGCCAGGGAAATACCCAGGCACAAAGGCAGCGCAACCAGAAAAACAACAAGGCCCGCCGGCGCATCCTGCCCAATGGTTGCAAATACCGACTTACTCGGCGGCAAAGGCGATGGGAAAGCGGCCTTGATAGGAGCCCCCGTGCGCGAGGGTGATGAAGTAATCTCTGGCATATGGCTTAGTAGATAGTCTTGCGTACGAATGAAGTTCCAACAAGTCGGAATTGTTCAATTCAGCGTTCAAAAGTACGAGCGCCCTATTAATACCGAATTAAAGGTGAATTAAAAGGAAATTAAAACCCTGAGGTGGTTAAATAACTGGCTTTTTAGGCCATTCCAGCCGTACTTGGGCCCCGCGTCCTACTTCGCTTTCCACGCGCACCGTTCCTCCGTGCAGCGCCATTATCCGGGCAGTGAGGGGCAGGCCAATGCCGTGGCCGGGCACCATGCGTACCGAAGCAGCCCGGAAAAACGGCACGAACACGTGCTGCAAATCTTCCTGGCTCAGGCCCGGCCCCTCGTCTGAGACCAGCAGGGTGATGCGCGGCCCGACGAGAGCCAGCGTGGCCGTGACGGTCCCATTGTTGCAGGCCGAAAACTTGCAGGCATTGTCCAGCACGTTGAGCATCGCCGACAAGATAAGGGCTTCGTTGCCCCGCACGGCAAAGGCCGTCGCGTCGTCTACTTCGCCAAAATCCAAGTCGACGCGGCAGGTAGAATGGCGCCGCAGGATTTGCTCGTGGGCCTGCAGCAGCAGCTCATCCAGGCGCACCGGGGCCATGGGCACCTGCGAAGGGTCGTCGGAAGCCCGCGCTATTTGCAGCAGCCCGTTGGTGAGGTTGTTGAGCTGCCGGGCCGAGTCCAGGGTGCTTTGCAGCACGCGGCGGTACTCGGTGGGCGGGCGCTCGGCCTGCAGCAGAGACACTTCCAACTCGCCGATGAGGGCCGTGAGCGGCGTGCGCAGCTCGTGCGAGGCATCGCGCACGAAAGTGCGCTGGCCCACAAAGCTGGTTTCGAGGCGGTCGAGTAGGCGGTTGAAGCGCTGCGCCAGCCGACCGATTTCGTCGTTGGAGCCTTCGGCCTGGGTGAGGCGCTGGCTCAGGTCCGTGGCCGTAATGCCGTCTACCTCGTGCACCATGCGGCGGAGTGGGCTCAGCGCCTGTCCGGCAAAAATCCAATTCCCAATGGCCATCACCACCAGTGCAGCAAGCAAGCCAATGGCCAGCAGCTCCCGCAGCTGGGCTAGTTGCTGGCGGCTGTCTTCGTCTACCGAAGAGGCCACTACTACCAGCGGCCCCAGGCGGGCGTCTTGGTAGAGCAGGCCCACGGTTTCGTGGTAATTGGTTTCGGTCTCCAGCACGGCTTTGCCCGAACGGCGCACCTCTTCCAGCCACGCGAGCGGCACGGCCTTGGCCGAGCCCTGCCCTTCCCGGAACACCAGCCGATTGCGGGCATCGTACACGCGGCCTTCCTCGTCGGGCAGGGTGCGGTAGAGTTGCCGCAGGTAGCGCCGGTACGAGGCCTGCTGGTCGGCGGTGGCCCCGGTGTCCTGACCGTCGGCGTAGGCGTGGCCCACCACCAGCGTCCGCTTAAACAGCGTTTGGGTAAACAGGGAGCGGCGCGACTGCATTGTGGCCACGTAAATGGCCAGGGCGAACAACAGCAGCGTAACCGCAAGTATAAACCCGAACTGCAGGGCAAGGCGGAGGCGAATGGACATCGTGAAACTAGTCAGGCGGGAAGGAGCCAGTGCAACAGCCCTCTCCCCTCAATGGATAACATGCCCCGCCGCCACCGTCAGGCGCTCCGCAACTTGCGCCAGCTAGGCTTCGGTTTTCATCACGTAGCCCATGCCCACCAGCGTGTGAATGAGCTTGGGCTCGAAGCCTTTATCAATTTTCTTGCGCAAAAAATTGATGTATACATCTATAACATTGGAACCCGTATCGAAGCTCAAGTCCCAGACGTGCTCCAGCAAATCGGCCCGGGACGCCACGCGCCCCTGATTGCGCAATAGGTACTCGAGCAGCGAAAATTCCCGCGCCGTGAGCTGCACCAGCTGGCCCGCCCGCTCCACACGCTTGGCGGCGGGGTCCAGGGTCAGGTCGGCGAGGTGCAGAATGGCTTTGGGCGCGGGCGCTTCGGTGCGGCGCCGCACCAGGGCCCGCAGCCGGGCCAGCAGCTCCTCGAAGGCGAAAGGCTTGACGAGGTAGTCGTCGGCTCCGGCGTCGAGGCCGCGGATTTTGTCATCGGTTTCGCCCAGGGCCGTGAGCATCAGGATGGGCACGCCCGGGTCGTGGGCCCGCACCTGGCGGCACACTTCCAGGCCGCTCAGGCCGGGCAGCATTTGGTCCAGAATCAGGCAGTCGTACTGGGTAGATTGGGCGCGGCGCAGGCCCAGCAGGCCATCGGCGGCCAGGTCCACAGTGTAGTCCTGCTCGGTGAGGCCCTGGTGGAGAAACGCCGCAACGGAAGGTTCGTCTTCGACTAAAAGAATTTTCATGGCGCCGGAAGGTAATGCGAGCGGCTCGAAAAAGGCGCCGGCCCTCCCCAATAGACCGCGCTACGAGAGGGGCCAGCCAAGCGGCAGCAATGCGGGGAGCAACCCGCTGGTTTAGCGCGATGCAACGGCGGCGACTACGCTACCGGGCTGAACAACAGGCGCTGCGCTGGGCGGTGCATTATGGGCAGCACCTGCATTGCTGCCCAGCGGCGCGGTCTGCAATCGAACCCCTACCGCCAGCAAAATTGAAAGGAAAGCCGCCAGGTAGTAGCGGAAGTGCCGTTGAATAGCGGTATGCATAAGGCAGAAACCCTAAGAATAAGTAGCCCTGGAATGGCTGAGTATTTTCTGAATTCGAATTTATTCCCAAGCGCCCTGGGCAGAAACTTTTTTTAGCTCAACACTCCATTGTACACGCTGAATGCTAGCAGCTTCACGTTGAATTGCGGCGCTTACATTCAACGCAAATATGCATCCTCCCCAGTGGCTGCCATGCTCGCGCGCCTGACCAACGGCCCGATGGACTGGCAACTTCTCACCGACGAATGGAGTGCAAGGCAACGCCAAGCCGGTTTGGGCACGTATAGAAAAAGAGCTTACGAGCTCTGCGCGCCTCCACGGTTGTGCGCCACCACCGCGCTTCGGCACATTCACTCCTTCCTCCCGTACCCATGACCCACGTTACCCAAGCGCCGCTGGGAATGTCCCCTGCCACTCTGGTCCCCACGCAGCCCGTTACGCTGCACATCAACGGCCAGGACCGCACCCTGCACATTGCCCCCTGGACCACCCTGCTCGACGCCCTGCGCGAATACCTGGACCTGACCGGCACCAAAAAGGGCTGCGACCACGGCCAGTGCGGGGCCTGCACGGTACTAGTTGATGGCAAGCACATTAACAGCTGTCTGAGCCTGGCCGTGATGCAGGAAGGCAGCGAGATTCAAACCATCGAAGGCCTGGGCACCGAGGAAAGCCTGAGTCCGCTCCAGCAGGCGTTCATCGACCACGACGCCTTCCAGTGCGGCTACTGCACGCCGGGCCAGATTTGCTCGGCCCAGGGCCTTATCAATGAAGGCAAGGCCCGCACCGAAGCCGAAGTGCGCGAGCTGATGAGCGGCAACCTCTGCCGCTGCGGCGCTTACAGCAACATTCTGAGCGCCGTAATGGAAGTAATTGAAGGTCAGAAACCGGGGGCGGAGGGCAAGATTGTGATGCCGGAAAAAGAATGGTCGGCGGGCGCGGCGCACCAGCAGATGCCACCGGTAGCACCGCCCAAAAAATAACCTTCCCGCCCTTCTATTTTCCAGCCACTATGAACAGTTTCACTTTTACACAAGCTGCCGCCGTGGATGCGGCCGTGCGCGAAAAAGCCAGCCACGAAGGGGCCGCCTACATCGGCGGGGGCACCAACCTGGTCGATTTGATGAAGGAAAACGTGGCCCGCCCCACGCACCTCATCGGCCTCAAAAAGCTGGGCCTCGACACCATTGAGAATACGCCCGATGGCGGCCTGCGCCTCGGGGCCCTCGCCACCAATGCCGACACCGCCTATCATCCCGAAGTAATCAGCCGCTACCCGCTGCTGAACCAGGCCATTCTGGCCGGGGCCAGCCCGCAGCTGCGTAACATGGCCACCGACGGCGGCAACCTCATGCAGCGCACCCGCTGCTACTATTTCTACGACCTGGCCACGCCCTGCAACAAGCGCGAGCCGGGCACGGGCTGCTCGGCCATTGGCGGCTACAACCGCGTGTGCGGCATTCTGGGCACCAGCGACTCCTGCATCGCCACTCACCCGAGTGACATGTGCGTGGCCCTGGCCGCCCTCGACACCACCGTGCGCGTGAGCGGCCCCAACGGCGAGCGTACCATCAAATTCGAGGATTTCCACCGCCTGCCCGGCGACCACCCCGAGCGCGATAACACCCTGGAGCCGGGCGAGCTCATCACCGGCCTTGACCTGCCCGCCAAAGGCTTCGCCCAGCACTTCAGCTACCTGAAGCTGCGCGACCGCACCAGCTACGCCTTCGCGCTGGTGAGCGTGGCGGCGGCGCTGGAGCTGGACGGCAACACCATTAAGGATGCCCGCCTGGCGCTGGGCGGCGTGGCCCACAAGGCCTGGCGCGATAAGGCGGCCGAGGCCCTGCTCGTGGGGCAGCCCGCCACCGCCGACACCTTCCGCCGCGTGGCGGCCAAGGTGCTCGAAAACGCCAAAGGCTACGGGGAAAACACGTTCAAAATTGAGCTGGCTAAGCGTGCCATCGTGCGGGCTCTCAAGCAGGCCACCGAGATGAAAGCGACAGTTGATACCAACGCCTATTTCCAGCCGTCAGCTTTCAACTCATAGCCATTGGTTTTTTTGTTCATTACTCATCAAGCTAACAGCTAATAGCTAGCGGCCAACAGCTTTACCTATGAATACTGACTATATCGGCAAGCCCACCAGCCGCGTGGATGGCCCGGCCAAAGTGACCGGCACCGCCAAGTACGCCGCCGAATACAACGTGCCGAACATGCTGTACGGCTACGTGGTGAGCAGCCCCATCGCCAAGGGCAAAATCACGAAAATAGACGCCGCGCCGGTGCTGGCGCTGGCGGGCGTGCAGCAGGTTTTCTCGCACGAGAACGTGCCGCATTTCGCCATTTTCGACCGCAGCTACCAAGACGAAATCGCGCCCGGCGGCTCGCCGTTTCGCCCGCTGTACGATGCCGAAATCAAGTTCAGCCTGCAGCCGGTGGCGCTGGTGGTGGCCGACACCTTTGAGCTGGCTCGCTACGCCGCGTCCGTGCTGCACATCGAGTACGAGGAGGTCGCCCACGAAACCAAGTTGAGCCAGCATATCGACGATGCCTACGAGCCGGGCAAAGGCAAAATCGGCTTCCAGCCGCCGAAGTCGCGCGGCAACTTTGGCAAGGGCTGGAAGGAAGGCGTGGCCCACGTGGAGGCGCAGTTCTCGCACCACGCCCAGCACCACAACCCCATGGAAAACTTTGCCACCACCGTGGAGTGGCTGGGCGATAAGCACCTGAATATCTACGACAAGACGCAGGGCGCCTTCAACAGCCAGCTGCTCGTGACCAAGATTTTCGGGCTGAGCAAAGACCGGGCGCGGGTAATTTCGAAGTACACCGGCGGCGGCTTTGGCTCCGGCCTGCGGCCCCAGTACCAACTGTTGCTGGCCGTGATGGCCTCGCTGGAGCTGGAGCGCTCGGTGCGCGTATCGCTCACCCGCGAGCAGATGTTCAGCTTTGGCCACCGGCCCGAAACCCTGCAGCACGTAGCCCTGGCCACCGCCGCCGACGGCTCGCTCACCGGCATCAACCACTTTGCCGTGGCCGAGACCTCGCAGTTTGAGGATTTTACCGAAAACGTGGTGGGCTGGAGCGGCATGCTCTACGACTGCAAAAATGTGGCGCTGGGCTACCGCCTGGCCAAACTCGACGTGTACACGCCGCTCGACATGCGCGCACCCGGCGCAGCCTCGGGCTCCATCGCCCTGGAAATTGCGATGGACGAGATGGCCTATGCCGCCGGCCTCGACCCGCTCGAATTCCGCATGCGCAACTACTCCGACCACGACCAGGCCCAGGACCTCCCCTATTCCAGCAAGGCGCTGCGCAAGTGCTACCACGAAGGCGCCGCCAAATTTGGCTGGAAGCAGCGCACGGCCGCGCCCGGCTCCATGCGCGACGGCAACCTGCTGGTGGGCTGGGGCATGGGCGGCGGCGTGTGGGACGCCACCAAGCTGCCCGCCTCCGTACGCGCCAGCCTCGACGCCGACGGCCACCTCACGGTGAGCAGCGGCACCAACGAAATCGGCACCGGCACCTACACCATTATGACGCAGATTGCGGCCGAAAGCATGGGCCTACCCATTGAGGCCGTCACCTTCGTGCTGGGCGATACCGAGCTTCCCGAGTCGCCGCTGCAAGGCGGCTCCTGGACGGCCGCCTCGGTGGGCAACTCCGTGGTGGAAGCCTGCACCAAGCTGGGCGAGGCCCTGCTGAAACAAACCCAGAAAATGGACAGCCCGGCGTTCAAAGGCGTCAAAATCGACGATGTGCAGTTTGCCAACGGCCAGATGCGTCTGCGCTCCGACAGTACTCAAGCCATGGTGCTGCGCGATGTGGTGCAGGCCAGCGGCGAGCCCAGAATTGAAGCCGAAAACTCCACGCTACTCGCCAAGCTGGCGATGCTGAAGCCGCCAAAATACTCCATGCACGCCCACAACGCGGTGTTTGTGGAAGTGAAAGTGGACCCCGACCTGATGACCGTGCACGTTACCCGCGTGGTAAATGCCGTGGCCGCCGGACGCATCCTCAACCCCAAAACGGCCCGCAGTCAAGTGCTCGGCTCCGTGGTCTGGGGCCTCGGCATGGCCCTGATGGAAGAATCGGTGATGGACCACCGCTTCGGCCGCTACATGAACCACTCCCTGGCCGAATACCACGTCCCGGTGAACGCCGACATTCACGCCATCGACGTCGTTTTCGTGAACGAGGAAGACGATAAAGTGAACCCCCTCGGCATCAAGGGCCTGGGCGAAGTGGGCATGCTGGGCGTAGCCGCCGCCGTGGCCAACGCCATTTACCACGCCACCGGCAAGCGCGTGCGCGATATGCCCATTACTATCGATAAGCTGCTGTAGAAACTGCGGCGCTGGCAGGTGCTGGGGGTAGCTATTCTTCGCGTAAAAATACCCCGTAAAGAACTCGTTGCGGGGCGGTTGGTTTTAACGTCGCCGTTTGCTACCGTCCCAAAACCTCGCTTCCCGGCAAGCAGTTTACATAACCTCCCCCTGCCGCCCGGCGTGCTGCTAGACCTACTTGACATCCCGAATGACTGAACTCCAACGCCTGCTCCTTGCCTACGACCAGCACCGCGCCAGCGCCCGGCCCTGCGCCCTGGCCACGGTGGTGGAAGTGCTGGGCTCTGCGTATCGCCGGCCTGGCGCCCGTATGCTCGTCACCGACGATGGCCAGCTAACCGGGGCCATCAGCGGCGGCTGCCTGGAGGGCGATGCGCGGCAGCGTGCCCGGCAGGCCATTTTCCGGGGCGAGCCGGGCTTGGTTACCTATGACACCCGCGACGAGGACGACCCGCGCCACGGCTTGGGCCCCGGCTGCCAGGGCGTGGTTCGCATCCTACTGGAGCCGCTGGACTTTGCCGCGCCCGACAATGCGATGGAGCTGCTGCGCGGCTTCGCCGGATACCCGGAGCCGGCCGTGCTGGCCACCGTTTTCAGCACCGATGAGGGCACGGGACTGCGGGCAGGCGTGGGCCAGCGCGTGCTGCTCACGGCGGCGGGCACGGTGCGGGGCACCCCCGCCCTGGCCGCCCCACTGGCCGAAGCTGCCCGCGCAACATTAGCCGAAGGCACCACGCAGGTGCTGGACATAGACACCGACGCCGGCCCCGTGCGTGCTTTGGTCGAACTCCTCACTCCGCCCTTGCGCCTCATTGTGTACGGGGCGGGCAACGATGCCCAGCCGCTGGTGCACCTCGCTGCCTCGCTGGGCTGGCACATCACCGTGTTCGACGGCCGGCCCAACCTGGCCACCCGCTCCCGCTTCCCAGAAGCCGCCGAGGTGCGGGTGGTGCCGGTAGCCGCCATCGCGCAGGAAACGCCCGGTGATGCTTACGCCGTGCTGCTCAGCCACAATTACGCGTATGACTTGGCCGCTTTGGCCCTGCACATTCCCGGCCCCACACCCTACATTGGTCTGCTGGGCCCACGCAACAAGGCAGCCCGCCTGTTGGCCGAAGCCGAGCTGGATTTGTCGGAACAGGATGCCCGGAATCTGCTGCACAGCCGACTGCACAGCCCGATTGGGCTGGACTTGGGCAGCGAAACCCCGGAGGAAATTGCGCTGGCCATTGTGGCCGAAATTCAAGCCAAGCACCACCAGCGCAACAGCCGGCCACTGCGTGATCGAGCCGACGGTGTTCACGAGCCAATATCCGTGTTAAATTAACTGACCAGCAAGGCTAGCGCACGTCAAATTCCTGACTAAAGGATTGAGCAGGAAGAACTGTCTCGGGTCCCGTCGGCTTTAGAATAGTAAAAGCCGCAGCAAAGGAGCTTTTGTAGCGCCCGGGTTGCAGATAACTGTTGGCCGCATGGCTGCAAAAAATCGCTGAGTTGGAATAATTGGCCACTTCTACCCAAGAAATATTCAGCGTTATGGTACTTCGCGCCGGAATATTAAAACCTCCTCGGTAGTCGCAAAAGATATGATTGTATGGCTTACCAAGTAACACGTTAGAGGTTGAACTGGAGAGCTGGTACAATTCTAAGAACTGCTGCGCGTCGAATAAAGGGTTTTTAAGAAAAACAGCTTCGCTGGTAGTGTTTTTTACTTCAAAGCGAAAAATCACATTTTGCCCTTTTGCAAAACTTGTCATTACCTTGCCCTGCTCGTTCACTATATCAAACCGCCCTTCTATTGGGCCAATAGGCGTTACTTCTTTATCCTTGCAGGCGGACAAGAATAAAACAGATACAAAAGAGGTATATAGAGCAAAAGTTTTCATACAGGGTAGATGATTGTTTAGGGGGAAAGACACTTCGTTCTTGTTGGGAATACTTACTACTCCTCGCTATTGACAAACTTATTTCTACTGCGAGCTAATAAACCAAACTGTAGGATGTAGCAAAAGCGCCACGAGTAATCAGCGCAATTGATTATAGGCCTAAGTCCCCAGCATAAACCCGGGCTTTGCCTGGAAGCGTCTTGTGGCGCTCCTTGCCCAGGGCGGCGCTGGGCTCGGGCACCCAGTGGTGCCGGCCACCGGCGCGCTCGTCGTTGAACTCGGTGGGCGCGGTGCCGGCGGCCACCCGCTCTTTCCAGGTGATGTGCTCGGTGCCGGAGTCGGTGCGGTCCATAGTGATGCAGTCCTCTACGGGGCACACCAGCGAGCACAAATTGCAGCCCACGCAGTTTTCCTCGATGATTTCCGGGACGCGGGTGCCCGCATTCAACCGGATTGCTTGGTGGGCGCCGTCTTCGCAGGCGGTGTAGCAGAGCTGGCAGCCGATGCACTTCTCGGCGTGGATGTTAGCCATCACCTTATACTTCATGTTGAGCTGCTCCCAGGGCAGCACGTTGGGCAGGGCCTTGCCCACAAAGTCGTAGATGGTGCTGAAGCCTTTGTCCACCATGTACTGCTCCAGGCCCGAAGTCATTTCGCGAATGATGCCGAAACCAAAGTGCATGGCCGCCGTGCACACCTGCACACTGCTGGCCCCCAGCAGAATATGTTCCACCGCATCGCGCCAGTTCTCGATGCCGCCAATGCCCGAAATAGGCAGCTTGATGTCGGGGTGCTGGGCGCAGTTTTTCACCATGTTCAGGGCAATTGGCTTCACGGCCGGGCCGCAGTAGCCGCCGTTGCTGCCCTTGCCGTCTACGATGGGGTACGGGGCAAATTGGTCGATATCAACGCCCACAATGCTTTGGATGGTGTTGATGAGCGAAATGGCATCGGCCCCGCCGCGGCGGGCGGCCAGAGCGGGCTCGGTGATGTCAGAAATGTTGGGCGTGAGCTTCACGATGACCGGCTTGGTGGCCACTTCCATCACCCACTCCACTATCATCTGCAAAATTTTGGGCTCCTGCCCCACCGCCGAGCCCATGCCGCGCTCGCACATGCCGTGCGGGCAGCCAAAATTCAGCTCGAAGCCATCGGCGCCCGCGTCCTGGCTCTGCCGCACGATATCGTGCCACTCCTGCCGGCTCTGTACCATGAGCGAAGCGATGACGGCGTGGTTGGGAAAGCGCTTTTTCACTTCCTCAATCTCGCGCAGATTGTCGGCCAGCGGGCGGTCCGAAATCAGCTCAATGTTGTTGAAACCGACCAAGCGCTTGTCGCGGTAGTTCACACCGCCGTAGCGGCTCGACACGTTGACTACGGGCACGCCCAGCGTTTTCCACACCGCGCCGCCCCAGCCGGCGTCAAACGCCTTCATTATCTGGTAGCCGGAATTGGTGGGCGGGGCTGAAGCCAGCCAGAACGGGTTCGGCGATTTGATGCCGGCGAAATTGATTGAGAGGTCGGGCATAATATTCTCTGTCATCCTAAGCTTGCGAAGGACCTTACTGCGGCCGCAACAACTCAAACCGGAAGAAATAATTTACTGCAAAATGGGATGCTGTCTTTAGGTCTTTCGAAAACGGACGCCAGATGGGGATAGCAGTTCCGGGTGACGCTATTTACTCAGATAAGCGTGAATGCCGCGGGCCGTTAGTTTGGCTTCGGCCGCCGCGTTCACTACCTCAGCGCCGCCGTTCCAGGCATCGCCGGAGGCGAAGTACTTAGGGTTGGTGGTTTGGCCGGTGTGCGCATTGGCAACGATGCGGCCTTTACCGTCCACTTCTAGGCCGGGAATCAGGCGCAGGAATTCGGTTTGCTTGGCCTGGCCGGTGGCTTTTATCACCATGTCGCAGGGTTCCACAAATTCAGAACCGGCTATTTCCGACACCTTGCCATTAATCGTTTCGGTGCGAATGAACCGCACACCCGCCACGTAGTCATCGCCCACAATTTCCAGCGGCGCCACGTTGAACAAGCCACTTACGCCCACGCCTTTGGCCAGGTCGTACTCAAATTCATAAGCACCCATCTCTTCCTTACCGCGGCGATACGCCAAAGTCACCTGTTCCGCGCCCAGGCGCGCCGATTCTGAAGCCGCGTCCATAGCGGTATTGCCACCCCCCAGCACAATTACCTTGCGGCCCACTGCTATTTCGTGATGGTGCTGGCGCAATTCGGCAATGAACTCAACAGCGCCGGTACAATTGATTTTATTCTCGCCCGGCAAGCCCAGCGCATTCGTTTTGCCCAGGCCAATGCCCAGGAAAATAGCGTCGTATTTATTTTCCAATTTCATTAATTCTTCGCGAGAATTAATAGGCGAATTGAAATGGGTGTTGTAGCCAAATTGGGCTTGCAAATAGTCCATTTCAGCCAATGTTTCCTCGTTGGTGATTTTGTAGGGTGCCACTCCATAAACCGTGAGGCCCGAGGGTTGCGCTTTGGCCTCAAATACGTCCACTGCGTACCCCAGGGCGCGTAGCTCGCAGGCGGCAGAAATGCCGGCGGGGCCAGCCCCAATTACGGCCACACTTTTTCCGTTTGCCGCGCCGGGGCTAAACAATTTCTTCCCACTTTCAATCACCTTGGTAGTGGCGTAGCTCTGCAGCCGACCAATCTCAATCGGCTTCACATCCTGCAGGTTATATACGCAGGCGCCTTCACACAGCACCTCCGTGGGACACACCTTGCCGCAGGCATTGCCGAAGTAATTGGCTTCGTAAATGGTGCGTGCCGCACCGGTCTCGTTGCCCGAATTTATCTGCCGAATAAACTGCGGAATGTCAATCCCCGACGGGCAGGCCTTAATGCACGGTGCATCGAAGCAAAACAGGCAGCGCGAGCTTTCATACAACGCCTCCGTTCGGTTCATGAGCGGCTTGAGTTGCGCGAAGTTTGCCGCAAATTCCTGCTCGGTGGTGGGGGTAAAAAATTCGGCCACAATCTTAAAATTTTGAGAGTTGAAGGTTGAGTTTTAAATGGTCAAATGCGAGCTGTTGATTACCCCAAAAACATGGAACGGTTAACTCAAAACTCAGCCTTCAACCCTCAAAACTTCTACAGTTCCACCAGTTTCTCGTAGGTTTCGGGGCGACGGTCACGAAAGAACTGCCAGGTATTGCGCACTTCCTCAATCATATCGAGGTCAAAATCGGCAATGAGCAATTCGTCCTTGTACTCATCGGCTTGCGCGATAATCTGGCCGCGCGGGTCCACGAAATACGACGTGCCGTAGAAGCGGCCCAGGTTCCAAGGTTTTTCCTCGCCTACGCGGTTGATGCAGCCCATGAAATAGCCGTTGGCGGCGGCGTGCGCAGGCTGCTCCAGCTTCCAGAGGTACTGCGAAAGGCCGGCCACGGTGGCCGAGGGGTTGTACACGATTTCGGCGCCGTTGAGGCCCAGCACGCGGGCTCCGTCGGGAAAGTGGCGGTCGTAGCAGATGTACACGCCTATTTTGGCGTATTTGGTCTGGAACACCGGGTAGCCCAGGTTGCCGGGCTTAAAGAAGAACTTCTCCCAAAATCCGGTGGTGTGAGGAATATGGTTTTTGCGGTACTTACCGAGGTAGGTGCCGTCGGCATCAATCACAGCGGCCGTGTTGTAGAGGAAGCCGGCGGCCTCGCGCTCGTACACGGGCACAATCATCACCATGTTGTATTTCTTGGCGTACTCGGCCATGCGGTCGGTCGTCGGGCCGGGCACCGACTCAGCCGATGCATACCAGGATTTGTCCTGGCCGGGGCAGAAATACGGGGTGTTGAAAATTTCCTGCAGGCAGAGAATCTGCACGCCCTGGCGGCCGGCTTCTTCAATCAGCGGAATGTGCTTGGCTTCCATGGCCTGCATAATTTCGGCAATCGTGCCTTCGCCTTCGGTCATCGGCAGACTCATCTGAATGAGACCGGATTTAATCATTCTTGGCATTTGAGGGAGGGTTAAGTTTTGAGTTTTGAATTCGTGCAAAGTGCCGCGAAGTTTCAAAGTAAGTTTCGCAATATATTAATGCATTTGCTTCGCGAAACTTACTTTAAAACTTCGCGACACTTTGCGCTCAGATGTTTGTTTTGCCGCGCTTAATGAACTGGCCATAACCTTTTGAAACTTTCGTTTCGCCAGCATCAACGGCTACTTTTCCACGTAGCAAAACGGTTTCGATTTTGCCAGTCAACTCCCAGCCTTCGTAGCCGGAATAGTCGCAGTTCATGTGGTGGGTGCCGGCCGAAATAGTGTGTTTTTTCTGCGGGTCAAAAATCACCAAATCAGCATCGGCGCCAATGCTAATGGTGCCTTTGCGGGGAAACATGCCGAAGATTTTAGCCGCGTTGGTCGAAGTAACTTCCACGAATTTCTGCGGCGTGATTTTTCCCTTGTTCACGCCTTCCGAAAACAGCAATTCCATGCGGTGCTCAATGGCGGGGTGGCCGTTGGGAATCTTCGAAAAATCGTCCTTGCCCATCAGCTTCTGCTCCCACATGAAGGGGCAGTGGTCGGTGCCCACCACGTTCACCAGACCCTGATTTATGCCGGCCCACAGCGTGGCCTGGTCCTTCTTCTCGCGCAGCGGCGGTGACATTACCCACTTCGCGCCGTTGGCTTCGTCCTCGTACAAGGAAGCGTCGAGCAGCAAATACTGAATGCAGGTTTCCACCAGCACGCGCTGGTTGCGCTCGGTGGCGCGGCGCACCTGGTTGAGGGCGCCCTCGCAGGTGAGGTGTACGATGTAGGCATTCACGCCGGTGTAGTTGGCGATGTCGGCGAAGCGGCCTGACGCCTCGGCCTCCGTCACTTCGGGTTGCGACAGATAGTGGTAAAGCGGGGTGAGCTTGCCCTGCGCCCGGTGCTGGGCGATGAGCGTGTCAATCATGTCGCCATTGGTGGCGTGGGCAGTTACGAGGCCGCCGTGCTTTTTCACTTCCTGCATCAGGCCCACCATTTGCGCGTCGTCAATCATAAGCGCGCCCTTGTAGGCCATGAACGTTTTGAAAGACGTAATGCCTTCGGCAATCATGTCCTTGATTTCCTCTCTGGTACCGGGGTTGAAATCCGTGACGGCCATGTGGAAGCTGTAGTCGCCCACGGCGTTGCCGGTGGCGCGGCCGCTCCATTCCTCAAACGCCGAACGTAGCGAATTACCCTGCTTTTGCAGAATAAAATCGATGACGGTGGTGGTGCCGCCGTGCAGGGCGGCGCGGGTGCCGGTTTCGTACGTATCGGAGCTAAAGGTGCCCATGAAAGGCATTTCGAGATGCACATGCGGGTCGATGCCACCGGGCATAATCAGCTTGCCGGTGCAGTTAATCACCTCCGCGCCCTCGGCCGACAGGTTGCGGCCGATGGACACGATGGTTTCGCCTTCAATTAGGACATCGCAGACGGCGTCCGAATCGGCAGTGACGACGCGGCCGTTTTTGAGGAGGATGGGCATGTGGGTAATTAAAAATTATGAATTATGAATTAAAAACTGAGTTGGAATTTGATTACCCAATCACAGGCCAAAGCTGGCAGGGCATCTTCCTTTTTAATTTTTAATTCTGAATTTTTAATTAACATGCTTGTCCGCAATGCTGATTGCCTCCGAAATAATGGCCAAGCCTTCGTCAATTTCCTCCTTCGTAATAGTCAGCGGCGGGCAAATGAAAATGTAGCTCCAGCGCACGAAGGTGTACATGCCCAGCTCGCGGATTTTGGCGGCCACCTGGTTCATGATGGCCATTTGGTCGTTGTTGGCGTTCCAGGGGGCCATGGGCTCCTTGGTGGCGCGGTTCTTCACCAGTTCCAGGCAGCCGAAGAGGCCGGTGTTGCGCCAGTCCCCGATGCTGGGGTGGTGCCGCATGAGTTGGGCTACTTGCTGGTCCATGTACTCACCCATTTCCACCGTGTTTTCGAGTAGATTGTCCGACTCGTAAATGTCGAGCACGGCCACGGCGGCGGCACAGGACACGGGATGCGCTGAGTACGTGAGGCCCAGCGGCAGGGGCTTGTCGTCGAATGACTTGGCTATTTTTTCGTCCACCATCACCGCGCCCAGGGGCAGGTAGCCGGCGGTGATGCCCTTGGCCATGCACATCACGTCGACTTTCACACCGTGGTGGTCCGAGCCGAACCACTTGCCGGTGCGGCCAAAGCCCGACATCACCTCATCGGCAATGAGCAGGATGCCGTGCTTATCGCAGATTTCGCGCACCCGCGTCCAGTAGCCGGGCGGGTACTTGATGCAGCCCGACGTGCCCGACTCGCCTTCCATAATAATGGCGGCCACGCTGCCGGGGTTCTCATAGCCGATGATGCGCTCCATGGCATCGGCGGCGCGCTGGGCGCACTGCTCCGGCGAGTCGGAGTACCAGGGGCAGCGGTAGGAATACGGATTTTCGACGTGCACCACGCCCGGCATGGCCTGGCTGTCGACGGCAAATTTGCGGGGGTCGCCGCCGGCGCTCATGGCTCCGTAGCTGGCACCGTGAAACGACAGGTACAGCGTCACAATCTTGTGGCGGCCGGTGTACACCCGCGCCAGCTTGATGGCGTTTTCGATGGCCTCGGCCCCGCCCAGCGTGAAAAAGGCCTTGGTGAGGTTGGGGGCGGTGATTTCGGCCAGCCGCCGGCCCAGGTCGCCGCGGGCCTTGGTAATCATGCCGGGGTACACGTAGCTGAGCTCGCGCATCTGGGCCGCCACGGCTTCGGTCACGCGCTGGTCGCCGTGGCCGATGTTCACGTTCATCAGCTGCGAGCTGAAGTCGATGTAGCGCTTGCCGTCGCGGTCATATACGTACACGCCCTCGGCGCGCTCGGCGTTGATGGGGTTCAGGCCCGTTTGCTTCGACCACGAGAAGAGCGTGTGGTCGAGGTTGTCGTGCAGGATTTGGGTTGGGTCGGTGGCGTAGGCGGTTTCCATGTGGCGTTGCTTTTGTTAAAACGTCATGCCGAGCGCAGCCGAGGCATCTCGCGTGCAGCAGTGACCATAATCGTTCAACGATGCGAGCGAGATGCCTCGGCTCGCTCGGCATGACGTTCTTTCAGGTGTTCTAGCTCATCCAGTTCACCCGCGACTCCGGGTTCCACTTGGTGGTGGTCTTCTTCAGCTGCGTCCAGAATTCTATCGAACTCTTCCCGGTAATATCACAAGCTCCGAATTTCGAGTCACCCCAGCCACCAAAAGAGAACGGCTCGCGGGGCACGGGCACGCCGATGTTCACGCCTATCATGCCGGCGTTGGCGTGGTCCATGACGTAGCGGGCGCTGCTGCCGCTGCTGGTAAACACTGCGGCGGCGTTGCCGTAGGGGTTGGCGTTTTCGATGGCCAGGGCCTCGTCCAGGGTGTTGGTGCGCATGATGGCCAGCACCGGGCCGAATACTTCTTCCTGGGCGATGCGCATGTCGGGCGTCACGTAGTCGATGACGGTAGCGCCCACGTAGTAGCCGTCTTCGTGGCCGGTCACCACGGCGTTGCGGCCGTCGAGGAGGACTTTCGCGCCGGCGGCTTCGGCTTCAGCGATGTGCTGTTCGATGCGGTCTTTGGCAGCTTTGCTGATAACGGAGCCGAGGTTCTGGCCGACGACAATTTTCTTCGCTTCTTCCACGATTTTGGCCACGATACCATCGACCGCCCCCACTCCTACCATGGTGGAGCCCGCCATGCAACGCTGGCCCGCGCAGCCCGACATGCTGGCGGCCACGTTCGAGGCCGTCATTTCGGGGTGGGCGTCGGGCAGCACCATCAGGTGGTTTTTGGCGCCGCCGAGGGCTACGCAGCGCTTCAGGTTGCTGGTGGCGCGGACGTACACGACTTTGGCGATTTTGGTGGAGCCCACGAAGCTCACGGCCTGGATATCGGGGTGGTCGCAGATGGCTTCCACGATTTCCCGGTCGCCGTTCACGATGTTCAGCACGCCGTCGGGCAGGCCGGCTTCCTTCAGCAGCTCGGCAATTTTTACGGCGCTCAGGGGCACCAGCTCCGAGGGCTTCAGAATCATGGTGTTGCCCAGCACAATGGCGTTGGGGATGGTCCAGTGGGGCACCATGTTGGGGAAGTTGAACGGGGCGATGCTGGCCACTACGCCCAGCGGCTTGCGCTCGGCGCGGGCTTCCACGCCCTTGCTCACTTCCAGGAATTCGCCCTGAATGAGCTGGGGCATGGAGCAGGCGAACTCGGTCAGCTCGATGGCTTTTTCGACTTCGGCGCGGGCCTCGTCGTAGGTTTTGCCATTTTCCTCACGTACCAGGTCGGCTAGGGCCTTCATGTCGCGCTCCAGCAGGGTTTTGTAGCGATAGAAAATCTGAACCCGCTCCTTAATCGGCGTGGCCGACCAAGCGGGAAAAGCGGCTTTGGCGGCCACAACGGCGGCGTCAAGGGCGGCGGCGCTGCTCAGCGGGACGGTGGAAATCACCGCGCCCGTGATAGGGCTGAACACCTCCATGCTGGCCGCACCGGCTGCTTCGGCAGGACTACCGCCCACGTAATTGCGAATGGCCGGGTATTTCAATGTTTGAACTTCCATATTCCGGGGGGGTTAAGCGGGATGCAAGCTAAGGTTTTTGCCGGACATGCCTCAACGACCCGGTTTTTTCCGGAAAATAATTTTCCCAGCGCCCATCAGCCCACTGCAAGCGGAACAGCCTGCCCTGCTGAGAATCCACGCAAATACGGCTCTTCTACCGGCGTGCGTAAGGAGTAGTTGCTGTAGGGCCCGCGGGTGCAGGGCCAGGGCTACCGGGAAAAGCAATACTTTCGCCGGGCTTCCCGTTATATTTTTTATTGGGTTCCCGTATGCACGCTGAGCCTTTTCATTGGTTGATTGATACCCGTATGCGCCCTTTTCTCCTCACCCGTATTGCAGCCGTCGCCCTGCTGATTGGGGGCATCCACCCGGCTTCTGCCCAGGTAGTGCCGGTACCCGCTCCCGATACCACGCGCAAGTATGAAAATCCCGCCGGCATGTCCTCGCCCGAAAAAGCGAAGTGGTATAAGAGCAAGCTTTTCCGGGCTAGCGTTATTCCGGCGGCGCTTATTACCTACGGGGCCATCACGGCGCAAGGCAATGCGGGCATCAACCGCGAAGGCCGGGAGTTTGCCCTCAAGCAGTTCCGGCCGGTGAATAAAATGATTGACAACACCGTCATTTTCCTGCCCTACCTTGAGCTGGGCGCCGTGGCCCTGGCCGGCGTCGAATCGCGGGACGACCGCATCAATACCCTGCTCATCATTGCCAAAGGAGAAGCCATTATGCTGGCTTCGGTGTATGCAGTGAAGTACCTGAGCCGGGAACAGCGCCCCGACGGCTCCAACAATCAATCGTTCCCGTCGGGCCACACCGCGCAGGCGTTTCTGGCCGCCAGCATTGTGCACACCGAGTTTCGCGACAAAAGCCAGTGGTATGGCGTGGGCGCCTACACCATTGCCAGCAGCGTGGCGGCCCTGCGCATGATTAACGACAAGCACTGGCAGAGCGACGTGGTGGCTGGCGCGGGGTTTGGCATCCTCTCCGCTCACCTGGCGTACCTCAGCCACCGCAACCGCTGGGGCCGCAAGTCCATTGGGCGGGGCATTGGCCTGGCACCAGCCTACTTTGGCAGCGGCGCTTCGGGCATGACCATTACCTGGCGCGCCACCAGGTAAAAGCGGCGGCTCCGGCGCCGGCTTTTATGAGTGAAGCCGTGACTGTCCGGACAATAACGGGTTTGGTGGGTTTGCCATTGACTGGTGCACCGGTTGCGGCTGGCACCCCATAATTTTTTAGGCTCGGGCACAGCCCAGAAAGGGAATTTTGTTCAAACTTGACCTAAGTTTGAGCAGCGACGCAACGGCGGGCTATTTCGACTGTCTTATCAGTGAAGATTTAAGTCCCTTCTTTACGAACCTGCTTTTTCTTATAAACAGAACCTCTCTTCTCTTTTGAAACGCCGCGACTTTGTGGGACTTTCCGGCCTGGCGGCTGGTGCCCTGTTTCTCCCCGCCTTCCCGAGCCTGGGTAGCACCTCCGTTGATCCGTCCCGTTTGCTGGAAGGCATCGACCCGGCCGTGAACAAGCGCATGGCCGACGCCGCGCTCAACGCCGCTAAAACCGCGGGTGCCACCTACGCCGACGTGCGCATTGGCCGCTACCTCAACCAGAGCATCTTCACCCGCGAAAAGCAGGTGCAGAACATTGCCAGCGGCGAGAGCTTTGGGGCCGGCGTGCGGGTGCTGGCCAACGGCACCTGGGGCTTTGCTGCCACCAACTCCGTAACGGAAGCCGGCCTGGCCAAAGCCGCCCAGCTGGCCGTGGCCATTGCCAAAGCCAACGCCAAAGTGCAGAAGGAAAAGGTGCAGTTGGCCCCCGTGAAAGGCTTCGGCGAAGTGAGCTGGAAAACGCCCATTCAGCAGAACTCCTTTGAGGTGCCGGTGGCCCAGAAAGTGGAGCTGCTGCTGGCCGCCAACGCCAAAGCCACCGACAACGGCGCGTCGTTTGTCAACTCCTCGCTGTTCCAAATCAACGAGCAGAAGTACTTCGCCAGCACCGACGGCTCCTACATCGACCAGGACGTGCACCGCATCTGGCCCACATTCAGCGTCACGGGCATTGACCGCGCCACCGGTAAGTTCCGGACCCGCGATGCCCTGAGCGCCCCCATGGGCCTGGGCTACGAGTACCTCACGCCCAAGGCCACCGACAAAATTGCCGGCCCGGCCGGCACAGGCCTCATCGGCTACCGCGACAGCTACGACATGCTGGAAGATGCTGCCCTGGCCGGCAAGCAGGCGAAGCAAAAGCTGACCGCCAAATCGGTTACGCCGGGCAAGTACGACCTCGTGCTCGACCCCAACCATCTGGGCCTCACCATTCACGAGAGCGTGGGCCACCCCACCGAGCTGGACCGCGTGCTGGGCTACGAGGCCAATTATGCCGGCACCAGTTTCGCCACGCTGGAGTGGAAAGCCAAGAAAATCCCGTTTGGCTCAAAGCTGGTCAACATTGTGGCCGACAAGCTGCAGCCCGGCTCATTGGGGGCGGTGGGCTACGATGACGAGGGCGTGAAATCCAAGCGTTGGGACCTCATCAAGGAAGGCATGCTGGTGGACTACCAGAAAATCCGGGACCAGGCCCACATCGTGGGCCAGAACGAGTCGGACGGCTGCTGCTACGCCGATTCTTGGGACGCGGTGCAGTTCCAGCGCATGCCCAACGTGAGCCTGCAGCCCGGCACCGCCAAAATGAGCGTGGACGAGATGGTGAAAAACGTGGACAAAGGCATTTACATCGCCGGCCGCGGCTCCTATTCCATCGACCAGCAGCGCTACAACTTCCAGTTTGGCGGGCAAGTGTTTTATGCCATCGAGAAGGGAAAAATAACGGACATGATTGAGGACGTGGCCTACCAGGCCAACACCCAGGAATTCTGGAACTCCTGCTCAGCCATTTGCGACCAGAGCGACTACCGCCTGTTTGGGTCTTTCTTCGATGGCAAGGGCCAGCCCTCGCAGGTGTCGGCCGTGAGCCACGGCTCGGCCACCACGCGCTTCAACGGGGTGAACGTCATCAATACCGCCCGCAAAATTTAATTTTTGAGCTGTTAGCTATTGGCTGCTAGCTGTTGGTCTTTCTCAAGAGGCGCAGCTGAACAGCTAACAGCTAATAGCCACCAGCTAATAGCTAAGAAAACATGGCCATTCTCTCCCAAACCGAGGCGCAGGACATCCTGAAAAAAGTCCTCTCGTTTAGCACCGCCGACGAGTGCGAGGCGACCCTCAACGGCAGCATCAGCGGCAACGTCCGCTCGGCGCGCAACACCATCAGCACGGCCGGCACCGCCGACAACGTTTCGCTGGGCGTGCAGTCGCGCTTTGGCAAGCGCAGCGGTGTGGCTACCTGCAACGAGTTCGACGAGGCCAGCCTGCGCCGTTGCGTGCAGCGCGCCGAGGAAATTGCGAAGCTCGCGCCCGAAAGCCCGGAGTACGTGCCCTTCCTGGGCCCGCAGAAATACGTGGCGTCGCCGGCGGCCTTTGCCCAGCGCACGGCCGATATCACGCCCGACTACCGCGCCCAGCAGATTGGGGCGAGCATGGCGCTGTGCGAAGCCAGGAAGCTGTCGTCGGCGGCCTTTTTTAACGACTCGGCCGGCTTCGTGGCCAAGCGTAATTCCAAAGGACTAGAGGCCTATCAGCGCCTGACCAACCTGGACTTCACCATCACGGTGCGCACCGCCGACGGCCTGGGCTCCGGCTACGCCATTGCCAACTACACGGACCTGGCCAAATTTGATGCCGCCCGCCTCACCCGCGTGGCCGCCGACAAGGCCGCCTCGTCGGTGAAGGCCAAGGCCATTGAGCCCGGCAAGTACACCGTGATTCTGGAGCCGGCCGCGGCCGTGGAAATGCTGAGCAACATGATGCGCTCGATGGACGCCCGCAACGCCGACGAAGGCCGCAGCTTCCTCAGCAAGAAAGGCGGCGGCAACCGCAAAGGCGACAAGCTCTTCGACGAGCGGGTTACGATTTATTCGGACCCTACCAACGCCGAAGTACCCGACCTGACCTTCGCCGGCGACGGCCGCCCCCAACAGAAGACTACCTGGATTGATAAAGGCGTAGTGAAGAACCTCTACACCTCGCAGTTCTGGGCGCAGAAGGCCGGCATCCCCGACCTGCCCCCTCCCGGCGGCTGGATAATGGAAGGCGGCTCGCAAAGCACCGCCGACCTGATAAAGGGCACGGCCAAAGGCATTCTGGTCACGCGCCTGTGGTACATCCGGGCCGTGGACCCACAGACGCTGCTCTACACCGGCCTCACCCGCGATGGAACCTTCTATATTGAAAACGGCCAAATCAAGTTTCCGGTGAAGAACTTCCGCTTCAACGAAAGCCCGGTTATCATGCTCAACAACCTGGAGGCTGTGGGTAAGCCCGTGCGGTTAGGCGGCAACCTGGTGCCCCCGCTCAAAATCCGGGACTTCACCTTCACCAGCCTTTCCGACGCGGTGTAGCTTGTGTGCGGTAAGCTTTAGCTTGCCGTGACCGACAGCCTATCAATCTTTTACACTTCATTACGGCAAGCTAAAGCTTACCGCACATCTTATGAAAAGACGCGACTTTGTGGGACTCTCCGGCCTGGCGGCTGGCGCCCTGTTCATCCCTACCATTCCCGGTTTTGCCGGCAACCTCGTGGACCCGGCCCGCCTGTTGGAGCCCGGCGTCGACGTCGCCGTGAAGAAGCGCCTGGCTGATGCCGGCCTCAACGCGGCCAAAGCCGCGGGCGCCACTTACGCCGACGTGCGGATAGGTCGCTCCCTCAACCAGAATGTTTTTACCCGCGAAAAGCAGGTGCAGGGAATTCTGAGCACGGAGAGCTACGGCGCTGGCATCCGCGTGATTGCGAACGGCACCTGGGGCTTTGCGGCTACCAATTCCGTGACCGAAGCGGGCATTGCCAAAGCCGCGCAGCTGGCCGTGCAGATTGCCAAAGCCAACTCCAAGGTGCAGAAGGAAAAGGTGCAGCTAGCCCCAGTCAAAGGCCACGGCGAAGTGAGCTGGAAAACGCCCATTCAGCAAAATGCCTTTGATGTTCCGATTAAAGACAAAGTCGATTTATTGCTGAGCGTCAATGCGAAAGCTTTGGATATGGGCGCGTCCTTTATCAACTCCACCATTCAGCAGGTGAACGAGCAGAAGTACTTCGCCAGCACCGACGGCTCCTACATCGACCAGGATATTCACCGCATCTACCCTAGCTTCGGCGTTACGGCCATCGACCGCGCTTCGGGCAAGTTCCGGACGCGGCAGGCTTTGAGCTCGCCGATGGGACTGGGCTACGAGTACCTCACGCCCAAGGCTTCCGACAAGATTGCCGGCCCCGCGGGTTCGGACGTGGTGGGCTACAAAAGCAGCTACGACATGCTGGAAGACGTGGCCTCCGCTACCAAGCAGGTGAAGCAGAAGCTAACCGCTAAATCGGTCACGCCTGGCAAGTACGACCTCGTGCTCGACCCCCATCACTTGGGCCTGACCATTCACGAGAGCGTGGGCCACCCCCTGGAGCTGGACCGCGTGCTGGGCTACGAGGCCAACTACGCCGGCACCAGTTTTGCCACGCTAGAGTGGAAAGCGAAGAACATTCCCTACGGCTCGAAGCTGGTGAACATTGTGGCCGACAAGCTGCAGCCCGGCTCGCTGGGCGCGGTGGGCTACGACGACGAGGGCGTAAAAACCAAGCAGTGGGACCTCATCAAAGAGGGCACGCTGGTGGACTACCAGAAAATTCGGGACCAGGCGCACATGGTGGGCCAGAACGAGTCGGACGGCTGCTGCTACGCCCAGAACTGGGCCGACGTGCAGTTTCAGCGCATGCCCAACGTGAGCCTGCAGCCCGGCAAAACCAAGCTGAGCGTGGACGAAATGGTGAAAAACGTGGACAAAGGTATATACATCGCCGGCAACGGCTCGTTCTCCATCGACCAGCAGCGCTACAACTTCCAGTTTGGCGGGCAGGTATTCTACGCCATCGAGAAGGGCCAGATTACGGGCATGCTCGAAGACGTGGCCTACCAAGCCAACACCCAGGAATTCTGGAACAGTTGCTCAGCCGTTTGCGACCAGAGCGACTACCGCCTGTTTGGCGCGTTCAACGACGGCAAGGGCCAGCCCTCCCAGAGTTCGGCGGTGAGCCACGGCTCGGCCACCACCCGCTTCAACGGCGTGAACGTCATCAACACGGCTCGCAAAATCGGATAACGACTATTTTAGAAGAACGTCATGCTGAGCTTGCGAAGCATCTCTACTGCTTCGTTGAAAAAGCAGCATGCAAAGCGGTAGAGATGCTTCGGCAAGCTCAGCATGACGTGCTGCTTCAATCCAAAATCAGCTAATAAATCATGGCCATTCTTTCTAAAGACGACGCTCAGACCATTCTCAAAAAGGTGCTCAGCTTCAGCACCGCCGACGAATGCGAGGTAACCCTCAACGGCCAGATTGGCGGCAACGTGCGCTCGGCCCGCAACAGCATCAGCACGGCCGGCGCCGTAGACAACGTGTCGCTGGGCGTGGAAAGCCGTTTCGGCAAGCGCAGTGGCGTGGCCACCTGCAACGAGTTTGACGACGCCACGCTGCGCCGCTGCGTGCAGCGGGCCGAGGAAATAGCCCGGCTCGCCCCCGAAAGCCCCGAGTACATGCCCCTGCTGGGCCCGCAGGAATACGGGGCCAGTAGCAAGGCATTTGCCGCTTCCACGGCTGCCATCACCCCCGATTACCGCGCCCAGCAAATGGGGGCCAGCACCGGCCTCTGCGACCAGCGCAAGCTGAGCTCCGCCGCCTTCCTGGTAGATTCGGCCGGTTTTGTGGCCAAGCGCAATTCCAAAGGGCTGGAGGCCTACCAGCAGCTTACCAACGTAGAGTTTTCGGTGACGGTGCGCACGCCCGACGGCACGGGCTCCGGCTACGCCGCCGCCGACTACACCGACGCCGGCAAGTTCGACGCCGCCCGCCTTACCCGCGTGGCCGCCGACAAAGCGTCCTCCTCCATGAAAGCCCGGGCCCTGGAGCCCGGCAAGTACACAGTTATTCTGGAACCTAACGCCTTGGTTTCCAACGTCGACACGTCGTTGATGGCGGCCTTGATGGGCAGCTTCGATGCGCGCAACGCCGACGAAGGCCGCAGCTTCCTCAGCAAGAAAGGCGGCGGCAACCGCAAGGGTGAAAAGCTGTTCGACGAGCGGGTGACGATTTATTCTGACCCCATGAACGCTGAAATCCCTAACTTGCAGTTCTCCGGTGATGGCCGGCCGCAGAAACGCGTGACTTGGATTGAGAAGGGTGTGGTGAAGAACCTCTACTCCTCGCGTTTCTGGGCGCAAAAAGCCGGCATTCCCGACCTGCCCCGCCCCGGCGGCTGGATAATGGAAGGTGGCACCCAAACCACCACCGACCTGATAAAGGGCACGGCCAAGGGCATTCTGGTCACGCGCCTGTGGTACATCCGCCCGGTAGACCCGCAGACCTTGCTCTACACCGGCCTCACCCGCGACGGAACGTTCTACATTGAGAACGGCCAAATCAAGTTTCCGGTGAAGAACTTCCGCTTCAACGAGAGCCCCATCATTATGCTCAACAACCTGGAAGCCATTGGCAAGCCGGTGCGTTTGGGCGGCAATCTGGTGCCCCCGCTCAAAATCCGGGACTTCACGTTTACGAGTTTATCGGACGCGGTGTAGTTCTTTATTCTGCAAATCCCCCGACCCTTCCAGGCCGGGGGATTTTAGTATGCGTCGGTCCGGCAGGCAACCAAGCGGGCGGCCAGCGCATCTGCTGGTTTGGTTGCTGGCGCTCCGCGCTTATCTTGCGGCCTCTCCTACTTTCTGCAATGAAGTACTTTTTGCTAGCCACCTTATTGCTGGGGGCAGGCCTGCTGCCCGCCGCCGCGCAACAGCGCATCACCGGCAAAATCCTGGATGCCGTCACCGGCCAGCCAGTGCCCTACGCCAGCGTTTTGGTGCTGGGTACCACGACCGGCACCACCAGCAACGCCGAGGGTGAATTTGAATTAAAGGCAGCGGTTCCGGCGCGCTTGGTAGTGTCGGAGCTGGGCCACCAGCGCGACACGGTGGCCGTGACTGCGGCCACCGCCCCGCTGCTGGTGCGGCTGCAGCCCTCGTCGGTGCAGCTGCCCGAAGTGCGGGTGGGCAGCTACCTCAGCGAGCTCATTGCCCAGGCCTACCGCCAGCTGCGCGCCACCCACGACCAGAAGCAGTACGGCCAGGCATTCTACCGCCAGGTAACCCGGCTGGAAGGCGACGCCACCGAAGTGCAGGAAATGGTGTGGGAAGCCGCTACCAGCAGCGCCGGGGTAGAAGGCACGGCTCTGGCCCAGGCGCGTTTTGCCAAGAAAAAGGCCCTGCTTAGCTTCAACAATTTCTCGGCATACACCAAGCAATACGTAATCTTCAACCCACAGGACGACAGCACCCAAAAAAGCCTCATTGGCCTGCACACCGACCAATACCTGAGCCTGAAACTGCTGGGCGTGACCCAGAACGGCCCGCAGCAACTGGTCGAAATCGGCTTTGTGAGCAAGGAAGAAAGCACGAACCGGCGCGCTCGCGGCAGCATGGTTATTGATGAAACAACGCATCAGTTGCTGCGGCTGCGGCTGGAAACAACGGGAATGAAGACCAAATCGAACAACCCCACCTTCAAATTCAAGGACGAAGTCACGCAGCTGGAATGGGTATTTCAGCCCCGGCCAGGCGGCGCGGCCACGCTGGACTATTTAAAGGTGGACTACTCGGCCAACCTGGGCCGGATGATGAAGCCCGACCTGCCCATTCGCGTTGCCTCGTTCGCTTATTTTTATAATGGCCGCCCCACCCCCAATGCCAGCGTAACTTACGCTCCCGCCAAAAACGGCGAAATAGACCTGGCCGCAATCAAGAAAACGACTTATAACCCCGTGTTCTGGCAAAACAACGCCGTGGTGAAACGAACCCCGCTCGAAGACCAGGTGATGAAATCCTTCGAGCAAAAAGGCGCTTTCGGCACCATGCTCACCCCGTAATTTAGTTGTCGGTGCTAGTTGTCAGTTGTCAGTTCAATTCTTCAATTTCACCGACCCTGACGACTGGCTACTGACAACCAACAACGAGCAACTGATAATCAACCACACCTTTTTCCATCTGCAGCATATGAAAAGACGTGACTTTGTGGGACTTTCCGGCCTGGCCGCTGGCGCCCTCTTCCTGCCCAGCCTGCCGGGCTTTGGCCACACCCCGGTGGACCCCGGCCGCCTGTTAGAGCCTGGCGCCGATGTCATCCTCAAAAAGCGCCTGGCGGACGCGGCCCTGAACGCGGCCAAGGCTTCGGGAGCGAGCTACGCCGATGTGCGCATTGGCCGCTACCTCAACCAGTACATTTTTGCTCGCGAAAAACAGGTGCAGAACATCGTGAGCACCGAGAGCTATGGTGTGGGCATTCGGGTGCTGGTGAACGGCTGCTGGGGCTTTGCCTCCACCAGCGTGGTGACCGAGGCCAGCCTGGCCGCCACCGCCCGCGTGGCCACCGACATCGCCAAGGCCAACCGCCTGGTAATGAAGGAGCCTGTGCAGCTGGCTCCGCAGCAGGGCTACGGCGAAGTGAGTTGGAAAACGCCCATCGAACAGGGGGCTTTTGAGGTGCCCGTGAAGCAGAAAGTGGAGTTGCTGCTGGCCGCTAACGCCGCTGCCCTCGACAACGGCGCCAACTACATCAATTCGGGCCTGTTCCAGGTGAACGAGCAGAAGTACTTCGCCAGCACCGACGGCTCCTACATTGACCAGGACGTGCACCGGCTGTGGCCCACTTTCTCGGCAACGGCCGTGGACACCAAAACCGGCAAATTCCGGTCGCGGGAGGCGCTGAGCGCGCCCGTTGGGCTGGGCTATGAGTACCTCAGCCCCAGCGCCAGCCAGCAGATAGCCGGGCCCCAGGGCACCAACACCGTGGGCTACAAGCTGCGCTACGACATGCTGGCCGATGCCGCCATGGCCGGCAAGCAGGCCAAAGCAAAGCTGACCATGAAATCGGTAACGCCCGGCAAATACGACCTAGTGCTGGACCCCGGCCACTTGGGCCTCACCATCCACGAATCGGTGGGCCACCCCACGGAGCTGGACCGCGTGCTGGGCTACGAGGCCAACTTTGCCGGCACCAGCTTCGCCACACTGGAGTGGAAGGCCAAGAACCTCCCCTACGGCTCGAAAGTGGTGAATATTGTGGCCGACAAGCTGCAGCCCGGCTCGGTGGGGTCGGTGGGCTACGACGACGAGGGCGTGAAAACCCGCGAGTGGGACCTCATCAAGGAGGGCAAGCTGGTGAACTACCAGAAAATCCGGGACCAGGCGCACATCGTGAACCAGAAGGAATCGGACGGGTGCGCCTACGCGCAGTCGTGGGAAAACGTGCAGTTCCAGCGCATGCCCAACGTGAGCCTGCGCCCCAGCGCCACCGCCCTGAGCGTGGACGAGATGGTGAGCAAAGTTGACAAGGGCATTTACATTGCTGGCGCAGGCTCGTTTTCCATTGATCAGCAGCGGTTTAACTTTCAGTTTGGCGGGCAGCTGTTTTACGCCATCGAGAAGGGCAAAATCACCGAGCCGCTGGAAGACGTGGCGTATCAGTCGAACACCCAGGAATTTTGGGGTGCCTGCGCCGGCAGCTGCGACCAGCGCGACTACCGCCTGTTCGGCACCTTCTTCGACGGCAAGGGCCAGCCCTCGCAAAGCTCGGCGGTGAGCCACGGCTCGGCCACCACCCGCTTCAACGGGGTGAATGTGATTAACACCGCCCGGAAAGTATAAATCTCATGAGCTATTAGCCGCTAGCTTTTAGCTGTTAGCTTCATTCAGGAGGCACCGATACAGCAAGAGCTAACAGCTAATGGCCACCAGCTAAAAGCTCCCTAAAATGGCTATTCTTTCCAAAGACGAGGCCCAGGCCTTGCTCAAAAAGGTACTGAGCTACAGCACCGCCGACGAATGCGCGGTGTCGCTCAACGGGCTCAACACCGGCAACATTCGCTACGCCCGCAACAGCGTGAGCACCGCCGGCGCGGCCGACAGCGTGTCG
Organism: Hymenobacter lapidarius; assembly: GCF_001816145.1. Lineage (GTDB taxonomy): Bacteria > Bacteroidota > Bacteroidia > Cytophagales > Hymenobacteraceae > Hymenobacter > Hymenobacter lapidarius. The sequence continues at coordinate 28,751 of NZ_MDZB01000022.1, read as the reverse complement.
CTGGCCGTGGAGTCGCGCTTCGGCAAACGCTCCGGTATTGCCACCTGCAACGAGTTCGACGACACCACGCTGAAGCGCTGCGTGCAGCGGGCCGAGGAAATTGCCCGGCTCGCCCCCGAAAGCCCGGAGTACATGCCGCTGCTGGGCCCCCAGAACTATCTGGCCCCGCCGTCGGCGGCCGCTACCCTGCTCACGGCCACCACGCGCGCCCAGGCCGCGGCCGACAGCATGGCCCTGTGCGCCGCCAAGAACCTCACGGCCGCGGGCTTCCTGGATGGCGGCACCCGTTTTCAGGCACTGCGCAATTCCAAGGGCCTCGAAGCCTACCAGCAATCCACCAACACCGACTTTTCGGTGACGGTGCGCACCGCCGACGGGCGCGGCTCCGGCTACGCCATTGGCGACGCCACGGACCCGGCCAAGCTCAACGCCAAGGCCTCACCCAGCGCGCCGCCGACAAAGCGCTGGGTTCGGCGAATGCCAAGGCCATCGAGCCCGGCAAATACACCGTGATTCTGGAGCCCGCCGCCCTTATGGATGGCGGCGACCTCTCGCTGCTGGGCGGGCTGCTGTACGGGATGGACGCCCGCTCGGCCGACGAAGGCCGCAGCTTCATGACCAAGAAAGGCGGCGGCAACCGCAAGGGCGAAAAGCTGTTCGACGAGCGGATTACCATTTACTCCGACCCGATGAATGCCGAGGTGCCCGGCAGCGCCTTCGACGGCGATGGGCTGCCCACCAAGCGCATGAGCTGGGTGGAAAAAGGCGTGGTAAAAAACCTCTTCTACTCACGCTTCTGGGCCGAGAAAAACAAGGTGGCCGCCACCGCTTTTCCAAGTGGCTTCATCATGGCCGGCGGCACGCAGAGCACGGCCGAGCTAATAAAGGGCACGGCCAAGGGCATTCTGGTGACGCGCCTCTGGTACATCCGCGAGGTGGACCCGCAGACGCTGCTCTACACCGGCCTGACCCGCGACGGCACGTTCTACATTGAGAACGGAGCCATCAAATTCCCCATCAAAAACCTGCGCTTCAACGAGAGCCCCATCATCATGCTCAACAACATTGAAGCCATCGGCCGGCCCCAGCGCCTGGCCGGCTGCCTGGTGCCGCCGCTGAAAATCCGCGACTTCACCTTCACCAGCTTGTCGGACGCTATTTAGGGTCTGTCATGTTGAGCATTCTGCGTATGAAGCAGAGACGAAGCATCCTATCACCGCAGAACGTGTCGTTCGCTCTTGATAGGGTGCTTCGCTGCGTTCAGCATGATGGTAACTATCTCTACATTTACGCCTCAATGCCCGCTACCCCTTTCACATTTGTGCGCCTGAAATACCAGTCCGGCGACTGGGACGCGGTGGATGAGCGCATGCCCGCCAACCTGCTTCACTCGCTGGTGCAGTACACCACCGTGCCCGTCGACACCAAGGAAAAAGTGGTGGCGCTGGACAGCGCCGAGCTGTTCAACTACCCGTTCTGCTATTTGTCGGGGCACCGGCTGGTGCAATTTTCGGCGGCGGAAAAACGGAATTTTACGCAGTATGTGCGCAACGGCGGCTTCGTGTTCGTCGACGACTGCAACCACGATATCGACGGCCTGTTTGCCCGCTCTTTTGAGGAGCAGATGCGCCAGTGCTTCGGCATCAGCGCCCTGAAGAAAATCCCCAAAACCCACCCGATTTACTCGCAGTTTTTCACCTTCAAAGACGGTCCGCCCAACACGGGCTTCGAGCTAAATGGCTGGGGCGACGACTTGGTGCACGACTACCTGAAAGCCGTGGAAATCAAGGGCCGCATCGGAGTATTGTACTCTAATAAAGATTACGGCTGCGAGTGGGATTATGACTTCCGCAACAAGCGTTTTCTGGCCGAGGACAACACCAAGTTTGGCGTAAACATTTTGCTCTATGCCCTCACCACGTAAGCCCAGCTCAGAAGCGAAAGCCCAGGCCCAACCGGCCATCAAAGTCGGTGGGGTGAGTATCGTAGTACGATTCCTGGCTCAGGCTGGGGTTGAGGGAAGTATTTCCTACCGCTTTGGCTTGGCTCAGCCGCTTCCAGCTCATGAGGCCCGCTGCCACATCAATAAACCATGGCGACCGGGGCTTCAGGCTGGCCTGAGCGCCCAGCAAGGCGCCAACCCCGGAGTAATGCTGCCTGATAGGTTTGTAGTAGCCGGAGAAGGACACGGTGCGAAATGCAACTACCGGGGCAACATACAACCCGGTAAGTGCTGCCTTGCTGCGGGAGAACCGGAAGTAGTAGCGGCCCTGCACCGACAGCCCGACCCTACGCGCCCAGCTGTTTCCACCATTAGCCAGGCCCTCTGCCACCAAACCACCCCTGGCGCCTACTTGGCGTTCATAAGAAGCCAGTATCGGGAACAACGTCCCGCTGTAACCAAATGCGTTGTTGACAATATTGTGGACCAAAACGCTGCCCACATCAAAGCGAATGGCATTGCGGGGCGACGCGGATTCCACGGCCGGCGTTTCGGCTACCACGGAGGACGTACTTTGGGCCAATACCGGACTCGCCAGCGCCAACACTGCGATAACCGTTGGAAGAAGTTTGCCGATTAGGGGGAGACTAAAGCGGTCCATGCGGTCGAGGCAAAAGAGATTGGCGAATGGTGGAAGCAATTACTGCAATACCCTTGGCTTAACCATATTAATATATTCCAAATACGGACTTTTAAAGGCTCATTTCCTTTAAACTAATTGCTCATTTACAACAGTTTGCATTGGCAATAACAAGACTTTACAGTAAACATTTTTTAGCCGTTTCACTGCATTTTTACCTTGACTGAAGAACAAATCCACCCGCTCCTGGCCAAGCTGCCAGTGCTCAAAGCCGAAATCGCCAAAGTCATCGTTGGCCAGGAAACCGTGCTGGAAGAAGTGCTGGTAGCGCTGCTGGCGGGCGGCCATGCCTTGCTGGAAGGCGTGCCCGGCCTGGCCAAAACCCTGCTCGTCCGCACCCTGGCATCGGCCACCGATTTGCCGTTTCGCCGCATTCAATTCACACCCGACCTGATGCCGACCGACATTCTGGGCACCGAAGTGCTGGAAGAAGACCACGGCACCGGCCACCGGTCCTTCAAGTTCAACCCCGGGCCCATTTTCGCCAGCCTCGTACTGGCAGATGAAATAAACCGGACGCCGCCCAAAACCCAGGCCGCCCTGCTCGAAGCCATGCAGGAAGGCCACGTAACCTACGCCGGCACCGAGCACGCGCTGCCCAAGCCGTTCTTCCTGCTGGCCACCCAAAACCCCATCGAGCAGAGCGGCACCTACCCCCTGCCCGAAGCCCAGCTCGACCGGTTTCTGCTGTACGTGCGCATCGGCTACCCCACGGCTGAGGAAGAGCTGGCCGTGCTGCGCGGGACCACCGGCGCGGCCGGGCAGCAGGTGCAGCCCGTGCTGGGCGGCGCCGACATCCGGCAGCTGCAGCAGCTGGTGCGCCAGGTAAGCCTGAGCCCGGAGCTGATGGATTTCGTAAACCGCCTGGTGCGGGCTACCCGCCCGGCTACGTCGGAAGTGCCGTTTATCAAGGACTACGGCCGCTGGGGCGCCGGGCCACGAGCAGGCCAGGCGCTTATTCTGTGTGCCAAGGCCCGGGCGCTGCTGCACGGCCGCTTTGCCGCCACGCTGGAAGATATTCGCACGCTGGCGCCGCCGGTGCTACGCCACCGGGTGCTGCTTAATTTCAATGCCGAAGCGGAAAATTTGACCGCTGATGACGCCGTGGTGGCGTTGTTGAAAGCGGTTCAAGTATAATTCGAACGTCATGCTGAGCGCAGCCGAAGCATCTCTACCGCGCAACTATTCAATTTTAATATTGCGGCAGAGATGCTTCGGCTGCGCTCAGCATGACGGGCAAGATTGCTAGCTTCTAACTGAAAAAATGCTTACTCCCGAACTTCTCCACGGCCTGCGCAACCTATCCCTAGCTGCCCGGCGGGCGGCGGAGGGCTTCATGAACGGCGCGCACGCCAGCCGGCGGCACGGCGCGGGCATGGAGTTCAGCCAGTACCGCCCCTACCAGCCCGGCGACGACCTGCGCCGCTTGGACTGGCGCTTGGCCGCGCGCTCGGACCGCTACTACCTGCGCGAATCGGAAGTGGACACCAGCCTGACCGTGCACCTGCTGCTCGACGCCAGCGCGAGCATGAACCACCGCGACGACAACGGCCTGACCAAGCTTGACTATGCGCGGTTGCTGCTGGCGTCGTTGGCCTATCTGGCCCAGCAGCAGGGCGATTCCGTGGGCCTGACCATTCTCAGCCCGGCAGGTTTGCGGCACCTCCCCGCCCGGGCCGATACCCGCCAGCTCCCCCGCATTTACCACGCGCTGGAAACCGCTGAGGCGGCCGGCACTTTTCCGGATGCCGCCACCCTGGCACCGCTCACGGCCCGGCGCCAGCGCGCGCTCACGGTGTGCGTGAGTGATTTATACGAGGAAGAATCGGAAATAAACGCCCTACTTACCCGGCTGCGGGCCGTGAGCGGCGACGTGCTGCTGCTGCATGTAATGGCGCATAATGAGCTGGCTTTCAGCTACCAAGGTGCGGTTACGTTCCGGGACCTGGAAAGTGGCCGCACCATGCAGCTCGACGCCGACCAGCAGCGCCCCGCCTACCAACAGCAGCTGCAGCAGTGGCTGCGTGACACGGCCCAGGCTTCTCGCAGCAAAGGATTTGACTACCACCAGCTCAGCACGGCCGAGCCGCTGGACCAGGCCATGCGGGAGTTTTTGCGCCGCCGCATCACGGCGGGGTAGTACGCTGTGGTGCCCCCGCAGGAACACAATGATGCCGCCTGCGCGGTTTTGGGCCGGGAATTGCTTGGCGATATGTAGCGTTCAATAGCCGAATGCCCGTATAGCTTTCTTTTAATCGACTTATGAAACGTATTCTTGCCCCCTTCGCGCTTATTGCGCTGCTGCTTTCGCTGGCCGCAGGACCGGCCCGCGCGCAGACCACCACCACCACGAAGACCACCCCTGCGGCCAAAGCGCCAGCCACCACTACCACTAAAACTGCGCCCGCTACTTTGGAACAGGACCTTCGCACGTTCAGCAACTGGGTTGACGAAAAACTTGAGCTCCCCATGGCCAACGTGCGCCTGGACTGGGCCACGTTGGAAAGCGACTACACCCGCATGACCAAGCGCCTCGACAGCGCCGCCGTGGGTCTTTCGGTGCAGTCGCGGCGCGAATACCTCGGCCAGAAGGCCCGCTACAAAGCGTGGGCCGCCGAAAACGGCCACCCGGTGCCCGAAACCATACTGGTGGGCGAGGCCCGCGACAACGTCGTGGACAACGTACAGCGCAAGCTGCTCAACACCTCGGCGCCCATCAACCGGGCAATGGCCGGCGACCTGCCCAACCTGTATGCCCAGCTGGTGGAATCGACCAACGCCCAGCACCGAACCTGGACCAAGACCAACTGGGACGAGGCCAACCTGGTGCTGGGCCGCCTCAACGCCCGCTACGACCAGGTGGGCAGCCAGCTGCCCCTTGAAGACCGGGTGCGCGTCCGTTCGCTGCAGGCCGAATTCCGCGCCCAGGAAAAAGCACGCGACTTGAAAAGCATTTTGAATGGCTTGTAGCAGAGAGGAAGCGTCCTGCATTCCGGGCCGATAGCGCGCGGAATGCGGAAGACAACAGCCTTAAAAAGCGCTGCGGTTGAGATTGGCGAGTGGTAAAAGGGAGGCAGCGCCTACTTTTACCACTTTCTTTTTGGCCTCCTTGCAATGGTGGCCCGCCATTGCACGTCTGTGTTCTGGTTTTATCCTGCTTCGCCTTTGTTTACACTGCTATCCCCGTCTGCGCTGTTGGCCTTGCTGGGGTTGTTGGTGCCGGTTGCTATTCACTTATGGAACCGCCGGCCCGGCCGCGAGGTGGCTGTGGGCAGCCTGCGCTGGCTGGCCGCCGGGGCCAACCGCCGCCTGCGCAACCTGAAGCCCGAGCAGCTGTGGCTGCTGCTGCTGCGTGCCGGCCTGCTGGCCGTGCTGGCGGTGGCGGTGGCCGGGCCGGTGTGGCAGCAGCTAGTGCCCCGCGGCCGGGGGCAGGTGCTGCTGAGCCCCCAGGTAATTGGCACGCCCGCTTTTGCGGCCCTGCGGCCCACGGTCGATTCGTTGCGCCGCCGCGGCTATGCCTTGCGGTGGCTGGCCCCAGGCTTCCCCAAAATGTCCCGGGCCACGCTGCGGGCCGACTCCCTGGGGCAGCCCGATAGTGCGCGCCTGCTTTCCGGAAATACTGCATTTACCACTGCTTTTTATGCGGAGCGGGTCCGGCAAGCGGCCGGTGCCTTTGGGGGGCAGCCTCTCTTTGTGGCCACGCCCGCCACCTTATGCGGTTTTCAAGGCCTATTGGCGCCGCTCCCGGCGGGGGTCACCTGGCAGACGCTGCCCGTGGGCACCGCCACCGCGTGGGTGCAGGCAGCGGCCTTGCAGGGCGATAGTCTGCGCCTATTGATGGGGACCAGCACTGAAATTCAGACTGCTTTTCGGTGGACGTCAGTTGCAAAGCCCCGCCCCAACGGAACAGTGCGTCCGGCGGGGGTGCCCGCTTACCGGCTGATAGCCGGAAGCCTGCAGCCGCTGGCTGGTGCCGGGGCAGATGGTGGCCAAGCGCTGCCCGCTGTCCCCGTTCGCACGCAGCCGTTGCGCGTCGTCATCTATTCAACACCGGAATACGCCTTGGATGCGCGCTACCTGCTAGCCGGTGTGCGCGCCGCGGCCACGGGCCTGCCTATACCGCTGGCGCTGAGCACTATCACGGCCCCTCCCCTGGCCACAACGCCCGCCGACTGGCTGTTTTGGCTGAGCAGCGCGCCCTTGCCCGCCGAGTGGCAGGCGGCAGTCCAAAAGAACGGCACTAAGGTGTGGCAGGAAGCCACGGGTGCCGGGATGGCTGACATCAGTCGGCTGGTGCCCGTGGCCGCAGACGAAGTGCCGGCCACAATAATGAAAAGACAGCAGCAGCAACAGTCCGATTCCCTGGCGGCGGGTGCTGCCGCCGCGCTGTGGGTAGACGGCCAGGGCCGGGCCGTGCTCTCGCGGCTGGCGCAGGGCCAGGGCGCTATCTACCAGTTGCACACGCGCCTGAACCCCAGCTGGAGCGACCTAGCAGATAGCCCCACGCTGCCCGCCCGACTACTGGCGCTGCTCCAACCCGAAACAACCGACGCGCTGCTCCCGACGCAGCTAAGCGGCCCCGACCAGGCCCTGGCCGCCCAGGACCAGCGGGCATTGGACCCGGCCCAGCTTTACGCCAGCACCGCAGCCCCGGCGCAGCAGGCCACCACGCCGCAAAAATCCGCGCCACTGGCCTCCCGGCAGACGGACCTGCGGCCGTGGTTTGTGCTGCTGGCCGCGCTATTGTTTGTCTGTGAACGTCTGCTCACCCGTCGCCGGGACGGGCAGCCTCAGCCCTCCCTTATATGAGCCAGCCGGTAGCCCCTTCTCAAACGCCGGATATTGCAACGGCCCGCCATCTGGTTGCCGCCACAAGCCGCAGCTACGCCTGGCGGCGCGCCGGTGCTGTTTTGCTACCGACTGCTGCCGGGGCGGGGCTGCTGCTGGCACTGGCACAACACTGGCCGGGTGCCCAGATGCCGTTGTTGGCCTTGGCAGCCCTTGGGATGCTGGCCGTGGCGTTGCTGCTCTGGCCGCTGCGCTTGGTTAGGCCTTCCATCATTGCCCCACGGCTTGACCGGCAGTTTGCGGCATTGGAGGACAGCGCAGGCTTGCTGCTTCAGCCCGGTGATACCCTGAATTTGCTGGAGCACCTGCAGCAGCAGCGCGTGGCCCAGCGGCTGCACACCCTGCGGGAAAATGGCCGTTTGACGCTCCCGGTTTCGTGGCGAACCTCGCTGGTGGTCACAGCACTACTGGGGCTGGCGGGGGTGGCGGTGTGGTGGTGGCCCGCCACTCAAAAGAGCGAGCTAGTGGCGGGGGTCCCGGTTCGGTTTTCTCCCGCGGCCGTGGCGGCACCGGGAAAAGTCCCGGCGCGCATTGTAGAGACGCAGGTGCGGGTGACTCCGCCCGCTTATACCCACCAGCCCGTGTTTGCGCCGGCTCAGGCTTCGTTTCAGGGGCCGGAAGGCGCGCGGGTGCGCTGGCAGGTGCGCGTGAGTGGCAGCCGCCGCGCGGTTCCGGAGGTGGAAATTGGTCGCCAGCGGCTGCGTATGCAGGCGGTAGCGGGACAAGCTGGGCTGTTCAGTGCTGAATACACGCTGCGCAACTCCGTGCTGTACCGGCTGCGCTTCGCGGGCACGGTATCCGACGATTACGCCATTGAAGTCCGCGCCGACCAGGCCCCCATTATTCGCATTCAAACCCCGAAGCCCTACACCTTGGTTGAATTTGGCGTGCGGCCCGAGCTGCCGGTGCGCGCCACCCTGCGCGACGACTACGGCCTGAGCCGCGCCGAGCTGGTGATTACCGTGGCGCAAGGGCAGGGCGAGGCCGTGAAATTCCGGGAAGTACGGCGCGATTTGAGTGCCGCCGTGGGAGGGCAGCCCGCCCAGGCCAACCTGCTTAGCCAGCTCAACCTGCCTCAGCTGGGCCTGACCTACGGCGACGAGCTGTACTTCTATGTTTCGGCCCGCGACAATGCCGGCCACTCCTCGCGCACCGATGCCTACCTCGTGCAGTGGCAGGACACGGCCGTGGCCGATAGCCCCTCCGATATGGGCATGGGCGTGAAAGTGGCGCCGGCCTACTTTCGGAGCCAGCGCCAAATCATCATCGATACCGAAAAGCTGATTGCCGAAAAGCCGAGGCTCGACGCGGCCACCGTGGCCAGCCGGGCCAACAACCTGGGCTTCGACCAGCAGTCGCTGCGCCTGCGCTACGGCAAGTTTATGGGCGAAGAAGTGGGCGGCAGCATTGGGCCCGGCGCGCCGCGTTCGCCCATTGCCGAGGATGAGGAGGACGGCCACGATGAAACCGCCGCCGAGCACGCGGCCGAAGGCGGTGACCACCACGACCACGACCACCCCACGCCACCCGCCACGTCGGCCATAGCGTCACTCACCGCTGAAACCGATGCGCTGATGGACCCCTACATTCACAAGCACGACGACTCGGAAACCGCCGATTTCCTGGAGCCCGCCGTGAAAGCCAAGCTCCGGGCCGTGCTCGACCAGATGTGGGCCGCGGAGCTGCGCCTGCGCACCGGGCAGCTCGCCGAAGCCCGGCCCTACGAAGACCGCGCCCTCAAGCTGCTGAAAGAAGTGCAGCAGCAGACGCGCGCCTACGTCAAGAAAGCCGGTTTTGTACCCCCGCCCATGCCCGAGGCCACGCTACGGCTCACCGGGGAGCTTGCCGGGGCCGCCGCTCCGCAGCGCCAGCAAACGCTGCCGGCTCCCGCGTTGCAGCCGGCCGTGCGGGCGGCGCTACGCTGGCTGGCCACTACCTCCGCCACGGCTAAGACCAACCCCGCCGATGCCCGCGTGCTCGAACAGGCGGGCACCGCGCTGGCCGGGGCCGCCCTGCAGCGGCCCGGCGTGTACCTGCCCGCGCTGCGGGCCCTGCGGGAGCTGGTGGCCGACGTGCGTGCCGGCCGCCCCGCGTGCGCCGAGTGCCGCCCGCCCGTGGAGCGCGCCCTCACCGACTTGCTGGCCGTGCCCGCCCCCGCGCCCGTTGCCGCACCCGCGCCCACCCGGCTGGCGCAGCATTATTTCCAAGAGTTAAGCCGCTAGTATTTTGTCTGTTTTTGCGCCTCATCCTGCTGTTTTTTTCGTCCTGCTGGCGGGTTGCCTGCTGCTGGGTGCAGGGCTGATGGCAATGGCCTGGCAACGCCCGCGCCAACGGCACCGCGGGCTGCGGATGCTGGCAGGCGGCGTAGCCGCCGGAGCGTTGTGGCTCACGGCTTTCCCCCCGGTACGTGAGCAAGCAACGGCGCGGGCCGAAGCCATTTTGCTCACCGACGGTTACCACCCCGACACCCTGCGGCAGCTGCAGCGCCGGCTTGGAGCCGCTACCCAGCTGTGGTACTACGGCAGCGGCGCTACGCCGGCCAAAGCGCAGCCGCTGAGCAGCCTGCTCACGCTGGGCGAGCAGCGGCCGCCGCTGCAGCGCCTGCACGTACTAGGCGCGGGCCTGCCCGCCGCGCAGTTGAGCGCGCTGGGTACCATTGTCGTTCAGCCGCACCCGCGTCCCGCCCCAGCAGGATTTCAAACGGCTTTGTGGGACCGGCAGGTCGCGCTGGGTCAGGCGTTTGTTGTGGAAGGAAAAGTGGCTTTGCCGCCGGCGGGCGAGCCGGCGTGGGTGTACCTGCGCGCCGCGGGCACGCTTCGCGATTCGGCCCGGCTTCCCAGGGGCGGAGGTGCTTTCCGGTTGCGCTACCAGCCCAAAGCTGCGGGGCGCGCACGCTACGACCTGTTACTGCGCCGGGCCGGGCAGGTACTTGCCACCGAGCCGCTGCCGGTGGAGGTGACCACCCCGGAACTGCCCGCCGTGCTCTTGCTGACAGCCACCCCTTCTTTCGAATTCAAATTCCTAAAAAACTACCTAGCCGAAGCGCACTACCCGGTAGCGCTGCGCACTACGGTCAGCCGGGGAATGGTGCAGACTGATTTTGTCAACCAGCCAGCCGTGCCGCTGGGCCGCCTCACACCGGCACTGCTTGCGCGCTTTGCTGTGCTGGTGGCCGATGCTCCTACCCTAGCCAGTTTGGCGCGGCCCGAGAGCCAGGCGCTGCAGGCCGCCATCAGCGGAGGCCGCCTGGGCCTGGTGGTAGTAGCTGATGCCGCTCCGCTCCCCCGCACTGTGCCCGCTGGAACTTCGTTTGCACTGCTGCCCCGTGCCGCCGCGCAAGCCGTGTCGCAGGCACTTACGTGGCCCGAAGCCCCCGCCGAAGCCAAGGCGGCCCTGCCTGCTCAGGTTCGGGCCACGTCCTTGCTACATGCGCTGATTACGGGGCCCAACAATGCCGTGGCCGCTGCCAGCCGCCGGGCGGGCCTGGGGTTTGTGGTGGTTTCCGTGGTCCCGGAAACGTTTCAGTGGGGCCTGCAAGGCAACACGGCCGTGTACGCTTCTTTTTGGAACCGCTTGCTGACGGCCGCGGCACCGCCGGCGCCCGCGGCGGCAACCTGGCGGGTAGTGGCGCAGTGGCCGCGGCCGCACCAGCCGCTCACGCTCCAACTGACCGGGGCGCTGCCCGCTGCCCAACCCACCGCCGGGCGGGTGGCCGGTGGGCCAGCGGTGCGGCTGGCCCTGCGCCAAGACCCGCGCCTGCCCGAGTGGAGCACCGCGCAGCTGTGGGCGACGGCCGCCGGCTGGCATCAGGTACGAGGGCCGGGCAAAACGACCCACAGCTTCTATGTTTTCCCAGATTCCGCGTGGCAGGGGCCGGAGTGGCAAGAGCGCCAACAGGCGCTGCGGCTGCGCTCGTCAGTTGCGCGGGCCACTACTGCGCTGCCTCCGGAAACCGTGCAGGTACCGTGGCCCGCGGCCTGGTTCTTTGGGCTGTTTTTGTTGGCTGCCGGGTATTTGTGGCTGGAGGAAAAGCTATAGTATTTCGGAGCACAGGAATCTGGGCGCCGTTGCGCGCACAGCAGGAAAGCAGAGCTGAATGCCTAGTTCTGCGGTGAGAGGATGCTTCGCAAGCTCAGCATGACAGAGGAGTGAGGCCAGAGCCTTTTGCTGAGGCTGCTTGCCGCATAGCCCCAAACAAAAAGGCCCCTGCCGTAGCGGGGGCCTTTTTGTTTCTTTGAACTTAACAGCCCGCCTGCCTTTCGGAGGGCGGGCTGCTTCACCCTAATTTTTCTGGATGCGGCGAATGGCCGTAACTGAATTCTGCTGTACTTCCAGCAGGTAGACACCGGCGGCCAGGCCGGCGGGCAGGAGTACTTCGCGGTTGGCAGCCAGGGCGGCGGGGGCCAGTACCAGGCGGCCGGTCAGGTCGCGTATTGCTATCGTGGCCGCACCGGCCTTGGGCAGCGCCACGGTGACGCGGTCGGTGGCGGGGTTCGGGAATACCGAGAGGCCGGGCAGGGCCTTGCTGGCCAAGGTGGCCGACACCAAGTTGAAGGTAGCAGCGCTGGTAGCCGTGCCGCCGGGCGTGGTCACGGTGAGCAGGCCGCTCACGCTGCCCGTACCGGCTGGTACAACCAGCGTAATGCTCGTGGCCGACACCACGGTGAAGTTGGTCACGGCAAAGCTGCCGATTTTCACCGCCGTAGCCCCCGTGAAATTCGTGCCTGTGATGGTAACAGCCGTACCAGGTCCGCCCGTGCTGGGCGTGAAGCTGGTGATGGTGGGCACCAGCACCGGGGCCGTGAAGTTGGTAATGGAAATATCATCGATGCTGATACGGGGGTTGAAGCCCGCTACGGTGTTGGTGCTGGAAATGCGCAAGCGCACGTTGCCAGCCTGGTTTACCGTAAAGGTGTAAGGCGTCAGCGTTGTGGTGAGGACTGCTGGCGCGCCCGAAACCGCCGTGTAGCTCGTGCCGCCGTTTGTTGAGATTTCCAGCAGGAACGAAGCAGGTGCATCGGTTCCGTACAGCGCAGCATTGATGGTGACAACGCCCGCGCCAGTAGGCTTGTCAAAACTCATGGCGATGAATCCACCGCCGCGGATTCGCGCCGATTTCAAGCCGTTGAACCTGTCGGCAAACGACGTACCGAGCAGCGCTTCGGAGAAGTTCCATACGCCGCTGTTCAGCGTTACCTCGCCGGCGGCGTAACTGCCTTTGGTGCCGGTTTCAAAGTTCTCGAAAGCACCCGCCGTGCTGGGGTTGCTCACCGTGAACGTGAAGGCGCTCGACGTTCCGGCCGTGTTGGTGACGGTGACGGGGAAGCTGCCGGCCGTGGCCAGGGCACTGGCCGGGATGGTGACAACCAACGAAGTAGCCGTGCTGCTGGTCTGGGTGTAGTTCACGCCGTTGAAATTCACCGTGGTAGTGGGCGTAAAACCGGTACCGGTGATGGTGAGGACAACATCGGGGCCGCCCGCAACTTGCGCGCTGGGCGTCAGGGCCGAAATAGTTGGCGGAACCGCCGCGGCGTCACGGTGAAGGTGGCCGTGCTGGTGGCCGTGCCGCCGGGCGTGGTTACAGAAATGGTGCCGCTGGCCGCCGTGGCCGGCACCACGAAGGTGATGGTGGTGGCATTGACCACCGTGAAGCCGGTGATGGCAAGCCCACTCAGCGTTACCGCCGAGGCGTTGGTGAAATTGGTGCCGGTGATGGTGACGGTAGCGCCAACCTGGGCGCTGGCGGGCGTGAAGCTGGTGATGGTAGGAGCAGGAATCGTGGCGGCGGTCACGGTACCGGTTACGGCTACGTTAACGGTGGTAGCGCCGGTGCTGGCCACGGTCACGTTGCCGGCGTAGGTACCAAGCGTGGCACCGGTCAGGCGCACGTACACCGGGGTAGCGGCAGCCGTACCCGCAGTCTGCGGCACGGTGACGGCAGCGGCGAAGCCGGAAGCCGCGCTCAGCGACACTTCGTAGCCGGCCGGAGCCGTAACTACTACGCCTGCCGTGAGGGTAGTACCGCCTACGCTAACCGTTTGCGTAGCCGAAGCCGTGCCAACGGCGGTGGTGAATGCGGTAAGGGTGGCGGGAGTAGCCGTAACGGTAGCCGAGGCCGGCCCCGCGCAGCCCGCGTTAAGAGGCGCGTCGGTGGCGGTCAGCATAACGGGAGTAGTACCGCCCATGGGGTTCACGGTATTTGCACCGGAGGGCCACACGCCGTCGGCGTCGCTGTTGCAGTTGAGGACAGCGCCAGTAGCCACCGAATACTCTACTACGCGCTGCACGCCTGCAGCATTGGCCCGGGGCACAATGCTGTTCCAGGTGCCGGCTGTGGTCGAGTAGAAAGGCACAACGGAGCCGAACGTTACCCCGATGTTTTCTACCACCGTTGCGGCAAGCGGCCGGCCGGTGCCCGCCACGTTGTCGTAGAGCGCGACGGCGTTGCCGGCCGTGGCGCTGGAAGCGCCCTGAATGCCCGTGCCAGTGGTGGCAAAGTCCAGGGTAATGATGCTCTGATTGAGAGCCAGCCGCTTCTCCACCGTGGCGGGCGCAGAATCTTTGGCCAGGGTAATGGCCGGGAATATCAGGTTGCCAGCGGTGTAGCGCGCATTGCCCGAATTCAGGAAGCCGAACCAGCCCGTGTAGGCGCCGGCCGCGTCCGTCGTGAAGGTCATGTAGCTCCCGTCCGTATTGGTGTTGCCCGTAGAGGCCGACGTGTAGGTAACGACGCCCGTGGTGCTGACATTAATAAACACCGGAATGCCGGCACCCGAACTCATGGCGCCGCCAAAGTCTACCGTGCCACCGCCCGTGGTGGCATTGGTAGCGCCCAGCACGAAGGCCCGGTAGAGGGTAGACGGGGTCAGGTTGCTCACCGTGGCCCGGAAGAGCACCGGCAAGCGGGTGGCAGTGCCACTGGCCATGTACTGCGGCACAATGAGTCCGGTAAAGTCGGCCTGGGTTAGCGCCTGCGCGCTGCTGCCCAGCGGCAATAGCAAAAGCAGCATTGCCAGGCAAGTCAGCAACCGCGTTGTGAAAAAGTGCTTCATAGTATTGAAAATGAGTGAAAAAAAGAGAAAAGTGGATGATGATGAACGAATGAATGCGAACAGCTTTGGACTACGGTTTCCCAAATATATGGGTGGTTGGAAGTACGACGGGCGGCGGCGTAGTGGCGTAGGCGCCGCCGCGGCTCACTCCCAGAGCGGGTAATGCTCCAGGTGTACTTCCTGCTCAAAGAAGATGCGCGTGCTCTCCTCAAACGAGCGGGTGAAGTCCGAAACGTAGAAATGATGCGCCGGCGGGGTGGCGGCGGCCGGGGCCAGCAGCCCATGCGCCGCCAGGTAGGCTTCGGCGTCGGCAGCTACCACATCGGAGGCATCGAGCACATCGACCCGGTCGTGGTAGTAGCGCACAATCTGGTCCTTGATGAGCGGGTAGTGGGTGCAGGCCAGCACCAGCGCGTCGATGTCGGCCAGGGCGGCATTGCCGAGGTAGGTGCCAATGATATCGTCGCTGATGGAATTGCTGAAAAAGCCTTCCTCTATCATGGGCACGAGCAGTGGCGTGGCCAGGGACTGCAGGTCCACGCCGGCGTCGAGCTCGTCTACCTTCTTTTTGTACACGTTGGAGTTCACCGTCTGCTTCGTGCCAATGAGGCCCACGCGGCGGCCGGCGTAGGCCCGGCCCAGATGCGCCACTATGGGGTCAATAACGTTGAGCACCCGCGCTTTAGAGCCCACGTACTCGCGCACCAGCTCATAAGCGGCGGCCGAAGCCGAGTTGCAGGCAATCATAATGAGCTTGCAGTGCTGGCGGAGTAGCAGGTCGCAAATCTTAACGGAATAAGCCTGAATGGCAGCGGCGCTTTTGTCGCCGTACGGCAGGTGGGCCGTATCGCCGAAGTACACTATTCGCTCGTGCGGCAGGCGCCGGGCCACGGCCCGGGCCACGGTGAGGCCGCCAATTCCGGAATCGAACATGCCGATGGGCCGGGAGTCTCGGGCCATGGCCGTGGGCAAACCAGCGGGCGAAGCAGCTGCAGTTGTCATGCGGCAAAGGTAGGCCGGGGCCCGACCTTGCCCGCGACGCGAAGCAGCTTTTCACGCCGCGCCGGCCCGATTCTTATAAATCTCCTATATTTCGTCCCCCTTCAGGACCATCATTCCCATGAGCACCATTCTGGCCGAAATAGACCACGTCCTGGCCGCCCACGACAACCGCCAGGGCCGGCCCGTGGCCATTTACCTCGGCGAGCGCAAGCTCACCCAGCTCACCCTGGATGCCGCCCGGACCACCCTTCCCAACCTAAGCACCGACTCAGGCCGCCCCCTCGCCTACCGCAACCTAGAGCTGCTGCGCGACGAAGTGGACGTGGACGGATTGCGGGTTATCTAATCTGATAAATCCGCGGTTCAGATAAGTGGCTGCAGCACTGCCCACACCGTGCGGGCTACCATGCGGTGCCCGGCGGGCGTTGGGTGGATACCATCTTGCTGGTTCAGGCGGCGCTCCCCGCCCACGCCTTCCAGCAGGAAGGGAATCAGGACCAGGCCCTTTTCTTTCGCAATTTCCTGGTAGAGTAATTTGAAATCAGCGGCGTAGGCTATCCCCAGATTGGGCGGAATCTGCATGCCGGCCAGTACAATTTGCGCGCCGGGGCTGCGGCGGCGCACCGTGTCGATGATGGCCAACAGGTTGCGGCGCGTGGCGGTGAGCGGCAGACCACGCAGGCCGTCGTTGCCGCCCAACTCCAATACGAATATGTCCACGGGCTGGCGCAGCACCCAGCCCACGCGGCTGCGGCCGCCGGCCGTGGTTTCGCCACTCAGGCCGGCGTTGATGACTTCGTACTTCAGCTTGAGCGAATCTAATTTTTCGCCGATTAGTGCCGGGAAGGCCTGGTCGGGCTCCACGCCGTAGCCGGCCGTGAGGCTGTTGCCGAAAAACAGCAGGCGCTTTTTTCCGGTGGCGGCCGTGGGTGGCGCGGCCGGCGTGCGGGCCGGGGCAGCTGCGGGCGCCGCCGCCGGGGCATCGGCAGTGGTATTGGAGTTGCAGGCGCCCAAGGCCAGGGCAAGCAGAGCGGCAACGCAGGAGCGAACAACAATCATGGGCAGCATTTGGGGACCGAAGCCGTAAAGGCAGAAAACATCGCCAGGGTTTTGGCGTCTTGCCTGTTCGTAACGAACGGCGGGCGGACCGGTTACGTCTTTACTGGTAATTAAAACGCCCGACGGAACTGCCGGCTGGGTCCTTTCGGCTCCCGTTCTCGCCGGGGGGCGGCTATTCATCCCCGATTTATTTTTTTGCATGAGCATTCTTCGCGTCGATAACCTTACCAAAACCTACGCCAGTGCGGGCCATGAGCTTACGGTGCTGCAAGCCGTCAGCTTCGAGCTGCAGCCCGCCGACACTTTTGCGATTGTGGGGCCTTCGGGCTCGGGCAAAACCACGCTGCTCGGCCTGTGCGCCGGCCTGGACCGGGCCACGTCCGGCAGCGTCTGGCTCAATGGCATCCAGCTCGACAGCCTGAGCGAAGACCAGCGGGCGGCCGTACGCAACCAGCACGTGGGCTTTATTTTCCAGAATTTCCAGCTGCTGCCTACCCTCACGGCCCTTGAAAACGTGCTGGTGCCGCTGGAGCTGCGCGGGCAGCGCGGCGCCGCTAAAACCGCCCTGGCCCTACTCGACCGCGTGGGCCTGGCCGACCGCGCCCAGCACTACCCCGCCCAGCTTTCGGGCGGGGAGCAGCAGCGCGTCTCGTTGGCCCGGGCCTTCGCTAACCGCCCGGCGGTGCTCTTTGCCGACGAGCCCACCGGCAACCTCGACCCCGATACCAGCGAACGGGTCGTCAGCCTGCTGTTCGACCTCAACCGCGAAGCCGGCACCACGCTGGTGCTCGTGACCCACGACCTGGACCTGGCGGCCCGCACCCAACGCACCATGCGCCTGCGCGGCGGGGCCGTGCTGGCCGACTATGCCAATGCCGCTCATGCCCAGCCCAGTGCATAGCCCGCCGCCGCCCGCCCGGCCCGCCGCGAGCTGGCTGTTTCGCATGGCCTGGCGCGACAGCCGCCGCAGCCGCGCCCGCCTCCTGCTCTTCATGGCCAGCATTGTGCTGGGCATTGCGGCGCTGGTAGGCATCAATTCCTTTGGCGACAACCTGGCGCGCAGCATCGACGACCAGGCGCGCGAGCTGCTGGGCGCCGATTTGGTATTATCGGCCAATCAGCCCTTTAGCCGCACCCTGGAGCCCCGGTTGCGCGGCCTTGGGGTGGCCCGCACCCGGGAGGTGGCTTTTGCTTCGCTGGTGGAGTTCCGGCCGGGCCGGGGCGTGCGGCTGGCCCAAGTGCGGGCCCGCAGCGGCGGCTTTTTCTACGGCGATTGGGAAACCGAGCCGCGCAGCGCGGCGCGGCAATTTGGCCGGGCGGGCGCCGCGCCGGGGGCCTTGGTCGATGACGTGCTGCTGACCCAGTTTGGGGCCAAAGTGGGTGACTCCGTGCAGGTGGGCCGCATTATTCTGCCCATCATTGGGCGGGTGCTGAAGACGCCGGGGCAGTCGGGCTTCGCCTCGGCGGTGGCGCCCACGGTGTTCATACCGGCGGCGCTTGTAATGGGCACGGGCCTGGTGCAGCGGGGCAGCCGCGTGCAATACCGACGCTCGTACCAGTTTGCGCCCGGCACCGACGTGGCGGCCGTGGTAAAAACCCTGCAAGTGCAGCTCGACCAGGCCGATATCGACGCGGATACCGTGGCGGGGCGTCAGCAGCAAGTGGGCCGCTCCTTCGCCGACCTCACCCGCTACCTGAGCTTGGTGGCTTTTGTGGCGCTGCTGCTGGGCTGCGTGGGCGTGGCCAGCGCCGTGAACCTGTACGTGCGCGAAAAGCTGGCCGCCGTGGCCGTGCTGCGCTGCCTGGGCGCCAGCGGGAAGCAGGCGCTGCTCATTTACCTCATTCAAACTGCCGGGCTGGGGCTGGTGGGGGCCGTGCTGGGCGCGGCCCTGGGAGCGGCCGTACAAAGCGTGCTGCCCCGCGTGCTAGGCGATTTTTTGCCGGTGGCGATTACGGTGAGCGTTTCGTGGCCGGCCGTGCTGATGGGGCTGGCCACGGGCTTGCTCATGGCCGTGCTGTTTGCGCTGCTGCCGCTGCTTAGCATCCGGCGGGTATCGCCGCTGCGGGTGCTGCGGGTGGCTTTCGAAGACGACACCAGCACCCCCGACCCCATTCGGGGCGTGGTGCTGGCCGTAATTGGCCTGTTCATTCTGGGCTTTGCCTACAACCAAACCCACAGCTGGAAGCTCACGCTGGGCTTTGGGGCGGGGCTGCTGGTGGCTTTTGCCGCACTGGCCGGCATGGGCCGCCTGCTGATGCTGCTGGTGCGGCGGTTTTTCCCGTCGGGCTGGGGCTACGTGTGGCGGCAGGGGCTGGCCAACTTATACCGCCCCCAGAACCAGACGCTTACACTGGTTACCTCCGTGGGGCTGGGCACCTTTCTGCTGGCCACGCTTTTCCTGACCCAGGCGCTGTTGCTGGGGCGCGTGCAGCTGGCTTCGCAGGGCTCGCAGGCCAATCTGGTGCTTTTTGATATTCAGTCGGAACAGCTGGCGGGCGTGAAAGACCTGCTCACCAGGCAGCAATTGCCGGTGCTCCTGCAGGTGCCCATCGTGACCATGCGCCTGACGGCCATCAACGGCCGCAGCACCACGGTGCTCAAAAAAGACACGACCACTGGCATTCCGCCCTGGGTGCTCACCCGCGAGTACCGCGTGACCTACCGCGACTCCCTCAACGCCTCGGAGAAGCTCCTAGCCGGCACCGCCCCCACCCGCGGACCCGATGGCACTCCGCTCATCTCGGTGGAATCCGGCTATCTGGAACGGGCCAAGCTCAAGCTGGGCGACACGCTGGATTTCAACGTGCAGGGCGCGCCGCTCCGCACCATTGTGGGCGGCACGCGCGAGCTTGACCGCAGCCGGGTAGAGCCGAGCTTTCTGGTGGTGTTTCCGGCGGGCGTGCTGGAGCAGGCGCCACAATTCCACGTGCTGCTCACGCGCACCAACACCACGGCCGCGCTGGCCACGGTGCAGCAGAACCTGGTGCAGCAGTTCCCCAACGTGTCGGCCATCGACCTGGGGCTGATATTGAGCACGGTGGAGGATATTCTGGGCAAAATTTCCTTTGTGGTTCGTTTCATGGCCGGCTTCAGCATTCTCACGGGGTTGCTGGTGCTGAGCAGCTCAGTGGTTATCAGCCGGTACCAACGGGTGCGCGAGAGTGTGTTGCTGCGCACGCTGGGCGCTAGTCGGCGGCAAATACTGCGCATTACGCTGGTCGAGTACGGCCTGCTGGGGCTACTGGCCTCGCTGGCGGGCATTGGGCTGGCCGTGTTGGCGGCCTGGGCGCTGGCGGTGTGGGTATTTGAAGTGGGCTTTGGGCCGGCGGTGCTGCCGCTGCTGGGCCTAGCTGCGTTGGTCACGGTGCTCACAGCAGGTATTGGCTTATTCAACAGCCGCGACGTGCTGCGCCGCTCCCCGCTGGAAGTGCTGCGGGCCGAGGGGTAACTTTTAGCCCGAACAAACAGAAAAGGGCCGATGCTAACTCGTAGCATCCGGCCCTTTTATATGTAGCACGGCCCTAGATTGGACCGCTCGGGATTATTTGGTACGCACCGCGATTTCTACGCGGCGGTTTTCCTGACGGCCGCTGGCCGTGGCATTCGTCGCTACTGGCTTGGCTTCGCCCATGGGCTCCACGCTCAGGCGGCCGGCATCAATTTTGCCGTTAGACACCAAGTAGTTTTTCACGGCTTCAGCCCGCTGCTCGCTGAGCTCTTTGTTGTAGCTCTTGTCGCCGCGCGAATCCGTGAATCCCATTACCCGCACCTGGCTTTGGCCGTAGCGTTTGCCAATAGAACCGGTAATCTGGTTCAGGGCAGCGGCGGCAGTGGGCTTAATGGTGGCCTTGTCGGTATCGAAAAGTACCGTCTCGTCCACGCTATACACGTTGTAATTTTCGTCACCGCGTACGGTCACGTCGGCCCCCGTGATTTCATCGTACTTCACATCGGCCAGCTTGGCCTTGGTCATGTCCCAGGCGTTGTCCACGGCCGCGGCGCCATCGGCGGCCATGCCACCAACGGTCTGGCCGTCGCGGGCCATTACGGCCGTGTCCTGACCGGCTTCGCTAAGCTGGTCTTTGGTTTCAGATTGTTTGGTTTCACAGCTGGCCAGCAGGGCTGCCGCAGCAAATAGGGAAAGAAGGTGCTTGTGCATGGTGAAAGAGGAAAGAAGAAATGAATGGTAGTCTTACGGCCCGGCCGCCGAGTGGTTATACCGGCGGCTCCAACTAATTCTTGCGCTCGAACCCAGGCAGCCCGCGCCTACTGCCGAAGAGCAGCTACCACTCTGGCCTGCTTCGTCTTAAAACCTATCCAAATAGCGCGTGTCATGCTGCGCGAAGCGAAGCATGTTATCATGTAAATACGACTCAATCAACGGTGCCAGCACGCCTCACTTTGCACAGCATGACAGCCGCTAGGATTACAGTTTATCAGGCCTTTACCTGCAGCAGGGGCGCCAGCGTGGCCCACACGGTGCGGGCCACCACACGGTACCCGGCCGCCGTTGGGTGAATGCCGTCCTGCTGGTTGAGCTCGGGCACGCCGCCCACGTCTTCCAACAGATATGGGATGAGGGCCGCTTTATTTTTAATGGCCAGCGCCCGAAACAGCGATTGGAATTCGGTGACGTAGCCGGGGCCGAAGTCACCAGGAATCTGCAGGCCCGCCACCACTATCTGGGCTTTGGGGTTCTTTTTGCGCACCGCATCAATAATGCCTTGCAGGTTGCGGCGAATTTCGGGCACCGGTACCAGTCGGAAAACGTCGTTGGCCCCCAGTTCCAGCACAAACACGTCGACGGGCTGGCGCAGCACGCTGCCCACCCGGGCCAGGCCGCCGGCAGTGGTTTCGCCGCTCACGCCGGCATTCACCACCTGGTAATTCAGACCCGCCGCCTCAATTTTCTGCGCAATCTGACTCGGCAGGTTGCTTTTGGGGGCCACGCCGTACCCGGCCGTGAGGCTATTGCCAAAGAAAACCACTCGCTTTTGGGGTGCGGATACTGAGGAACGGGCAGGCTGGGGCGACGGGGCCTGGGCCTCTGCACGCAGCCCGCAGACCGCCAGCACAATCATAAACCACGCGCTTGTTATTAATTGACACACTTTCATTCGGAACAACTTATTATTGATGAAACTACCTCCGACACGGCCCGCTGTGCTTCGGGGGCAGGCAGGGAGGCGCTGGGTAAACAAAGCCACTGCTGCCGGCCTCGGTTCCATACTTGGTACCTTTTGGGGCGCTGCGCAGGCAGCCGGGTTGCACAGGAATTTTGAAACCGCTGTGGCACTGACGGTGGAGCTAACTTCCTGCCTTGACAAGTGCAGGCGGCGCGGTGTGCTCGGGGCCAGCTCATCCCATAATTCTGCTTCCCTCCTATTCTTCCCCAGCTGTACATTTGGGCATAATCCCTGACTCCTATGACCAAGCTTCTATTCCTCTTTGCCTGTCTCGCTTGCCTACCGCCCGCTGTGGCGCAGCAAGGGCCCAAAAAACCGCTCGACCATTCGGTTTACGACAAATGGGAAAGCGTTGCGAACCAGAAAATCAGCAACAACGGAAAGTACGTGCTCTACCAGGTGAAGCCCCAACAGGGCGATGCCATGCTGTACATTAAAACGGCGGGCAACCGGACGCTACGGCAAATCAGCCGCGGCGACTCAGCCGTGTTTTCGGCCGATTCCAAGTATGCCGTTTTCCAGATAAAGCCGCTGTACAAGGACGTGCGGCAGGCCAAAATCAAGAAGAAAAAGCCCGAGGACATGCCCAAGGATTCGCTGGGTATTTATGCCCTGGAAACCGGCAAGCTCACCAAATATGCCAATGTGAAGTCGTTTCAGCTGGCTGAAAAAGCTTCGGTACTGGCCTTTCTGGCCACAAAGCCGCCGCTGAAAGACGACAAGACCAAAGCCCCGACCGATACGCTGAAGAAGCTCACCGACGACCTGCTCGACGCCAAAAAAGCCGGCGCCACGCTCACCGTTGTTAACCTGCAAACGGGCAAGGCGCGCGAGTTCGCTTCGGTCACGGACTACCAGCTCAGCAAGCTGGGCAACAAAACAGCCTTTGCGGTGGCAGCGCCCAAGAAAAGCAAGGACGTTAAATCGGGGCTGTTCGTGTTCGACCTGGCTGCCGGCAGCGTAAAGAAGATGAGCACGGGCAAGGGCACTTACAAAAGCCTAGCTTTTGATGAGGCGGGCAAGCAACTGGCGTTTGCCGCTGAGAAGCACCCCGAAAAAGCCCTAGTGAAGCCGTTCAGCCTGTACTATTCAGATTTCACAAAGGACTCGGCGGCTACCATTATGCGGCCCAGCGACAAGGCCCTGAAAACGGGCTGGTCGCCGAGCGGCTTTGGCAAAATCGTGTTCAGTGAAAACGGCGAGAAGCTGTTTTTCGGCACCGCGCCCGACCCCATTCCGCAGGACACCACGCTGGTGGAATTTGAGCACGCCAAGCTGGACATCTGGAACTACAAGGACGACTACCTGCAGCCCACGCAGCTAAAGAACCTGAAGAAGGACCTGCAGCGCAACTACCTGGCCGTCATCTATCCACGGCAGGCCAACAAATTTGTGCAGCTGGAAGACGAGTACCTGCGCGATTCCTATATGGCCGAAAACACCAACGCCGAATACGTGCTGGCCGTGACCGACACCGCCAAGCGCATTGCGGCACAGTGGGAGGGCGGCACCCGCAAGCAGGCCTACCTGGTTTCGACGCGCACCGGCCAGCGCATCGCCATCAACCCCACGGCGGCCAAAAGCCGCTTTCAGCTCTCGCCCCACGGCGACTACGCCCTGTGGTACGACGACGCGGCCAAAGCGTGGTTTTCCTTTGCCGCGGCCACCCGCAAAGTCACCAACCTGACCGGCAAGACCGGCGTGTCCTTCACTGACGAGGAAAACGACTCCCCCACCGACCCCGAAGCCTACGGCGTGGCCGCCTGGACCAAGGACGATGCCGCCGTGCTGCTGTTTGACCGCTACGACATCTGGAAGGTGAACCCCCAGACCGGCGCCGCCGTGAATTTCACCAACGGCCTGGGCCGCGCCAACAAGCTGATTTTCCGCTACCGCATGCCGGTCGAAAAACAGAAGTTCATCGAGCCCAAAGACGAGCTGCTCCTGCTGGCCCAAAACGACGTGACCAAGGAATGGGGCTACTACCAAAAGGCTCTCGGCAGCACCAAAGCGCCACAGCTCCTGACTATGGGAAAGTTCGGGTATTCGCAGCTGCTACGGGCCAAAAACGCCGATGTCCGGCTCTATACCAAGGCCAACGTGAGCATGTCGCCCGACGTGTACGTGAGCCGCGACTTCGGCAAAGAAACCAAGCTGAGCGCTATCAACGCCCAGCAGC
The DNA here is from genome assembly GCF_001816145.1 of Hymenobacter lapidarius. GTDB lineage: Bacteria > Bacteroidota > Bacteroidia > Cytophagales > Hymenobacteraceae > Hymenobacter > Hymenobacter lapidarius. The sequence continues at coordinate 4,782 of NZ_MDZB01000022.1, read as the reverse complement.
AGGACTACAACTGGTTCACGGCCGAGCTCGTGCACTGGACCACGCCCAAGGGCTTCAAGGCCACCGGCGTGCTCTACAAGCCCGAGGGTTTTGACCCCGCCAAAAAGTACCCGATGGTTTCGTATTTCTATGAAAAGCTTTCGGATGGCCTGTACAAATACACGGCCCCGGCGCCCACGCCCTCGCGGCTCGACATTGCCATGTTCGCCAGCAACGGCTACCTCGTGTTCACGCCCGACATCAGCTACACCATTGGCGAGCCCGGCCCGTCGGCCGTGGAGTTCATTAACTCGGGAGTGGAAGAGCTGAAGAAAAACGCCTGGGTTGATGGCGCCCGCCTCGGCATTCAGGGCCAGAGCTGGGGCGGCTACCAAGTGGCCTACCTCATCACCCAAACCAACATGTACGCCGCCGCCTGGGCCGGCGCGCCGGTCGTGAACATGACCTCGGCCTATGGCGGCATCCGCTGGGAATCGGGCGTGAGCCGGCAGTTCCAGTACGAGCGCACCCAAAGCCGTATCGGCGGCACGCTGTGGGAAAAGCCGGACCTCTACATCCGCAACTCGCCGCTGTTCCAGCTGCCCAAGGTGCAGACGCCGGTGGTCATCATGTCGAACGATGCCGACGGTGCCGTGCCGTGGTACCAGGGCATCGAAATGTTTACCGACCTGCGCCGCCTGGGCAAGCCCGTGTGGCTGCTGCAATACAACGGCGAAGCCCACAACCTGGTGAAGCGCGAAAACCGCAAGGACATTTCCATCCGTGAGCTGCAGTTCTTCGACCACTACCTCAAAGGCGCGCCCGCACCCGAATGGCTCTCCACCGGCGTGCCCGCCGTGGAAAAAGGCCGGAACTGGGGCCTGGAGACGGTGAAGGGGAACGGGTTGTAGAGAAGTGTGGCAGCAGTACCGTAGCTAAAAGGCCGTCATGCTTCGACTACGCTCGGCATGACGGCCTTTTTTAATTTCAATTTACTGGTGCAACACTACCTAATGAGTTACTCTACCGCTCGGCATGCTCTGGAAAAGCGCGACTTCAGCCCGGGCCGCAGTGCTGGGGAGATAAATTACAAACTCCGTGAACCGGCCTTCTTCCGACGCCAGGGTGAGGGTGCCCCCGTGCGTCTGGGTGATAATGCCATAACTCAGCGACAAACCGAGTCCGGTGCCTTCTCCCGGCGGCTTGGTCGTGAAAAACGGCTGAAATACTTTGGACTGCACTTTCTTGGGAATGCCTGTCCCGTTGTCGCGCACGCATATTTCCACCCCCTGGCCCGAAGCCGAGCGGCGGGTGCTCACCACGACGGTGGGCTCGTAGCCCGCAGCACCGGGCCCCGCAGTGCGCAGCTCCTTCTGCTGGCGCTGGTGCACTGCGTACAGCGCGTTGGCGCACAGGTTGAGCAGCACCCGCTCCAGGTCCTGGGCCACCACCGGCACCGGGCCAAGGTCCGGGTCCAGGTTCGTGCGCAGAGTAGCCTGAAAAGCGTGGTCGGTGCCGCAGGTGTTTTGGTAGGCCAGCATCAACGATTCTTCGACCAGGGCGTTGAGGTTGGTGGGCAGCCGCGGCGCGGGGCCGCTACGTGAGTGCTCCAGCATGGTTTTCACAATGGCGGAGGCCCGCTGGGCGTGCTGCCGGATTTTTTCCTGGTTGAGCTGCACATCCGCCGCCAGGGCTTCCAGGGCAAGTCTGTCCAAATCTGGACGAGCCACTTCAGTGCGTAGTTCGGCGGTCAGCTCGCTGCTGACTCCGGCAAAATTGGTGACGAAGTTCAGAGGGTTTTGCAGCTCGTGGGCAATGCCCGCGGTGAGCTCGCCTAGAAAAGCCATTTTCTCGTGCCGGAGCAGCTGTTCCTGGGCCGTTTTCAGGTCGGCCAGGGCGGTTCGCAGCGCGTCGCGCTGGGCCGCAATCTGGGTGTTCCAGGTGTGCAGCTGCCGGTTGGCCTGCTGCTTCAGGCGGTTGTTGCGCCACAGCAGCAGCAGCAGGGGCACGGCCGCCAGCAGCGCCGCCACCAGGGCCAGCTGGCGGCGGCGGGCCTGGGCGAGCCGCTGCTGGTCGGCCAGCTCGTCTTCGCGCAGCCGCTCGCCCAGGCCCAGCGCCTCCACCTGGGCCATCTTGGCCCGCCCAAAAAGGCTTTCCCGGGTGGCACTGGCCAGGGTGAGGTACCGGAAAGCCGTGGCGCTGTCGCGCCGCGCCGCGTGGGCCGCGGCCAAAAACTGGCTGGCCTCCAGAATGCCTTTGGGGTATCGGCCCTGCTGCCCGGCCGCCAGGGCAAGTTTGGCCACGTAGAGGGCCGAGTCGGCGTGAGCCCCGCCCAGGCGCTCATATAGTCGGGCTTGGCCCAGGTAAGCCCGGCACAGGGCAAAGGTGATGTGCCCACCACGGGCCCGCCGGATGCTGCGGCGGTAATAAGCCTGCGCCATCCGGGGGTGGCCCAGCGCGGCGTGCACGTTGCCCAGCATGGCGGCGTCGCCCACTTCGCTGGTCAGGTCGTGCTCCTGCACGTCCAGCACATAGCCCCGCTGCAGGTAGTAGCGGGCCGAATCGAGCTGGTGCAGCTGCTGGTACACGTTGCCGATGTTGCCCATCACCCGCGTGAGCAGCTTGATGTTTTGGCTTTTTTCGGCCACGGCTTTGGCTCGAAAAAAGTACGCCAGCGCGGGGCGGCTGTTGCCCTGCTCCCAGTAGAGGTAGCCCAGCGCGTTGAGGGCCCGGCCCAGCAACCTGGAGTCACGCTCGGCCTCGGCCACCCGCAGCGCCTGCAGCCCTATTTGCAGCGCCGCCGGGTAGTTGCCGGCTTCCCGAAACCCGGACCCCAGCCGCACCAGCGCCCAGCCCTCGCCTCGCCGAAACCGCAGCTCCTGGGCAAGCTGCAGCGCCTGTTTGCCGTAGTTGATGGTGGCCAGCGGGTCGGTCTGGGTGAGCTCATACGCCAGCTGGGCCAGCAGCACCACGCGCGCCGTATCGGCCGGGGCCGTCTCCAATTCAAGTCGTAGGCTGCCTGTCCGGCCCGGCGGCAAGGCCAGGGCACCATAGGCGGGCACCACCCACCACAGAAAAAAGGCGCAAATGGTGGTCATTGCGAAAAGCAAAAGCACTCGGGTGAGAAACCGTCACCGTCGCCAAGAGCCCGGCAAAAACATCGGTGTTACACGCTTGGCCGCGCACACCGGCTATCCGTCACCATCCAGACAGGCCCCCACCCCGGAGCCGCCTGTAGAAGTACCTGTGCCGGCCAAATGCCAACATTTTCCTTAAATATACCTATTTTTTATTGAATAGTTTCCACACTGGCAAATTGGACTTCAATTTGCCAGTGCAACTACACCCGGCCCTGCTGGTACCTCATGGCCCGTAGCAGTAACTTGAGCCGCGCGGGCTGCCAGGTGTAGGCGGGGATTTGGAGTGCTGGAGAGGTGCAGGCCTACTCTCCGCAGGTTTTGCGGAGAAAACAGGGGTTATTCTCCGCAGCGGCCCTCCGCCACCGCCGCGACAGGTAGTGTCGGGAGCCGCTAGTGGATACATGGGTAAGAGGAAAATGAAAAAAATACCAAGCTTAAAGATTATTTAATTTCTGTCACAAAGTATCGTATGTCACATTGGTTTTCTATGAATTCCAATACCTCAACAGAACGTTTCAGGTATTCTTTTATTTGTACCAAAGTTATCTGGGAGCTTTTACCGTGGGCAATTAAATGCCTGTTTTTCATAATATTACCAATCGCCTCACTTCTACCTTTATCACTAATGAAAATTTCCAATTCTTGACCCCATTCTACTTTGAATGATTTAGCAACCTCGATAAACTTTGTTGATTTGGGATTTTGAATTTTAGACACATACTGCGAAATATGTCTATGAATAAATTCAGGCGCACACTGTTTGGCAAAATCTGAATAAACTTGTGCAATAGAATTCTCTAAAAAACCTGCAGTTAGTACACAGATATATTTTGCCCAATGGGATTGCAGCTCTAAACTTTCTTTCGTACTTTCATTTGTTGATGAAATAAGATTATTTATTCTGGTGAGTTGCTGAGAAATTGTCGCATTTTTCATTATTTAGAGAAAGCTTCAATTGCCAGATTAATTCTACCTTTAACACTAGCTTCATCAGCAGTCGCTTTTTCTGTAAATTTTACAAAGTCTTCATCTGTTATCAATTTAAGATAGATTTCCTTAAGGCGTTCGGGACTCATTGATTCAACATTATGTATATTTCTTGTTAGCCCAATCATTACAGCATCGAAATTAGCAGCGTTAATCGCTCTTTGCGGCTTAAAAGCTTTAGTTCCTAATGCCTCATATATAAATTTTATACTTTTTGAAAAATCATTACTTGCCTGTTGCAGGAATGGTTCACTAGGGTTGCTATGTACTTTCATGAATTTATTCAAAAATTCACCCATAGGTTTCTGATAAGCTTGAAAGTCCGTGTTCAAAGCCAAGTATCTCAAAATAAATTCTCTGTCCTTGAGTCTAGTATGAACTGCGCCGAAGATTGCGCGCCATTCAGTATTTTCATTTAGCCGTTCGATTTCTTCAATGAACCTACCCTCTTTGCCAAAACAAACTGCTGTTCTTATTTCTTGAGGCGATAATTTTTGGCGGTGGTCTAATCTAAGATGATATTTCGATTATAATTATCGATAACTATTTTAATTCGGGCCGTATGCATGGCCAATGGTTTGCTGAAGGAGCAGGACTTACGCACGAGCACGCCACAGCGCTGGCGCAAGGAGCAATTAATGGCTTCGACGATGTTGGTCTGTCCCTCGCCCTTTAG
>NZ_MDZB01000021.1 GCF_001816145.1 Hymenobacter lapidarius | reverse complement strand
GCTCCAGAAAGGAGGTGATCCAGCCGCACCTTCCGGTACGGCTACCTTGTTACGACTTAGCCCTAGTTACCTGTTCTACCCTAACTGGCTTCGTTGCGGAGCACCAGCTTCAGGTCTACCAAACTTCCATGGCTTGACGGGCGGTGTGTACAAGGCCCGGGAACGTATTCACCGCGCCATTGCTGATGCGCGATTACTAGTGATTCCAGCTTCACGGAGTCGAGTTGCAGACTCCGATCCGAACTGAGAACGGCTTTTCGGGATTGGCGCACCATCGCTGGTTGGCAACCCGCTGTACCGTCCATTGTAGCACGTGTGTAGCCCTAGGCGTAAGGGCCATGATGACCTGACGTCGTCCCCGCCTTCCTCACTGCTTGCGCAGGCAGTCTGGCTAGAGTCCCCACCATTACGTGCTGGCAACTAACCATAGGGGTTGCGCTCGTTGCGGGACTTAACCCAACACCTCACGGCACGAGCTGACGACGGCCATGCAGCACCTTGCTTTGTGTCCCGAAGGAAAGGCCCATCTCTGGGCCGGTCACGCGCATTCTAGCCTAGGTAAGGTTCCTCGCGTATCATCGAATTAAACCACATGCTCCACCACTTGTGCGGGCCCCCGTCAATTCTTTTGAGTTTCACTCTTGCGAGCGTACTCCCCAGGTGGGATACTTAACGCTTTCGCTAAGCCACCGACATTGTATCGCCGGCAGCGAGTATCCATCGTTTACGGCGTGGACTACCAGGGTATCTAATCCTGTTCGCTCCCCACGCTTTCGTGCCTCAGCGTCAGTTACAGTCTAGGCAGCTGCCTTCGCAATCGGGGTTCTGGAGGGTATCTATGCATTTCACCGCTACACCCTCCATTCCGCCGCCCTCGTCTGTACTCAAGCTCTCCAGTTTCCGGGGCAGTTCCGTTGTTGAGCAACGGGCTTTCACCCCGGACTTAAAAAGCCGCCTACGCACCCTTTAAACCCAATAAATCCGGACAACGCTTGCACCCTCCGTATTACCGCGGCTGCTGGCACGGAGTTAGCCGGTGCTTATTCACCAGGTACCGTCGTCGGAGGACGCATCCCCCTTATTCTTCCCTGGCAAAAGCAGTTTACGACTCAGAAAGCCTTCGTCCTGCACGCGGCATGGCTGGGTCAGGCTCTCGCCCATTGCCCAATATTCCCTACTGCTGCCTCCCGTAGGAGTCGGGCCCGTATCTCAGTGCCCGTGTGGGGGACCAGCCTCTCAGCTCCCCTAGCCATCGTCGCCTTGGTGGGCCGTTACCCCCCCAACTAGCTAATGGCACGCAACCCCATCCGAATCCAATAAATCTTTAACGGTGAACCGATGCCGGTCTGCCGTTTTATGCGGTATTAATCCGCCTTTCGGCGGGCTATCCCCCAGATTCGGGTAGGTTGGTTACGCGTTACGCACCCGTGCGCCACTAT
>NZ_MDZB01000020.1 GCF_001816145.1 Hymenobacter lapidarius | reverse complement strand
TTGTCGAGGCGCAGGGCCAGGGCCAGCTCCCGAATCTGGGCAAACGTGACGGCCCGGCGGGCGTAGGGCTGGTTGTGCAGCAGCTGCAGGGCCGTAATCTCGTCTTTGTGCGCCGCGATGAAGGCCTGGAACTTGTCGATGCGCGACTGGGCCAGGGCCGCCTGCGCGGCCGCGGGCGAGGTCTGGCTTTCGAAGCCGGCGCGCAGCACCTGGTCCTTGCTCACGAGGTCAATCACGAGGTCGTGCTGGGCGTGCACCTTGGTGAGCAGCGTGCGCAGGGCCGGGTCGTCGAAGAGGTGCACGGCCCGCTCGGTGAGGGCCTGCGTGGCCTGCTGCCAGTGGGCGTCGGTGGGCTCAGTGAGGGGGCTGCCGGGCTCGCCGGGGGCGGGCTGGCCGGCGGCGCGGGCCTCGGCGGTGGCTAGGCGCAGGGCTTCGGCTTCCTGGCGCACGGGGTCCACGGCATCGTAGAGGCGGGCGGCGAGCTGCTGCACGGTGGCCGCCCCTTGGGTGTGGGCGAGCACGGCGGCGCGGTCGTCGGGCGTGAGCTGGCGGTCGAGGCGGGCCAGGCGGGTGGCTAGGCTGCGCAGCTGGGCGGGCTCGTGGTTGCCGAGGGCCACGGCGTGCAGCAGCTTCTCGAAGCCCAGGCCGCCGGGCACGCGCTCCACGCTTTCGGTGTCCTTCTTCTCGGAGTCGGTCACGCCCACGGCGTCCACCAGCACGAAGCGGGTTTTGGCGCTGGCGTCGCTGGTCACGGCCTCCAGGTCGGAGGGGGCGATGACGCGGGTGCCGCGCCCCTTCATCTGGTCGAAGTACACCCGGCTGCGCACGTCGCGCAGAAACACGAGGCACTCCAGGGGCTTGATGTCGGTGCCGGTCGAAATCATGTCCACCGTCACGGCCACGCGGGGGTTGTACTCGTTGCGGAACTTGCGGATGAGGGTGTCGGCGTTTTCCTCGGCCGCGTAGGTAATCTTCTTGCAGAAGTCGTTGCCCTTGCCAAACAGCTCGCGCACCAGGGCCACGATGTCGTCGGCGTGCTGGTCGGTCTTGGCAAAAATGAGGGTTTTGGGCACGATTTCGCGGCCCGGAAACAACTCCGTAAACAGGCGGGCCTTCCACTCGGCCAGCACCGTCCGAATCTGGTCGGGGGCCGTCACCGAGCGGTCGAGCTGCGTGCCGGCGTACACCAGGTCGTCGTCGAGGGTTTGCCAGCGGGTGGTGCGGGTCTGGCGCTCGAGCAGCTTCACCGAACTGCCCTTTTCCACGCGGCTGCCGCGCTGCGTAATTTCGGTTTCGATGCGGAACACGTCGGAGCCCACGTTCACGCCGTCCACCACGGCGCGCTCGTGGCTGTACTCCATCACCAGGTTCTGGTTGAAGAAGCCGAAGGTTTGCTTGGCCGGCGTGGCCGTGAGGCCGATGAGGTGGGCGTCGAAGTACTCCAGCACCTGCTGCCACACGTTGTAGATGGAGCGGTGGCACTCGTCAATCACCACGAAGTCGTAGGCCTCGGGCGGCACGGCCGGGTTGTAGGCCACCTCGCGGGGCCGCTGCGGCGCGTCGCCATTCAGCTCAAAGCCCGAGCGCTCCTCGTTGCCCGCGTCGTATTCCGCCTCGCCCCGCA
>NZ_MDZB01000019.1 GCF_001816145.1 Hymenobacter lapidarius | reverse complement strand
CCGCCGGTGCTCACGGCGGCCGACGAGCCGCCGGTGCGCGCGGCGGCGCGCGCCAACCGCCAGCAACTCAAAGAGGTGACGGCCACGTTGTGCCAGGAGTTAAACAAAGAATTCTCCCCCAGGACGTTGAAACGTTTTTTAAAAAGCGTGGTGGGCGCTGGCGCCGGTTCCGCCACAGCCTGAAAATGGCCCAGGACCCGGAGGACTACGCCGACAAGGCCCAACGCCTGGCAGCGTTGCAGCAGGTGGAAAAAGCCGGGCACATTGACCTCTACTACGGCGATGAATCGGGCTTTTGCCTGACCTCCGCCCTGCCCTACGGCTGGCAATTCCCCGGCGAGCAGGTCGCCACGCAGCCCCGCCACAGCCAGCGCTTCAACGTGTTGGGCTTCTACAACGCGACCACCAACGACCTGCACACGGCTGCCCGCGAAGGCTCCCTGGACGCGGCCTTTGTCATCGATGCCCTCGATGCCTGGGCCGCCACCCGCACCCGCCCCACGGTGCTCGTGCTCGACAACGCCAAAATCCATCACGCGGCCGCCTTTCAGGCGCGGCTGGCCGCGTGGGAAGACCAAGACGTCTACGTGTTCTATTTGCCCGCCTATAGCCCGCACCTCAACAAAATTGAGACCCTGTGGCGCAAAATCAAGTACGAGTGGCTCCGCCCGGAAGCCTATCTGACGTTCAAGACCCTGAAAACCGCCGTCTGGCACATCCTGGACCGCGTCGGGCAGCAATACACCATTCAATTTGCCACCTAACACTGCCCCTTTAATTCTGGCCAGTTACTTAGTCTACTTTTTTGGGCTTTGCTGTGTGTATTGCCTTTTCTGGCGCTGGCTTCCTACAGCCACCCCGCGCTCGATGACTTTGCTATCGGGAATGCGTTGCGTACGACCACTGTAGGATGCTATGTCTGGAACACATATTTCACTTATTCAGGGCGGTTTTCTGCCTCTCTTTTCAGTTGTATCCACCTGGGCATGGGAGATTCAGTTGCCTGGTATCCCTATCTGATTACCATTTTCATCGGGGTTTTTGCGCTCAGCTTGTACGGTGCGGCTGCGGCGCTCATCCCGAAAGATTGCACTCCTGCTGGCAGGTTGGTAGCCGGCAGCATGGTTCTAATTGCGGGATTTAGTGCTTTCCCGTGGCCAGCTGAGGGGCTTTTCTGGCTAACGGGCGTGGTGGCGTACCTTATTCCTTTGATTTTCACTTGTTGGCTAGTGGCATTGATGGCTAGTATCTATTTTGCTCCGGTGGGCTCTCCTCAGCGGCTGAAGTGGATTGTCTGCATCCTGCTCGGGTTCTTGATTCCAGGCTTCTCAGAAGTAACTGCCCTTATCACCTTATTGGTGGTAGGAGCACACTTGTACTTTTCCTCCATTTCGCACGCCTACAAAAATGGGTATTGGTTGATGGCAGCGCTAGTATTTGGAAGCATATTCACATTGGCAGCTCCTGGCAATTTCGTGCGTTTGCAGGCCGAGGGCGAAAAAATACAGATGGCGCGCTCAGTCTGGCTGGCAGCAGGAACCACTGTTTATTTGCTGCTTAACTGGGCAGGCAACGGCCTATTACTGGTGCTAACCATCATTATGCTGCCCTTGAGTCAGGCCGTTGCCCGAAGCCCGCGCGCTAACCTGCTCAACCGCGTTACTACCCGCAAGTATCTGTGGCCAGGACTTCTATTTACCGGTTTATTCATGGCAGTGCTCTTCTGCTATCTAGAGCGGTTCCCAGGTTGGCGTACATGTTTTGATTTATCTTTCCGGGATGCAAGCGTATTCTCAGGACCTGCGTGAGCGGGTGATGGCGGCCCGCCA
>NZ_MDZB01000018.1 GCF_001816145.1 Hymenobacter lapidarius | reverse complement strand
GATTACGGCCCTGCAGCTGCTGCACAACCAGCCCTACGCCCGCCGGGCCGTCACGTTTGCCCAGATTCGGGAGCTGGCCCTGGCCCTGCGCCTCGACAATCCTCAGCTCACCCCCGAGCACCTTTGGGATGCCTACGAGCAGCTCGAAAAGGCGCGGGTGCGCGGGGCCGGCCCCCGCACGCTGCTCACCAACCTCATTAGCCTGGTGCGCTTCGCCCTGCACCAGACCGAGACGCTCACCGCCTACCCCCTCACGGTGGCGGAGCGGTTTGGGGCCTGGCTCGCCCGGCAGCAGCAGGCCGGCCGCGCCTTCAGCCCCGAGCAGCAGCACTGGCTGGGTTTGATGCGCGACAAGGTGGCCACCTCCCTGAGCGTGGAGGCCGAAGACTTCACCCTGCCGCCCTTCGTGGACCTGGGCGGCTACGGCCGCGCCCGCCAGGTGTTCGGGGCCGATTTGCAGGCCATCGTGGATGAATTGAACGAGGCTCTGGCCGCGTAGGAATTGTTAATAAACTATGGGGGAGAGAGCAGAATTACCGCAGGGCTGGGAGCTTGTAAAGCTGAAACAAGTAGTCGCTACTGATGGCGTCTTTATAGATGGTGATTGGGTAGAATCCAAAGACCAAGACCCGGAGGGAGACATTCGCCTAATTCAACTGGCCGATGTTGGTGATGGCAATTATCGCAACCGGTCGAACCGTTTTATGACGCTGGAAAAAGCGACTAAGCTCAATTGCACTTTCATGCAAGCAGGCGATGTGCTGGTAGCACGAATGCCCGACCCACTTGGAAGAGCCTGCATTTTCCCTGGCGATGAGAAGCAGGCTGTTACTGTTGTCGATGTATGTATTATCAGAACAGGTAAGTTTGGTGTAGACCACAGGTGGCTGATGAATACGCTGAATTCTTCAGTATTCAGAGCTTCAATAGCAGCTTTGCAAAGCGGTTCAACACGTCTGCGGATTTCACGAAAGAATTTAGAAACCATTGAATTTCCCCTCCCGCCCCTGCCCGAGCAGCGCCGCATCGTGGCGAAGCTGGAGGAGCTGTTCAGCCGGCTCGATGCGGGCGTGGCGGCCGTGCGCCGCACCCAAGCCCTGCTGAAACGCTACCGCCAATCGGTGCTGCACGCGGCCGTGACCGGCGAGCTCACCCGCGCCTGGCGCGAAGCCCACCCCGCCCCCACCGAAACCGGGGCCGCCCTGCTCACCCGCATCCGCGCCGAGCGCCGGGCGCAGTGGGAAGCCGCCCAAGTGGCCAAGCGCGGCGGCCAGCTCCCGCTGAACGATGCCTGGAAATCAAAGTATGTGGAGCCCGCCGCCCCCGATACGAGCGAGCTGCCGGAGCTGCCGGCGGGGTGGGTGTGGAGCACCTTGGGAAACCTCTTAATCAATCGAGACGGCGAACGTATCCCAGTTAATAGTAGTGAGCGAGCTAAGCGCCAAGGCGACTTTGATTATTATGGTGCTTCAGGTGTCATCGATAAAGTTGATGATTTCTTATTCGATAAACCACTTCTTCTCATCGGTGAGGACGGCGCAAACCTTTTGAGTAGAAGCACCCCAATCGCATTTATTGCAAAGGGGAAATATTGGGTTAATAATCATGCTCACGTCTTAGACGCTGAAAGCATTTTAACCCTAGATTTTGCGAAAAACTATGTCAATTCTATTGATTTGACCCCTTTTGTAACTGGAACGGCTCAACCAAAGCTAAATCAGGCCAAATTAAACGGCATTCCTATACCGGTCCCGCCCCTAGCCGAGCAAGCCGAAATCGTAGCCGAAGTAGAGCGCCGCCTCACCGTGCTCGATGCCCTGAGCCAGACCCTCACCGCCGAGCTGAAACGCGCCGAGCGCCT
>NZ_MDZB01000017.1 GCF_001816145.1 Hymenobacter lapidarius | reverse complement strand
GATTACGGCCCTGCAGCTGCTGCACAACCAGCCCTACGCCCGCCGGGCCGTCACGTTTGCCCAGATTCGGGAGCTGGCCCTGGCCCTGCGCCTCGACAACCCCCAGCTCACCCCCGAGCACCTCTGGACGGCCTACGAGCAGCTCGAAAAGGCGCGGGTGCGCGGGGCCGGCCCCCGCACCCTACTCACCAACCTCATCAGCCTGGTGCGCTTCGCCCTGCACCAGACCGAGACGCTCACCGCCTACCCCCTCACGGTGGCGGAGCGGTTCGGGGCCTGGCTCGCCCGGCAGCAGCAGGCCGGCCGCGCCTTCAGCCCCGAGCAGCAGCACTGGCTGGGCCTGATGCGCGACAAGGTGGCCACCTCCCTGAGCGTGGAGGCCGAAGACTTCACCCTGCCGCCCTTCGTGGACCTGGGCGGCTACAGCCGCGCCCGCCAGGTATTCGGGGCCGATTTGCAGGCCATCGTGGACGAATTGAACGAGGCCCTGGCCGCGTAAGGAATAATTGACTTAGAAAAATGTCTTTAGGTATAGCAGTAAGTGACATCGTCTCACAATCCGACGACTCCATTTTAGCCACCCACACTACATGGGAAAGAATTGAACTTGGTAAGATTGCCACTATTCAAAACGGCTTCCCTTTTAAGTCAGAACTGTTTTCACCAACCCCGGATGGCATGCCCCTTATTCGCATCCGGGACGTGGGAGAAGATGCTTCAGACACTTTTTACCGTGGAGAGTATCCCAGCGAATTTGTTGTAAACGCCGGTGACTTACTGGTTGGCATGGATGGAGATTTCAAATCAGCTATCTGGAATGGTCCGGCCAGCTTGTTGAATCAGCGGGTTTGTCGAATTCAGTTGAATACGGAGTTGTTTGACTTCAAATTCCTGTTTTTCTCACTCCCCGGCTACCTGAAGGCGATACACAAAGTCACTTCAGCCGTGACGGTTAAGCATCTTTCGTCGCGCTCAATTTCTGAGATTCCACTGCCCCTCCCGCCCCTGCCCGAGCAGCGCCGCATCGTGGCGAAGCTGGAGGAGCTGTTCAGCCGGCTCGATGCGGGCGTGGCGGCCGTGCGCCGCAGCCAGGCCCTGCTGAAACGCTACCGCCAATCGGTGCTGCACGCGGCCGTGACCGGCGAGCTCACCCGCGCCTGGCGCGAAGCCCACCCCGCCCCCACCGAAACCGGCGAAGCCCTGCTCACCCGCATCCGCGCCGAGCGCCGGGCGCAGTGGGAAGCCGCCCAAGTCACCAAGCGCGGCGGCTAACTCCCGCTGAACGATGCCTGGAAATCGAAATACGAAGAGCCTGAAGCGGTAGAAGTAGATACTTCAAGCCTTCCCGCTTTGCCAAAAAGCTGGGTTTGGTCTAATCTCGGGTTCTTAAAATCTTTTTCACTTTACGGTCCTCGATTTTCGAGTGATGACTATGCTCCAACTGGCATTAGTGTTTTAAGGACTACTGACATCAACGATTCTGGCAAAGTCGATTTGTCGTCAACTCCTAAAATCAACTTATCAGCATCGGATTTCGAGAAATACAAAGTTGTTAAGGGCGACTTATTAATCACCCGAACCGGAAGCCTTGGCACTTTGGCAGTCTTCAATGATGATATTGACGCTATACCAGGAGCATATTTGATTCAATATCGACTTGTCATGAAAGCACTGGTCGACTACTCTTTTCTCTTTCTAAAGTCACCAAATGGAATAGGCGCTTTGCTGAAAGGCGGAGCAGGTGTAGGTCGTCCAAATATCAATGCGCCTACTATTGAAGCAATTCCTGTCCCCCTCCCGCCCTTAGTCGAGCAAGCCGAAATCGTAGCCGAAGTAGAGCGCCGCCTCACCGTGCTCGATGCCCTGAGCCAGACCCTCACCGCCGAGCTGAAACGCGCCGAGCGCCT
>NZ_MDZB01000016.1 GCF_001816145.1 Hymenobacter lapidarius | reverse complement strand
CCGCTGGGAAAAGAACGTCGCTCACTACGAAGCCTTCCTCCACCTAGCTTGCGCCAACACCGTCTGGCGACACTCCCTCTTATTTTTCGGATAGGCTCTAAGTAAAGCACGTAGGAGCTTTTGCCCAATAGCTGTAATATCTTCGTTTCTAACACTTTACGCAATAGTGTTTTTTCACTCAACAATCCCCTAAACAGTATGCATATTAGCAGGGGCAGCAACGCAATGTTAGCTAGCGTACGAGCATTTGCCAGTGCTGTAATGTTGGATGGACTGTTCACATACTCACATGACGCAAACACAACGAGAAAGATGAAAATACTCAAGACACCCAACCATGTGTAAATAGGTCGGATGAATTAGCTTGACTTATCGGCGTACCTTTGGGTTATGAGTCGTGTTAATACTCCCCAGTTGGACGAGTCCGCTCGAACGGCCCTCGAAGACGTGTACAAACAGAGCCCCAATCACACGCTTCGTCAGCGCTGTCAATTGGTGTTGCTCAAAGCGGCGGGCCGCGCCCCGCTGGATGTGGGGCAGGTGGTCGGCCTGTGCCGGGTGAGTGTAGACAGTTGGGTCAAGCGCTACCAGCAAGAGGGGATTAAAGGACTGCAAACCAAGCCCGGACGCGGCCGCAAACCGCTCGTAACCGTGGCCGACGACCAGGCGGCGTCCGCAGCGCCGTGGCTGAAAACCGGCAGCGCATTACCCTGGCCAAGGCGGAGTGGGAAAGCCAGCGGGCCGCTGGTACGCCCGCCGTCGGCCGCGATGCCTTCCGGGCTTTTTTAAAAGTCTTGGTGGCCGATATAAGCGTATCCGCCGCCGGACGGCCGCCAGGGCTGATCCCGTTCGCTACGCCCACGGAGTCGCGCAGTTGAGCCAGTTGGAAGCCCTGGCCGAGGCGGGGGAGTTGACCCTGTTTTACGGCGACGAGTCCCACGTCTGCCAGCAAGGCTACGTGCCCTATGGCTGGCAGTTTCCGGGCGAAGACGTGTTCGTGCCGGCCCAAAAAGGTTTCCGGCTCAACTGCTGGGGCCTGTTCAGTCGCGACAACCGCGCGCACTGGGCGACAACGAGCCAGAACATCAACGCCGCTTTTGTCCGCGACAGGCTCGAAGAATTATCGCTTCAACTTGCTGGCCCAACGGTCATTGTCTTGGATAATGCCAGCATTCACACCGCCAACCTCATCCAGCAGTGCCGCCACCGGTGGGCGCAACGCGACCTGCACTTGTTCTTTTTGCCGCCTTATTCGCCCCATCTCAATATTGCCGAAACCGTATGGCGACAGCTGAAAGGCGGTTGGCTCCAGCCAGCTGACTATGCGCAGGCAGACCAGTTGGCTTACGCCACGAATCGATGCCTGGCTAATTTCGGTAAAGCCTTGACGATTAAATTCAGCCCTTTTAAATCAAACTAATTCATCCGACCTACTTATGAGATGGTATATGACTTAACTTTGTTTTGTCTTGCGACCCAGAAGGCTAAAGCAACACCATAGGAAAACTCTGTACATCTTCCAAAAAAAGTTTGGTTCAGCATAAACGACACCGACTGCATTAGGCCATATTTTGGGACATAAACTTTGCAAAATAAAACCAGAAGCAAACCTATTTACTAATGAAACGATAGGATATAAAATTAAGCGTTTAGGATTAAAACGAGCGGCTAGCAAAACAAATGGAATTGTGACATAAAATGTCTCCTCCACAGTTAATGACCATGCGGTCGGTATGCCCATTAAAAACAAATCATGGAAGTATGCCCGCAATAAGAACACATTTAGCACTATAACATTTAGAATATCAACCCTTGAATAGCTATTGGGCCATCCATACCAATAGTAGCTGGGCTTCTAAATCATTATAAAGAAGCTGTTTAGGAAGTGGGCATTGGGGCAATTTTACGCAATAAGAGCACGGTAAAGGCCAGCCAGTGGAAGGCCAGCCAATTTTGCACGCTGGTTTCG
>NZ_MDZB01000015.1 GCF_001816145.1 Hymenobacter lapidarius | reverse complement strand
CACCATCAACTGGGCCGAGCGCAACGTGCCCGCCATCCTGGAGGCCTGGTTTCCGGGGCCCTCGGGCGGCCGGGCCGTGGCCGAGGCCCTGTTCGGCGACTACAACCCCGGCGGCAAGCTCCCCATCACCTTCCCCAAAAGCACCGGCCAGATTGAGTTCAATTTCCCCTTCAAACCCGGCTCGCAGGCCGGCCAGCCCAGCGCCGGCGACCCCAACGGCGGCGGCCGCACCAGCGCCAACGGCCCGCTCTATCCCTTCGGCTTTGGCCTGAGCTACACTACCTTTAAGTACGACAACCTGCAGGTGTCGCCCCGCCAGGCCGCCCCCCAGGCCCTGATTGAAGTGGCCGTGGACGTGGCCAACACCGGCCCCGTGACGGGCGACGAAGTGGTGCAGCTCTACTTGCGCGACGTGCTCAGCAGCGTGGTCACCTACGACAGCCAGCTGCGCGGCTTCGAGCGCGTGGCCCTGAAACCCGGCGAGAAGAAAACCATTCGCTTCACCCTGCGGCCCGACGACCTGGCCCTGCTCGACCGCAGCATGAACCGCGTGGTGGAGCCCGGCCGGTTCGAGGTGCTCATTGGCAGCTCCTCGACTGACATTCGGGCCAAGGAGTCGTTTGAAAGCATGACCAGATAAACGAGCGGCCCGGATGACGAAGAGACGAAATTGTCTCGTTCATTATGTATCTGAAGCAATCAGTACATGTTATACCGGGCTGAATATTCGGCAATAAGTAGGTCGTTAGAATTACTTTGCATTAAGCAGGTCGAATATCATCTTTCAGACGACACTTTTAGTTGCTTATAAGCATTTTATCTTGATTTCCAATGTTAAACTAATTTCCCCGACCTACTTACCTTATCCTTATTTGCTTCAAACTGTGCTAAGTATAGCCCACTTGCTAAAGACCTAAGCTTTGAGCGGCGTTGTAAGAAACCACGTTGTTGAGCTGGGTGTAACGCTCAATCATGGCGTCCGTTTTTTGCTTGGTTTGGTTCTTAATGGCCTTATGGGACTGTCCGTTGAGCAAGGCTACCGTCACAAAGGACACGCGCAGCGAGTGGGCGGAGTAGTCCGGCCCGAGGCGCTTTTGCACGAGCTTGTTAATGGATATACCGGAGAGCCGCTTGTCCGACGGCGTAGCCATCTGGCCCGGTGCCGCCCGTGGAATCTTCACAAACAGCGGCCCTGTGGTGCGGCCTAGCAGGTGCAGCCAAGCCCGGAGACAGCGCACCGGGCAGAAATCTGCGTTAGGCACATAGAAAATAGCTTTGTCCTCGACCGCCCCGTACTGATTGGCTTTGCTTTTGGCTAGGTGCACCAGCAAGGCCTGCTCCGTAAATTCCAGCTGCTCGAGGTTGAGGTCCACCAGCTCCGAACGACGGAACGCCCCGTAGCTTGCGCAGGCGGTAGTAGTACTTCCAAAAGCCCCAGCCACCATGCCGCTTCACCAGCGCCCGCAACCGGGTGACCAGTCCGGCATGGGCGGGCTGGAGCCCCCCACGGCCCCCACCCGGTGGCGGGGAGTAGCTGTTGCGGGCCAGGCCCACGGGCGCACACGCCTGGCGCTGGCTCAGCCCCCGCCCACAGGCGTAATGGGCCACCGCGCGCCGGGCTGTGGGGGTGACTACTTTTTTCGCAACACCTCCTTGATAACCTGGTGTTCCAGGCTCAGCTCCGCGTAGAGCTGTTTGAGGCGACGGTTTTCGTCCTCCAGGTGCTTGAGGCGCTGCAACTCGCTCACGCTCATGCCCCCGAACTTGCTTTTCCACCCGTAAAAAGTGGGCTCACTGATGCCGTGCTCCCGGCAAATCTGAACCACCGTCTGGCCCTGGTCCTGTTGGCGCAAAATGCCCAGAATCTGGGCTTCGCTAAAGCGACTTTTTTTCATAAACAGTTAAAAATAGAAGGCGGTGGTCTAAAATGAGATGACTTAAATATGGTGTTTATGGTCACGACAATTCACACTTGCGCTAAATGCGAGAGCGCCGATATTCGCCGCAATGGACACAGCAACGGCCATGCCCGTAACCAGTG
>NZ_MDZB01000014.1 GCF_001816145.1 Hymenobacter lapidarius | reverse complement strand
GCCGCCCGCCACGGCCTGGTACCCGCTGCCGCCCGACTCGCTGGCCGCCCTGGCCGCCCGGGCCCAGCAAGCCAACCCCGACCTGGTGAAAACCCGCGTCAAGCAGGTGCAGCTCGGCCTGGAAAACCGCCTGCTGCTCAACAAGCTGCTGCCCAAGCTCAACTTCGACTACAACCTGCTGCTGCCTGGCCAGCCCTTCGCCCTCGAAAACAACCCCCGCCCGTTTCAGGGCGGCTACTCGGCCAACAACTACAAGCTGGGGGTGAGCCTGGCCTACCCCCTGCTGCTGCGGGCCGAGCGGGCCAAGCGTCAGCTCAACCAGGTGAAGCTGCGCGAGGCCGGCTTCCAGCTCGACCAGGACCAGCGCCAGGTAGACAACGCCGTGCAGGTGGCCGCCAACGAATGGCAGGCCCTGCTCGAACAGCTGGCCATCCAGGAACAGGCCGTGCGCAACTACGAAGTGCTGCGCAACGGCGAAAGCATCCGCTTCGACAACGGCGAGAGCACCGTGTTTCTCATCAACTCCCGCGAGGCCAGCCTGCTGGCCGCCCGCCAAAAGCTGGCCGAGTTGCAGGCCAAGTACGCCCAAACCCAGGCCCAGCTGCGCTTCGCGGTGGGCGGCAACGAAGCGGCGTCCTTGGGTTTTGACGCGCTGCCTGGGTCCGAATAGACTTCAGAGCCCGGGTTGTTCGCAGTACCTTTAAGCGTATGCCCGCCCCGCTCCGCTCCAGCCTGCCTTTTTCCCGCGCCCGGCTCACCCTGGTTTTTGTGCTGATGGTGTCCCTCACCCTGAGCATTTTGCTGGTGGCCGGCCGGGTGGTGATGACAGGCAAGCTGCTGTTCCTGTTTTTGATTTGGAACCTGTTCCTAGCCGTTATTCCGTTTGCACTGAGCACGCTGCTGAGCATTTCGGCGGGCCGGCTGCGGGCCCGCCTGCTGCTGCCGGTGAGCGCGGCGTGGCTGCTGTTTTTTCCCAACGCGCCTTACCTGCTCACCGACCTGTTCCACCTCAACGCCCGCCCCGGCGTGCCGCTCTGGTACGACCTGGCCCTGATACTGAGCTGCGCCTGGAACGGCCTGATGCTGGCCTACGCCTCGCTCTCGGACATGCAGCGGCTGGTGCAGGTGCGGCTGGGCGTGTGGACGGGCTGGGGATTTGCCGCGGTGGCGCTGCTACTCAGCAGCTTCGGCATTTACCTGGGCCGCTACCTGCGCTTCAACTCCTGGGACGTGCTCACCAACCCGCTCACGCTGTTCTACGACATCATCAACCGGATACTCAACCCGTTCGCTTTCCCCGGCACCTGGGGCGTGACGCTGGTTTTTGGACTATTCCTGCTCATTGGCTACGCCACGGTGCGCCTGCTGGGCCGGGACCACGAGCAGCCGTCTGAGCTGGGTTAAACCAGCGCTGTTCTTCTCTACTGCGCGGCTACAATGCGCAGGGTTTTATCATCCGGGCTTCCCTGGTAAAACTTGTTCAGTACCTGCTGGAAAACCGGGTCGGTGCCCACCAACGCGAACAGCGTCATCGAGGACTTGAGCTTCAAATCGTCCGGGCTGCCCAGAATGTGACGCGCATCAGCTGATTCCAACCTGAGCAGCGCGCGGCTAATTTCAAGCAGCCGACTGCCCAGAACCGGGTGCGCCAGATAAGCCGCGGCTTCCCGCACATCGGCCAATGCGTAGAACCGGGCCGTTTCGCTTAAGCCCAGCCCTTGGATTTGCGGAAAAATATACCACATCCAATGGCTGCGCTTTTTGCCGTTTTTGATTTCTGAAAGCGCCGTTTGGTAAGATGAGGCTTGCGCGTCGACAAAGCGCTGCATGTTGTTTGTTGTACCCATAATGGTTGGTTGAATGGAGCGTAGAACCACGCGGGCTGGTGCCTGCATGGGCAGCAAGGTGCCGCATTTTAGCTTTTCGCTTTGGCCAAAACCGTGTACCACAGCCCCGGCAATGCCAACAAAACAAGGGCCACCGGCAGGAACCACCCGCCCAATCCACCCGCTTGGCCAGTGGCCGTTTGGTAGGTGCGGAATACGAGCAAGAGGAACACGAGCGCAATGCCGGTTTTCAAGCCCTGCAACAGCTGCACCGCGCCGCGGTAATTGCCCGGGGCATTGGTTGCCGTGATGGTTGAGGGATAATTTAACGCGTGCGGAAACTTGCTCAGTGCCGTTATCCCAACAAACAACACCGTGGCTACTAATGGCAGTATTAGGACGCGTGAACAATTAAAGTAGCTTTGAAGATGCAAAAAGACCGCACATTACTCACTGACGCGCACTGGCAACGCCTTTCACCGCTCTTACCGGGC
>NZ_MDZB01000013.1 GCF_001816145.1 Hymenobacter lapidarius | reverse complement strand
CCGGCCGGCTGCCCTGCCGCGCCAGAAACGCCATGATTTCCACGTCGCTCAGGCGAGTAAAATCCACGACTTCGGTGGCGCAGGCGCCGCAGTGGCGGCCGTGGGCGGTGGGCTTCATGGCGGCCCAGGGCTGGGCGCAGGGCTGCGGAATGGTGATGCAGGCGAGGGTGACCATGGGGCTAATGTAGGTTTTTGCACGTTAGGAGTTTTAAAATGGCCGGTAAACCCACTAACTGCCGCAACAATGAAAGCGGCTCAGATGCCGGGGCCGCCAGCGCGTGGGGGCAGCCGGCGCGGCGCGCTGCAACAGCCGCTCCAGCTCCCCGCCGCGAAGCGCCCGCAGGTGCGGC
The DNA here is from genome assembly GCF_001816145.1 of Hymenobacter lapidarius. GTDB lineage: Bacteria > Bacteroidota > Bacteroidia > Cytophagales > Hymenobacteraceae > Hymenobacter > Hymenobacter lapidarius. The sequence goes on along the minus strand of NZ_MDZB01000013.1, from coordinate 2,224 downwards.
CGTTCGCGGCCCTGGCCAGTTGGGCCAGAATTTCGGCGTCGGTTTTAGGGTGAAGTCCACCACTGTTTTCTGGCGGGCGGCGCAGTGCCGGCCAGAAAACAGTGGGCATCATGGCGGCCCAGTTTTCGTGGCAGGGCTGCAGAATGGTGAGGGTAACAGGCGGGCGCATAGGCGGAAACGGGGGCAAAAGGGACTGCCTAGCCGATGCGCGCCGGGGCCCGATTGCACACGCCCCCGTCATTATGCTTTATCTTTTGCCCTTCAAACCCGTCCCGCCCACCCTTCATGCGTTCTGATAAGTCCCTGTTTCGCCGCAAAACCATCGCGGCCATTCTCCAAAATCCACCCGCCGATGCCGAGGGCCACGCGCCCGGCGGCCTGGAACGCCACCTCACCGTGCGCGACCTCACGGCGCTGGGCATTGCGGCCATCATCGGGGCCGGCATCTTCAGTACCATCGGCAAAGCCAGCCTCGACGGCGGCCCGGCCGTGTCGCTGCTGTTTGTGTTCACGGCCGTGGCCTGCGCGTTTTCGGCGCTGTGCTACGCGCAGTTCGCGGCCACCATTCCGGTCAGCGGCTCGGCTTATACTTACGCCTACGCCTCATTTGGTGAGCTCGCGGCCTGGATTATCGGCTGGGCGCTGATTATGGAATACGCGGTAGGTAACATCGTGGTGGCCATTTCCTGGTCCGACTATTTCACCGGGCTGCTCGATGGCATCGGGCTGCACATTCCGGCCTACCTCAGCACCGGCACCCAGAGTGCTTACCAGGGATACAACGCCGTGCTGGCCCTCATGCAGGCCAATTTGCCGCTCTCGCAGGCCACGCCCGCGCAGCTCGAAGGCTACAACATCTGGAACTCTGCCCCTACCCTGTTCGGCGACTGGCATTTGGTGGTCGACCTGCCGGCCTTCTCCATCACGGTAGCCATCACGGCGCTGGTGTACGTGGGCATCAAGGAAAGCAAAACCGCATCTAATATCCTCGTGCTTTTGAAGTTGATTGTGGTGGTGGTGGTTATCGCCGTGGGCGTGTTCTACATCGAGCCGGCCAACTGGACCCCCTTCGCCCCCAACGGCGTGGGCGGCGTACTCAAAGGCGTGTCGGCGGTATTCTTCGCCTACATCGGCTTCGATGCCATCTCCACCACCGCCGAGGAGTGCAAAAATCCGCAGCGCGACCTGCCCAAGGCCATGATGTACGCCCTCATCATCTGCACGGTGCTGTACGTAGTGATTACGCTGGTGCTCACCGGCATGGTGCCCTACACCAAGCTTGGCGTGGGCGACCCGCTCTCCTTTGTATTTGCTGAAGTGGGCTTGCCCAAGCTCTCGGGTCTGGTAGCGGTGAGTGCGGTGTTTGCCATGGCGTCGGTGCTGCTGGTGTTTCAACTGGGCCAGCCGCGCATCTGGCTCACCATGAGCCGCGACGGGCTGCTGCCCAAGGTTTTTTCGCGCATTCACCCACGATTCCACACGCCCTCGTTTGCCACCATTGTCACGGGCTTTTTCGTGGCAGTGCCGGCGCTTATTCTCAACATGGATTTGGTGGTGGACCTCACCAGCATCGGCACGCTGTTCGCGTTTGCGCTGGTCTGCGGCGGCATTCTCATCATCGACCCCTACGGCCGCTCCGAGGCCCGGTTTAAGGTGCCGTACATCAACGGCAAGTGGGTGGTGCCGCTTATTTTGGTTTTGGGGGCTTTTCTCATTTTCCGCTATAATGGCGCCAACAACCACGAGTTCGGGCTGGACGTGAGCGGGCAGCGCGGCTGGCTGCTGAAGGACGACGTGAGCGGCAGCATCATCGGCGGCTTTGCCCACCAGATTCCCACCATCGTGTTTTTGCTGTTTTGCGTGGCGCTGGCGGCCCTCTCGTTTCGCAAGCGCCTCTCGGCCTTGCCCGTGCTGGGCCTGCTCATCAACCTGTACTTGATGACGCAGCTCGGCATCAGCAACTGGACGCTGTTTTTCGTGTGGCTGCTCATCGGCCTGGCCGTGTACTTTGGCTACGGGTATCAGAATTCGAAGCTGAACCGCCTGGCCGGTACAGGAACTACCGTTTAACGCCGGGTTGCGGCATACTGCATCTTAGCCCCAGCGGGGCGGCATATCGGTAGTATAAGTATCCGGTCAAAAGTAATGGTGTGAGGGTGTTTGGCTGTTTCTTTGGGTTATGTTAGCTCCCTTGGCGCTTGAAGCATCGGAAATCGCTACGTTA
>NZ_MDZB01000012.1 GCF_001816145.1 Hymenobacter lapidarius | reverse complement strand
TTCTTCGACCGGCTCCCCGAGTTTGGCCAAGAACTCGCGTCCCGCCTAACCCTCAAATTTCATATTCTCGATTCGCATCCTACTTCGTGACGAGTATAGTACCAGAGACGGGAGTACCTAATACCGTATCCAACCAAAGACGAAACTGATAAAATAGCTGCTATTTCACAATAAAAAAAGCCTTTTATTGGTAATTACGCTTGTTTCTTTACGTAAGTCATGTGTGTGGTTTACGGCATGTTTGTACCCCTGGCTGTACCCAATTCGTGCGAGTAGCTACCTTCACGTCAGCATCAACCCCTAGCTCATGGCGACCGTCTCGTTTCACCTTAAGGACCCCAAGGCCAACAAACCGACGCCCGTGTTCATCTTGTTTAACCCCCATAATGGGACACCCAGGGTTCGCATTTACACCGGCGAGAAAATCCTGCCCGCTTACTGGACCGGCGGTAATGTACAACAGGCCCTGACCAAGGGCCGCTCCATCAACGCCGAACTCAAGCGCACCCACGAAACACTTAACGCCAGCCTCACCCGGATGAGCAAGCGCCTGCTGGCCTACTGGAACGAGTACCGCAGCCAGGGTAAGCTGCCAAGTGACACCCAGCTACGGGAAGCCGTCGAACCGGAAGCAGCACCCGCAGCACCCGCCCCGGCGCCGTGCCCCCTTGCCGACCTGCTGGCCTACAAGGACCGCCATGCCCGAACCCGTCAGCCGAATACCGTAAAGGCTCTGGGCACGCTTTACAACCACTTGGTTCGCTACGAGCAGCTTAGTGGCCAAGCCCTGACGTACGAGGGCTTTACAAAGAATTTTGGGACGATTTCACCGCTTACCTTCTCGACACAGCCCGATTACAAGACAACAGTATCGCCAAGCTCCTGGCTCACCTGAAGCACTTCCTGGGGGATGCTGTTGAGTCGGGGCATACCACGTTGCAGGAGTACAAGCGCTGGCGCTGGACACGCCAGGACCCAGACGTGCTGGCTCTCACCCGGACCGAATTATCCTCCCTAGAGCACGTCGACTTATCCGGCCTGAGCGACACGAACCGGCTGGAGAACGCGCGTGCACTGTTCCTCATCAGCTGCTACACCGGCCTGCGATTTTCCGACGTAGCTGCCCTGCGGCCGGAGCACCAGAATGGCGAGTGGCTCGAGCTGCGAGCCAAGAAAACCAAGGACAAGCTCACCATCCCGCTCCGCGGCAACCCTGCCGTACCGCTGCTGGCCCGGCTTTGGGCAGGCCAAGTGCGCACCATCACCAACCAGAAGCTGAACGCTTATATCAAGGATGTTGCCCGGGTCGCGGGCATCGACACCCCAACCAAGCATGACGAGCACCAGGGAAGCCAGCACACCAGCACCACCCATCCCAAGTACGAACTCATCGGCACCCACACGGGTCGGCGCACCTTCGTTACTCTTTCGCTCGAGGGGGGCTTGAGCTGGGAAACGATTATGAAAGCCACCGGGCACAAAGACTTCAAGTCGTTTCGCCGGTATATCCAGGTAACATCAGAAAGGTTGCTGACAGACTTTGCTCGTGTCTGGGGCAAACAAGAAGACGTCGCAAGTAATGCTTTGTCTGGGAGCAGTCCCTCGCCAGCCGCTGCCACAACAAGCCTGCAGGCTTTTTATGGCTGAGGCCTAATACGGAATTACTTTCGCAGTTCTACCGCCGCACCTTCTTTTCATGCTCACCCCCGAACAACACGCCCGCCAGCTCATCGATGCCCAACTGACCGCCGCTGGCTGGACGGTGCAGGACACGAAGCTGCTGAACCTGGGCGCCAGCGCTGGCGTGGCGGTGCGCGAATACCCCACCGCCTCCGGTCCGGCCGACTATGCCCTGTTCGTCGACCGCAAGCTGGTGGGCATCGTGGAGGCGAAGAAGGAAGGCACTTCGCTCACGGCCGTGGCCGAGCAGACGGCCCGCTACCAGGCCAGCGCGACTAAGCACGCTCAGCGGGTGGCCGAGCAGTTACCTTTCGGATACGAGGCCAACGGGCAGGAAATCCGCTTTGCCGATGCCCGCGACCCGGAGCCGCGCTCGCGGCCGGTGTTCGGCTTTCACCGGCCTGAAACCTTGCGCGACTGGACCCGGCAGCTGCACACGCTGCGGGCGCGGCTACGCACCTTGCCGGCCGTGACCACCGCCGGCCTGCGCGACTGCCAGATTGAGGCGCTGCGCAACCTGGACGTGAGCTTGAAGGACGACCGGCCGCGGGCGCTGATTCAGATGGCTACCGGCTCGGGAAAGACGTTTACGGCAGTGTCGTTCATTTACCGGCTCATCAAGTTTGCGGGGGCCAAGCGGGTGCTGTTTCTGGTGGACCGGGGCAATTTGGGGCGGCAGACCTTGCAAGAGTTTCAGCAGTACACGGCCCCGGACGACGGGCGCAAGTTTACGGAGCTGTACAATGTGCAGCACCTGACTTCGAACCAGCTCGATACGGTGAGCAAGGTGACTATTACCACCATTCTGCGGCTGTACTCGATGCTGCGGGGCGAGGCGGAATACGACGCGGGCAACGAGGAGCGCTCGGGCTTTGAGCTGAATGGCGACGCGCCGCAGCGGCCCCGCGAGGTGGCCTACAACC
>NZ_MDZB01000011.1 GCF_001816145.1 Hymenobacter lapidarius | reverse complement strand
CCGCGTCGTACTTGCGGCGTTTGTCGGGTTTGGGGATGTCTTTCATGACGAAGGAAAGATACCACCCAGTTCTGTCCAGCTTAACTAGACCACCTCAAAATATACCGATTAATCGGGCTTGTAATAATTATGTAATAATTTATAATTTATCCAACTATGAAAATTGATTTATATTGAGGGTAAAGCCGATATGCCCCCCTGCAGCTGACTGGTGAATAGCATTCTTGAAAAAAGAAGGCGCATTGAGAATGCTTTGCTGTGACGCTGCCACCGGGTGAACTCAGGGGAAAAGAACGGGCATAGGGGGAAATTGTGGCGCCGTGTTTGGGGTTGTGGTCGAAAGTAAGGCGCGGTTTTGGCCGTGGCACCTGGAAAAAAGCGGCGGGGTAGTGGCTCTACCTTTGCCAATAACTAATTATCTCCTGCTATGCGGAAAGTTCTGTTGGGTTTCGGTGTTTTTTTGGTGGTGCTGGTGGCGGCTTTGGCCTTGGCGCCGGTGCTGTTTAAAGACAAGCTGCGGGCCCTGGCCGACCAGCAGATTGCCCAGCGCGTGCGGGCCACGGTGCAGTACGACCCCGCCAACATCGACGTGAGCCTGCTCAGCTCCTTCCCGGATATGACGGTGAACATCCGCGAGCTGCGCGTTATTGGTCTCGACTCGTTCCGCCGCGACACGCTGGCCTACCTGCCCAACCTGCGCGTGGGCCTCGACATAATGAGCGTGGTGCGCGGCGGGCAGATTGACATCAAAACCATTGAACTGGAGCGCCCCGACCTAAGCCTGCGGGTGCTGAAAAGCGGCCGGGCCAACTGGGACGTCATGATTTCGGACTCGGCTGCGGCGGCCAAAGGGCAGGACACCAGCCAAGTGCACCTTGCCATCAAGAGCTGGAAAATGACCGACGGGCGCCTGCGCTACGAAGACCTGACCCTCCCCTTTTCCATGCAGGCCGCCGGCGTGAACCACAGCGGCAGCGGCGACTTTGCCAGCAACGTGTTTGACATGGTTTCGCAAACCACCGCGACGGACCTCGACATGACCTACGATGGTGTGGCTTACGTGAGCAACAAACAGCTCGACGCCGACGTGACAATGGAAATGGACCTGAGCAAAAGCCTCTACACGTTCAAAGACAACAAGATAAAGCTCAACGACTTTCCGTTCAGCTTTGCGGGCGCCATTGGGCTGCCTAACGAGAAGGACATCACCTACGACCTGACTTTTAAGGCGTTAGAAACGGATTTCAAAACGCTGCTGAGTTTGGTGCCGGGCGTGTTTACCGAGAAGTTTAAGAATATTGAGACCAGCGGCAAGGTGGCTTTCGACGGCTACTATAAGGGCACGCAGAACGACTTGCTCATGCCTGGCTACGGCGTGAATCTGGTGGTAACCAACGGCCAGTTTAAGTACCCGGATTTGCCGCAGGCTGCCAAAAACATCAACCTGAAAATGCAGGTCGACAACCCCTCGGGCTTCACCAACAACGTGAAGGTGAACATCCCGCAGTTTCACCTCGACCTGGGGCCCAACCCGGTGGACGGCAACATCACCATTGACGGGCTGGCGCCGATGAAGGTGGACGGCCGCGTGAAAGCCAACGTGAACCTGGCCGAAGCCCTGAAGGTGTACCCGGTGAAGGACCTGGCCATGCGCGGGCAGCTGTTCGTGGACGGCACGGCCAAAGGCATCTATTCCAAAACCCAGATGCCGGTGGTGAACGCCGCCATCCGCCTCACCAACGGCTTCGTGAAATCGGCGCAGTTTCCGGCGCCCATTGAGAACATCAACCTGAGCGGCACGGTGGTGAACACGACCGGCAAGGTGAACGACACGCAAATCAACCTGCCGCAGTTCCGGATGGTGCTGGAGGGCGAGCCGCTGGAAGGCCGCCTCACGGCCCGCAACATCGATAAGCCGGTGTTTGATGCCAACGTGCGCGGCACGGTGGATTTGACCAAAATCACCAAGATTTTCCCGCTTGAAGGCATGACCGTGACGGGCCGGGTGGCCGGCAACATTGCCGCCAAGGGCAACATGGCCGACGTGGAAGCCGGCCGCTACCAGAACGTGGTGGCCAGCGGCACCGTGAAGGCCACCAACGTGACCTACAAGAGCAAGGACCTGCCGCAGGGCGTACGCATCAGCAGCGGCACGGCCACCTTCAACAACAACCAGATTGCGGTGCAGAGTCTGAACGGCACGGCCGGCAGCTCCGACTTCGCGGCCTCGGGCACGGTGAGCAACTACCTGGGCTACCTCTTCACGCCGGGCCAGTCGCTGAAGGGCAACATGACCGTGAACTCGCGCAACTTCAACGTGAACGAGTGGATGGTGGACGAGGTAAGCGCCAAGCCCACCGCGACTGGCGGCAAGGCCCCCGCCAAGGCCGAAGGGGTGCTGCAGATTCCCAAATACTTCGACCTGGTGCTAAACAGCAACGTGGACAACGTGACCTATGACAACCTCAAGCTGACCAACGCCAAAGGCACCGTGACCGTGCGCGACGAAACGGCCAAGCTCAGCAATATGACGTTCAACACGCTGGGCGGCACCTTCGGCACCACGGGCAGCTACAGCAGCAAGAACCTGGCGCACCCCACGTTCGACTTTGGGCTCAACATCCAGAACCTGAACATTCAGAATGCTTTTTCGGCCTTCAACACCATCAAGAAGCTGGTGCCGCTTGCGGGCCAGGTGGAAGGCATTTTCGGCACCAAGTTCAGCCTGAGCGGCGAAATGGGGCCCGACATGTTCCCGAACCTGTCCACGCTCACGGGCAAGGGCGTGATTGACGTGGTAAAGGCCGCCATCAACCAATCGGAGGTGATGAGCAAGATTGCCAGCCTGACCACGCTTCCCGAACTCAAGACCCTGCTGGTGGTGAACAAGGAAATTCAAGCCAACATCGTGAACGGCAACCTGGTGGTGCAGCCCTTCGACCTGGCCATTGGCGACGTGAAGATGACCTTCGGCGGCTCCAACAGTCTGGGCGGCGCGCTGGCCTACGTCACGGCCCTCAACGTGCCCACCGGCAAGCTGGGCAATGCCCTGAACAGCAAGCTCACGCAGCTCACGGGCGTGAAGGACATTCAGGGCACCGAGCGGGTGACGCTGGGCCTCAACATTGGCGGCACCATGACCAACCCCATTGTGCAGCTCACCAGCGGCAGCGTGAAGGACCAGGGCAAGGCCATTGTGACCAACGTGGTGAAAACCAAGCTCACCGACGCGCTTATGGGGCTGGCCACCAAGAACAAAGCCAAGCAGGACAGCACGCAGGTGGTGACAGACGCCGCCGACCAGACCGCTGAGGAAAAAGCACGCATTGCCGCCGAAAAAGCCAAGCTTGAAGCCCAGGCGCGCCTGCGCAACCAGGTGGGAAAAGGGCTGAATAGCCTGTTTGGCAAGCCTACTCCCACACCCAAGCCCGTGCCCAAGCCCGCACCCACGCCGCCGCTTGATTCGTCGCCTGCCGACACGACTAAACCGTGAAAACCCACGGGTTCATCGAAAGCCGGGCAGCACGGCTGAACTGCTTGGCGGAGCTGAGCGTACATTAGCATAACTGTTTTACAGTCTGTTATTTTACAGTCTGTTATCCCTCATAATCATTCCTTCATGTTCATTACTCGTTTAATTCCATTTGCCTGCCTCGCCCTGCTAGGGCTGGCCAGCTGTTCCAAAGAGTCCGATTCGAACGGAGCTAATTCGTCGAAGCTCGAAGTACGGCTAATGGACGCCCCCGGCGACTTCCGTAGCGTGGTGCTCGACGTGCGCCAGATTGAGGTGCACCTGAAAAAAGAGAAAGACGCGGAAAAGCTCCGCATCCTCACCTTCACGCCGCAGGCCATCAACGTGCTGGACTACGTGAACGGCAAGTCGGCCCTGCTGGTGAGCGAGGACTTCGCCCCTGGAGACCTGGACGAAATCCGCCTCCTCCTGGGTCCGGACAGCTACGTAATCGGCCGCGACGGTCAGCGCTACGACCTCAAAACCCCCAGCGGGCAGTCGTCGGGCGTCAAGCTGAAGCTGGACAAGGCTTCCCTGCGCGAGCGCGAGACGTTCCAGCTGCTGCTCGACTTCGACGTGGCCAAGTCCATTAAGGAGCGCGGCAATTGGAAGCCCGGCAACGACAAGAAAGAGCGGTACTTGCTGAAGCCCGTTATTCGGGTGGTGGCTCAGGACCTGCGCGCCGGCATTCGCGGCACCGTGAGCCCGGCTGCGGCCCTGCCCCAGATTCTGGCCATTCGCGCCACCGTCCTCGGGCCCGACACGGTGAGCACCTCGGCCGACGCTTCGGGTGCCTATCAGCTCAACGGCCTGGCCGCCGGCACCTACCGCGTGGAGTTTTTCCCCAGCACTACGGCGCCCGCCAACCAGTCCGCGTACCGCAACAACGTCCGCACCGGCGTGGTGGTAACCAACGACAACGTGACCGACCTTGGCACGACTTCGCAGAACTAACCAGCCAAGCTGGAACACTGAAAAGGCCCAGTCTCACAGGAGGTTGGGCCTTTTTTGTTGCACGATGTATCGACGCATCAGCGTGTCTCATCGTTGAAAATGCCCTTCTGAACGGCCCGTAAACGGCCCGCAAACGCAGCCGTAGGCAAGCTTTTACAACTCCTGGAGCAGCGCCAGCAGCTCGCGCTGGGTGCTCAGGGTGCGGTCTTTGGAATACCAGCCGTGGAGCTGGGTGGCGAAGTCCTCGTACGATACGCCTTCCTGCTTGAGGCGCTTGAACAGGTCTATGGCAGCTTCGGGGCGCGGGCCCCAGGTGGCGGCTTCGGTGAGGGTGTCGGCGTGGAGCACCACGAGCTTCGGGATGGAGCGGCCGCCGTTGGTAAGGTAGCGGTCCATGAGGTCGAGGTTTTCGTCGCGCAGCACGTAGCGGGTCGTGATGGTGCCGTAGCTGGCTTGCGCCGCGGCTTCGAGCACGGGCACCACCTGGGCCGCATCGCCGCACCAGCCTTCGGTAATGATGAGCCACACGTAGCGTTGGGTGTTTTGGGCCAGGGCCTCTTTGAGTTCGGGCAGGAGCTGCACGGTCTTGTCCAGGCGCTGCATGCGCTGGATGTTGAGGCGGGCGTACTGGATAATCTGCTCGTCCTGGTTGGGGCCGGTGGTGCGGTTCTCGGCCATCAGCTGGTCAATGAGTTGGCGGTAGCTGGCATATGAATAGGCGTGGTCGAGGCGTTCGGCAGCAAGGACCGGCACGGAAGGAATGGGCTCAGGCATGATGATAAAGGCTTCAGGGAGAGGAACCAACAAAAAACCCTTCCGGGGCCGGAAGGGTTTTTAGGGTTTGAACCGTGGGCGTGCTTACAGGCTGGGAACAGCCTGCCGGGCCGCCGCCGACAGCTCCCGGCAGTAGGTGATAAAGTCCGAGTTGACGGGCTCCAGGCCGTGGTCGCGCAGGCGAGTAGCTACCTGGGCGCGGTGGTAGCTGGCGTGTACCACGGCGTGCGTCAGGATGTCGTGCACTTGACTTTCGTAGCTGTCGCCCAGGGAGTTGGTGTAGGAAATAAGACGCTGCAGCTCGGTTTCATCGGCATTCACCATCAGCTGGTGCAGGGGCTCCGAAGTCTGAGCGTGCAGCTGGTGGCAGGCGGCGAGGTCGTGTTCCTGCCACACTTTCACGGGGCTGGCGGTGCCGCCAATGCGCGAAATCCAGATGGCCTGGGCATTGAGCACGTGGCTGAAGAGGCGCAGGGCCACGGGCGGGATTTCCTGGCCGGTAGCGGCCACTTCGTCGAGGCGATTCAGCACGGTGGTATTGGCCCACACATTAAAAGCGCCGAGTTTTTCTAAGGTATTCATTGATTTAATTATGAGTTATAAGTTATGAATGTTGAGTTGAAAGTTTAATAGAACGGCAATTCATAACTCATAACTCAACATTCATAACTCCTTTACCTGGGGTCTTGCCAGACCAGTTTTTCGTTGGCTTTCGTTTTTTCAAAATCGCGGCATTGGCCGTCGCCTTTGCCGGTAATACCGCCGTCGGGCTGGCATATCAGCTTGCCGCGGGTGTCGTACACCTGCGAGTATTGGTCGCAGCACGGGGCCGAGATGTAATAGACCGTCTGTCCGCCGTATTCGTAGCGCAGAATGCGCGTGATGGGGTTGCGCTTGCGCTCGGCCAGCACTTCGGCAATGCGGGCCTTGAGCCACAGTGGCCGGGCCGTGGTATCGGACTCTGCTATGCGGGCCGACGCCGGGCTGGTGGTGCTGCTGGGGGTGCTGGCCGTGGTGGAGCTGTTGTTGGAGGCGCCGGTGTCTTGCATCGTCTTCGATGGGCGCGCGGGCGTGGTCACGCTCACCTGCTTGGGGGCACAGGCCGTGGCCAGCAGCAGCGAAACGGTAACGGCAAGGGAAAGCGGGTGCATGGGCTGAGGGAAATATGAAGCTGGGCCGCCGATAGGCCAGCGGGCTGGCTATGGGTACGCCCGCCACGGGCAATGGTTCCGATAAGGGCGTTTCTTACTGCGGAAAAAGCTTCGGGCCGAACACCAGCGCCCCCACCACCAGCGCGCCCAGGGCAGCCAGCAGCACGGCCCCGGCGGCCACGTCCTTGGCCTTGCCCGCCAGCGGGTGGTAGGCCGGCGAGGCCAAATCGGTGAGGGCTTCGATGGCGGTGTTCACCAGCTCGGCGGCCCACACGCCGGCCACCGCCAGGGCCACCAGCGCCCATTCCAGGCGGGCCAGGTGGTAATAAAACCCCAGCCCAATGACTACCACCGTGGCCACGGCATGAAACTGCAGGTGTACTTCGGAGCGCAGGGCGGCCCATACGCCGCGCACGGCGTGCCCAAAGCTGGCCACGCGCCGGCGCCACAGCCCCTCGGGTGGCCGCAAGCGGTCCGAAACGGGCGGGGCGGGCTCAGCCATGGTACTCAAAGGGATGAAAAACCGACTGGCGCAACTCCGACCATTCTGTGCGGATGATGCTGAAAATGACAGTGTCGCGCCGGAAGCCGCCCTGCGTGATGCGGTGGCTGCGCAGCGTGCCTTCTTCGGTGGCGCCCATGCGGGCCATGGCGGTGCGGGATTTGTCGTTGCGCGCGTCGGTTTCCAGCTCCACCCGCTCGTGGCCCAGCTGCCCAAAGGCGTGGCTCAGCAGCAGGTGCTTGCAGGCCCGGTTCAGGCCCGAGCGCTGGAAATCCCGGCCCACCCAGGTGTAGCCGATGCTGATGCGCTGGTCGCCTTCTACCTCGTTGTAGTAGCTGGTGCTGCCAGCGAGCTGGCCCGTTTCGCGGTCGATGATGACAAACGGGTAGCGCAGGCCTTGCTCCCGCGCCTCCAGGGCCTGGCGGATGTAGGCCGCCAGGCTCACGGCGTCGTCGCCGCGGGTCAGGGTATACTTCCACAGGTCGGCATCGAAAGCCACGAGCTTGAGGGCTTCGAAATCGCCAATTTCCAAGGGTCGCAGGCGGACGCGGTTGTTTTCGAGAACGATGTTAGCAGAAAAGTCCATCGTGGCAAAGATGCTGGTGAAAAAAAGAAAAGGCCGCTCTCTTGGGGAAATAAAAACGTCATGCTTCGGCTCCGCTCAGCATGACGTTCTTGGGTCAGGCCATTGAAAACAAGGAGCCTTACCGGCCCACCATTTCCTCGGGCTTCAGCCACTCGTCGAACTCGGCTTCGGTCACGTAACCAAGTTTTAGGGCGGTTTCCTTCAGCGTGGAGCCGTTTTTATGCGCGGTTTGGGCAATTTCGGCCGCTTTGTAGTAGCCAATGTGCGGGTTGAGGGCCGTGACCAGCATCAGGCTGCTGTCGACGTGCTTTTTGATGTTGGCTTTGATGGGCTGAATGCCCGAGGCGCACTTGTCGGTGAAGCTCACGCACACGTCGCCGATGAGGCGGGCCGAGTGCAGGAAGTTGTAAATCATCATCGGCTTGAACACGTTCAGCTCGAAGTGGCCCATGGAGCCGCCCACGGTGATGGCTACGTCGTTGCCCATTACTTGGGCCGCCACCATGGTCATGGCCTCGCACTGCGTGGGGTTCACCTTGCCGGGCATGATGCTGGAGCCGGGCTCGTTGTCGGGGATGTCGATTTCGCCAATGCCGGCGCGCGGGCCGGAGCTGAGCATGCGAATGTCGTTGGCTATCTTCATCAAACTCACGGCCACCGTTTTGAGGGCGCCGTGGGTTTCCACGATGGCGTCGTGCGCAGCCAGGGCCTCAAACTTGTTTTCGGCCGTCACGAAGGGCAGCTTGGTCAGTTCGGCAATGTGCTTAGCCACGTTCTCCGAGTAGTTGGGCGGGGTGTTGATGCCCGTGCCCACGGCCGTGCCGCCCAGGGCCAGCTCGCTCAGGTGCGCCAGCGTGTGCTTGATGGCGCGCAGGCCATGGTCGAGCTGCGAAACGTAGCCCGAGAACTCCTGGCCCAACGTGAGCGGAGTGGCGTCCATGAAGTGGGTGCGGCCAATTTTCACGATGTCCATGAACTCCTCCGACTTGGCTTTCAGCGAGTCGCGCAGCTTCTCGATGCCGGGAATGGTGTTCTCGGTCAGGATTTTGTAGGCCGCGATGTGCATGGCCGTGGGGAAGGTATCGTTGCTGCTCTGGCTCTTGTTCACGTCGTCATTGGGCGCCAGGGCTTTCTTTTCGTCGGTGAGCTGGCCGCCGTTCAGCACGTGGCCGCGGTAGGCAATCACCTCGTTCACGTTCATGTTGCTCTGCGTGCCGGAGCCCGTTTGCCACACCACCAGCGGAAAGGCGTCGGCGAGGCCGCCGGCCAGGATTTCGTCGCACACCCGGCCAATGAGCTCGGCCTTGTCGGCGGGCAGCACGCCGGCGTCGCGGTTGGTGAAGGCGGCGGCTTTTTTCAGGTAAGCGAAGGCGGCGATAATTTCCTTGGGCATCTTGTTGATGTCCTGAGCAATGGGAAAATTCTCGATGGAGCGTTGCGTTTGGGCGCCCCAATACGCGGTGGCGGGCACTTGCACGGTGCCCATGGTGTCCTTTTCGGTGCGGAAATCCATGCTGGAGGTGAGTTGGTGAATTGGTGAAATGATGGCGTTCGAAGTGCTGATGTGGCCGAGGCCGCACGCAAAAGTACGCTGCCGATAAAGCGTGGCATTTTTCGCGACCAGCACGGCCGCCGAATTGCTTCCCGCGTACACGCAAAAAGCCCGGCGGCCCACCAAGCGGCGGCGGGCTTCAGCAAGTACCCACCATTTCACCATTTCACCACATGTCCTCCGTCAAACAAGTCATTGAAATCCTGGCTTCCTCCGAAAAAAGCTTCGAGGACGCCCTGCAGCGCGCCGTGGAAAGCGTCAGCGCGTCGATACCCAATATCTCGTCCATCTACGTGAAGGACCAGAGCTGCAAAGTGCGCAACAACCGCATTGTGGAGTACCGCGTGACGGCCAAAGTAAGCTTCGGCACCCCCACCGACGGCCCGGCCGACCTGGACCTCTCCGAGCTGGAGCGCACCTTTGTGGAAGCCCCCGTGCCCGCCGGCAACGGCGCCCCCGACTACAGCCACGTGGCCGTGAAAACCGAGCCCGAGCTGCCCCGCGAAGTAGAGCCCGGCGGCAGCGCCACCGAGCCCGAGAGCGGCGGCGGCTACAGCGGGTAGCCGCGCCCAACGGCTCCCCTTCTGCAGAAGGGCAAGCAAGACGCATTTATCAACCAAAAGAGGCTCCCTGCTGAATAGCAGGGAGCCTCTTTTGCAAATAGCAGTTCTCAACGGGGCCGGGAGCAGGGTGCCCCGACCCTGCAGAATGGCAAGGTGGGGGAAATATCTGATTTGCGCTACCTTTCGCATGCACAACGCGGCAGTGCCAACCCAGCACCTCGTTTCCTTATTCTTATTCATGAAAAAACTTCTCCTTGGATTGCTGTGCTGCGTAGCCGCCAGCCCGGCCTACGCCCAGCAAGGCGCCGAGCCGGTGAAAGTGACTGACTTGCTCAAAATCAAGCAGATTGGCAACATCACCCTCACCCGCGACGGGCGCAAGGCGGCCTTCACCGTGCTGGGCATCGAGCCCGATGAAAAAAATAAGGCCGACTACAAAAACGTAACTCAACTGTACGAAATTGGTACCGAAGCGGGCGCCAAACCCCGGCAGCTGACCGCCGCGAGGGAAGGCGCCTCGCAGCCCGCCTGGAGCCCCGACGGCCGCCAGCTGGCCTTTGTGCGCACGGTGGACGAGCAGCCCCAGGTATTTGTGATGGCGGCCAACGGCGGCGAGGGCCGGCAGCTCACGCGCTACAAGCACGGCGCCGGCAGCCCCAAATGGTCGCCCGACGGCCGGCAGGTGCTGTTTTCGGCCGCTATTCCGCTGCGCGAACTGCTGAAAGATTCCCTGCTGAACGCCGCCAAGAGCCTGCCCCGCTGGCCCTTCGAGAAGCCAGGTTTCGATAAAAACGACCAGCTGGCCGCCACCACCGCCAAGCCCAACGCCGATGGCAGCCTGGCCGAAATCCGGGCTTATCTCGACAAAAACGAAACCGACAAGAAGGCCAAGGTGCTCACCAAGCTCAACTTCCAGGACGAGCGCGACGTGTCGGCGGAGCAGACGTTTTCACAGTTTTTCCTGATTGATGCCACGGCTCCCGAGGCCAGGCCGGTGGCCGTCACCAACGGCTTCTACCGCTTCAACCAGGCCGCGTTCACCCCCGATGGCAAGCACCTGCTGCTCTCGGCCGACATCGACTCGCTGCAGCACCCCGACCGCTCGCTGGAAAACGAAATCTACCTGGCCGACCGCGACGGCCGCCGCCCCCGCCTGCTGCTGGGCCAGGACAACACCGTGTATTCCAACCCCGAAGTCTCGCCTTCCGGCAAGTGGCTCGCCTTCCAGATGAGCCCCGCCACCGGCGTGCACGTGCCCGAGCTAGCCGTGATGCCGCTCAACGGCACCGCCAAAGACATTATCATCATTCCGTTTGACCGCAGCAAGGGCAACCTGGCCTGGAGCGACGACGACAAGTACGTCTACTTCACGGCCCAAAGCAACGGCGGCGCGCCCCTTTACCGGGCCAACATCAACACCCGAAAAGTAGAAAAGCTCTCGGCCGCCGATACGGGCATTACGAGCTTCGACGTGGCCCGCGGCAAGGTGGTGTTTTCCCAGACCAGCGTGCTCAATCCCTCCGAGCTGCTGGTGGCCGACGCCGGGCTGAAAAAAGTGCAGCCCGCTGGCAATTTCAACGACTGGGTGAAAACCAAGCGGCTCTCGCTGCCCGAAAAGCACACTTTTGTGAACGACAAAGGCCTGACGGTGGAGTACTGGGTAATGAAGCCCACCGGCTACCAGGCCGGCCAGAAATACCCGGTGGTGCTTGAAATCCACGGCGGCCCCTCGGCCATGTGGGGGCCGGGCGAAACCAGCATGTGGCACGAGTTTCAGTATTTCGCCAGCCAGGGCTACGGCGTGGTGTACAGCAACCCGCGCGGCTCGGGCGGCTACGGCCAGGGTTTTCTGCGGGCCAACGTGCTGGACTGGGGCAACGGCCCGAGCAGCGACGTGCTCACGGCCCTCGACAAAACCGTGGCCGAAGGCTGGGCCGACCCGGCCAAGCTCACCGTGACCGGTGGGTCCTACGCCGGCTACCTCGTGGCCTGGATTATCAGCCACGACCAGCGCTTCAAAGCCGCCTGCTCGCAACGCGGGGTCTATGATTTGGCCACTTTCTTTGGCGAAGGCAATGCCTGGCGCCTGGTGCCCAACTACTTCGGCGGCTACCCTTGGGAGCCCGCCGTGCGGCAGGTGCTCACCCGCGAGTCGCCCATCAGCTACGTGCAGAACATCACCACGCCCTACATCCTCTTCCACGGCGACAACGACCGGCGCACCGGCTTTGTGCAAAGCGAAATGATGTACCGCAGCCTCAAGGTGCTGGGCCGCCCCGTGGAATACGTGCGCCACCCCGGCGGCACCCACGAGCTAACCCGCTCCGGCGACAACCGCCAGCGCATCGACCAGATGCTGCGCACGTTCGAGTTTTTTGAGCGGTACATCAACACCAAGGGCGAGGTTAATTAGGCGCGTTAGGTTGTCTAATGTCGGTTATGCCTAGTGACCGCGCCGTCTGTCATGCTGAGCCTGCGAAGCATCCTGTCACCGCAGAACGAAGCCTTCAACCGTTGCCTGCGAGGTGTTCAAACTTGATAAGATGCTTCGCAAGCTCAGCATGACAGGCGGCGTGGGTGCTAAGCGGAGCAAGACGTTCCTTTATTTGTAAATCATCATTCCCGCAGGTCAATGAAATCTCTTTACTCATTCCTGGCGGCTGCGCTGCTGGGCGCTGCCCTTGTCACTGGCTGCAACAAGCCCGACTCCACTGCTGCCGCTGGCAGCACAACCGCTTCGGCCAGCGTGCCAGCCACCTACTTCGAACCCACCGAAACCGGCGTGCAGGACGGCGGCGTGCGCATGATTCCCATCACCACGCCCAAGGGCAAGTTCAACGTCTGGACCAAGCGTTTTGGCAATAATCCCAAGGTGAAGGTGTTGCTGCTCAATGGCGGGCCGGGCTCTACGCACGAGTACTTCGAATGCATGGAAAGCTTCCTGCCGAAAGAAGGCATCGAGTTTATCTACTATGACCAGCTGGGCTGTGGGCTGTCTGACAACCCCAAGGACACTTCCATGTGGAGCCTGCCGCGCTACGTGGAAGAAGTGGAGCAAGTGCGCCAGGCCCTGAACCTGACCAAGGACAACTTCTACCTGCTGGGCCATTCCTGGGGCGGCATCCTGGCCGCCGAATACGCCTTCAAGTACCAAGAGAACCTCAAGGGCCTCATCATTTCCAACATGATGATGAGCTGCCCCGCATACGGCCGCTACGCTGATGAAGTGCTGGCCAAGCAAATGAAGCCCGAAGTACTGGCCGAAATCCGCGCCATCGAAGCCAAAAAGGATTTCGCCAACCCGCGCTACATGGCGCTGCTCATGCCCAATTTCTACGCCGAGCACGTGCTGCGCTTGCCCCTCGACCAGTGGCCCGAGCCCGTGAACCGCGCCTTCAGCAAAAGCAACCAGTCGCTCTACGTCACCATGCAGGGCCCCAGTGAGTTCGGTATCTCGGGCAAGCTCACCAACTGGGACCGCACCGCCGACCTGCCCAAGCTCACCGTGCCCGTGCTGTCCATCGGCGGCAAGTACGACACCATGGACCCCGAGCACATGCGCATGATTGCCACCAAAGTGCAGAACGGCAACTCCCTCATCTGCCCCAAAGGCAGCCACATGAGCCTCTACGACGACCAGCAAACCTATTTCACGGGCCTCATCAAGTTCCTGAAATCAGTAGACGAAGGCACCCTCAAGCCGAGCGCTGAGCTATAGTATTTAGTTGTCAGTTATTAACTGAACGTCATGCTGAGCGCAGCCGAAGCATCTCTACCGCGCAAGTAATTCATTTACTATTGCAGTAGAGATGCTTCGGCTGCGCTCAGCATGACGTTCTCTTTTCCTGCCTTTTTTCATCACAAATAAGCCGGCTACTCAAAACGGTACCGTAACCTCCATGGGCAGCGGCGCGCGCCGGCCGCCGGCCACGCCGGGCTGCCACGCCGGGCCTTCGCTGATAATGCGGATGGCTTCGGCGTCGTAGTCGTCGCGCAGGCCCCGGCTCACTTTGAAGTCACTCAGCTTGCCGTCGGCTCCTACCGTGAATTTGACGTGCACCAGGCCGGTCAGGCGCATGGCGCGGGCTTCGGGCTCAAACTCCACGGCGGTTTTGCGGATGTACTCGCGCAAATCGCCCATGCCGCCCACCGGGGCCGGGTTGATGGAGGCTGGAGCCGGCATGGACGTAGCCGCCGTGCGGCCCGCCATTGCGCCCGAAAGCGCCGGCGTTGCCACGGCCATGAGTCGGGCTTTGGCTTTGGAAACAGCCTGCTGATTTGCGGTGTTTTGGGCCTGCGCGCTATCGGCAATGGCTACTTGCCGCCTGAGCATTTTCTTGGCATTGGGTGCCGCGGGCGACACCAGTACCTCGCCGGCCTCGTCGTTGGCACTGGCTTCATAAACCACAGCCGCTACTTCCTTCATTTCAGCTGCTGCCACTGCCTTATCTGCCTGTGGGACACCGGCCAGGGCTACCTCGTTGGTTGCTGATGCTGCGGTATCCGAAGGCCTGGTCGAGTGGCGTATTGCGCGTGCCGCCGGCTCGGTGCGGCGCGCAGGCGGGGTGGTCACCGCCGCATAGAAGGCAGTTTCCGTTTCGGTTTTTGCGGCTTGAATGGCCGCTATGGTTTCGGCTGGGGCAGCAGCTGTGGCAGCGGGTGCGGCAGCGGGTGCCAGCGGCTCCGGGAGCGGCGCTGGCGCGGCTTGCTGCATTGCTTCCTGCCGGACCGCGGCAACTGTTGGGGCGTCGGCCTTGCGCTGGTCTAGGCCCCACAGGCCGGCGGCTACCACGCCCACCAGCGCGGCCGCGGCGGCCAGCCGGGGCCACGTCCGGGCGGGGGCAACGGGGGCGGCATCTGGCTGGCCTACGCGGGTTTGCAGGCGGGTGCGCAGCTCGGCCACGGCGTGGTCGGTGGTAGCGGCGTCGCTCATCGAAAAGCCCGCTACCAGTTCCGCGCAGCGCTCGCAATCCAGCGAATGGGCCTCAATGCGGTGCTCGTCGGCGGGCGCAAGGGTGCCGGCCGCGTAGGCGCGCAGCTCCGCCGTGGCCGGGTGGGGGCCGGGGGCGGGCAGCAGGGCGAAGGGCAAGTCAACGGGCAACATGAAGCGGATTATTGGAAGAAGCCGGGGGTAAGTTTCTGAGAGCAATTGCCGGGGCGGGCGGTTCCAACTGCCGGCGCAGCATGCGCTTGCCGTTTTGCAGGTGGCTGCGTACCAGGTTCAGCTCCAGGCCAGTTTCGATGGCAATGTCGCGGTAGCACTTCTTTTCAAGGTAAAACAATTCCAGGCAGCGGCGTTGGGCGGGCGGCAGGTGGGCCAGGGCCGCTTCCAGGTGCTGGAGGCGGTTTTCGGTGTCCTCGGCTTCGGCCGCGGCGTCCGCCTCGTCCACCAGATGCCGGGCCCCGGCTATTTCCACATCAGCGGCATCGGGGAAGGTGAGAATGAGCGGCCCGGCGCTGGGCCCGGCGCGCTTGCGGGCCCGCAGCTGCATCAGGCAATGGTTGCGGGCGGTGGTGTGCAGCCAGGCCGGAAAGTTGTCGGGCGCGTGGGTGCGCAGGGCTTTCACGAGGTGCTCAAACAGCTGCATCACGGCGTCCTGGGCGTCTTCGTCGGGCGGGGCCAGGTAGCGGCGGGCCACGGCAAAGGCTTCGGGCAGGTACCGGTCGTAGAGCACGCCCAAGTCGGCCACCTCGCCGCGCAGGCGGTAGCGGGCCAGCAGCTCCTGGTCGGAGAGCGGCGCGGCGGCAGCGGGCGGGGAGCGGCGAAAGAACATGGGACGGGGAAGATAGGGCAGCACCAGGATTTTTTGCGGCCGCGTGTGCAATTCCGCGCCGGCCCGCATCAGCTAGCCACACCTCACCCCAACCCTGTTGCCATGAAAAACCTACTGCTTCCGGCGCTGCTCGCCCTGCTGGCCCCGGCTAACGCCACCTACGCCCAACAACCGAAGTCCGTGGCCCCGCAGGACACCGTGCGCAACCACCAAGTGCACGGGACCGTGCGCGAGCAAGGCACCGGCCAGCCCCTGCCCGGTGTCACGGTGCTGATTAAAGGCACCACTAACGGCGTATCCACTGATGCCGGTGGCCGCTACAGCCTGCTCGTAACCAATGCGCCCCAGGCCAGGCTGGTCTTTTCCAGTGTCGGGTACGTCACCGTGGAGCGCGCCGTGGGCTCCGCCCGCGTGGTGGACGTGACGCTGGCCCCCGATGCCCGGCAACTCAACGAAGTAGTGGTGACCGGAAGCGCCCCGCAACGCGCCGTGCGGACCATAACGGGCAGCGTCAGCCAGGTGCTCAATGGCCGGGCCGCCGGGGTCAGTGTTGATAAAAAAAGCCGTCAAAGCGGCCACGATATGAGTGGCTACAGCATGCCTGCGCCGCCCAATGCGCCGTACCCCGCCCGGCCCGAAGCCGGCGCGGGCGACACCTACGCCAGGGTGAAAGAAAATGCCTTTTTCACCGTCAAGAATGCCCCGCTCAGCACCTTTGCGCTGGACGTGGACGCCGCCAGCTACACCAACGTGCGCCGCTTTCTCAACGAAGGCCAGCTGCCCCCGCGCGACGCCGTGCGCGTGGAAGAAATGCTGAACTACTTCCGCTACGACTACGCCACGCCGCCCGCCACTTCGCCCGACCCCGTGCGCATCAGCACCGAGCTGGCCGTGTGCCCCTGGAACACCGCGCACCAGCTGGCCCGCATCGGCATCCAGGCCAAAAAAATAGAAACCGCCAAGCTGCCGCCCGCCAACCTGGTGTTCCTGGTCGATGTGTCCGGCTCCATGTCCGGCCCCGACCGCCTGCCCTTGGTGCAAGCCGGCCTCCGGCTGCTGGTGAAGCAGCTGCGGCCCCAGGACCGGGTGGCGCTGGTGGTGTACGCCGGGGCGGCCGGCCTGGTGCTGCCGCCCACGCCCGGCTCGCAGCCACAGGTCATTCTCGATGCCATTGACCGGCTGCAGTCCGGCGGCTCCACGGCGGGCGGCGCGGGTTTGCGCCTGGCCTACTCCACGGCCCGGCAGCACTTCAATGAGGGAGGCAACAACCGCGTGATTCTGGCTTCGGATGGGGATTTCAACGTGGGCGAAAGCTCCGATGAGGCGCTGGAAAAACTCATTGTGGACCAGCGCGAAAGCGGCGTGTTCCTCACGGTGCTGGGCTGCGGGCGCGGCAACCTGCGCGACTCCCGCATGGAAACCCTGGCCGACAAAGGCAACGGCAACTACGCCTACCTCGATAACCTCGACGAGGCCGGCCGGGTGCTGGTGGCGCAGTTTGGCGGCACGCTCTTCACCGTGGCCAAGGACGTGAAGCTGCAAGTCGAGTTCAACCCCGCCCGCGTGGCCAACTACCGCCTCGTGGGCTACGAAAACCGCCTGCTCGAAGCCGAGGATTTCAACAACGACCGCAAAGATGCCGGCGAACTCGGCGCGGGCCACACCGTCACGGCTCTCTACGAAATAGTGCCCGTGGGCAGCGCTACGCCCCTTATCGATGACCTCAAGTACCAGCCCACCAAAGCCAGCACCAGCAACATGCAGCAGTTCCTCACGAATGACGTGCTGACCGTGAAGCTGCGCTACAAAGAGCCGCAGGGCAACACCAGCAAGCTCCTGTCGCAGCCCTTAGTAGGCACGCCCGTCGCCATCGAAAAAGCCTCGGCCGACTTCCGCTTTGCCGCCGCCGTGGCCCAGTTCGGCATGCTGCTGCGCCAGAGCGAGCAGCGCGGCACCGCCACCTGGGCCGCCACCGAGCAGCTGGCCAACGGCGCGCGCGGCTCCGATGCCGACGGCTACCGCGCCGAGCTCGTGCGCCTCGTGCGCTTGGCGCAGGGCCTGAGCGGCAGCAGCGCCGTGGGCATCCGCTAAGCTGTTGTAGCGCGGGCTAAAAGTCCGCACTGCTTAAACCAAAAAGGCCTCACTGTTGCAGCAGTGGGGCCTTCTTGGCGTCGCAAATTCCGAACAATGGGAATTTTTACGGGCTAACCAAGTTCAGGCTGATATTGAAGTACAGCGGGTTGGTGAGCGTGTTTTTGTACAGCGAAGGCTCCGAGCCCAGCGTGCTTTCCTTCTCGCCGGTGGGGTCCTGGTTGCGGAAGGCGTCGTTGCGGTAGTTGTAGCGCAGGCCGGCCTGGGCCGATACCCACACAAAACCCGAGAGCTGGCGCTCGTAGGTGATACGGGGCTTCAACTCGCCGCGGCGCAGGTACACTTCCTGGTTCTGTATTTTGCCCAGGTAGTAGGTGTTGCCTTCCAGTTCGTAGCCCAGCTTCAGCAGGGCGTTGGTGCCGAAGTTGCGGCGGATTTCGGCCCGGCGGGAATATCACCTCGCAGCCCCACTGCGGCGAGAAGGTGCGGTTGTAGAGCAGCACCGGAATGTAGAGCAGCTGCCCGGCGCGGTAAGTGCGGCTCAGGCCCAGGCCCCACTGCAGGTTGTCGTTGGGCTTCCAGCCATAAATGCCCGTGGCACTGAACGTGTACGCCTCGGTCTGCACTTCCTGGAAGTTGCGGTAGTTGCCGTTGGCGTCGAGGTTAAGCTGCAGAATGACGAAGTGCTTGTTGTCGATGGGGTTGAAGATGGTCGTGTTGATGCCCGTGGTGCGCAGGCCATCCTGCAGCTTGTCGAAATACGGCGACCGTTCGGCGTTGGCCAGGTCCAGGCCCGTGTTCCAGTAGGTGAGGCCCACGTTGAATATAAAATCGGTGCGCGAAATAACCGGCGCATTGAAAGCCAGGCGCAAGCCGCGGGCCGAATTGACCTTGGTTTCGACGGCGGGGGCCGTGCTGGCGGGCAGGGGCCCGGCGGTGCTCAGGTTGTAGCCCAACTGGGCCTCGTAGCCCACCGAAATCAGCTTGGTGGGCGTGAGGTAGAGGACTTTCTGGGTGTTGTAATCGGTAGTGCCCGCGTTGGCATCGCCAAACGCGTCGAAGTTTTCCTCGGCGGCGGGCGTGGCAGTGCGGGTGGTGTCGGTGACCTGGGCCGCAGCCGGGGCCCCGGCCAGCAGGCAGGCAGCAAGGGCAAAGTAGGTGTATTTCATGCAGTAGGTGGGGAGTGGTTGAATGAGAAAAGCCATTGAAAACAGGCATCCCGAGCCCCTGCCGCGGGTGGGCAGAAGCTCGGGAGCTAACTCAGCAGCAGGCGGTTATTATTTTTTGACCTGGCGCTTCCACACGTCGGTCCGCCCAAAGAGGGACACGCCGATGAAACCGCGCACCTCCAGGGTGTTGGGGTCCACCAAAGTCATTTCGCAGCTGTAGTCGTTGCCGTTCTTGGGGTCGTAGATTTTACCGTCTTCCCACTTATTATCGCCTTTATACGTGAAATCGCGCATGTTTTCCAAGCCCTTGAGCAGCACGTTGCGCTTGCTTTCGTCGGGGTTGTTCACATCGGTGCGGGGCTTGCCTTCGGGGGTGTTGGCCACTTTCAGCCATACGAGGCGGCCGTAGTACTTGTCACCCTTCTTGAAAATCTGAATCATGCCGGTGCCCTCCCCGTTTTTCCAGACCCCGAGCACGGCGTCGGGGTTGGCAGCGGCTTGCGCCGATAATGCGCCTACGAGAAGGCCAATCAGCAGGAAGAATGCTAGAAAACGGTTGGTCATGGTGGAATTTTTTATTAAAAAAATTGGAAATATACTGAAAGCAAATATAGACAGGGGCCCAGCTATGTATCGCCCTAAAACATTAAAATGGAGTTAAAAAAGCCATTGTGTGAAGAGCAGAGCATGGCAAAAATCAGTGGTGCCTGCAGCTATGAATACCAATAAGACCCCACCGTTGCAGCGGTGGGGCCTTTTGATAATATATCTCGGATGCTTACACTAACAATATGTGAAAATGGATAACTGGACTATAATGGCTGATAATCAGCTTAAAAAGAGAAGTTGGCGCCCACTTTAATCACCCGGTTCTGGGCATCGAAGCGGTTATTGGTGTCCAGCGACGTCAGGCCGTAGTCGTAGCCCGCGCTCAGGCCCAAGCCGTTTTCAAACTGGTAGCCCAGGCCACCCACAGCCGAGAAGTCGACTTTGCGGAGCTGGTTGGAGATGTCGAAATCGTCCTGGTAGGCGTTGATGCCCAGGGCCCCTGCCTGCACCCGCGCCTTGCCGCTCACCAGGAACGAGGCCTGCGGACCGGCGTAGAGGTAGAAGCCGGGCGTCACAAATACTTTGGCCAGTACTGGCACATCCACATAAGCCAGGCGGGCCGTGCCAGTCACCCTCGCGTTCAGGAAATCGAGCTTGGGGAAGGGCAGGGTGCCTTTGAGCACGGTGCCTTTTTCGGAGTAGTTGATGCCGGGCTCAATGGCGAAGCCGGGGCCCAGCGGCAGCGTGGCATACACACCGGCGTAGAAGCCGGGGCGCATCTGCTTGGTAATGGCACCATCGGGAGCGTAGCCGGCCAATTCAGTGAAGCTTTTCACGGCATCGCCTTGCACATCGGCCAAGTTGAGGCCACCCCGGAAGCCAAAGCGAACCGCAGAATTGGCGCCGGCCGACACCGTGTTAGCCGCCTGGCTGCGCACCGGAGCGCGCTGGCCCGAAGCCGAAGTGCGGGGCGAAGGGGCCGCTTTGGGGTTGCCGTAAGCGTCGCGGGCACCTTGGGCCGAAGCGGTGGTGGCAGCAGCAGAAATCAAAAGGCAAGCCGCGGCCAGGCCGCCCGAAAGGCGTGAGAATTTCATGACCAAAAGAATTGGAAGGTGTGAAAGAAGCAGGCCCCGTGGGTACCGGGCCAAACGCCCGGCTAGCGGGCCGATGCAAGGGTGTAATGCAAAACCGTGCCAAACTGTGGGGCGTACCTGCGCCACCGCCGCCTTCCCCTCCAGCAAACCTGTGCAAAGTCCTTTTTTTGCCTAATGGCGCGGCTTTACCGGCCCGGGAGCCTATCTGTGGGATTGGGCCTATTCCCCCACCCGGTAGCGGTTCATCAGCCGCAGCAGCACCCCGTTGGTCCACCCGAAGCCATCCTGCAGCGGGTACTCGCCGCCGCCGGCTTTGCGGTTGGGGTGCAGCACGTCGTACTTCTCCAGCAGCTGGCCGGTTTGGGCAAACACCCGCTGGTTCAGGCCCATCCAGCGACGGGCGATGGTGTCGGCCAGCGGTTGCTGCTGGTAGCGCGCGAGGCCCTCAATGGCCAAGTACTGCAGCGGCGCCCAGCCGTTGGGGGCATCCCACTGCTGCTTGGTTTCGCTGAGGCTGGTTACCAGGCCGCCGGGCTTCAGGAAGTTGGTTTTGAGCGTGGTGCCAACCCGCGCGACCTGCGCCGATGAGGCCAGCCCGAAAGCCAGTGGGAACACGCCCGCCAGCGTGCGCACCGTAGAGCGCTGCCGCAGCCGCCAGTTGTAGTCCTGAAACCAGCCGGCTTTGGTATCCCAGGTCAGGGCCAGGAGTGCCGCTTTGCGCTGCGCCGCTTTGGTGGTGTAGAGCCGCGCCTGGGCCGGCTGGCCGGCCAGCTTGGCCGCTTCGGCCAGGGTCAGCTCCAGGTTGTAGAGCAGGCAGTTCAGGTCCACGGGCACCATGTCGGTGGTCTGGATGGTGCCCAGGCCGCCCCCGGCCCGAAACCAGCGGCTGCTGAAGTCCCAGCCCGATGCCGCCGCCGCCCGGATGTGGCGGTAGAACTGGGCGGGTGGCTGCTTGCTCAGCTTGGCGGCGGCCACGTCTTCGGCGTAGGACTCCTCGCGGGGCTGGTCGCTGTCGTCCCAGTAGCGGTTGAGCACGGCGCCGGTGGGCAGGCGCACGGCCCGGCGGGCGGCCGTGCCGGGCTTCAGCTGCTCGGCGCCGCGCATCCAGTAGCGGTACTCGGCTGCCAGGGCGCCGCGGTAGCGCAGCAGCTCGCTGTTGCCGCGCTCCTGCGCCAGCAGCGTCACCATGCTGGCAAAAAACGGCGGCTGCGAGCGGGTGAGGTAGTACGAGCGGTTGCCGTTCGGGATGAAGCCATAGCGACTTATCAGGAAGGCGAAATTATCGGTGATGTCCTTCAGCAGCTGGCCTTTGCCGGCTTCGGCCAGGCCCAGCATCGTAAAGTAGGAATCCCAGTAATACACCTCCCGGAAACGGCCGCCCGGCACCAGGTAGGGTTTGGGCAAGGGCAGCAGGGAGCTGTAGGCCGCCAACGAATCGGTGGGGTCGATGGCCGGGGCGGCGGGGCGCGCCAGTACCGTCCAGAGCGTGTCGAGGTGGTGGCGCAGGCCGGCTTTTATGTCACTGTTGAAGGGAACCCCGCCGTCGGCCGGCAACTCGAAATAGCGCGCTACAAAGGCTTTAAGCTGAAAGCCGGGCTGGGCTTTCTCCCGTTTCCAGGCGGCGAGAATGGTGGCGGGCCGCTGCCGGGGCACGGCATCCACGAAGGTCTTGCCATCGGCGAAAACGCGGCCCAGCTGCACGGCTTCAAACAAGCCCGGAAACAGCTGCCGGGGCGAAGCGGGCCGGGCAGGTGCCTGCGGGGCAGTAGCGGCTGGTGGCTGGGTGGCGGGGGGCGCAACGGGGGCCGTCTGGGCACTGCTCATCAAGGGCAGCGAGGCCAGTAAGCAGCAGAAGTAGTGGTTGAGCATGGGCGGGGAAAAAGGAAGCCGGCCAGCAGTTCGCCGGGGGCTGGCTACTTCTTACGTGGCTCGTGTGATTTTCGCTTCGCAACTGGTTGCCGGGGAGTAATGCGGTGCGTTTGGAGGGGAATTAAGAAAAATAATTTGCCTAAAACTAATGTGTTAGTCGTAAAACTAAAATTTTAGTTATACGTTTGTAATACCCTGATACCACCGCTTTCAACTCATGGACCCATCCTTTCCCGAACTCACCCGCGCCGAAGAACAGGTGATGCAGGTCCTCTGGCGCCTCGGCCCTTCCTTCGTGAAGGACGTGCTGGCCGAGCTGCCG
Source organism: Hymenobacter lapidarius (assembly GCF_001816145.1). GTDB lineage: Bacteria > Bacteroidota > Bacteroidia > Cytophagales > Hymenobacteraceae > Hymenobacter > Hymenobacter lapidarius. The sequence continues at coordinate 89,039 of NZ_MDZB01000011.1, read as the reverse complement.
GCCCCCGCGCCGGCCTACAACACGGTTTCGACCATCATCCGCATCCTCGAAACCAAGGGCTTTGTCAACCACGAAGCCTTTGGCCGCACGCACCGCTACTTCGTGCTGGTAGCGCAGGACGACTACCGCCGCTTTTCGCTGCGCAAGCTACTGGGCGGCCACTTCGGCAACTCCTTCAGTCGCTTGGTTTCCTTTTTCGCCAAAGAAGAAAACCTCGATGCTGCCCAGCTCGACGAGTTGCTTCGCCACGCCTCCGAACCCCAAAATCCCGATTCCGATGAACCCAATCAGCCTGTTTAATTGGATGCTGCTCAGCACGGTGCTGCTGGGGGCGTGGTGGCTCTGCTACCGATTGCTGCTGCGCGGCGAGCGCAGCTTTGCCTACAACCGCGCCTATCTGGTGCTGGGGCCGGTGCTGGCGGCAGGCTTGCCGCTGCTGCCGCTGGCATGGCCCGCGGGCTGGGGCACGCAGCCAGGCGCGCTGAGCGGAGTGACGGCGGTGCTGCTGCCCGCCGCAGTAGTGGGCGCCGACGCCACCAGCGCTAGTGAGGCCACCGGCATAGGTTGGCCGTTCTGGGCACTGGCCCTCTACCTGAGCGGCGCTGTGTTTATGCTGGTGCAGTTGGGCTGGGAGCTGGGCCGGCTGTGGCAAAGCACGCGCCGCCTGGCCCGCGAACAGTGCGACGGCTACACGCTGGCGCGCACCCACGGTGCGCTACCCACCAGCTCTTTTAGCCGCACCATATTCTGGGACGAAACCCTGCCGCTGAGCGCCGCCGAAGCCGCCCAGGTGCTGCGCCACGAGCTGGCCCACGTGCGCCAGGGCCACACCTACGACCGCCTGGTGCTGGAGCTGCTGCGCGTGGCGCTCTGGTTCAACCCCTTCGTGCACCTGAGCGGCCGGGCCCTGGCCCTCACCCATGAGTATCTGGCCGACGAAGCCGCGCTGTTAGGCGACGCCTCGGCTCCGTTTTCAACCACTCGTTCCTACGCTCACCTGTTGGCTCGGCAAGTGGCCACCCGCTTGGGTTTCTCCGTTCCGCTTGCGCATTCTTTCTCCCATTCTCAAACTTTACGTCGCATTGCCATGATACAAAAAACCTCCCCCATTCGCCGCTGGAAACAGTGGCTTGCGCTGCCGCTGGTGGCCGCGTTGTTTATCATTGTCGCCAGTGGGCGCATGGCTGCTCAGGGCGGCCCGGGCCCCAAGCCCGCTGCCGTGTTGCGGCAGGGCACCCCGCCGCCTCCTCCGCCGGTCCCGATGGGTCAAACACCACAACCTGTGTCGTCGCCACCGGTGTACACATTTGTTGAGAACATGCCGCAGCTACCCGGTGGGGGTGGCAACAAGGCCATTGTAGAAGCCATTCAGCGCAATGTGATTTATCCCCAATCGGCTTTGGCCGACCATAAGGAAGGACGGGTATTTGTCTCGTTTTACATTGATAGCAATGGGCAGGTAAAAGGGACAAAAATTGTGAAAGGTCTGGACCCTGCAATCGATGCTGCCGTGGTTGCCGCAGTGCAAAAGCTGCCTCGCTTCACGCCCGGCACCCAGGGCGGCAAAGCCGTGGCCGTCACTTTCACTGTGCCCATCATGTTCAAAATATAAGCGCGATTTGTAAACACAAAATAGCCGCTTGCCGGGAAGCCAAGGCCAACGCCCGCAGCTTTTTCTGGCGCGCTGACCCGAGAAATCGTCCGAAAAGCTCCGGCCTTGGCCGGGGCCTTTCTGCGTTACACTCCGCCGCAACCGTTCAGAATGGGTTAACTTGCGGGTAGTATTGGCCTTCTAATTCCGATTTATTCCGTGTTATTTTCTTTCCTGCCGCGCCACGCCGTAGTGGCTGCGTCCTTGAGTTTGCTGGCTTTCGCAGGCCTTCCCGCCTGCCAGACCCGCCCCGCTGAGGGCGAAACGCCCACCGGTGCCGCCGCCGAAGCTGCCGCCAAGCCCGTGCCACTCGACTCGGCGCAGCTCCAGGCCATGGTCATGCGCCGCGACTCGCTGCTGGCCGATTCCATCATGAAGAAAAGCGGGCAGCTGCCGGGCGCCATTCTGCCGGGCAAGCGCATTGTGGCCTTCTATGGTAACATCCGCTCGAAGGGCATGGGTATTTTGGGCCGCGAGCCCAAGGAGCAGATGTTCCGCAAGTTTGAGAAAGTGCTGGCCGAGTGGCGCGCCGCCGACCCCAGCCGGGGCGTGCAGGCTGCCCTGCACAACGTGACCATCACGGCCCAGGGCACGGCCGGCAAAGACGGCAAGTGGCGCCTGATGAACTCCAAAGCCACCATCGAAGAAGTAATCAGCTGGGCCAAAGAGCACAACTGCATTCTGTTTCTGGACGTGCAGCCCGGCCACAGCACCCTCGCGGCCGAGCTGCCCAAGCTGGAGCCCTACCTCAAAGACCCCATCGTGCACCTGGGCATCGACCCGGAGTTTTCGCTCTCCACCATGCCCGGCGTGCGCCCCAACCAGAAAATCGGCACCCTCGACGCCAAAGACATCAACTTTACGGTGAGCTTCCTGGCCCGCATCGTGAGCGAAAACAAGCTGCCGCCCAAGGTGCTCACCGTGCACCGCTTCACGCGCAAAATGGTTTCCAACTACAAAAACATCAAGCTCGACCCCCGCGTGCAGATTGTGATGCACATGGATGGCCACGGCGACCCCACGCTCAAAAAGGACTCCTACCAGCACTACATCGTGAACGAACCGGTGCAGTACACGGGCTTCAAGCTGTTTTACGAGTACGACGCCCGCCCCAAGCCCCACCACATCATGACGCCCGCCGAGGTCATCGCCCTGAAGCCCTCGCCGCTGTACATTCAGTACCAGTAAACAGTGCCGCGTTAGATAAAAAAGGCCGTTGGATGTTCCAGCGGCCTTTTTTATTGGCTTAATGCGGGGCAAAACCAGTGAAATTGTTCAGAAATTCGCCAGAATGGCGTCTTTATCGACGACATGCCAGAAGGCACTACGCAGAAGCTTTTCTCGGGTTTTAATCTGGGTTGGGCGTCCTAGACACCGCAACGGGCGTGCATTGAGACCAGTGTCGAGACGCACTGCCTGGGGGCTTGCCGCTGCACAATCTGCACGCTTGAAGACGCAAAGCAGTGCCGCTCTCTGTCGCCTGGATTAATTTCCAGATTTAATCCAGGCGGCTTCTCACTATAATGCAGATAGACGCAGAAAAAGCTTTCGGCATCATTGTTCAAGCGTTTTTCTGCGTAAGTTTCGCTCTCCCAACCCTCTCTATATATGAGTCAGAAACAACTTGCGCTGCTGAGCTTGGTAGTGGCCGCGGCCCTGAGCGCGTGCTCGCAGCCAAAAGAAGACGCCATCGTCCAGACCGATGCCGATTCGCAGAAGATTGAGGTGCCCGGCGTGAGCATCGAGACCAAAGGCGATGCGTCAACGGTGGTTACCAGCGATGAAACGGAGATTACCATCACGGGTAACAAATCGGTGCAAACGCGCGCCTGCACCGGCCAGGACGTGCAAATGCAGGGCGACGACAATCAGGCCACCTTCACCGGGAGCTGTAAGGAACTCTACGTCATCGGCGGCCGCAATACGGTGACGCTCGAGAACGTAGAGGCCATTCAGGTGACCGGCGATGACAACACGGTGCGCTGGCGCGGCACCGAGCCCCAAGTCACCAACATCGGCAAGGGCAACACGATAGCGAAAGCCGAATAAAGGGCAGGGCAGTGGATGACTTGCGGCAGCAACAGCCGATGATTTCACTCAACGCCGAGACGCAATTAGGCGTCTTTGCACCTCTATACCAGCCTGTAAACTGCTCGAAGAGTGCGGAGAGACTATTCCCAGTCCTTCAGCAGGCGCCGAACCAGCACGATTTCGCCGACGTGGTAGGCGTTGTGGTCGGCAATGAGCAGGGCTTCGCGCAGGATGGTCTGGCCGGTGCCGTGCGGCAGCGGGGCCAGCAGGTCGGTACCCGGCGCGTGCAGCAGGTGCAGAAACCGCTGCCGCTGCTGCCGGATATGGTCCAGGGCGGCCTGCCACTGCTCTTCATCGGCGGTAGCGTCGGGAGCCGGCCAGTAACCCTCCGGGAATGTTGGCGATTGGTGTTCGGCATCAATGGAGAACTCCACGATATCCCACTGCGCGATGCGGATGTGCTCAACCAGCTGCCAAATGGTGTAGGGCACATCGGGCAGGCGTTGGTTCCAGATTTTGGGCGTGAGGTCGGCGGTGGCTTCTTCGAAGGTGGCGTGGGCGTTGCCTTTGGTGAGCAGGCTGGTTAGCTCCGCCAGCAGGGCTTTCTGATTAGGTCTGTCCATTGAATTCCAAACGCTATTTCTGCTTTTTCAATAGTTGCCACGCCCCGGTCGAGTACAGGGCCGCGCCCATCAGTACGGGCTGGAAAAACAGCCGGGCCAGCCGCTTGGCATCGGTATCGAGCCCGAAGGCGGAAAGGTGGTGGGTGTACTGGTGCACGTTGCCAGGAAACACCGCCGCGTAAAATACCGCCAGCCCCAGCCCTAGGCGCACCCGGTTTTTGCCATTTATCAGGAGCAGCGCCAGCCCCAGCCCAATTTCCACCACGCCCGATAGCAGCACCACGGCATCCTTATCCAACGGCACAAAATCAGGTACCTGCGCCTGAAAATCCTGCCGTGCAAAGGTGAGATGCCCCGTGCCGGCCACCACCATAAAGGTACCCAACAGGCCACGAGTCACGTTTTGCAGGGTAGTCGTGTGGGGTTGTTGCGGCATGGCTGACGGGTGAGGGGGATTGCTAATAAACTGTAGAACAAATAAACATTGGGCATGCTGAGCACAGCCGAAGCATCTCGCGTGCCGCCACCAATCCAATAGATTGATTTTACTACCACACGCGAGATGCTTCGGCTACGCTCAGCATGACCGTTTTTCAGTGGAGACATTACTCCATCTGCGCTACTCCCGGCCGCGCAGCGGGCGCTGCGTCGGAATGGGCAGGGGCTTAAAGGACTGCTTTTTCAGGTCGGCCATGATGACTTCCACGGCTTTGGCCAGCTGGGGGTCGGCGCCGTTCTGGGTGGCGTTGGGCAGGATGTCGACTTCGATGTCGGGCGCTACGCCTTCGTTTTCGATTTCCCACTTGCCGTCGGGGCTGTAGATGGCGAAGCTGGGCGAGGTCACGCTGCCGCCGTCGAGCAGCGGCGGGTAGCCCGAAATGCCTACCAGGCCGCCCCAGGTGCGCTTGCCCACGATGGTGCCCAGCCCGCGCCGCCGGAAAAAGGCCGGCAGCGCGTCGCCGCCCGAGCCGGCGTACTCGTTCACCAGCATCACCTTGGGTCCGTAGATGGACGCGCCCGGCGAGGTAAACGCCTTGCCCTCGCGCGGGGCCCAGTAGCTGAGCAGCGGCCGGTTGAGCAGGTCGATGATGTAGTCGGCCACGAAGCCGCCGCCGTTGAACCGCTCGTCTATGATGATGGCTTCTTTGTCCAACTGGCTGAAGTAGTAGCGGTTGAAGAATTCGTAGCCCTCGGCGCCGGTGTTGGGCAGGTACACGTAGGCCACGCGGCCGCCGGTCAGCTCGTCCACTTTGCGGCGGTTCCCCTCCACCCAGGCAATGCGGCGCAGGGTGGCTTCGCTGGCCACGGGCACCACCGTCACCTCGCGGGCGCCCTTCGTGGTGGGCCGGTCGTTCACGGTGAGGGTGATTTGCTTGCCCACGGTGTTCTCGAAGAAGCTGTACACGTTGTCGGTGCCTCGGAGCGGGCGGTTGTTCACGGCCAGCAGGTAGTCGCCGGCCGCCACGCCCACGCCGGGGCCGGTGAGGGGCGCCCGCAGACCGGGGTTGAAGCTCTCGCCGTTGAACACGCGCCGGAAGCGGTAGCGGTCGTTGGCCACCTCGTAGTCGGCCCCGAGCAGGCCCACGGGCCCGGCCGTGAGGGCAGGCATGTCGCCGCCGCTCACGTAGTTGTGGCCCACCACCATCTCGCCCATCATCTCGCCAAACAGGTAGTTGAGGTCGGCGCGGTGCGCCACGTGGGGCAGGAAGGTGGCGTACTTTTTCTTGGTGGCGGCCCAGTCCAGGCCGTGCATGTTGGCGTCGTAGAAATAGTCGCGCTGCAGGCGCCACACTTCGTCGAACATCTGGGCCCACTCGTGGCGCGGGTCGATGTAGGCGTCGAGGCCCGTGAGGGTGAGCTTGCCGTCGGTGGCGGCGGGCTTGGCGGCGGCTTCCACGATGCCGTAGGCGTTGTTGGGGGCCATGTAGAGCACCTTTTTGCCGTCGGCGCTCAGGGCGTAGCCGTTCAGCTCGGCCATAAATACCTCGTCCTTACGCTCCTTCATATCGAAGCGGTGCAGGCGCTGGGTGGGCTGGGCGGGCGTGGCCGTGGGGCCGGCCGGCGCGGCGGCGGGCACGGCTTCGAGGTAAAACAGCTTGTCGCCGTCGGCGGCCCGCACGCTGCTCAGCTCGCCCACGGCGGACCCTGGCACCACCAGAATGCGTTGGCCCAGCCCAACGGTGTCAATCACCACTTTTACGCCCGCCTCCTTCTTGGGCTTGAGGTCCTTGAGGGCCACTTTGGGCGCCGTGCGGTTGCCTACGGGCTTGCCGATTATCACTGAGTCGGGCTTGGTGGCGGCGTCCTTTTCCTCGTCGCTCTGCGGGGCGAAGGGCGAGGCGTCCTTCCGGTTGAGCACGGCCACGTAGAGTGTGCTCTTGCTCTGGCGGTCGTAGGAAGTCATGTCGAGCCAGGTGGTGCGCAGGCCCACGTCGGTGCTGGCGGCAAAGAACAGGTACTTGCCGTCGCGGCTGAAGGCGGGCGCGGTGGCGTCGCTGCGGCCGTCGCTCACGGCGGCGCGGCGCCCGCTGGGCAGGTGGTAGACGTACACGGTGCGCAGGTGGTTGGGCATCAGCACCGAGTAGGTCAGCCACTGCCCGTCGGGCGACCAGGCCGGGGCCAGGGCCGGCTCGCCGAGGATGGGGCCGAAGGCGTCGGCGGCCACCCGCACGGTCTTTTTCGAGGCCAAATCCAGGTACCAGAGGTTGAGCTTTTTGTCGGTGTAGGCAATTTTCCGGCTGTCGGGCGACCACAGCGGGTAAAAATAGAACGAGGCCGGCCCCAGCGAATACGTTTCGGCGGGCGTGATGCCGCGCTGGTCCTGCACCCGCAGCTGGTACTCGCCCCCGGCATCGGACACGTAGGCGATGCGCGTGCCGTCGGGCGACCAGGCAGGGTAGCGCTCGTGCGAGGTGTCGGAGTGGGTCAGGTTGCGGCTCTCGCCCTTCTTGGCGGGCACCGTGAAGATGTCGCCCCGGGCCTCCACCACGGCGCGCATCCCGGTGGGCGAAATAGCGGCCGTGCGCACCATGCTGCCCACCGGGCGGTACTGCGGGCGCAGGGCCAGCACTTCCGGGGTGATGCTGATGGTCAGGTCGGTAACTTTGCCCGAGGCTGTGTTCAGCACGTGCAGCCGCCCGGCCTGCTCGTACACCAGCTCGGGGCCGTAGCCGTGTAGGGCTTTCACGTCGTAGTCGGCGTGGCGGGTCAGCTGCTCCACTTTTTTGCTGGCTACGTCGTAGCTGAACACGTTGTTGGTACGCGCCCGGTCGCTGAGGAAATACACCTTGCCGCCCAGCCAGCGCGGGCTGGTGTCGGTGGCGTTTTCGTGCGGAATTTCCTCGGTGGCCAGCGTTTGCAGGTTGGTGAGCCAGATGGGGCCGGTCTGGCCGCCGCGGTAGTGCTTCCAGGTAGTGGTGGCGTTGGTGATGTGCGTGTGAGCCAGGGTCTGGCCATCGGCCGAGTAGCTGCCCTTCTCGCCCATGATGAGCGGCAGGCGCGTGGGCAGCCCGCCGCCCACGGCCACCGTGAACAGCTGCAGGCCGCGCGCATACGCCTCCTGCGAGCTGCTGAACAGGATGCGCTGCCCATCGGGCGTCCAGTCGCGCACGGTTTCGGCCGAGGGGTGCCAGGTGAGGCGGCGCGGCTGCCCGCCGCTCACGGGCACCACGTACACGTCGGCGTTGCGGTCGTAGTCGCCGGTGTAGGCAATGAACTGGCCGTCGGGCGAGAAGTGGGGGCTGGTTTCCACGCCCGGCCCCACGGTGAGCCGCTGCGGGTTCGAGCCGTCGCGGCCCGCTATCCAAATGTCGCCGGCGTAGCTGAAGGCCAGCCGGTCGCGGCTCAGGGCGGGCTCGCGCAGCAGCAGGGTTTCGGGGGGCGCCTGGGCGAAGGCGTGAGAGTTAGTGAGCAGGGCCGCAGCGGCCAGAAGGACAAGGTGTTTCATAGGATGCCAAGGTACAGGTTAGCGCCCGACACGGCATCGTATGAGTGGCACCATTTGCCAAACCAGTTGAATTATAAATTCCGAAATGGTGGTCGTCCGACCAATTCAGCCGTACAAGACGGCATCTTTTCATCAACCACACTCCCGGCCATGTCTAATTCCACCAACACCCCGAATACCCCCAAGCACACCGACCCCGCCACCAAGCGCGACGAGAAAAAGAATGAAACCGAAGTAAAAGACAAAGTTTCGGGCAAGACCAAAGTGACCCAGAAGAAATAGCCTTCCAAAGACCTAAAAGAGCCCGGAGCGTCTGACGTTCCGGGCTCTTTTGGGTTTTTAAAGATGCGGGCTTAGTGCGCCTGAAGCCAGTTGCGGCCGGTGCCCACTTCCACTTCCAGCGGCACGCCGCGGGGCAGCAGCAGCGCGGTCGTCATCAGCTCCTTGATTTTGGGGGTGATGTAGGCCACTTCCTCCTGCACGGCGTCGAACACCAGTTCGTCGTGCACCTGCAGAATCATGCGGGTTTGTTTTGCTGTCTAGCTGTCTGGTGCTGGAGACGTGGTACTTGGCGACTCTTTCGGCGGAGTTTAACGGGTGAGGGGGACGCTGTAAAAAAATTATTTTTAAATATATAAAATAAGTTGTAAAAATGGGGGGGGGGTAAATACATTTGTCCCGTTCTCATTCTTTTGCTTCTACCCATGCAAACCAAGAGATTTCCCGCCATGGCCTTGGGCTTTGGCGTATTACCCGTGGTCATCGGTTTAGTCAGCACGAGCCTATCTGGCTGCCGGGACAAGCAAAACGCCCCCGACCCGTGCGCGCAGGCCAAGGCCAATCCCCTAACGTTCCGGTTCGTTGAAGCTTTCGGCACGCCCACACCCGACACGGCTTACAACAGCCAGACGGTGTCGTTGCAGGGGCCGGGCGCGCCGTACACCAGCTATGAGTGGCTGGTGGGAAAAATAGATAAGCGCACCGGACGCAACACGGCCGTTAGCTTCGATAACCAGACTTTTGGGGAAATTCCCGTGCGCCTGATTGCCAGGCGCCCGCCCAATATGGCTTGCTTTAAGAACGACGACGGGGTGGACACGCTCACCCAAACGTTGACACTGATGCCGTTCCGCGACCAACACGCGCCCATCTACGGCAAGTTTCAAGGCGCTAATTCGGACGCATTGCGCGACACGTTTACGGTGCGTATTTATTCCGGGCCTAATTTTTATTATCCCACTAACCCCGCCGCCGAATTCACCAACTACATCGTTGGAATTCCCAAAGGATGTCGCAAGCCCTACTTTGACATTGGGCTGACTTGGCGGGGCATCACGGCTAGTAGCGGCGGATGCTCCGGATTTGATATTACGAAAGGGTACCTGACGGCCCGCGACAGTATTCGCATAGAGTACCGTACTCAGGTCAGCCCCGCCATCATTGATAAAGTATTCATAGGCAAGCGTATCCGGTAATTTCCGGTTTTTTTCACTTTTCCCCTTTCTGGTACATGCGTTTTTTCTACCCCCTCGGGGTGGGGCTGCTCGCTGCGTCCCTATCCTTCCCACAACTGGCCTCCGGGCAAATGGTCCCGTGCCCTCCAATCGGCGTTCGCACCGACCCGGCGAATCCCAATAACCCCGCCGGTCAACCCAATACCTTCAACTGGTATTATGGGAATTATCAATCTTCGCTCTACAACGGAGGCAGGTATGCCCTCAATAGCCCTTTTCCGGGCGTAGGCCAAGACTACGTCGAGTTGCCTTGGCTACAGCCTACCAACTCGAACATGGACCGGTTTTCAGGCAAAATTGATAAACCGGGTGATGGGTGGGAATTGATTCGGAGGGATTTGGGCTATGATGACGCGGGCAACCCAGCTAAGACAACCAATCCTACGCTCATACTTTACAATCGGTACACTAGCGTGCTACGGGTATTTACGGCAGTTGGCGACCTTCAAAACAGTTATCAATTTGCTGAGATTAAGTTGAGATTTGGAACGGCTGCCACTTTTAAAGCGGCGACACTCAATCGGCAAACCGCCCTTGGAATTGCCCTTGAAGATACAGAGCCAGCTATAAATCCGCAATTTGTAGCCGTGGCACGCTACATAAACAGTCGAAGCAAATGGTTCGTAGCGGATTTTCCCATGGAGTATGACCCGTGCGTTTGTCAGTTCGACTCGCGTTTGCACATCGAAGTCAATCTGATATCGCAGGCTGACGTACAGTTGGTAGGGAAAACGACGGGCACGCTGGTGTCAACATCAACCGGGGCAGGCTCGGACTTTGATAAAGGCATTCCCTTCATTCGCAAACTGAACGGCGTATTATCAGCCGGAGGAAAGTCGTACGACAATATCGACAAGTTTACGAGCAAGTTAAAAAGCCAAAACCCCGATAAAGCGGGCGCTTTGGACAGTTTTAACAGCGCAAGCAAATCGGGCGATTTCTTGAAAGCCGGGCTTTCTGCGCTCCCATTTATAGGTGCGGCGGTCAGTATGCTCGACTACTTTATGGGCGGCGGCCAAGATGCAGGACCTACTCAAGTCGAATTGCAGCCAATGACCATTGAGATGACCACCACCACAACAGGAACAATCACCACCAACAATTTGTACGCCACGGTTCCATTCCACAACCCCGGCAACCGCCTGTCGGTGAGCATTCCGGAAAACGTGCCCTACTACAACGAGGCCATGGGGGTGTTTAGCTTGCTGAAAAAGCCAGTAATCCAGACCAGAACGACTACTACAACCAACCCCGACCGCTCCAGAACGACGGTGCGTGCTTATCGGCTCGCCGAGGATTTACAGTACGTCATCAACCCGGCTTCAGGCTTGACAGTACAGGATTTTCAAGTGGCGTTAATGGTAGAAGGCAATGAAGTAGAGCCTTTTGGAGGAGATTACACCTTGGAAGGACAAGTAACCAAACCGGACGGCACGTTTGATTACCTCTACCGTACCAACTACATAGACGCGGCTTGCATTAAAAATACCATCTTCCAGACCGAGGCCTTGGGCGGCACCGGCGACCCCAGCCAAGAGTTCATGTACAAAGGGGCCTATCTAAAAGTCATATTGAACCTGCGGCCGACAGCGGCAACTCCCACTCAGCAGAACGTGCTGTTTGTGGCGCGGTATCCGATTACCCTCAGTGCGGTGAGCAGCTTTTCATCATTGCCCTTTGCCGCTTGCGGCGTGTTGCCGCAGGCCACAAACGCTACCATAAATGCGGTGTGCCAAGGCACCAAATACAAGCAAGCCATTGCTTTGGCCCGTCCAGGGCGGCCGAGCAGCACCGCTATCGGCAGCACGCCCACCCAAGTGGCCCTGCAAGCGTATCCTAATCCCGCCGCCGGTTCGGTGCGGTTGAAGTACCATGTGGCGCAAGCCGGCCGGGTTCGCCTAACCTTAACTGACGCGTTGGGCCGGGTAGTGCAAACCGTAGTGGACCGTGAGCGAGTGTCCGTCGGCACTTTTGAAACAACTGTTTCCCTTGCCGGCCTCCGGGCGGGCGTGTACTTCTGCACGCTGCATACGGCAAGCCAAAACCAGGTGGAGCGTATTACTGTAACTGAATAACCCGTACGTCACATTTGCAATTGGTTAATCACCAGTTCTTTCCTGCGCACGGAAAGGGCTGGTGATTTTCCCCTTTGGCTGTTATGCCAGCCAAGAAAATGCCGAGTTAAGCCATTTCGCTACGCTTTCCTGATTTTACCCACAACACATGAAATACATTCTGTTTTCCCTAAGCACCCTGCTGTTTCTTTTGTCGGCGCCAGCTGTTCAGGCGCAAGCGGCCGCTCCGGCTGGCTCTGTGGTGGCGGCTGCCCCCGCTGCAGTGGCCTTGGTGCAGGTTTACTACACGCGCAAAGGCTTCAGGGCTGAATTTGATACAGATGGAAAAAGCTTGGGCGGGCTGAGCCAAGCGGAGCTCAACGAAAAATTTAAGGTCGTGACTTCACCGGTCGCAGTCATCAATTTTGTGGTGCAGAGCGGCTACCGGGTGGCGAGCTTTTCCACCACGCAGGCCGGTGCTGGCGCTGACCTCGCTCGGGTGAGCGTTACCAACGGCTACGTATTCCTTTGCGAGTCGGTGCGGTAGGGGCGGCCAGCTAGAGCCGGCGCTGCGGGTTGGGCTAGCGCGTGCACAAGCAGTGAAGCCTAACTTAATTGCAAGGCCAAGCGGCTGTCCATCTTCAGCAGAAAGAGCCCGGCGCGTCAGACGTGCCGGGCCCTTTTTATTTTTTTAGTAGAGAAGCAAAAGTAGCCGTAGCTAAAAGGCCGTCATGCTGAGCGCAGTCGAAGTATCTCTACCGCGCTGGTTTGGATTACTACTGCGGTAGAGATGCTTCGGCAGGCTCAGCATGACGTTCTGTACTTATAGTCCCTCAGCTAATGCGCCTGCAGCCAGTTCCGGCCGTGCCCACTTCCACTTCCAGCGGCACGCCGCGGGGCAGCAGCAGCGCGGTGGTCATCAGCTCCTTGATTTTGGGGGTGATGTAGGCCACTTCCTCCTGCACGGCGTCGAACACCAGCTCGTCGTGTACCTGCAGTATCATGCGGGTCTGGAGCTTCTCCTCGCGCAGCCAGTGGTAGATGTTAATCATGGCCATCTTGATGATGTCGGCGGCCGTGCCCTGGATGGGGGCGTTGATGGCGTTGCGCTCGGTATAGCCGCGCAGCGTGGCGTTGCGCGAGTTGATGTCGCGCAGGTAGCGGCGGCGCTTGAGCAGCGTTTCGGCGTATTCCAGCTCGCGGGCCCGGTTGATGCTCTCGTCCATAAACTGCTTCACCGACGGGAATTCCTGGAAATAGGTGTCGATGATGTCGGTGGCTTCCTTGCGGCTGATGCCGATGCGCTGGGCCAGCCCGAAGGCCGAAATGCCGTAGATGATGCCGAAGTTGACGGTTTTGGCCTTGCGGCGCATCTCGCCGTCCACCTGGTTGAGGGGCACTTTGAAGACTTTGCTGGCGGTGCTGTTGTGAATGTCCTGGCCCAGGCGGAAGGCCTCAATCATGGTGGCGTCGCCGGAGAAGTCGGCCATGATGCGCAGCTCCACCTGCGAGTAGTCGGCGGCCAGCAGCACGTGCTGGTCGTCGCGCGGCACGAAGGCTTTGCGGATTTCCCGGCCCTTTTCCGTGCGGATGGGGATGTTCTGGAGGTTGGGGTTGGTGCTGCTCAGGCGGCCGGTGGCCGTCACGGCCTGGTTGAAGCTAGTGTGTACCCGGCCATCCACCACGCTCACCAGCTGGGGCAGGGCCTCCACGTAGGTCGAGCGCAGCTTGGTGAGCTGGCGGTATTCGAGGATGAGGGCCACGATGGGGTTGTCGGCGGCGAGCTGGCTCAGGATTTCCTCGCCGGTGGCGTACTGGCCGGTTTTGGTTTTCTTGATTTTCCCCTTGCCGATGTCCATCTTATCAAACAGCACCTCGCCCAGCTGCTTCGGCGAGCCGATGTTGAACGGCCCGCCGGACTCAGCAAAAATCTGCGTTTCCAGCTCCGTGATGTAGCCCTGCAGCTCGGCCGAGTATTCGGTCATGGCCCCTGAGTCAATCCGTACGCCCTCGTACTCGATGCTGCTGAGCACCGGCACCAGCGGGTTTTCCACGTCGTTCAGCAGGCCCAGCAAACCCAGCTCCCGTAGCATCGGCTCGAACACGTGCTTGAGCTGCAGGGTCACGTCGGCGTCTTCGCAGGCGTAGTCCTTCACCTCGGCGGGCGGGATGTCGGCCATGGTTTTCTGCTTCTTGCCCTTGGGGCCAATCAGCTCAGTTATCGACACCGGCGAGTAGTGCAGGTAGGTTTCGGCCAGCACGTCCATGTTGTGGCGCATGTCGGGCTCGATGAGGTAGTGGGCCAGCATCGTGTCGAACAGCTGCCCGCTCACCTCCACGCCGTAGTGCCGCAGAATGGTGAGGTCGTACTTCACGTTCTGGCCGATTTTGAGGATGTGCGCGGCCTCGAAAAACGGGCAGAACTCCTCCACAATGGCCTGCACGGCGGCCGGGTCTTCGGTGGGCACGGGCACGTAGTAGGCCTCGCCCGGCAGCCAGCAGAAGCTCAGGCCCACCAGCCGCGCCGTCATGATATCGAGCCCGGTGGTTTCGGTGTCGAAGCTGACTTCGGTTTGCTGCAGCAGGAAGCCAAGCAGCGACTGGCGCAGCGCCGGCGTATCCATCATGTGGTACTGATAGGGCACGTCTTCCAGGCGCTTGCGCGGGCCGCTGGGCGCGCCGTATTGGCCCGTTTCGCCTTCCTCGGCGCCGCTGGCCACGGCCCCATCACCGAATAGTGAAGCCTGGTCGCCGACCACCAGCTTGGGCCGGCGCACGGGTTTGCTGCCGGGCGCGGCCACGCCGGCCGGGGTGCGTGGCGGGCCACCGCCGCTCAGCACGCGGGCCGCCAGCTGCCGGAACTCCAGCTCCTCAAACAGTTCGCGCAGGGTGGCTTCATCGGGCGCGTCCAGCACCAGCTTGTCGGCCTCAAAGTCCAGCGGCACGTTCACGTGAATGGTGGCCAGCTCCTTGCTCATCAGGCCCTGCTCGGCGAAGTTGCGCACGTTTTCCTGTTGCTTGCCCTTGAGCTGGTCGGAGTTGGCAATCAGGTTTTCCACCGAGCCGAACTGCTTTATCAGCGCCTTGGCCGTCTTGTCGCCGATGCCGGGGATGCCGGGAATGTTGTCGCTCGCGTCGCCCTGCAGGCCCAGAATGTCAATCACCTGCTCCACGCGCTCAATCTCGAAGCGGGCCAGCACGTGGGCCACGTCCAGAATCTCGGCCGCGTTGCCCATGAAGGCGGGCCGGTAGATTTTGATGTTCTTCGTCACCAGCTGGCAGTAGTCCTTGTCGGGCGTCATCATGAACACTTCGAAGCCTTCCTTTTCCGCTTTCTGCGCCAGCGTCCCAATCACGTCGTCGGCCTCAAAGCCGTCCATCATCAGAATGGGAATATGGAAGCCCGCGATGATTTTCTTGATGTAGGGCAGGGCAATGCCAATGTCCTCGGGCATGGCCTGGCGCTGCGCCTTATAGGCCGCAAACTGCTCGTGCCGGAAGGTTTTCTTCGGCCCATCAAAACACACGCCGATGTGGGTGGGCTTCTCCTTTTGCAGCACTTCCACCAGCGTGTTGGTGAAGCCCAGCACGGCCCCGGTATTCATGCCCTTGGAGTTGATGCGCGGGTTTTTGCTGAACGCGAAGTGCGAGCGGTAAATCAGGGCAAAGGCGTCGAGCAGGAAAAGCTTTTTGGGGGCGGTGGGCGCGGCGGTATCGGTCATGGTAGGCGAAAGTACGGAGCCAGGGAAAGGCAAGGCTGAGATTACCGCCTTTAAATTAACCCAAACGGCCCTCGCTGCTGCAAAAATGCAACTACAGGACCGTTGCCCTCCCGGCAGGCTTCCCTTGAGTAACCGCTGTATTTGTTGCCTACAGCGCCGGTTTTACCTCCACTACGAAGCGGCTGCTGCCCGCCAGCCCGGTGGCCGACAGGCCCTGCAGCACCACCAGGTAGCGGCCGGCCTGGTCGCTGGTGTAGAAGTCAACGGTTTTGGCATCGGGGCCAGTGGTGATTTCCGGGTTCCAGTAGAGCAAGTTGCGCAGGTCGGGCAGGCGACTGGCTTTTTCCTGGGCGGTTTCGTAGCGCGGGGCGTAGAACTCGCGCTGCCGCTGCACGCCTTCGTACCGCTGCACCAGCACCCGCGGGTCGAGCGGGAAGTCTTCCAGGTCGCCTTTGTAGGTGGTGAAGCTCACGATGCCGTTGTACGCGGCCGGGCCGTGGAAGTAGCGGTTGGCAATGACTTCCAGCTTCTGAATCTTCAGCGGATTCATGGCCATAATCTTGTTGATGTTGAAAACGGGCACCCCGTCCAGCAGCACCATGGGGTTCTCGCGCGACACGGATTTATTCAGCTTGTCCAGCACCAGCAAGTGGAAGCCGTCTTTGCGGATGCGGACCACAACGCCGGGCACGTACTCCCTCAGCACTTCCTCCATCACCTTGAAGCGGGTGTACTTGTCCAGCAGGTACCGCTCGTCGGGCGGCCCAAAAAACGGGAGGCTGTCCACCACCTCCGGCGCGTAGCGGCTGCGGTACTTACTGGTAAAGGCGTTCTGCACCTGCGCGTGCAGGTGGCGCCTGGCATAGTCGGCCTGGTAGCGGGCCGTGAGGCCAAAAGGCGGCACCAGCGCATCGGCGTAGCGCGCCGAGAAGGGGTCGAGCACGGCGAGCTGGCTGCTGCTGTCCGGCCCCGCACCAGTTTGCAGCATGATTTCACGAGTGCCCAGGAAGTGCGGGGGTTCGAAGCGCACAATGCCCTGGGCGTCGCTCCGGGCCACGCTCAGGTGCGTGATACGGCTGGGCGACGACAGATAGGTAATAATGCCCTGCTGCGGTTGCTGGGTGCCGGGCTGCGTGATGCGCGCCTGCACCATGGGGCCATACGGCTCGGGCAAAAACTCAACGGGCTTGGGTGTGGTAGCCAGCACGTCTTCCCAGCGGAAGCGGCTCCAGCCCTGGGTCAGCATCAGGTTGTCGGCGGCTTCGGCAGCTTCCGGGCCGGTGGCGGTGAAGTAGTAGTCCGGGTTTTCCACCGTGCCAGGCACGTCGGCCGTCAGCCAGAAGTAGCGGTCGATGGTGGGAACGGAAGCAGTGTTGAGCGAGTCGAGCCGGTACACGGCCATCGACAAGCTGGCCGGCACGGGCGCCTGCGGGCCGGCCGTGGCTACCTGCACGCTCACCTTGTCGCGGGTGCCGTACTGGGGCTTGTCGCGCGCGCCGTAATGGCCAGCTGCTGCGTGGGCGGCTGGAAATACAGCCGCTCGCATACCGGCTGCTGGTTGGCCGTGAACAGCGTAAAGTGCGACACGCCGGGCAGCAGCCGGGCCTTGCTCACCACGACGCTACCCTGACCGTTCAGCAGCTGCAGCGACGTGGCCACGGCCACTTTTTGCCGCGAATGGCCCAGCAGGTACACGGTTTCGGGGCCGGTGGCGGCGGTGTTCACTGTCACGGTCAGCTGGTCGGGGCCTGTGTGGTCGAGGCGCAGCACGTAGCCCTGCTCAAAGGCCCGGGGCAGCGGGCGCGTCAGCGTTTGGTTTTTGGCCAGGGTCACCACGGCCGTGTACGTATCGGCGCCCGCGGCCGGAGTGAAAGCAAAGCTGCCCATGCCCAGCCGCAGGGTGCTGAACGTGGCCACCACGGTCCCGCTTTGGTTCAGCACTTGGCCCTGGGCCGCCACGCCCCGGCCGGCCTTGTCGGTCACCTTGAAGCCCACCCGGCTGCGCAGGCCGCGCACCAAGTTGCCGCCTTCCGGGAAAAACCGGGCCTCGTAGGCGGCCGAGTCATGGCTGCTCACGCCCGAGGCGGTGGAGGTGTTAATAACCGTCACGGAAGAGTGGAAGTAGGCATCGGGGCTGAAGTTCTTCATCCAGCTGGTGTAGGCCCGCACGGTGTAGGTGCCGGCCGGCAGCGACGCGGGCAGCACAAAGGAGCCCTGCCCAGTGGCCTGCCGGAGGCTCACTTTGCCCTGCAGCACCGGCCGCTGCTCGGCGTTCAGCACTTCCACGTACGCCACGCTGCTCAGCGTGAGGGGGCGGGCGTAGGTGCCGTCGGCGGCGTACACCTTGAACCACATGGTTTCGCCGCTCAGGTACACAGGCCGGTCGAGGTGCAGAAACAGCTTTTCGTGGGGACTGCGCTGCTCGTACCGCCCCAGCCGGCCGGTGATGCCGCCCAGCGAATCGAGCGGCGCCTGCGCCGCGGCAGTACCGGTAGCGCCCAGCCCCAGCCCCAAAAGCAGCCACAAACCGGCAAGGATGCCTCTTGGGGCATCACTCTGAGAGAAAACCATGGAGTTACAACGCTTCAATTGCATAAGGAAACCTAAGGCCAGTAGCTGGGCTTGACCGAGGTGCCGCGCACGCGGCAGTCGATGCACTCACGCTTTTTGGCCGTGTAGCCGGCTAAACTTCCTCTTTCGAAAACCGCATTAATGGGAAGGCGGCCCGTGAAGCGGTTGAAGTTGATTTCCAGAGTTTGCGCCGGAGGGGGAGGGGGTAAGGGGCGGTTAAGAAAAACGGTATCGGGCGGAACGCAGTCCTCGTACCCATCCGAAACTGGCCAGGACCTGGGCAGCTCCGTTCGGCTGATTAGAATTCGTTTTTCGGTGCGCGAGTGCGCCCCCACAAACCCCAGAGCCAGGTCGGCACTATTGCTGAGGCAACGCACGTTGCCAGTAAGCTGGGAGGGCTGCGGGTCGAAGAGCGAACCAATGCTTTCCGTGTTTTTGCGCAACAGTTCCCAATAAGCATATTCTTCTTTGGTCAGCGCAAATTGCTGCACCAGAATGCTGTAGCGGGAATACAGCAATGGGGTAGGGGGGATGAGCTGCCGCACCCGGAAGTCGCTCACCACGTCCTGGGCCAGCGAAGTCGTTTTGTAGAGCAGCACGTTGGTGGACTTTGCATTGCCCCAGCAAATTCTGGGAAAGGGCACCTGAATGTTGCGTATTGCGCCGTTAACGTATTCCACCGAAGGAAAATAGGGCGGAATAATCTCCCAGGTCTCGTCGGTTTCCCAGCGGTAGTATTGGGTGGCGTTGGTGGCGTCGCGGGCATCGACGGTGATGTCGAGCCCGGCATTGTTGAGCCGCCAGCTCACGGCGTCGATGGGCGGAGTGGTTTTCACGGGCACGTAGTCCGACGCGTATTGCTTGCCCGCGAACGTGTTCAGGTGCAGCCGGTGCCGTTTGGCCGGGTTCAGCACTAGGCTGGCCGAGGTGTAGGTGCCCGCGGGCGCCTCGCGCAGCAGGTAGCGGGGGCCGCCTTCTTCCTCGATGTAGGCCGTGGCCCTATTCTCGGTGGGGGGCGCCGCCTTGGAGTCCACGGCGAAGGTGCGCGAGAGCTTGATGGTGGTCACGCCCTTGCTGTTCAAGAAACCGTCCACCACCAGGTAGCTCGGCGGCGATTTCACCACGTCGGGCATGTAGGGGTCGGTGCAGGCGGGCAGGGCCAGGGCCAGGCACCACCGCAAGGCCCGGAAAACGGAGGAATGGGGCGCGCGCATTTAAAATTTGAAATTGTAGGTGATGCTTGGAATGGGCTCGCCAAAAATGGACAGCTGGTAGCCCTTAATTTGCCCGCCTACCGACTTAAAATACACCGAGTAGGGGTTGCGGCGGCCGGTGAGGTTGTACACGCCCACCGTCCAGGAGCTGTGGGCCAGCTTCTTCACCTTGTGGTTGCCCTCGATGTTCAGGGCCAGGTCGAGGCGCAGGTAGTCGGGCACGCGGTAAGCGTTGCGGTCCGAATAGAACACGCGCAGGGAGTTGCCCACGAAGTACTTGGCCAGCGGCAGCGTGATGGGCCGGCCCGTGCTGTGGGTGAAGTTCACGGAGGTGCTGAAGCGCCGGCTGAAGCGGTAGTTGCCCACCAGGGTAAAGTCGTGGGGCTTGTCGAAGTTGCTGGGGTAGTAGTTGCCGCCGTTCACCATGTCGGCGGTGGTGGCCGCGTTCACCTGCACCAGCGAGCGGGAGTAGGTGTAGCCCACCCAGCCGTTGAGCTTGCCCGTGAGCTTCTTCACAAAGAACTCCACCCCGTAGGCTTTGCCCTGGGCGTTGATGATGTCCGTCTCGATTTGGGGGTTGAGCAGGAGCGTGGCGCCGCTCTTGAAGTCCACCACGTCGCGGAGGGTTTTGTAGTACGTTTCCACCGATACCTCAATGGTGTTCGACTTGAAGTTGCGGTAGTAGCCCACCGAGTACTGGTCGCCCACCTGCGGCCGGATGTTGGCGTCGCTAAGCTTCCACACGTCCGTCGGCGACACGGAGGCCGTGTTCGTGAGCTGGTGGATGTACTGCCGGGTGCGGGTGTAGCTGGCCTTTACCGACGAGTTGTCCGACACCGAGTAGCGCGCCGACAGGCGGTATTCCGGGCCGTGGTAAGTAGCCAGCACCCGGTTCGAGCCGTAGCGCACCGTGTCGATAATAGAAGCCAAAGAGCGCGACTCGCCCGGCGCGTAGCGGTACACGTCGCGCGGGCCCAGCGCCTGAAACAGCGAGTAGCGCAAGCCGCCCGACACCGAAAAGCGCGGCGTGATATCGAACCGGTCCGACGCGTAAAAGGCGCTTTCCAGGCCCCGTTCCTGGGCCAGCACGTCGGGCCGAATTAGTGAAGCGTCGCCCCGCGGCTGCAGGCTGCCCGGCGCAATCTGGTAAAGCTGCGAGCTGGCCCCAAAATCAACGGTGTGCCGGGAATTGGGGAAGTAGCTGAAGTCGGCCCGCACGCCGGGCTGGTCGATGGCGTACTTCAACTGCGAGGCCGTGAGGGGGTTGCGCTGGCTGGTGACGTCGTAGTTGTAGTGGCTGTAGGTGGCCGTCAGCACTCCGTAGAGCTGGTTGGTGAAGGTGTGCCGCCACTTAAAGCTGGCGTTCCGGTTGGAGTAGCGGAAGGTGGTGTCGCTGGCCAGCCGAAACCGGTCGTTGCTGACGTAGCCCGTGGCGTAGATGGTGTTTTTCTCGTCGAACTCGTGGGTGATGTGCGCCGTGACGTCGTGGAACGAGGCGGCGCTCTGGTTGAAATTTTTGTCCGAGAGCTGCTTTAAAAGCCAGTCGGAGTAGCTGGCCCGGCCGCTGATGATGAACGAGCTTTTGTCCTTCACGATGGGGCCTTCCAGCGACAGGCGGCTGGTGAGCGGCCCGATGCCGCCCGAGCCGCCCACTTTCTTCTTGTTGCCTTCGCGGGTGGTGATGTCCAGTACCGACGACAGCCGCCCGCCGTACTTGGCCGGAATGGCGCTTTTGTAGAGCTCCACGCCCTGCAGAATGTCGGGGTTGAAGGCCGAGAAAAAGCCGAACAAATGCGAGGGGTTGTAAATGGTGGCGTCGTTGAACAGAATCAGGTTCTGGTCGGTGGCGCCGCCGCGCACGTTGAGGCCGGTGCTGCCTTCGCCCACGGTTTTCACGCCCGGCAAGGTCATGATGACGCGCAGGATATCGGTTTCGCCGAAAGCGGTGGGCACCTGCCGCATGGTCTTGATGTCGAGCTTCTCCAGGCCCATCTGCATGCCCGACACGTTGCGGTCTTTCTCGGCTTCCACCACCACTTCCTTCAGCGTCACAATGTCTTCCTCCACCTCAATTTCCAGCTTGCCGTCGCCGCGCAGGTTCACCTGGCGCTTGGTGTTTTTGATGCCCACGCCCCGGATTTTGAGGTCGTAGCGGCCCGGCGGCATGGTCAGGGAGAAGTAGCCAAACTGGTCGGTATTGGCCCCCACGCTCGGCGACTCCGAGTAGATGGCCGCCCCAATCACGGGCTCGCCGGATTTCTGCTCGCGGATGTGCCCCGCCAGCGTAACCCGGCCCCCGCCGCCGCTGCCGATGTCGTACACTTTGTATTCCGAGGCACTCACGTAGCGCGAGCGGCCCGCCGGGCCAGCAGCCGTCGGCTCGTTGGCCAGCACCTCCGCGGCCCCGGACCGGGGCTGGAAAAAGTCGGGCGACAGCGCCGGGTTGATGGCCACGCCCTTGGACACGAACACCCGGTTTTCATCGTCGATGGCAAAGCGGAAGTCGGTGGCTTGCAGGGCCTGGTAGAGCACGGCCTGCAAGGGTTGAGCCTGCGCCTGCACCGTCACAAACAGGCTGTCGACGGTGGCCGGGTCGTAGTAGAAGCGGTAGTTGGTTTGGGCCTCCACCTGGTTCACAAACTGCTCGAAGCGCACGTGCGCAAAGTTTCCCGTCACGGTTTTCTCGGCCTGCTGCCCGTAGCTGGTCAGGCACAAAAACAACAGAAACGCAACCAAAAAAGCCCGGTAGGCGTGTTTCATAAAAGGAAAGAAGGAAGTAGCACGGAGTGGGGCCAGGTAGCGGCTAGCGGGAAACAAGACCGGCGTAGTAGCCCGCCAGTTGCATCAGCGAAGCCTCGCGGCTGGCTTTGCTAAATTTGAGCTTGTGCTCCTGCAGGTATTTCTGGAGGTCCTTGCCGCGGTCGGCCAGCAGGCGCAGGGCGGCGCCCTTGCTGGCTACCGGGTAGTAGCGCCCGTCTTTGCGCATAAAGAGCTTGTCGGACGCCGTGAACCGCACGTTGATGTTGTGCTGGGCAACTTGTTCCTGCAGGCGTTTCGAGCGCTTGGCCAGCACCTGCACGGTACCGTCGAGCAGCATTTCGTAGTAGCCTGTGCGGATGACGCCGGCCGAAGCGCTATCGGCCAGCAGCCGTACAAAGCGGTGGTTGTTGAGGGTGAATTCCTGCATCTCCTCGTTGATGAGGCGCAGCGTAAGCGCACTGTTCGGCACCGAAAGCACTACCTGGTCATACACCAGGTCATACTGCAACTCCAGGTTGTCGAACAGCCGCTGGTTGGTATAGGTCACGCTGCCAGGCTGCTTATCGGGCACCCCAAAAAACTGATGGCCCGTGCTCACATAGTATCGTTTGGAATAGTCCAGGTACTGAGGCCCGTTCAGGAGCTGCGAGTGGGCCGTGAAAGCGGCGGCGTGTTGCTTTTGCGCCGCCGCGATGGAAACCGACAAGTCGGCATCGGGTGGGGCGGTTTGGGCAAAAGCAGGGCCAGCCATCACCAGGGCACACAAAGTAGCCGGTAAGGCAAGGTAAAGTGTTTTCAATAGGAGGAAAGGTAAGGTCGTAAGCTTTCGCTAAGATATGACTTGCAAGCAGTACAAAGGCTAAATGGCATCCTGGTAGGGCGGTTTCCGCTTTCATGAATAGAATTAAAAATGAAAAGTCTGACCGTCATATTTTTAATTCTGTACACTGACTCCAAAACTGCTCTATTTGTCTCAATAGGAACGCGCTGTACGGCCTTGCCCGAAAGCTTACCCAACGTTGCCCAGGAAGCAACAAACGTCCCCGCCTGCCAACCCCCGGCCCCGCCCGCCAGAGCACCCGGCGGCTTTGGGCGCGGGCCCGTACAACCCGCCTATGCGCTACGTTTCCCTCGACCTCGAAACCTCCGGCCCCCACCCGCAGCGCCACCAAGTGCTGGAGTTGGCCGCCGTGGTGGAAGACAGCCGCCACCCGCTGCCGCTGGCCCAGTTGCCCGCGTTCCGGCGCGTAGTGCGCCACCCCGAGTACGTGGGCACGGCCGGCGCGCTCGCCCTCAACGCCCGCCTGCTGGTGGAGCTGGCCAGCAAAGCCCCCAACCCCGAACTCTGCACTCCCGACGAGCTGCTGCCCCAATTCTATGAATTTCTGCTGGCGAATGGTTTTCGGCCCGGCCCCAAAGGCCATATTTCCGTGACCATGGCCGGCAAAAACGTGGCCTCCTACGACCTGGGCTTTCTCAAGGAATTGCCCGGCTGGGGACGCCTCGTGCGCGCCGACCCCGCCATGCTCGACCCCGCCGCGTTCTACCTCAACTGGCGCAAAGACTCGCGCCTGCCCAGCATGAGCATCTGCAAAGCCCGGGCGCAATTCGCCGACCGCGAAGTGGCCCACGAAGCCCTGGCCGACGCCCTGGACGTGGTGCGTCTGCTGCGGCCGTTCTACGAACTGCCCGTGTACAAGCAGCTTGACGAGACAAGTAAAGGAGCTTAGATACGCTGCAAGCTTTTGTAGAACCCGTCCTGATACGATTTGCCAATGGGCACGAAGTGGCCGTCGCGCAGATTGGCCGTGTTGTCCTCAATCGACTCAATGTGCTGGGTATTGAGCAGGTAGCTGCGGTGCACCCGAATGAAGCTGGGGAAGGTGCTCAGGCGGTTTTCCAAGGCCTTGAGTGTGGTGTATACAATGTACTTGTGCTTGGCCGTCACGATGTTGACGTAATCGGACAGGGCTTCCACGTACAGTACTTCGTCGAAATCGATGCGCACCATGCGGCTGTTCACTTTCACAAACAGGTCGGTGTTGGCGGGGGCTTCGGCGGGCGCCGGAGCGGCGGCGGGCACCACCCGCGACTGCACCCGCTGCACTGCCTGGGTGAAACGGGCAAAATCGAATGGCTTGACCAGGTAATCGGTCACGCGCAGCTCGAACGCATCCACGGCCGAGTCCTGGCGGGAAGTGGTGATAATGACTTCGGGCGGGTCGGTGAGCACGCGCAGCAGCTCCAGGCCGCTGAGGTGGGGCATCTCAATGTCGAGAAACAGCACGTCCACGCGGTTTCCCTCACGGAAAAACGTGAGGCCGGCAATGCCATCGGCCAGCGAGGCTTCCAGCTTGAGATTGGGGGTGAGCTCGACGTAGTGCTCGAGCGTGAGACGATTAATCTCATCGTCGTCGATGATGGCGCAGGTTAACATAGCGGGTGGGAAGGGTAGGCAGGAGGTGAAGGGCAAGTACAAACAGGGCGAGTTAAGCTGCGTACGGCAGCGGTTAGCCGCTCATCGCTCTAAAGTAACCACTCGCCACGCAAATGGGGGCAGCCACTGGCCCGGAAAGTAGCGCCGAAACAGCAACGGTTGCTTTTTAATGGCTTGACAAGCGCTGTATAAGCCGTTGAAGTATTCCTTCAGCCCTTGTTCGCCATTTCCTGCTGCACCAGCTCCTGCACGGCGGGCTGGTCAAAGTCGGCCTCGGTGTGAATGTGGGGCATGAGGCGGGCCATAATGGCGTCCTGGGTTTGGCCGGCGGCCCAGGCTTCGGCGTAGGGCGTGTGCGAGAACGTGACCTGCGAGTAGAGCGGCGTCCAGCGCCCCGGAAACTGGCCGGCAATTCTGGACTCGATTTTCTTTTGCAGCAAAAAGCGCGGGTCGCCCACCCGGTCGCGCATCTCGGTGAAGTTGTACAGGGCCAGGTCGGCCATGGCGTCGGCGTTGGGCTTGCGCTGGGTCTGGAACTCGGCAAAAACGGTGGCCCAGTTCGCATCGCCGTGCTCGTCGAGTAGCTGGTTGAGCACACTGCAGTCCTCAAACCCCGAGTTCATGCCCTGCCCGTAGAAGGGCAGGATGGCGTGGGAGGCATCGCCAATCAGCAGCACGTCGTCGTCGTACTTCCACGGGAAGCACTTGATGGTGACCATCGACCCCGTGGGGTGCTCAAAAAACTCCTGCGTGAGCGTCGGCATCAGCGGCACGGCATCGGGAAATACCCGCTCAAAAAAAGTGGTGACGTCGGCTGGCGTTTGCAGCGCGGCAAAGCTTTCGGCGCCCTCGTAGGGAAAAAATAAGGTGCAGTTGAACGAGCCGTCGAGGTTGGGCAGCGCAATCATGAGGTACTGCCCGCGCGGCCAGATGTGCAGGGCATTTTTCTCCATTTGCCACGCGCCCTCCGGCCCGGCCGCAATGGTGAGCTCCTTGTAGCCGTACTCCAGGTAGTCCTGCGAGTAGTTGTAGCGGTCGGTTTTCTGCAAGGCCCCGCGCACGGCCGAAAAGGCCCCGTCGGTGCCGAATAAGCGGGTGTAGGGCTCCGTGCGCGCCTGCTGGGTTTCGGTATCGAGCAGGTGCAGCTCCTGCTTTTTGAGGTCGGTGCGCAGGCACTGCTGGCCAAAGCTGAGGCGCACCCCGGGTTGGGCTTCGGCCAGGTCGAGCAGGCACCGGTTGAGGTGGCCGCGGTTGACGGAGTAGATGGCCTGGCCGGCTTCGCCGTAGGGCTGCCGGGTGAGGGTGCCCTGCGCGTCGTGCATCACGCGGCCCGCCATCGGTATGCCTACCTGCCGGATGTCGTCGGCCACGCCCACGCCTTCCAGGGCCCGCCAGCCCCGGTCCGACAGCGCCAGGTTGATGGACCGTCCTTCCTGAGAACCTTCCCGGCGCGGGTCGGGCCGGCGCTCGAGCACCTGCACGGCATGGCCCCGCCGGGCGAGGTACAACGAGAGCAGCGAACCCACCAAGCCGGCGCCTAGTACGGTGAGGGTTTCGGCGGACGCATGGGGAGGAGTAGCAGTGGGCATAAGCGGAGGGAAGTGTGGCGGCGAAGCTACTACGCAAGTGGTGGTTGGACTTTGAGAGCGGGCAAAAGAACCGTTAGCGCAATGGGAAGGCGGTTTGCAATCTGGCTCGGCCCGATTAGGGTTGTGTTTGTCGAGTATAGTGCCCAGTTAACCGGAAATTCTCCGAACAGTGCTATCCGATAGGCACTTTTGATTTGTTAGCACCAATCTACTTCTACTGTTAGCGGCCCACTGTTATGACACACTTCCGATTCCGGTATAGGCGCATGGGGTACATGCGGTGGCGGTGGCGCACTGCCAGCCGCCAGGCCAAGTTGCTGGTGTTGCCCAAAGGCACTGCTGTTTCCCTCACCCCAAGCGCTGCGGCATGGCGGCGCATGATGGCCAAAGCCGTGGTCCTCAGCCCCGTGCTGACGACGCTGCGCGTTGGCCAGTTTCTGGTGAGCGACGAATGGGACCCGCAGCTGGCAGGCCATCCCGATATCCGCTATTAATTGATAAAAGCGAGGCAGAACGGATGGGAATAAAAGGTACGAATGAATAGGGTTTGAAGAATGCCAGGATTTAGAAGTGAATTTGCACCCTGCCTTTTTATCCCCATACACGCGGTAGAACTGCTTTTCTTACTTCTATGAGATGTGCTATCCTTCGGTAGTCGGGCACGAATCGTTGAAGTCATCATTGGAACGGTATGTACTGAGGCGGTAACTGCCCTGCCGGGCGCTACCGTTCTCACTAAGGACAGCTACTAATACCCGGACAACCGGCCCCTCACTACCCCGCTACCCAGCGGAAGGTGAGGTTGAGGCGCGGGCCGGCCGGCCGGGCCGTTTTGGGCAGGGCGTGCTGCCAGCACTGTTGCGTAGGGCCGCGCATCAGCAGCAGGCTGCCGTTGGGCAGGTCGAGGCCGATGGACGAGGGCGCCAGCCCAACCCGGGGGCCGACGGGCCGCAGGCGGAAGCGGCGGGTAGCGCCCAAGCTCAGGGAAGCAATAACGGGGGTGGGGCCGAGCTCGGGCTCGTCGTCGGCGTGCCAGCCCATGCTGTCGCGGCCGTCGCGGTAGTAGTTCAGGAGCACGCTGTTGAAACGGGCCCCGGTGGCGGCTTCCAGGCGCTGGCGCAGGCCGAGCAGGGGTGGCGTCCAAGGGCGGGGCTCCCAGGTGAGGCCCGAATAGGTGTAGCGCGCGGCGGGGTCGCCGTGCCAGGCGGTGAGGCGCGGCTGCGGCAGCTCCCGCCCAAACATGCAGATGGCGCGCTGCTCCCACGCTATGCCGGCTATAAAGTGGGCAAGCAGGGCATTGGCCTCCGCCGCCGGTAGAAAATCGGGGTCAAAAAGCAAGTCGGCCTGCGGGAGTGGAAAGGGTAGTAAAGGCATTGCGACTGAGGTAGCAGGAGGGGTGTGACGGCGCGACGCCCGGCAAGGCATCGGGCTGTTGACGAGAGAATGTAGTAACAACGCAAGCCGTCCTTCCGTCGGCCGGCTTCGCAAAAAAAGGTCCTGCGAGAAGTACTTTTGGGGAGCTACCGGGCCAGTGGGCCCACCCGCAGTACCGCTTTCCTTTTATGCTTCTATCACGTCTGCGGGAATTCCTGCGTGGCTACGTTTCGGCTAATCCGCGGGGCTTTTACGTCCGCGCCTATTTTGTGCTGCTGCTACTGCTGGGGCTGGGCCTCTACCAGGACTACGGCGTGTCTTGGGACGAGCCCGTGGACCGCCTGAACGGCATGGTGAGCGCCAAGTACGTGGCCAGCCTCCTGGCGCCCGACTTGGTGCGCGAGCACGGCCTATTCGGCGATACGCCGGACATCCACGGATACCGCGAAAACGACCACGGCGTGTTTTTCGAGCTGCCCCTGGCGCTGCTCGACCAAAGCCTGCAGCTGGAGGACTCGCGCACGTACTTCCTGCTGCGCCATTTTGCGGTATTTTTAGTGTTCACGCTGGGCGCCTGGGCACTGTATAATCTGGGCCGAATTCGGTTTGGCAGCTGGCGCTGGGGGCTGGTGGTGAGTGCTTTACTGGTGCTGTCGCCCCGGTTTTTTGCTGAAGCTTTTTACAACGGGAAGGACATTGTATTCCTCGCGTTTTTCACGCTGGGCGTGTACACGCTGGTGCGGCTGCTGCAACGGCCGTCGCTGGGCCGCGCGGCCGTGCACGGGCTGGCCACCGCCGCCGCGGTAGACGTCCGCATTCTCGGCGTTCTGCTCGTAGCCATGACGCTGGGCATGCTCCTGCTGGAAGCCGTTTTTGGCCGCCCCGACCATAAGGTGCGGCGGCGGTTGGCCCTGGCGGGACCGGTTTTTCTGGCGGTGGCCGCGCTGGGCATCGTGGCGGGCTGGCCGTACCTGTGGGAGGCCCCGGTGGAGAATTTTCTCACCGCCTTCGATAACATGAAGAAATTCCGCTGGATTGGGGAAGTCGTGTACCTGGGGCGGCGCGTGGGCACCCTGGAGCTGCCCTGGCACTACGCCCCAGTCTGGATTATCGTCACCACTCCGGTGGCCTATACGGTGGGGTTTGTGCTGGGAGTACTTGGGATGCTATACGCCCTGATGCGCCGCAACCTGGCGTATCTGCGCACCTTCGAAGGCCGTTTGGATGTCCTGTTTCTGGGGTGGTTTAGTCTGCCGATTATCATGGTAGTGGCCCTGGAATCGGTGATTTACGACGGATGGCGGCACCTGTACTTTGTGTATCCGGCCATGCTGCTGCTGGCTGGGCGCGGCGCGGTGGCGCTGTGGCAGGCCAGCCGGCAGCGCCGCTGGGTGCGCCCGGTGGTGCTGGGCCTCGCGCTGGTAGCGGGCGGCGAAATGGCCTACACTGCGGCGCGTATGGTGCAGGCGCACCCGCAGCAGCAGGTCTACTTCTCGTTTCTGGCGCCCTCGCAGGCCGAGCGCCTGTTTGAGCGCGACTACTGGGGCCTGAGCTACCGGCAGGGCCTGGAGTGGATTCTGCAGCACGACGATTCCCCCGTGCTCAACGTGACTGCCCAGAACGGCGGCCTCATCGAGAACAACCTCGCCATTATGAAGCCCGAAGACCGGGCACGTTTTCGGGTGGGCGGCCCGGGCAAAGAGCAGTACTTCCTGGGCGCCTACCGCACCCATCCCGAGCCCTACCCCGACAGCCTGGGCAAGGAAATTTACACGGTGAGCCCCTACGGTATCAAGGCTTTATCGGTGCTTTACCGCTGGTGAGTAGTGAGCAAAAGTGCTCTGGGAAAAAAAGGAACGTCATGCTGAGCGGAGCCGAAGCATCTCTACTGCGTCACTAAATCAGTCGTTGAGATTAGTGGTGGCACGCGAGATGCTTCAGCTCCGCTCAGCATGACGTTCTTACGTCTACTTCGGCATGATGTCTTTCATCTGCTCGCGCACTGCCTTGTTCTCCATTAGGTAGGGGGTGAGCTTTTGAATGCCCCATAGCACGACCATGCATATCAGCACCGGTATCAGCACGCTGCGGCTGCGGAAAGGGACAGTGCCCAGGTAGCGCGGCCAGAACCACAGCACGTAGGCCAAAGCCGCCGACAAGTTGAATATGAGCACCCCCCAAATTGGGCTTAGTCCAATGGTGGTGGCCCAGGCCACGGCCAGCGAGCCCAGGTAGGCGTAGGCAATGCTGAAAATTATCAGCCCCCAAATGGCCTGCTTGCGGCCTACCCGGTAGAGATTCAACGACATCAGCACGCCCCCAATCACCACCGAGAACATGGAGAACAGCACGATGGCCGCCGGCGAATACAGCGCGGGGCCCGCGGCGGCGGCGGCCTCGGGGTCGGCGGCGAGGGCGGCTTGCTGCTGCTCGGCTTCGGCGGCTTCCTCCACGCGGCGCTGGGTGGTGGCGGCCACCTCCAGGCCGGGGCGCAGGGTGGCTTCTTCGGGTGCGGGCTGGCCGCGGCGGCGCAGCTCGTCGAAGGCGGCCAGCACGGCGGCCTCCCGGTACTGGACATGGCCGGTCACGTACTCGCGCAGGGCCGCGTCGGTCTTGAGCAGCATCTTAGCGGCGTAATCTTCCATGGAGAAATGAGGGGTGTAGAATGGGCAAAGAGGAACAGCGCGGGATTGGGTGAACAGGGAATGCCGGCCGCTTCATTCCCGGCGGGCCCGTTCTTACTTGAAAAAACGGTTCAGCGCATCGCCCACGCGCCGCACGTCCTCAAACGAATTGTAAAGCGGCACGGGTGCCAGGCGAATGACATTGGGCTCGCGCCAGTCGCCAATAATGCCCTCCTGGGCCAAGTAGTCGAACAGCTCGCGGCCCCGCTGGTGCACCAGCAACGACAGCTGCGCGCCGCGCTGGGCGGGGTCGGAGGGAGTGATGATTTCGAGCTGAGAGCTGGGCAGCCCCACTGCCCGAATCAGGGTTTCGAGGTAGGCCGTGAGCTGCTCGCTCTTGCGGCGCAGCGCGGGCATGCCTCCGGCCCGCTCCACAATGGCGAGGCTGGCGCGGTGCAGGGCCATGGGAAAAATCTGGCCGCAGGAGAGCTGCCAACCGGCCGCTCCGAGCATGGGCCGGAAGCCTTTTTTCATCTGGAAGCGGTCGGCGGGGTCGTGGCCCCACCAGCCGGCCAGGCGCAGCAGGTCGGGCCGCTGGGCAAAACGCTCGTGGATGAACACGCCCGACGTGCCGCCGGGACCGGAATTGAGGTACTTATAGGTGCACCAGCAGGCAAAATCCACATCCCAGTCGTGCAGCTGCAGCTCCAGGTTGCCGGCCGCGTGGGCCAGGTCGAAGCCCACGTAGGCGCCCACGGCGTGGCCCGCCCGCGTGATGGCGGCCATGTCGTAGGCCTGGCCGGTGTAATAATTCACGCCCCCGATGAGGACGGTGGCCAGCGAGTCGCCCAGCTCCTGAATTTTGGCTTCAATGTCGGCCGTGCGCAGGGTGTGCTCGCCGGAGCGCGGCACCAGCTCCACAATCACATCGGCCGGGTCGAGGCCGTGCAGATGGGCCTGGCTCTCGATGGCGTATTGGTCGGAGGGGAAGGCTCCGCCTTCCATCAAAATCTTGTAGCGCGTGGCCGTAGGGCGGTAAAACGACACCAGCAGCAGGTGCAGGTTCACCGTCAGGCTGTTCATCACCACCACTTCCAGCGGGCGGGCGCCCACCAGCCGGGCCGTGGCGTCGGTCAGGGTTTCGTGGTAGTGCAGCCAGGGCGATTCGCCGTGGAAATGGCCTTCCACGCCCCGCTGCTCCCAGGCCACGAACTCCTGCTCAACGGCGGCGCGGGCGGCCTTAGGCAGCAGGCCCAGGGAGTTGCCGCACAGGTAGGCGCTCAGGCGTCCATCGGGGCCCGTGGGGAAGTGAAATTCCTGGCGGAAAGCCGCCAGCGGGTCGGCCGCATCAAGCTCAGCCGCAGTAGGGAATGAAGAAACGTCAATCATAGGGTGCAAATATCGGCGCTAGGGCGCGGGCGCGGCGGCCGGGGGCCGGAAAGATTCGGGCCAAGGCCGGCTAGCGACCGGTGAAGAGAGAAGCGGGGCTACTGAATTTTTCCTGCGCCAGGCCCAGCCAGTCCAACGCGTTCTGGCCCAGCATCCGGGCTTTGGTGTCAGCCGAAAAGGGCATGGATTTTATCAGTTGGCCGGGTTCCAGCTCGCCCAGCGGAAAGGGGTAGTCGCTGCCCAGGGTAATTTTATCGGCCCCCAGGGTCTTCACCAGGTAGTCCAGCATGAGCGGGTCGTGCACCAGGGAATCAACCCAAAACTTGCCCAGATAGTTGCGCGGATTGTGGGGGTTGTCCACGGCGCAGAGGTCGGGCCGCACCTGCCAGCCGTGCTCGATGCGCCCAATCGTGCTGGCAAACGAGCCGCCGCCGTGGGCCACGGCCACGCGCAGCCTGGGCAGCCGCTCCAGTACCCCGCCAAATATCAGCGAACAGAGCGCCAGGGTGCTTTCGGCGGGCATGCCCACCAGCCAGGGCAGCCAGTACTTGGGCATTTTCTGCTGGGCCATCATGTCCCAGGGGTGCACAAACACGCAGGCGCCCAGCTCTTCGGCCGCCGCGAAAACCTCGAACAACTCCGGTTGGTCCAGGTTCCAATCGTTGACGTGTGAGCCAATCTGCACGCCGGCCAGGCCGATTCTCATGCAGCGCTCCAGCTCCCGGATGGCCAGGGCGGGCGCCTGCATGGGCAGCGTGCCCAGGCCCACGTAGCGGGTGGGGTAGCGGGCCACCACGCCGGCAATGTGGTCGTTGAGGAGTTGGCTCAGGTCGAGGCAGTCGGCGGGCCGGGCCCAGTAGCTGAACATGACCGGCACGGTGCTCAGCACCTGCACCTGCACCCCAAACTGGTCGTACTCGCGCAAGCGCACGGCGGGGTCCCAGCAATTGTCCTGCACTTCCCGGAAGAACTTGTCGTCCTGCATCATGCGGGCGCAGCACGGCTTGTGGTGGTCCAGCCGGATAAAGCCCCCATACCCATACCGCTCAGCTAAATCAGGCCAGCGCTCGGGCAGAATGTGGGTGTGAATGTCGATGGAAAGCACAAAGGGAGTGGTTAGCGGTTAGTGGTAAACGGTTAGGGGGCAGTGCCGGGGCGCGTTCCGGTCGTTAGGCACTAACCGCTAATCACTCACCGCTAACCACTGGCGCTGGCGGCGCCATCACGGTACCGCACTTTTTGCAGGTGCGGAGGTCTTCGGAGGCCCAGAACTTGTTCATGATGGGCGGCAGCTGGGCTACGATGTCGGTGATGGCGGCAAACTCCTCGTGCAGCTTGTGGCCGCAGTTTTCGCAGTACCACTGGAAGCCGTCCAGCTCGCCGGCCTCGCGGTAGCGCTCCAGCACCAGGCCCACGGTGCCGGCCGGCCGGCGCGGCGAGTGCGGCACGTGGGGCGGCAGCAGAAACATTTCGCCGGGCCCGATGGTGATGTCGACCGGTTGGCCGTCTTCGATGATTTTGACGGTCATCGTGCCTTCAATTTGCCAAAACAGCTCCTCGCCCGCGTCCACGTGGTAGTCTTTGCGGGCATTGGGGCCGCCCACCACCATCACGATGAAGTCCTTGTTGTCCTTGAACACCTGCTGGTTGCCCACCGGGGGCTTCAGCAAATGGCGGTGCTCGTCAATCCACTTCTGGAAATTAAAGGGGCGCGTTATCATGAGGAGGTGGGGTGTTGGGGTGGGAGGGTTGGATGAGGCCGACGGAAGCCGGCGCCCCAACGAAACGCCAATTTCGCATTTTTACGCGCAAGTTTGCTGCCCGCGCCTGCGCCGCTGCTTCCACGGCGGCCGGCCAGGCTCTCAAAATTAAAAGTGCAAGCCGCAAGCTTCCAGCCGCAAGCCCCCCGCTTGACTTATCAACCCTCAACCCTCAACCCTTCCCGCATGGACCTTCTCCCGTATCGCGCCCTGGTGGGCGGCTCCACGCAAGGCATTGGCCGGGCCGTGGCGCAGGCCCTGGCCGAGCGCGGCTGCGCCGTCACGCTGCTGGCCCGCAACGAAGAGCGGCTGCGCGAAACCGCCGCCGCCCTGCCCACGCCCGGCGAAGCACGCCACAACTACCTGGTGGCCGATTTTGATGACCCCAGCCACCTCGAAACCGTGGTGCAGGGCTATCTGGCCGAGCACCCCGAAGGCTTCCACATCTTAGTGAATAATACCGGCGGCCCTCCCGGCGGCCCCCTGCTGGCTGCGCCGGTCGAGGCCCTGCGCATTGCCTTCAATCAACACATTGTGTGCAACCACTTACTGGCGCAGGCCGTGGTGCCGGGCATGCAGGCGGCTGGCTACGGGCGCATCATCAACATTATCAGCACCTCGGTGAAAGTGCCGCTGCCGGGCCTGGGCGTGAGCAACACCATTCGCGGGGCCGTGGCCAGCTGGGCCAAAACCCTGGCCAATGAGCTGGGCCCGCACGGCATCACGGTAAACAACGTGCTGCCCGGTGCCACGCTCACCCAGCGCCACCACTCGCTGGTGGAGAAAAAAGCAGCCCAAACCGGCCAGTCGGCCGAAGCCATCGAAGCCGAGATGCTCAAGCTCATTCCCGCCCGCCGCTTTGGGCTGGCCGAGGAGGTGGCAGCCGCAGTGACCTTCCTGGCCTCGCCGGCGGCCGGCTACATCAACGGCACCAGCGTGCCCGTGGACGGCGGCCGCACCGGCAGCCTTTGACGCTGCGCGTTCCGCTGCGCTTAATGAAGAATGAGGAATAAAGAATGAGGAATTTCCAGGTTAAGTAACTCTTCATTCCTCATTCTTCATTCTTCATTAAGCGCAGCGTTATTTTTGCCCCACGCAAGCCCTCCCTGTTTTGGTAAAATTCAACACGCTTTCCATCGTCATTCCGGTCTATAACGAAGCCCGCACCATCCACCAGATTCTGGATTTGCTGCGCGAGCTGCGGCTGGTGAATGACATCGGCAAGGAAATAATTCTGGTCGACGACTGCTCGACCGACGCCTCGGCTGACACCATCCGGGCCTACGCCGCCCGCTACCCCGAGCTGGGCCTGCGTCTGCTGGCGCACGCCGTGAACCAGGGCAAGGGCGCGGCCCTGCACACGGGCATCCGCGAGGCCACCGGCGACTACGTCATCATCCAGGATGCCGACCTCGAGTACGACCCCGAAGAGTACAACCTGCTGATAAAGCCCGTGCTCAAGGGCTTCGCCGACGTCGTGTTCGGCTCGCGCTTCCTGGGCGGCAACCCGCACCGCATCCTGTTCTTCTGGCACAGCATCGGCAACCAGGTGCTCACGTTCCTCTCCAACATGTGCACCGACCTGAACCTGACCGACATGGAGACGTGCTACAAGCTCTTCCGGCGCGACATCATTCAGGGCCTGAAGCTGGAAGAAAACCGCTTCGGCTTCGAGCCCGAGGTGACAGCCAAGGTGGCGCGGGTGCCAAATGTGCGCATCTACGAGGTGGGCATCAGCTACTACGGCCGCACCTACGCCGAGGGCAAGAAAATCGGCTGGCGCGACGGGTTTCGCGCCATTTACTGCATCGTCAAATACGGTCTGCTGGGGCAGTAACGCCTGGGGGAGTTTTGAAAGGTCAATTTACAACGTCATGCTGAGCGCAGCCGAAGCATCTCGCGTGCAGTAGTAAATTCAATCGATTGGATTAGTTGCTGCACGCGAGATGCTTCGGCTGCGCTCAGCATGACGTTCCACTCTCTTCATCAATCGCCCCGCTACCAACTCGTGTTGGGCTTCATCCACTCGGCTTGCACGTCGTCGATGTAGCAGCCGGAGGCATTTTCGCTCAGCACGTAAATTTTGAGGACGTCGGTGGGGCGGGCTTCGGCGGGAATGGGGGCGTCGAAATGCACCAGGTTCCAGGAGCGGTTCAGGCTGAGGTTGTTTTGCAGGCGGATGGCATTCCAGACCACATTTTTACCGTCGCGCTCCACGCTCATCACCAGCTTGTTGCCCCAGGCGCCGTAGTCCGAATACACCCGGCAGGAGGCCCGTACGTACTGGCCGGGCGTGAGGCCGGCATCGGCCAGCTTGAGGGTCAGGGCGGGGCCGTAGGCGTGCTCGGCATCGGCCCGGAACGACTGGCGGCTGTAGTAGCCCATGTCGGCCGAAAGGCCGGTGGCCGCGTCCGTGGGCTGGTTCTCAAAATCCAGCTTGCCGATGAGCTGCGGGCGGTAGAAACGCTCGGCTTTGGGCAGGCGGGTTTTCACGTCGAGCAGGGCAAAATCGGCCTGCGTGGGCATGGTTTTGTTGAACACAGCAAAGTAGTAGCGGTTGTTCATCTCCTCGGGGTGGATGATGGAGCGCATGTACTGCCAGTGCTGAAACAGGTTTAAGTCGACCAGCAGCACCACCGCCACCACGGCGCCCGCCTTCAGCGCCGGCCGGCGCTCGGGCGCCAGCAGCCACGCCACCGCGGCGCCCCAGGGCAGGGCCAGCACGGCGTAGCTCTGCACCAGCGCCCGCTGCCCGATGCTGCCGCCGTACCACCAGATGTCCCAGGCCGACACCACCCACAGGTTGAGCACCACAAAAGCCAGCACCGGCACGGCTACCGCCCGGTGGGTGCGCCACAGCACCGCCAGGCCCGCCAGCGGCAGCAGCAGCAGCGGCGAATACAGCAGCCAGCCCTTCTTGAAGCTGAACAGCACCTGCCAGATGTGCGGCTTCAGGAAGCTGAAGTGCTGGTCGCCGTAGCTGTAGAAAATGAAGTGGCCCGTGGCCCAGTGCCAGTACAGCACTTGCGGCAGCACGCCCAGCACGCCGCCCAGCCCCAGCAGCAGCACGTCCATCCAGCGGGCGCGCAGCAGCGCCAGCTTCTCCCGCGCCGCCGCCCCCGAGCCCAAGCCCCATAGCAACGGAATGACCGCCGCCACGGCCTCGGAAGGCCGAATGAGCACCAGCAGGCCCAGCGTGAGGCCGATGGCAAAAGCCCCG
Source organism: Hymenobacter lapidarius (assembly GCF_001816145.1). Classification (GTDB taxonomy): domain Bacteria; phylum Bacteroidota; class Bacteroidia; order Cytophagales; family Hymenobacteraceae; genus Hymenobacter; species Hymenobacter lapidarius. Next base: position 52,560 of record NZ_MDZB01000011.1, on the reverse strand, counting down.
CCCCGCGTGGGCCGCTCGTGCCAGCGGATGGTGAGCCAGAGCAGCAGCGCGTAGCCCGTAAACAGGTAGTTGTGGGCCATGGCCGCATCAAACACCGCGTACTGGAAGTAGTTGGAGCCCAGCACCAGCAGCACCAGCACCATCGTGGTCACCACATCGGAAAAGTAGCGCAGCAGCACCCGGCGCAGCAGCCCCAGGCCCAGCAGCGCAAACAGCAGCCCGCCGAAGGCAATGGCAATCTGGTAAGGCGGTGAAAACCCGTCCTGCGGGTAGTCGAGCCACGCGGCGGCCCAGTGGCCCAGAAAGAAAAAGGGCGTCCAGAGCAGCGCCAGCCCGCAGGTGTACTTGGTCACGAGCTGGCCCTCGGGCCCGCCAGGTACTTGAAACGCCTGGTAAAACGAGCTGCTGGGGTTGTACTCGCGCATGATGTCCTGCGCGAAGCCCATGTGGCCCAGGTCGTGATAAATGAACTGCGCCGGCAGGTAGATGTAGTACCCCATGGCGTCCCAGGTGAGAATGGCCTGCACGTTGTGCGTGTCCCAGTACGGCGCCCACAGCCGCGCCTGCACCATCAGCAGAAACAGGATGAGGATGCCCAGTAGCGAGTAGGGATGGGGAAAACGAGGCTTCATGGGGAGTTGTGAATGAGCATTCCTGCCAAAAAGAACGTCAAGCTAATGGAACGGTCATGCTATAAGACCGTCATGCTGAGCGCAGCCGAAGTATCTCGCGTGCCACCACTAAATTCTGCGATTGGATTACTGCTGCGGTAGAGATGCTTCGGCAAGCTCAGCATGACGGTCTTTTTTGGCCGATGGCTCAACTGTTTTCTGCTGCCCTGCCCCCGTCATCATCACCAAAAATACCGAGATGAACAGGCCCAATGACGTAAGGTAGGGGTAGGGAATCTGGATGAAGGCGTAGAACGTGGCCAGGTAAAACTTAAGGGCGATGAGCGCGAATAGGCGGTAGTCGAAGCGCAGGCGCAGGCGGTGGTAGAGGCCCGCGGCCAGCAGCACGGCCCCCACCGAGAGCAGCACGTGCGCCTTCTGGAGCAGGCCAATGCGGGCGGCGATGTCGGCGGGGCCGTAGGTGTAGAACCAGGAGGCCAGCCCCACGCCCGCAAAAAGTTGGGGCGGGTAGCCGTCGAGGCCGTCGGTGCGGCTCCACTCGCCCAGCGTGGCAATGCGGTACTCGCTCAGGGCGTGGGTGAAAATCGTACAGTCCTTGCTCAGGAACGGCACCACGTAGATGCCCACCACGCCCGCCAGCACCAGCGCCGCCACCGTGATGGCGTGGCGCCGGCCGGCCTCGCGCCACAACACCCACAGGTAAAACGGCACCCAAAACACCACCGAGTAGCGCGACAGCAGGCACAGCACCAGCGCAACTGCCTGTAGCAGCGCCGAGCGGCTCAACACGCTGGCGGCCAGCACGCAGTAGTAGGCAATGATGGTGGGCTCCACGGGGTGGGCGTACAGCTCGCCGTCGTACGTGATGAGGCGATAGAGCACGTAAGAAGGCAGGGCCACCTTCAGCAGGAAGCCCAGCCACGACAGCGGCTGCCGGGCCAGCGTGAACTGATACGCCCCAAACCCCAGCAGCAGCAGAATGCCCATGGCCCACCACCGGTAGTCAATGCCCAGCTCATCGGCAGGTACGTAGGGCAGCCATTGCATGGGCAAGTGGTTGGGAAACAACGGGTAGGGCAGGGTGGTAAGGTAGCGGTACACCACCTCGCCGCTGCGAAACCGCGCCACGTAGGCCTGCAGAATCGGAATAATGTCCGACGAGCGCACGTCGATGGCGTGGCCGGCAATCACCGGCGCCTGCGCATACAGCACCTGCACGGCACCCAGCACCAGCCCTATCCACACCAGCGGGAAGCGTCGGTTGGCTTGCAGCGGGGCGGCCGGGGCCACGAGCCGGTCGAGCCAGTACAGCCCGGCAAACACGCACAGCAGCAGCGACGAGGCATAAAACAGCACCGGGTTCCACAGCGGGCCGTAGTGCAGCCGCAGGTCCGTGAACAGCCGCAGCTCCACCCAAAAGCTCAGGTAGATGCCCGCCTGCCACAGCCAGGCACGCTGGAACCAGCCGGTCGGAGCCAAAGTCGGAAGGAAGCGCATTGCGGGGGAAGTTGGAAGGGGAGTAAGAAGTCGAACGGCATGAATCAAATCGAACGTCATGCTGAGCGCAGCCGAAGCATCTCTACCGCGTAACTAATCAATTTTACTACTGCGGTAGAGATGCTTCGGCGAGCTCAGCATGACGTTCGTGTGTGTTCGATTTCAAGTTCCAGCGGCTTCTGCGCAGCCATTTATTCCAGGGCTTTCACCTTCAAATCGTCGAGGTACACGGGCTGGCTGCTGGCGTTGCGCCACAGAAAAATGCGCAGGTGCGCTTCGCCGGGCAGGCCGGCCGGGAAGGCAAACTCCTGCCGCACGCGGGTCCACTTCGCGCCTTCTTTCACTTGGTTGGCCAGCTTGATGCTGCCGGCAAAGGCCTGGCGGTTTTCGGTGCCGGGCAGCTGCACCTGCACCTCCAGCGAGGCGGCGGCCTGCGGAGTGGGCAGGTACACCCAGGCCTCCACGGCCACACCCTTGAGGGGGTGCACGCTGGCCTGGTTCAGGGGCAGGTCGAAGGTGAGGCCGTACTCGCGCTCGGCGTTCACGAAGGTGGCGTATTGCCCGGAGTGCGCATGGTCGCGGGTGAGCGAATTGACATCGACGCCCCAGCCGCGCAGGGCTTCGAAGTCGTTCGCGGTCACATAGTCACCCACCCAGCGGCCGGCCTCGCCCGAGGAGCAGGCGGCCAGCAGCGCGGTCCCGGCCACCACCGCCAGCCGCCGGACCCTAATCGTTGACACTGATGGTAATGTCGTCGGCATACACGTTTTCGTTGGTCGCCGTGCGCCACAGGTAGCACTTCAGCTGGTTCGTGGACTGCACCGAATCGGGCATGGTAAACGTCTGCGATACTTTCTGCCAGGTGTTGTACTTGGTCACGGCCTTGTTCAGGTCGATGCCCCCATAAAACAGGGAGGCGCCCTGCTCCGGCGAGCGGGTCACGGACAGCGCCAGGGTGGCAGCCTGTTGGTTGTTGGGCATCCACACCCACGCCGAAAGGGTGATGGCTTTGGTTTTGGCCGTGCTCATATTGCCCAGCGTGTTCACGTACGTGTAGCCGTACTCGTTCTGGGGGCCCACCTTCACCGAGTACTTGCCGGAGTGCGCCTTCTCGCTGGTCACGCTCACGTCGGCATTGCCGCCCCAGCCCAGCACGGCCTCAAAGTCGTTGCGGGTCACCAGGTTGCCTTTCACGTTGTCGTCGTTGCCGGCGCAGGAGGCCAGAAGCAGGCAGGTTCCGGCCAGCAGGCCACAGGAGCTGAGAAGATGTTTCCCCATTAGGTAAGTAGGTGAGAATCGCGAATAGATAAGGACAAAACTAGTTGATTCGTCGGGTTGATGAACAGGCACCACGCCGGGCAGTACACCGAATGGAGCACCGCCCGGCGTGGCGACGCGCACTCCTGAATTGAGCCGTAGTTTTGAAAGCTGTAAAAACAGACGCTGAGCTGCGGTGCGTGTTTATGACCAATTTGATTTTCCCCGGGTGGTTCACCCGTTGCCTGCCTGCATGAATTCGACTTCCCGCAACGCCCACTGGTGGGGCATGGGCGGCGTGGCCCTGGCTGCGGCCATCCTGCTCGTCGTGCTGTTCGGCCCCGTGCTGGCCAACCCCAACGACTATTTCTTTAAGGCGGGCGGCGATGCGCTGCAGAGCTACTACGCCACGGCGTTTTACACCCTGCACGACTCCGGCAACCGCTTTACGGGCATGAACTACCCGTTTGGGGAGCATTTCAACTACCCCAACATGCAGCCGCTCATCGCCGCGGTCATGGCGTTTCTGGAGCGGTTGGGGCTGCCCGTGGGGCGCTACACCGTGGGCATTACCAATGTGCTGGCCCTGTCCTCGCTGGTGGTCACGCCGGTGGTGATGTACGCCATTCTGCGCCGCACCCGGCTGCCGGTGCTCTACGCCGGGGTGCTGGCCCTGCTCATCGGGTTCATGGCCCCGCAGGTGCTCCGGCTCGACGGCCACGTGTCGCTGAGCTACGCCTGCTTCGTGCCGCTGCTCTGGTACTGCATCATCCGCATGCAGGAGGCGCCGCGCGCGTGGCGCTGGTACGTGCTGTTTGGCCTGTGCAGCATCCTGACGGGCGCCGTGATGCTCTATTTTCTGGCCTGCGGCTGCTTTTTTCTGCTTGGGCACGTGCTGGTGCTGGCTTGGCAGCAACCGCGGATGCGGCCTTGGTTGGGGCGCATGCTGCTGGCAGCGCTGCTGCCGCTGCTGCTGTTCCGGGGCTACATCTGGGCCACCGACCACGTCACCGACCGGCCCCCGAACCCCTACGGCCTCACCGTGTACCTGTCCACGCTGCGCACCGTGTTTACGCCCGTGCTGGGGCCGCTGCACGACTGGTGGCGCGCCACCTGGCCCAGTGACGACTACAACGACGAAGGCTTTTCCTACATCGGGCTCGTGGCCACGGCCACGCTGCTGGTGTCGGTGGTGCTGGGCGTGGTGGCGGTGGTGCGGCGGCGCCAGTGGCAGCGGCTGTGGCGGCCGGCCCTGCCGCTGCACTTGCGCACCGGGCTGTGGGCGGCCACGCTCCTGCTGGTGCTGGCTTTCGGCATTCCCTTCAAGTGGGATTGGTTTTCGTGGGTCACGGACCACTCCGGGCCGGTGAAGCAGTTCCGCTCGCTGGGGCGCTTTGCCTGGCCTTTTTATTACGTAGCCACCACCTACGCGGCCTATGCCCTGTACCGGATGTGGCGCTACCTGCGCCGCCGCCGCCGGCCCCAGCTGGCCTGGCTGGGCGTGCCCTTGCTGCTGCTTTGGGCCACTGAAGCCTGGCTGCAGGTCTCCACCAAAGCCGACCAGGTGATGGTGGGCACCGGTGCCCACGACTTTCTCGACCCCAGCACCAGCGTGCTGGCCCGGCTCACGTGGGCCAACCGCAGCGTGTCCGAATTTCAGGCCATTATGCCGCTGCCGTACTACAACATGGGCACCGACAAATTCGACCTCAGCGGCAGCAGCAACTCCATTTATCAGGCCGATAAGGCGTCGGCTGTCAGCGGCTTGCCGCTGCTGGCTACCTACGTGTCGCGCGCCTCGGTGGGCCAGGCCATGCAGCACATTCAGCTGCTGAGCAGCGCCATGGTATCCAAGGAACTGCTGCCTCATTTCCCCAACAACAAGCCCCTGCTGCTGCTCGTCACGCCCGACTACCTCACTGAGGCCGAGCAGCGCCTCGTGGGCCTGGCCAGGCTAATCGTGCAGGCCCCCGAAGCCGCGCTCTACGAGCTGCCCATCGCCGCCCTGGCCGCCACGGCCCTGCCGCAGGAGCGGGCCAAAGCGGAAGCGCTACTGCCCACGTTGCCAGTGCGCGCGGGTGGGCTCCGGGCCACCACTCCCGCCGGCGTGCTGGTCGAGTCCTTCGATAAAGCAGCCGACCGCCGCGGGCGCCTGGGGGCCGGCGCCTGGTATCAGGCCAAAGACGGTTTCTCCACGCTCTACGACGGCCCCGTGCCCGCGCCGGCCGATACCGGCCGCTACGAAGCCTCGGTCTGGATAAATGGCAGGTCTGACTACGGCTACGGCAACATGCGCGTCAAGCTCTACGACGCCAACGGCCCGGTGGGCGAGTCGGTGGTGGATGGTCGCAAAACCACTGAGGTAATGGGCACCTGGGTGCGCGTGGTGGTGCCCTTCCGGCTGCTGCCCGGCGTGACGCGCCTCGAAGTGCTCTATGAAAACCGCGACCTGCTGGCCGACGACCTGCTGATTCGCCCCATCAACACCGACGTGTATTACTACGTGGGAGAAGGCCAGCAGCGCCGGCTTATCAAGAACACCTATCCCTTGGCTCCCTGACAGTCAGCGTTTCTAAAGAATACATTGCCGGGCTGAAGTTGTTGGTTTCTTCGCACTTACACGTAGGATTGAGAAAGCAGGTGGTAATCCAAATTGTGTACTTTTGTTCGGCATGGATTTAACTTATGAAGCTAAATACCACCAGCTGGAAGAGCAGCACTGGTGGTTTGCCAGCCGCCGCGACGCAGTGTACGACCTAGTCAAAAGCCTGAACCTGTCCGCTTCCGCCGCTATTCTGGAAATTGGCTGTTCCGGCGGCCCCCTGATGCAGCGCTTACGGACCGCGGGCTACACCGATATCACGGGCATCGACGTGAGCGAGCCTGCCATTGAGCTGGCTCAGGCCCGCGGCGTGCCCCATGTTTCGGTGATGGACGGCGCCGCTCTAGAGTTTGCCGATGCCCGGTTCGACCTGGTTATTGCCTCCGACGTGCTCGAGCATATTGGCGACGAAGGCAAGGCCTTGCGCGAGTGGGCGAGGGTGCTTAAGCCGGGTGGCCAGTTACTGGTTTTTGTGCCCGCCCACGCCTATCTCTGGAGCGAACACGACGTGGTGAACCACCATTTCCGCCGCTATTCCCGCCACGGACTGGTTGCGGCCCTCACCCGGGCCGGCTTGCGCGCCCAGCGCAGCTCGTTCTGGAATGCGGCCATGTATTTCCCCACCGCCGCCTTGCGGCTGGGGCGTCGGCTCCTGACCGGGCCGGCTTCACCCGAGCCCAAGGCCGGTGCTACCGGCGACCTGCATCATTTTGCCGGGCCCGCCAACAGCCTGCTGTTGCTGTGGGTGAAAGCCGAAAACCGCTTGTTGCGTTACTTCAACCTGCCTTTGGGAGTAAGTGTATTCGCGTTGGCTCAGAAGCCCGCCTGATGCCCTGCCCACAGGCTCGACCCTACTAGTTCGCGTGGAGTTATCCGTTATTATCCCCATTTACAACGAGGAGTCCAACATCGGCGAGCTCTACCAGCGCCTGCTGGCCGTGCTGGAGCCCATGGCCCTGCCCGGTGGCTTCGAGTTAGTTTTCGTTAACGACGGCTCGCGCGACCAGTCGCTGCCCTTGCTACTGACCCTGGCTGCCCGCGACGAGCGAGTGCGCTACATTGACTTCAGCCGGAACTTCGGCCACCAAATTGCCGTGACGGCGGGTCTGGACCGGGCTGCGGGTGAGGCCGTCGTTATCATTGACGCCGACCTGCAGGACCCGCCCGAACTCATCCCGCAGCTATACCTGAAAATGCGCGAAGGATACGAAGTGGTGTACGCCAAACGGCGCTCCCGCAAAGGCGACAGCGTGGCTAAAAAAATTACTGCCCGCCTGTTTTACCGCGTGCTGGCCAGCATCACCCACATCTCCATTCCCGTGGACACCGGCGATTTTCGCATTATTTCGCGCAAAGTAGTCGAAGGGCTGCGGCTTATGCCCGAGCAGAACAAGTTCATCAGGGGCCAGATTTCGTGGATTGGCTACCGCCAAACGTTCATCGAGTACGACCGGGCGGAACGGGCCGGCGGCGAAACCGGCTACACCTACCGCAAAATGATACGCCTAGCGCTGGACGGTATCACGGCTTTTTCAGATGTGCCGCTCAAAGCCGCTACCATCGGCGGCTTCGTGGTGTCAGGCGTTGCTTTTTTGGTGGGCATCTACACGCTGTATTCGCGCTTTGTGACCCACGACTACCAGCCCGGTTGGCCGTCGCTGATGGTAAGCATATTGTTTTTGGGCGGGGTGCAGCTTATTTCGGTGGGCATCATCGGCGAGTACATGGCCCGGCTATCGGCGAATGTGCGCCAACGGCCACTTTATCTGATTTCAGATACCAATATTCCCGCTATCCCCGTGCCGGGCCGGTAAGGGAGTAGCCGCGGCAACGGGAGTAGTAGTTTTGTCATTACCCCCGCCCGCCATGCTTCAGCTCCAGAACTACATCAACGGCCAGCTCGTGGCGCCTTTGTCGGGCCGCTACCTCGACAACATCGAGCCCGCCACCGGCCAGGTCTACGGCCAGCTGCCCGACTCCGGCCCCGCTGATGTGGCCGCCGCTGTGCGCGCCGCCGAAGCCGCCCTGCCCGCTTGGCGCGCCCGCTCGGCCGAGGAGCGGGGCCGCATCCTGGTCAAAATAGCTGCCCTCATCGACGCCAATCTGGAGCGCTTAGCCCAGGCCGAGAGCCGCGACAACGGCAAGCCCCTGAGCCTGGCGCGCGTGATGGACATCCCGCGCGCCGCTTCCAATTTTCACTTCTTCGGCACGGCCGCCGAGCATTTTGCCACCGAAGCGCACGTGCAGGAAGGCGTAGCCCTGAACTACACCGTTCGCCACCCCATCGGCGTAGTGGGCTGCATTTCGCCCTGGAACCTGCCGCTCTACCTCTTCACCTGGAAAATTGCGCCGGCCCTGGCCGTGGGTTGCTGCGTAGTGGCCAAACCGTCGGAAATCACGCCCGCCACTGCGTTTCTGCTGAGCGAGCTGTGCCAGGAAGCCGGGCTGCCTGCGGGCGTGCTCAACATTGTGCACGGCACCGGGCCGGGCTGCGGGCAGGCCATTGTGGAACACCCCGGCATCAAGGCCATCAGCTTCACGGGCGGCACGGCCACCGGCCGGCAGCTGGCCCGCACCGCCGCACCCCTGTTCAAAAAGCTCAGCCTGGAACTGGGCGGCAAAAACCCCAACCTTGTCTTTGCCGACTGCGACCTGGCCGCCGCCGCCGCCACTAGCATCCGCAGCAGCTTCGCCAACCAAGGCCAGATTTGCCTGTGCGGTTCGCGCATCTTCATCGAGCGACCAGTGTACGAGGAGTTTAAAGCCGAATTCCTGCGGCAGCTAAAAGCCCAAAAAGTAGGCGACCCGCTCGAAGCCGACACCAAGCAAGGCGCTTTGGTGAGCGAGGCACATCTGAATAAGGTGCTGGACTACATCAAACTGGCGCACGAAGAAGGCGGCACGCTGCTGGCCGGCGGCCACCGCGTCACGCTGCCCGGCCGGTGCGCCGAAGGCTATTTCCTGGAACCCACCGTGTTTGAGAACTTGCCCCATGACTGCCGCACCAACCAAGAAGAAATATTCGGCCCGGTAGTCACCCTCACGCCTTTCGACACCGAGGACGAAGCCATAACCTGGGCCAACAGCACCGACTACGGCCTGTCAGCCACCATCTGGACCACCAACCTCACCCGGGCGCACCGCGTGGCGCAGGCTCTGCACAGCGGCATCGTGTGGGTCAATACCTGGCTACACCGCGACCTGCGCACGCCCTTCGGCGGCATGAAAAACTCCGGCATGGGCCGCGAGGGCGGCCTGGAGGCACTGCGGTTTTTCACCGAGGCGCAGAACGTGTGCGTGAAACTTTGACTATGAATTTACTCCCTCATACACGTCCACCAGTGGCACCTGGCAGCCTACGCTGCTCAAGTCGAGCACGGCAGCGGGGTCGCGGGTTTCCATAAACAGCCAGTAGCCGTTGGGTTGCCGCGTGTATAGTTCTGCCAGCTGGGTTTGCGAATCCAGCATCAGGTATTGCTGCAGGCTGGGAATCTGACGGTAAAGCATGAATTTCTCGCCACGGTCCTTGTCGGCCGTCGATTCGGATAGCACTTCTACCAAAAGCGTGGGATTGAGCAGCGTTTCAGGCTTGCGGGTTTCATTGAAACTGGGCGGGCCGCAGACCACGGTCACGTCGGGGTACACGTAAGCGTTGCCGTTGAGAATCTGTAGTCGCTGGTCGCTGCCCACCACGGCGCAGCTTCTACCGCGCAGCTGGCTTCCAAGTTCTACGGTCAGATTGGCGCAAATGCGGTTGTGAGCATAGCTAGCCCCGGCCATAGCCCGGACTTCGCCATAGTAGTACTCATGTTTCTCTACCGCTTCGCATTCTAGGCGCAGGTAGTCATCGGGCGAAACGAGGATGCGGGCTTCGGTTTGGCTTGCTGACTGGCTCATAATACGGCGGAACTAAGCGGTTTACCCAAAAGTACGACCCCAACCCCGCTCGTTGCCTTACCTTTGCGGGCCAAACCACCCGCTTGCCCCGAATGCCCCATTCCGCCGCTGATTACTACGCCCATCCCACCGCCATCCTCGACGAGGGCTGTCAGATAGGCCAGGGCAGCCGCATTTGGCACTTCAGCCACGTCTGCGCCGGCGCCGATTTGGGCGAGCAGTGCAACCTGGGCCAGAACGTGTTTGTTGCCGACGGCGTGACCCTGGGCCGCAACGTGAAGGTGCAAAACAACGTGAGCCTCTACGGCGGCGTAATCTGCGAAGACGACGTTTTTCTGGGCCCTTCGGTGGTGTTTACCAACATTAAAAACCCGCGCAGCGCCGTGCCGCGCAAGGGCGCCGGGCAGTACCAGACCACCTACCTGGAGCAAGGCGTGACGGTGGGCGCCAACGCCACCATCGTGTGCGGCGTACGGTTGGGGCGCTACGCCTTCGTGGGGGCGGGCAGCGTAGTCACGCACGACGTTCCCGCGTATGCCCTCGTATACGGCACGCCTGCCCGGCCGCAAGGCTGGATGAGTGCCTACGGCCACCGCCTCGCCTTCGATGCCACTCGCCGGGCTACCTGCCCCGAGAGTGGCGAACATTACGAGCTGAGCGCCACCGGGGAATCGGTGCGCTCACTCGCCAAAAACGAAAAACGAACCTCGAAAAATTAAGTACGTGTACGACCAACTATTGCGCAAAGAGGCCACCCTGGCCGTCATCGGCCTCGGCTACGTGGGCTTGCCCATCGCCCTCGAATTCGCGAAGCAATTAAAAGTTATTGGCTTCGATATCAATGCTGGTCGCGTGGCCCAGATGAAGCAGGGCATCGACCCCAGCGGCGAGCTCGAAAAGAAGGATTTCGACGGCTGCGACATCACCTTCACCGATTCGTTGGAGGTGCTGCGCCAGGCCCAGTTCTACATCGTGGCCGTGCCCACGCCCATCGATGAGCACGCCCAGCCCGACCTCAAGCCCCTGCTCGGAGCTTCCGGCTCGGTGGGCAAGGTGCTGAAAAAAGGCGACTACGTGGTGTTTGAAAGCACCGTGTACCCCGGCTGCACCGAGGAAGACTGCATCCCGGTGATGGAGCGCCTCTCGGGCCTGAAATTCCCCACTGATTTTAAGGTGGGCTACTCGCCCGAGCGCATCAACCCCGGCGACAAGGAGCACACCCTGCGCCGCATCGTGAAAGTGGTGTCCGGCAACGACGAAGAGGCCCTTGATACCGTGGCCAAAGTGTACGAACTGGTGGTGGACGCCGGCGTGCACCGCGCCAGCAGCATCCGCGTGGCCGAGGCCGCCAAAATCATCGAAAACACCCAGCGCGACGTCAACATCGCGCTGATGAACGAGCTGTCGATGATTTTCGACCGCATGAACATCAACACCTACGAGGTGCTGGAAGCCGCCGGAACCAAGTGGAACTTCCTGAAATTCTCGCCCGGTTTGGTGGGCGGGCACTGCATCGGCGTGGACCCTTACTACCTGACCTACAAGGCCAAGGAGCTGGGCTACGATGCCAAAGTCATTCTTTCGGGCCGCACCACCAACGACAACATGGGCGCCTACATCGCCCGCAAAACGGTGCAGATGATGATTAAGAAGGGCAAGGACGTGGCCAAAAGCCGCGTATTGGTGATGGGCGCCACCTTCAAGGAAAATGTGGAAGACATCCGCAATTCCAAAGTGGCCGACGTCATCCAGGAGTTGAAGAACTTCTCCGTTAACGTTGACATCGTGGACCCCCACGCCAGCTCCGACGAGCTGCACCACGAATACGGCTTCCGCCTGACCCACAACGACGACGTGCGCACCGACTACGATGCCGTGATTGTGGCCGTGAGCCACGCCCCGTATGCCGCCAAAGACGAGGCCTACTTCCAGTCCATTACCGCCGACAACGCTGTACTCGTAGACATCAAAGGCCTGTACCGCGGCAAAATGAAGGACCTGCAATACTGGAGCCTGTAATTATTTGGCTGTTAGCTGCAAGCTTTTAGCTGTTAGCTCCATCTGGGAGCGGCAGTTGATAAAAAGCTGACAGCTAATGGCTTTCAGCTAATGGCTAACAATATGAAAATTCTCGTGACAGGTGGCGCGGGCTACATTGGCTCGCATGCGGTGGTTGAGCTGGCGCAGGCTGGCTACGAGCCGGTGCTCATCGACAACTACAGCAACTCGCAGGAGTCGGTGCTGGAAGGGCTGCGGGCCATTCTGGGCTACGAGGTACGGTGCTACGACATCAACTGCGCCAATGCCGACGCGCTGCGCTGGGTGCTGAAGCAGGAAAGCGACATCGCCGGCGTCATTCATTTCGCCGCCTTCAAGGCTGTGGGCGAGTCGGTGCAAAAGCCGCTGGCTTACTTCCAGAACAACGTGGGCTCGCTGCTGACTTTGTTGAAGGTAATGCCCGAGTTTGGCGTTGAAAACCTGGTGTTTTCCTCGTCCTGCACCGTGTATGGCGTTCCCGATGCCTTGCCCGTGACGGAAGCAACGCCCACCAAGCCGGCCTCCTCGCCCTACGGCCGCACCAAGCAGATGTGCGAGGAAATCGTGCACGATGTGTCGGCGGCGCCGGACAACAAGCTCCGCACCATTTTGCTGCGCTACTTCAACCCCATCGGGGCGCACGAATCGGCCCGGATTGGCGAGCTGCCCTTGGGCGTGCCCAACAACCTCGTGCCGTTCATCACCCAAACCGCGGCCGGCATTCGCGAGAAACTGACCATCAATGGCAGCGACTACGACACGTCGGACGGCACCAACGTGCGCGACTACATTCACGTAGTGGACCTGGCCAAAGCCCACGTGGTGGCCGTGCAGCGCCTGCTAGACCGCAAGGCCACCGACACCGTCGAAACCTTCAACGTGGGCACGGGTCATGGCAATTCGGTGCTGGAAGTGGTGCAGGCTTTCGAGCAGGCCAGCGGCCAGAAACTGAACTACAGCATTGGTCCACGCCGGCCCGGCGACGTGCCCGCCATCTACGCCGACGCCACCAAGGCCGCGGAAGTTCTGGGTTTTAAAACCGAAACGTCGTTGCTCGATTCGCTGGCCAGTTCCTGGAAGTGGCAGCAAACACTGGCCGATAAGAAGTAATCAAAACGTCATGCTGAGCTTGCCGAAGCATCTCTACCGCACAAGCAATCAATTTTAGTATTGCGGTAGAGATGCTTCGGCTCTGCTCAGCATGACAAACCATTAAATCCTATGAAAATTCTCATCACCGGCGGCGCCGGCTTCATCGGCTCCCACGTAGTTCGGTTGTTCGTAACTAAGTACCCGAACTACCAGATTCTCAACCTCGACGCGTTGACGTACGCCGGCAACCTGGAGAACCTGCGCGACATTGAAAACGCAGACAATTACTGCTTCATCAAGGGCGATATTTCGGATCAGTCGTTTGTCGACCAGCTGTTTGCCAACGAGGAGCCCGACGCCGTGATTCACCTCGCGGCCGAGTCGCACGTAGACCGCAGCATCACCGACCCCATGGCCTTCGTGAAAACGAATGTCATCGGCACCGTGAATCTGCTGCACGCGGCCCGCAACCTGTGGCAGCCCGGTGGCTACGACGGCCACGTGTTCTACCACGTGAGCACCGACGAGGTGTACGGCTCGCTGGACTTCGGCCCCGAGATGTTCACGGAGGAGACTTCTTACGACCCCCGCTCGCCATATTCGGCTTCCAAAGCCAGTTCCGACCACTTTGTGCGTGCCTGGCACCACACGTATGGCCTGCCCATCAAGCTGAGCAACTGCTCGAACAATTACGGCCCCAACCACTTCCCCGAGAAGCTGATTCCGCTGGCCATCCACCGCCTGCGCACCGGTCAGCCGGTGCCTGTGTACGGCAAAGGCGAAAACGTGCGCGACTGGCTGTTTGTGAAAGACCACGCCACAGCTATTGACGCGGTGTTCCACAACGGCAAAGCCGGCGAAACCTACAACATCGGCGGCGTGAACGAGTGGCAGAACCTCAAGCTTATTGAGTTGCTCTGCGACGTAGTGGACGAGAAAACCGGCCAGTCACCCGGCACCTCGCGCAAGCTCATCAAGTTCGTGACGGACCGCGCCGGCCACGACATGCGATACGCCATCGACAGCAGCAAAATCATGAACGAACTGGGCTGGAAACCCAGCGTGACCTTCGAGCAAGGCCTGGCCCAAACCGTGGATTGGTACCTCGAAAACGAGGAGTGGCTGAACCACGTAACCAGCGGCTCTTACCAGGATTATAACAAGCAGCAATACGCTGGGCGGTAGAGGAATAAAAAAACCGTCATGCTGAGCGCAGTCGAAGCATCTTTATCGCTTTATTGGGCCGATTGAAATACTATCGAGGTAGAGATGCTTCGACTACGCTCAGCATGACGTGCTGATTAATAGTAATAAAATGTACGAAAATCCTTTCCACGAGCAGCCGCTCGACAACTTAACGTTTCTCGTCACGGGCGGCGCGGGCTTCATTGGCTCCAACCTATTGGAGTACCTGCTGAAATACGGCGTGAAAAAGGTGCGCACGCTGGATGACTATTCCAACGGCTTCCGCAAAAACCTGGCGCTCTTCGCCGATAATCCGGCCCTGGAAATCATGGACGGGGACATCCGCGACGCGCCCGTTTGTGCCGCCGCCTGTGCTGGGGTGGATGTGGTGCTGCACGAGGCGGCGCTGGGCTCCGTGCCGCGCTCCATCAACGACCCGGTGCTGAGCAACGACGTGAACGTGGGCGGCTTCGTGCAGATGCTCACGGCCGCCAAAAACGCGGGCGTGAAACGCTTCGTGTACGCGGCCTCGTCCTCGACCTACGGCGACCACCCCGGCCTGCCCAAGGTGGAAGACCGGATTGGCAAGCCGCTGTCGCCCTACGCCGTCACGAAGTATGCCAACGAGCTGTATGCCGACGTATTCGCCCGCACCTACGGCATGGAAATCATCGGCCTGCGCTACTTCAATATCTTTGGTCCGCGCCAGGACCCGGGCGGAGCTTACGCGGCAGTGATTCCGCTGTTCATCGACGCCATTTTGCAGAACCAGGCGCCCACGCTCAACGGCGACGGCGGCCAGACCCGCGACTTCACCTTCGTGGAAAACTGCGTGGAAGCCAATATCCGCGCCGCACTCGTGACGAACCCGGAGGCGCTGGGCCAGGTCTACAACATCGCCGTGGGCGACCGCACCTCGCTGGTGCAGATGTATGACATCCTGCGCGAGGAAGCCGGCTCGGACCTGGCGCCCAAGTTCGGCCCCGACCGGCCCGGCGACATTCGGGACTCATTGGCCGATATCTCGAAGGCCAACCGGCTGCTGGGCTACCAGCCGCAAATCCGTATTCGCGAAGGCCTGAAGCAGACGCTGGCGTGGTTTAAGGCCAACCAGACATTTATCCAGGAACGTAATTAGCGCGCAAGGTTTCGCGAAGTTGAAAAACAAGTTTCGCGAAATCGGCAGTGTTCAAAAACGCAGCGAAACTTAACTTTTAAACTTAGCGAAACCTTGCGCTCATGAAAGGAATTATTCTCGCCGGCGGCTCCGGCACCCGCCTGCATCCGCTCACGCTGGCCGTGAGCAAGCAGCTCATGCCCGTATACGACAAGCCGATGATTTACTATCCGCTCAGCATTTTGCTGTCGGCTGGTATTCGGGAAGTGCTGATTATCACCACGCCCCACGACCAGGAGCAGTTCAAGAAACTGCTGGGCGACGGCAAGAACCTGGGCTGCGATTTCCAGTACGTGGTGCAGGAAGTACCCAATGGACTGGCGCAAGCCTTCGTGCTCGGCGCTGACTTCATCGGTCAGGACAAGGTGGCGCTGGTGCTCGGCGATAACATTTTCTACGGCGCAGGCCTGGAGGAATTGCTGAAATCGAACAACAACCCCCAGGGCGGCGTGGTGTTCGCCTACCACGTGCACGACCCCGAACGCTACGGCGTGGTGGAGTTCGACGGCAACAACAAAGCCCTGAGCATTGAGGAAAAGCCGGCCAAGCCCAAGAGCAACTACGCCGTGCCTGGCTTGTATTTCTACGACAACGACGTGGTGGAAATAGCTAAGAACCTCGAAATGAGCCCCCGCGGCGAGTACGAAATCACGGACGTGAACCGCGAGTACCTCAAGCGCGGCACCCTGAAAGTGGGCATTCTGGGCCGGGGCACCGCCTGGCTCGATACCGGCACTTTTGAGAGCCTGATGCAGGCCGGCGAGTTTGTGAAAGTAATTGAGCAGCGCCAGGGCCTGAAGGTGGGCTCCATTGAAGAAGCGGCGTACCGCCAGGGTTTCATCGACGCCGACCAGCTCCGCGCCATTGCCGCGCCGCTGCGCAAAAGCGGCTACGGCGACTACCTGATGCACCTGCCCGAGCAGCTGGTAATGGCCGAGTAGCAGCGGCATTTAACGACGAATGAGGAATGCAAAATCCGGGCCTACTGGTCGGTTTTGCATTCCTCATTCTTCGTTAGGCGCCCTGCGTTGGGTGCGCTGCGGCTTTGGGTGATTGTGGGTGAGCCGCTGAAGACAATAAGTAGCTTTGCAGGCGCCAAATGACCTTTTTGCTGGCACTTTTTCGGTTTTAAAACCCTTATCTAAAGCCGGCTGACTAGCAGCTGGCTCCTCTGTATATGGCCAAAGCGAGAACTGTTTTTTTCTGTCAATCCTGCGGTGCGCAATCGTCGAAATGGATAGGCCGCTGCCCGTCCTGTGGCGAGTGGAACACTTACGTCGAAGAAGTTATTCAAAAGGAAACCGTGGCCACCACCACCGGCCAGTGGAAGCCCGCCAGCACCGTGCCCGGCGGCAACCTCAAGAAGGCCGCCAAGTCGGTGCCGTTGGGTGATATTCTGGCCGAGGACGAGCCCCGCATCATCACCCCCGACGGCGAGCTGAACCGCGTGCTTGGCGGCGGCCTCGTGCCCGGTTCCATCGTGCTGATTGGCGGTGAGCCCGGCATTGGCAAAAGCACGCTCATGCTGCAAATTGCCCTGAGTCTGCGCCAAATGAAGGTGCTCTACGTGAGCGGCGAGGAAAGCGAAGCACAGATAAAAATGCGGGCCGAGCGCATGGCCGACGGCCAGCATTCCGGCTGCTACATCCTCACCGAAACCAACACCCAAAACATCTTCCGGCAGATTGACCAGGTGCAGCCCAACATCCTCGTCATTGACTCCATCCAGACCATGCACTCCACGCTGGTGGAAAGCGGGGCGGGCAGCGTGAGCCAGGTGCGCGAGTGCACGGCCGAGTTCCTGAAGTTTGCCAAAGAAACCAGCACGCCGGTGCTGCTCATCGGCCATATTACCAAAGACGGCAGCATTGCCGGCCCCAAAATCCTGGAGCACATGGTGGATACTGTGCTGCAGTTTGAGGGCGACCGGCACATGAGCTACCGCATCCTGCGCACCACCAAAAACCGCTTCGGCAGCACCTCGGAGCTGGGCATTTATGAAATGCAGGGCGATGGCCTGCGCCAGGTGAGCAACCCCTCCGAAATCCTGCTCTCGCAGCGGGGCGAGAGCCTGAGCGGCATGGCCATTGGGGCCACGCTGGAGGGCAACCGGCCGCTGCTGGTGGAGGTGCAGGCCCTGGTAACGCCCGCCACCTACGGTACCCCGCAGCGCAGCAGCACCGGCTTCGACGCCAAGCGCCTGCAAATGCTGCTGGCCGTGCTGGAGAAGCGCGCCGGCCTGCGCCTGGGCCAGCACGACGTGTTCCTGAACATTGCCGGCGGCCTGCGCCTCGACGACCCCGCCCTGGACATGGCCGTGTGCGCGGCCGTGGTTTCTTCCCTCAACGACGTGCCCATTCCCGGCAATGTGTGCCTGGCCGCGGAGGTGGGCCTGAGCGGCGAAATCCGTGCCGTGTCGCGCCTCGACCAGCGCCTGGCTGAGGCCGAAAAACTGGGCTTTCGGGAGATGTACGTGTCGCAGTTTAATGGCAAAGGACTGGACCTCGCCCGTTTCGGTTTGAAAGTTCACGCCGTGAGCCGGCTCGACGAAGTGCTCGACGGTTTATTCGGCTAATCGAATAGCAGACGGATTATCAGTTGCTGAGTGCAAGCCCAAACCGGAGATGCCAGAGCAACAAGCACAACTGCTTGAAAAATGATATTCAGCTGATTTGGATTTTATAAACTAAAATGCCTTATCTTCGGACAGCTGATAGTCTTTTACCGCGAATTCCATACAAAATCAGCAGTCAGTAGCATTTTTCAGGTCGCAGGTCAACAGTCGGTGGCCCCACCGATTTCTAGTTTTTTGTGAGTATGATGTCATCCTTCATCACCTACGCGCGCTATCTGCTGGGCACGGCTCTGCTAGCGGCACCGCTGTTGGGGCAGGCGCAAAGCAAGGCAACGTCGCCGGCCGTGGTTCAGAAGAAAACCGCGGCCCCGAAAAGTGCAGCCAAGCGCAGCACTGCCCCCGGCGCAGTCAAAAAAACCGCGACTGCGACAAAGGCGACGCCCGCCGCAAAACCGCAGCCGCAATCGGTGCCAGCATCGGCTCAGCAAATGCCCGCTGCTGCGCCCGCCGCTACGGCTCCTGCTGCGCCCGCAGTGGTCCGCCCCGCCGCCCGCCCCAGCGCCCCCGTGCCCATGGGAACGGCCGTTCTCACCGGCCGCATCAGCGGCCCCACCACCGATTCGGTATCCGTTGCACTCCGCGAAAACCCGCTTGACCCCCGCGAAAGAATCGTTCGGGCGCTAATTGGCGAGAAAGGCGACTTTAAGCTGGTGATACCTGTGAGCGGCTCGACCAAGGCCGACTTCGTGTATGGCGACGACGTGGCCCCATTATATCTGGATAATGGCACCGACATCGACGTGCGATTTAAGGGCGCTGACATGTCAGGTACGTTGAAATTCAAGCCCAACGATGTGCCTACGGGCTTTGCCACCAAGCTGCGTAATCGCGGCAACCTCACCGATGAGCAGCGCCACCGGCAGCAGGCTGCCAACGCCAACAACTACCTAGTAGAGGCCGATGCGCAATTTGTGGAAAACGACGGTTTTCAGGTTCTGCCCGACAACATTCAACTCTATGAAGCGCCTTTCCTTTCCTTTCTGGAGTACCGCCGCAAGCACGAATTGGAGTTTCTGGAAGACCACTCAGCTAAGCAGTCGTTTACCCAGGACTTCTACAACTACGCGCACGCCGAAGTTGTCTACTCCTACGCCAACGACCGGCTGACTTACCAGGACTTGCGCGAGCAGGTGGTAAACACCGAGGGCCGCCTGAAAATAGAGCCTACCTACTACAACTTCCTGCGTGAGCCGGGCTTGCTCAACGAACCCAATGCGTTGCAGAGCGAGCTGTACCATGAGTTCCTGCTGAACTACGTGCATTTTTCGGTGGCCCAGGAGAAGCGCCAGCGTTCCGACCCGGATTTCTACCCGGCTTCTTACGCGTTGGCCAGCCGAAAGCTCACTGGCCCCACCCGCGCCATTATTCTGGGGCGCATCCTGCAGGAGTCGTTCCGGTTTGGGCACGTGAAGCAGTCGGCGGCAATGCTGGATGATTTCCGCAATTACGACCCTAAGAACCAGTATTATGCCATCCTGCAAGCCGATTTCAACCGGCTCAAGGACTTTGCCATCGGTGCCCCGGCCCCCGATTTCAAACTGCCCACCGCGAATGGCGACACGGTGCATCTGCACGACTACGTGGGCAAACTGGTGTATCTGAACTTCTGGAAGACCACCAACGGCCTTTGTCTGCGGGACCTGGCCTACGCGCAGGAGCTGATTCGCAAGTTTGAAGGCAAGAACATCACCTTTATCAATATTGCGCTCGACGAAAACGAACAGGCCTGGCGCCAGCTCGTGAACGTGAAAAAACTGCCCGGTGTGCAGGTGCGGGTGCCCAGCGGCGGGCTGAGCTCGACCTTGGCCCAGGACTACGCCTTGCAGGATGTGCCCACCTATATGCTGGTAGGCGAGGACGGTACCTTCCTCAACACCAAGCCGAAACGACTGAGCAGCCGCGCAGCCATTGACGAGATAAACCAGTCGTTTGGCAAGGCCAGTACCTACACCAGCGCCATCGAATTTCCGACCACGAAGAAATAGCGCGTTAATAAAATAAGTCATCCTGAGTGGTGCGAAGGACCTTATCACGCAAGAAAAGCCGTTAGAATATTTCTAGCGCCACTTGTTCTGACGCGATAAGGTCCTTTGCTCCGCTCAGGATGACTTATTTTTAGGGCTTTCTACCCCGTTTCTATGTCCCTGCTCGCCGACGGCCTGAATGTTTTATCCAAAGCCACGCCGCTTCGCGTCTGGAATACCGCCCAAGTTGTAGGTTCTTACATTCTAAGTAAAATGACCGGCAAGGCCCGGATGCGCGGCCTGCCCATGGCCCTGAGCTTCGAGCCCACCACCAGCTGCAACCTGCGCTGCCCGGAGTGCCCCAGCGGGTTGCGCTCCTTCACGCGGCCCACGGGCATGCTGCCGGAAGAGTTGTTTAAGCGCACCATCGACGAAGTAGCCAGCCGGCTGTGGTACCTGATTTTTTATTTTCAGGGCGAGCCGTATCTGCATCCGCAGTTTCTGGAATTGGTGAAGTACGCGGCGGGCAAAGGCATCTACACGGCCACCAGCACCAACGCCCATTACCTTAACGACGAAAATGCGCGGCGCACCGTGGAAAGCGGGCTCGACCGTCTCATTATCTCGCTCGACGGTACCACCCAGGAGGTATACCAGCAGTACCGCGTGGGCGGCAAGCTGGAGAAGGTGCTGGAAGGCACGCGCAACGTGGTGAAGTGGCGTAAGGAGCTTAAATTGAGCACGCCGCGCATCATCTTTCAGTTTCTGGTGGTGCGGCCGAACGAGCACCAGATTGAAGATGCCAAGCAGCTGGCCGAAGCCTTGGGCGTGGACGACGTGTGGTTCAAGACCGCGCAGATTTACGACCACCAGCACGGCTCGCCGCTTATTCCGACCATCGACTATTACTCGCGGTACCAGAACAACGCCAACGGTACCTGGAGTCTGAAGAACAAACTCGTAGACCACTGCTGGAAAATGTGGCACTCGTGCGTCATCACCTGGGACGGCCTGGTGGTGCCCTGCTGCTTCGACAAAGACGCCGAATACCGCCAAGGCGACCTGAAAACCGAAACCTTCCGGCAGCTCTGGCGCGGCCCCAAGTACCAGCAGTTTCGCGGCAGCCTGCTCAAGGGCCGTGACCAGATTGACATGTGTCGCAATTGCTCGGAAGGCACCAAAGTGTGGGGCTAACCCAGGGTAATCTGGCTTGGCCTGCCCGCTACGCAAACGGAGGACTGCCGGCCTCGAACATCGCATGTCCGCCACCAACAATCCCCCGCTTCGAATAGCCTGAGTAAGGCTATTTGTGATTCTTCGTTAGGTTTTTGCCCAAGTCCTCTACTTGCTTGAGGAACTCGAAGGCATCGGTGTCGCCGTAAGTGCCGTAGGCCGAGGAGATGGTGCCGCGCACGCCGTCGGCCATTTCCAGAGCGTAGAGAATGGACATGTCATCGGGGTTGCTTTCGCCCTCGAAGCGGTAAAAATCAACGATGGTTACTTCATCGGGCGCGTAGCTCTTGCTCGAGTCGTCGCCAATGGTTTGCATGCGGCCGTCGCGCACGGTAAAATCCTGAGTGAAGCCATCCTTATTCAGCTTGTTTTCAACGTTCACGAGTGAGCGTTCTTCTTCTTTGTCCTGCATGGCGGTGGTGTGTTGGAAAGTGAAAGGCGGAACGGAACGGCGCAAACGCCGCCCGCCCCCGCTCCGGCTATACGGAGCCGGGGCGGGGGCGGGTTATACAAAGCTGAATAAAATGCGTGGGAAGGCGCGAGCGCCGCTAGCGGCCGGTTCGCGTAGTGCTTCGCGCCTCAATGGTGCGCTGCAATTGGTTCACATCCAGGCTGCCGCAGGCGCCGCCACAGCCCTTGGCGCAGCCAGCCGCCGTCTTGCTAAAAAACGCCCGCCA
Source organism: Hymenobacter lapidarius (assembly GCF_001816145.1). Lineage (GTDB taxonomy): Bacteria > Bacteroidota > Bacteroidia > Cytophagales > Hymenobacteraceae > Hymenobacter > Hymenobacter lapidarius. The sequence continues at coordinate 30,675 of NZ_MDZB01000011.1, read as the reverse complement.
GAAAATGCGGCCCACATAGAACGCAGCGGCTACAAAGAGGGCACCAATTAGGAAATATTGAATTTCGACGGCGGTAAGGGCGAGCAGCATCATACCAGGGTAACTGCAGTGGAAAAAGAATGGTTTACAAAATTACTAAACCCGAGTGGTGTGCCCAGCGCTTTGGGCCGCGTGCCTAGGCCCAGAACTCGCCAATGGTTTGCTGCATCTCGCGGTGCACGTGGGCGTTGCTGGCCACCACTTCGCGGCCAAACACGGGGTCGCCATCTGCCAGAAACTGGGTGACGTGCCCGCCCGCCTCGCGCACCAGCAAGATGCCGGCGGCCACGTCGTACGAATTGAGGTTGAACTCGAAGAAACCCTCGCAGCGCCCGGCCGCTACATACGCTAGGTCCACAGCGGCGGAGCCCAGCCGGCGCACGCCGTGGCTGCGGCTCATGAACGCGCCCAGCACCTGCAGGTAGGTATTCATCTGGCCAAAGTCCTTGTAGGGAAAGCCCGTGGCAATGAGGGATTCGTTGAGGAGCGAAATGTCGGTTACGCGGATGGGCAGGTCGTTGCAAAAGGCGCCGCCGCCGCGCACGGCCCGGAAGCTCTCGTCGCGGTTTACTTCGTGCACTACGCCCACCACCAGCTCTTTGCGGTGCAGCAGGGCCACGCTGATGGAGTACACGGGCAGGCCGTGCACGAAGTTGGTGGTGCCATCCAGCGGGTCAATTATCCAGATGAATTCTTCGGTGTGCGAATCGGGGCCGGCGGTGCCTTCTTCGGTAATAAAGCCGGCTTCGGGCAGCAGCTCACGCAGGCCCGCTACCAGCCGGCGCTCAGTTTCCTGGTCCACGTAGCTCACCAGGTCGTGCACGCCCTTGTGCTCAATTCGGCCCCGGTCGAAGGTGGCCGCCTCCTGGCGGATGAACTGGGCCGTGGTGCGGCAAAGCGCCGCGAGACGCAGGGAAAGTTGGGGAAAATCAGGAGTCATGGGAAGGAGGCAGAAAGAAAAAACTCCCCTCCTTTTTTAAGGAGGGGATGTTCGAGCCAACGGCTCGGACGGGGGTGGTGAAGTCGTTGAACGATGGGCGAACAACTCCATCGCCAGTTGTTCGGGTGTCGTGCAACGAGGGTAACCACCCCAGCTTACGCTTCGCGTGAGTGTCCCCTCCTTAAAAAAGGAGGGGAGTTTGCCTAACGAGCCAACTGTTTTTGGCGCTGGCCCTGCACAATGGCAACCATCAAAAGCAGCACCGCCAGAATTTGCGCGCCGCGCCCAATGAGCTCGCCGAAGCGCACGTAGAACGTCAACTCGTCATTCAGGTGCACGGTGGCCCGGCTGGCGGTGGGAATCCAGGCTTGCTCGCGCTGAATCACCTCGCCTTTTTGGTTGATGAAGCCGGTGAAGCCCGTGTTGGCCGAGCGGGCCAGGTCGCGGCGGGTTTCGATGCAGCGCAGAACCCCGTAGCTGAAGAGTTGGCGGTAGCCCGGCGAATCGTGCCACCACGCGTCGTTGGTAATCACGCTGAGCAGCGTGGCGCCGTTGCGCGCGTACTCGCTCACGAAGTCGCCGTAAATGGACTCATAGCAAATAATGGGAGCTACGCGCAGAGCCGGGGCACCCGGAGGGGCCGGGTAGACGGTGCGGTCGGGCTGGCTGCCCACGCTGCCCACCGTGCCCCCCAAATCGATGTGGGAAATGACCGACGCCAGCAGGGGCGGAATCTTCTCGACCCCCGGCACCAGCCGCGACTTGTGGTAGAAGGCAATGGGCGCGGCGGCCGTGGCGAAATAGGCGCCGGTGTTGAAAATGTCGTAGTAGCCCAGGTCGTCGCGGTAGCGGGCGGTCTCGCTGGCTCCCTCCTTATTAGGGTAAGAATCGATGGTCGTGATGCCCGTGAGCACGGACACGCCGGGGTGCCGCCGCAGCCACTCGCGAATACGCAGAATCTTGTAGTTGCTGTCTATCGTGTTTTGCCAGTAAGACTCTTCCAGCGCGGTTTCGGGCCAGAGCACGAGGCGCGTTTGCGGCGTGAGCTTCTGCTCGGTCAGGCTCAGCAGCCGGGTCAGTTGCTCGTCGTAAGGCACGAATTTGGCGCCGCCCTCAAACTTCTCCACGTACGGGTCGAGGTTGGGCTGCACCACCACTACTTCAGCCGTAGGCCCTTTTTCCTGGTAGTTACGGCCGATAACGGTTGAAATGGTGAAGGGTATCCACATCGTCAGAATGGGCATGGCCCAGCGCCACCGGCGCGGTCCCGCAATGTTCCAGAACGGCACGCCTCCGCGGCCCCACCACGCCCAGAATATCAACAGGTTCACGGCCCACACCCACACCGAGCCGCCCAGGAAACCGGTGTACTCGTACCACTGCACCCACTGCGGCGCGGCGGCAAAGCCATTGCCCAGCGTGAGCCACGGCCAGGTGAGGTCCCAGTGCAGGTGCAGCTGCTCGAAAGCAATCCAGAAAATGGGCAGCGAGGCGTAGCCTACGCGGCTGCCCAGCCGCTTCTTGGTTTGGCGGAATGCCATGAGCGGCAGGCACATGAGCAGGGCGTTGAGCACCACGGCGGCAATGCCGGCCGTGAGCTCGGCGTAGCTCACCCACCACGTGGTGAGGGCGTTCCAGAGCACCAGAAACAGGTAGGTGTAGCCGAACACCGTGCGCTTGCTGGCGCCCTGCAGCGTGAGCTGCCGCTCCAGGAGCAGGTAGGGCACCCAGCCGATGAACAACAACGGGACCAGCCAGGCCGTGGGCCACGGGGCCCAGCCGCCCCACAGGAGCAGGGCGCCCAGCACGGCCAGCACCGCCGGACGCATGCGGCTAGTCCTCGGCGGCAACGTCATCGGCATCGTCTTCATCGGTACGGCGGTATCGGTCTTCGCGGCCGGGGCGGGGCTCACGGACGGGCGGGGCAAGATTTCCTTCGACGACAACGACAATTTCTCCTTTGATAGTGGGACGGGCGGCGAAATCAGCCTCCAGGCTGGCCAGCGTCCCGGTTACGGTTTCTTCAAATAATTTGGTGAGCTCGCGGCTCACCGAGGCGGGCCGCTCCGGGCCCAGCACCTCGGCCAGATGGCCCAGCGTTTTCACAATGCGGTGCGGCGACTCGTAAAAAATCATGGTCCGGGTCTCTGAAGCCAGCTCCCGCAGCCGGGTCTGCCGGCCTTTCTTCACCGGCAAAAACCCTTCAAACGTGAACCGTTCGGCCCCAAAGCCCGACTTGAGCAGGGCTGGCACAAACGCCGTAGCGCCGGGTAGGCACTCCACGCCCAAGCCCTGCGCCAAGCACTCGCGCACCAACAGAAACCCCGGGTCCGAAATTCCGGGCGTGCCGGCGTCCGATATCAGCGCCATGGTTTCGCCCTTGGCCAAGCGGTCAAGCAGGCGCGGCACCTGCTGGTGCTCGTTGTGCAGATGGTAGGAGAGCAGCGGCTTTTTGATGCCCAGATGCTGCATTAGTCGGCCGCTGGTGCGGGTGTCTTCGCACAGCACCGTGCCCACTTCGCCCAGAATGCGGATGGCCCGCAGCGTAATGTCTTCCAGATTGCCAATGGGCGTGGGCACGAGGTAAAGGACCGTGTTGGGCATGGGGCAAAGGTAGGCCGGTTCCGGGCGCGGTTATCGGCGGGCGGGCAGCAGGGAGCGATGAGCTGGGAATGTTATTTCCGGAACTTACTGGCCCGCGTGCCGGGCGGCGGCCGCGTCAATCGCCGCCGCTAGGCGGCGGTCGCGCTGGGTTATGGTGTTGCCGGCATCGTGGGAGCGCAGGCGGAATTCAACGGTGTTGTACTCGTTGCTGAACCAGGGGTGGTGGTCGAGGCGCTCGGCCTCGGCCGCTACTTCCGTGAGGAAAGCAAAAGCGGTTTTGAAATCAGCAAACGTGAAGCTGCGGCGCAGGCTGTTGTCGGTTTCGGTCCACATAGGGCGGGGAATACTAGTTGAGATAAAAAAGCGGAGCGGGCCTGAAGCGTGGCCCGGCCCGCCAAAAGCAGCGGGCCCGAAAGATTGTGGCTTTCGGGGGAAGTACGGCCGGGTACGTAAACCCAAACGGCCAAACTAAAGTACACCAATGTCTAGTTGCTTCATCACCCTTTTCACGCTTCCCCATGGCCATCGACCCTAACAATCGCCCCATTCGCGTCATCAACGACGACACGACCAACGAAGAAATGGAGGCCGGTCACCACATCCCCAACGCCGACCCTCCCAAAAACGAAGCGGCCCGCGGCGGCTTTGGCAACCGCGACGGCAAAGAAGGATTTGGCACCGACAGCGCCGGCGGCGAAACCGCACTGAGCGTGAACGAAGCCGCCGACGACATGAGCCCGCCCCGCGACAACATGCGCTCCAGCGACGAAGGTCGCCCCGACCGCCCCAACCAGGACATGCCCGCCGAGGATGAATACTCCGGAACCATCATTCCCTCGGGCCACCCCGTAGACGAACTGGACGCCCACGACCGCCGCCCCGGCCTCGACGAAATGCGCAACCCCAATTCCCGCGTGGGTATGGGCCAGATGGAGCCCCGCCCCATCACGCCCATCACCGGCACCGATACCAACGCCGAGCTAAACGACCCCAACGCCAGCGACACGGCCATCGACCAGTAGGCAGCGCGCCTGCTTATCGGGAGGGTAAGGTCAGAAGCCGTATCCCCTTTCACATTTTCTTCCACTAACTCTTTTTATCATGTCGAATAGTAGCAATGATTCTAATCAGCAGTCGGGTGAGAACAAAGACAATTCGGCGGGCGAAGGCCTGCCCAAAGGCACTGGCGACTTGCCCGTGTTGACGCGGGACGAAGCCACCCAGGACCGGCTTGAGCAAGAGGCCCTGGATGCTGGCCTGCTTCACCCCAACCGCAACCTGGACAAGCCCGAGCTGGACAGTCCTACCTACGGCAGCCACTAAGCTTCCCGCAACTTTCAAATAAAAGCGTCATGCTGCCCGGTGCAGCATGACGCTTTTTTTCCGCTTCGCATTTCTGTTTTGCCGTGCGCCGCTTTGCCACCACCGACCTGCACGGATGCCTGCACACCTTCCGCTATCTGGTGGAAGAGGAGCTGCGCCTGACTCTTCAGGACGAGCTCTACCTGCTGGGCGATTACGTGAACAAAGGCCCCGACAGCCGCGGCGTGCTCGACTACCTCATGCACCTGCAGGCCAGCGGCTACCACGTGCACTGCCTGCGCGGCAACCACGACCAGGCCCTGCTTGATGCTGCCCGCCAGCGCTGGCGCTGGGACTGGCTGGGCCCCCGGGGCCGGCTGCCCACGCTACGCAGCTTCGGCGTGCGGCGCATGGCTGATATTCCGCCGCACTACCTGGCGTGGCTAAACGCGCTGCCCTACGAAATAGAGCTGCCCGATTTTCTGCTGGTGCACGCGGGCTACAACTTCGCGCTGCCCCCCGCCGAGATGCGCTGCGACCATTCGGCCATGCTCAACATCAAGAAATTTGTCTTCGATGCCTCCCGTGTACAGGGCAAGCGCCTGCTACACGGCCACGTGCCCGCGCCCACCGCGCAGGTGCGCGCCAAGGCCGCAACCAAGCCAGCCGTACTGGGCCTGGATACTGGTTGCGTGTACCGCCATAACCCCGAACTGGCCCACCTGGTCGCCCTCAACCTGGACACCTGGAAACTCCACCTAGTAGCCAATCGGGAGCCTCCCTACGCCATTGGCAAGCGCTAGCCGGGATGCGGTGTTGCTCGTTGATAGTTGCTTGTTGTTAGTTATTGGTAGGTAGGTAACTCCTTGTCTAATAACTAATAATCCAAAACTGACAACCAGCAACCCATGTCAGGGTGCTAGTCTTTGGGCACCAATACGCCGGCGGCCACTGCTTTGCGGGCTGAGGCCTGATAGGGGTTCTGCGCATCGGCGGCCACGGCGCGCAGCTCGGCTAGTGCTTCGATTGGCTCCTTGGCCTGCCAGTGGGCCATGCCGAGGTGGTAGCGGGCCCGGCGGGCCAGCTCGCTGGTGCTGTCTTCGTCGCCCACCCGGCGCAGGTAGAGCTGCGCCGCATCGCCCTGGCCTTGCCGCAGCAAAATTAGGCCGCGCAGGTACAGCAAGGTATCGGCCCCCACGCTGGCCGCCGACACGCGCCCGAGCGAGTGCAGCGCCGCCGGGTAGTGGCCGGCCTGGTACTGGTCCAGGGCTTCGCCGAGCAGCGGGCGGCTGTGCAGCAAGCCGGTGGTCACGGCGGGGCCGGGGTCGGGCTGGTAGTAGGCCTCCCAGTTGCGGGCGGGGCGGGCGCGGCCGGGGCGCACCAGGTAAAAGGCCACAGCAGTGGCCAGCACCAGCAGCAAGCCGCCCACAGTGCCCCACGTAGCCCAGCGGCGGCGGCGCTTCACCAGCTGTTCGGTGCGGGCCAGGGCGTCGCCGCGCTGGTTCATGCGTTCGTCCAGGGCTTGCAGGCGCAGGCGCAGGGTGTTGTGGCCCGCTGCCCAGCGCAGGTCGGCAGTAAGCTGCTCGTAGGCCGCGTAGCCATCGGCCATGGCTTCGTCCTGCTCCAGCCGCAGCTCAAATGCTTCCTGTTCGGCCGGGGCCATCTGGCCATCCGCGAAGCGTTCCAGGTCGTCGAAATAGGGGCGCAGGTCGGGGGAGGGAGTCGACGAACTCATTTCAGCAGCTCGTAAAGTTTGCGCAGGCAGGTGCTTTTCTGCAGGCGGGCCACGGTGGCGTTTGGGAAGCCCATTTTGCCACCCATCTTCTCGAAGTGGTAGCCCCGGAAGTAAAAGTACGTCAGTACCTGCTGGCAGTCAGCGCCCAGCTGGTTGAACTGGGTGAGCAGGCGCTGGCGGCGGCTGGCCTCGGCAGCGGGCAGGGGCACATTGGCGGGCACTTGCGCGTCGAGCCGTTGCTGGGCCATGCCGTACACGTGGGCCCGCAGGTCGGCGGGCAGGAGGGTGAGGCGGCCGTCGGCTACCTGGTCGTAGAAATCGAGCAGGGTATCCTGCAGCAGCGCGTGGGCCTGCGGTGCCTCCAGCTTGAACTGGCGCTGCGCCCAACGGGCAAACAAGTGCCGGCTGCGCTGGTAAAAGTCAACCAGGAATTTCTGATTGCCGACGCGCAGCTGGGTAAGGGTTTCGGCGAGGGGCGCGGACATGGCGGTGGGGCAAAGGCACTGGCAAGTAACAACGGAAATAGCAGACGAGGTTGCGCAAAGGGCTGCCGCCGCGCACATTTTGAACAAGCAGGCGCGCCATTCGTTCTTCACTTCCCCAAAAGCTGCCCGCTGCTGCCTTGGCAACTCCCCTCACCTGTTACCTTTACGCTTATGCAAACAGTCGCCCCCGCCAGCCTTCTCGACACCGCCGTTTTCGACCTCATTGCTCAGGAGAAAACCCGTCAAACCCACGGATTGGAGCTTATTGCCTCCGAAAACTATGTTTCGGAACAGGTAATGGCCGCCCAGGGCTCCGTGCTTACCAACAAGTATGCCGAGGGTCTGCCCGGCAAGCGCTACTACGGTGGCTGCGAAATTGTGGACCAGGTAGAGCAGCTGGCCATCGACCGGGTGAAGGAATTATTTGGCGTGGCCTGGGCCAACGTGCAGCCCCACTCCGGCGCGCAGGCCAACGCCGCCGTGTTCCTGGCGTGCCTCAAGCCCGGCGACAAAATCCTGGGCTTCGACCTGAGCCACGGCGGCCACCTCACCCACGGCTCGCCGGTCAACTTCTCAGGCAAGTACTTTGTGCCCAGCTTTTATGGCGTGGAGCGCGAAACCGGCCTCATCGACTGGTCCAAAATCAAGGAAATTGCCCGCCGCGAGCGCCCCAAGATGATTATCTGCGGCGCCTCGGCCTACTCCCGCGACTGGGACTACGCCGCCCTGCGCGAAGCCGCCGACGAGGTGGGCGCCCTGCTGCTGGCCGATATTTCGCACCCCTCGGCCCTCATTGCCACCGGCCTGCTCAACTCGCCGTTTGAGCACTGCCACATGGTGACCACCACCACCCACAAAACCCTGCGCGGCCCCCGCGGCGGCCTCATCATGCTGGGCAAGGACTTCGAAAATCCTTTCGGCCTGAAAACGCCGAAAGGCGAAATCCGCCAAATGTCGGCTGTGCTGGACGGCGCCGTGTTTCCCGGCACCCAGGGCGGGCCGCTCGAGCACGTGATTGCAGCCAAGGCCGTGGCGTTTGGCGAAGCCCTCAACGATGACTTTAAAACCTACACCCAGCAAGTGGCGCGCAACGCCCAGGCGCTGGCCAAGGCCTTCATGGGCCTGGGCTACAACATCATCTCGGGTGGTACCGACAACCACCTCATGCTCATCGACCTGCGCTCGAAAGGCCTGAGCGGCAAGCTGGCCGAGAACACGCTGGTGCGGGCCGATATCACCATCAACAAAAACATGGTGCCCTTCGACGACAAGTCGCCGTTCGTGACCAGCGGCATCCGCATTGGCTCCGCCGCCGTAACTACCCGGGGGTTGGGCGAGTCGGACATGGGCCGCATTGTGGAGCTGATTGACGAAACCCTCACCCACCACGACAACGACACCCGCATCGGGCAAGTGCGGCAGCAGGTAAACACTTGGCTGCAGGACTACCCACTTTTTGCGTAGTTTTTACGTACTGAAGAAGGCAGCTCACCTGATAAACGGGCGGCCGTGCTGAGCTTGCCAAAGCATCCATACCGCATTACTAAAGCAAATTAGTTGCGCAGTAGAGATGCTTCGGCAAGCTCAGCATGACGTTCTTTTTTAGCTTGTCCTTCCATTTATATATTTCCCTCGATTCTCTGTGCAATCTCAACCGCAACAAAGTAAACCGCTGGGTGAACAGCACGAAATGTCCTTTATCGACCACCTGGAGGCGTTGCGTTGGCACGTTATCCGGGCGGCTATTTCGGTGGTGGTGTTTTCCACTGCGGCGTTTTTCGCTAAGGAATTCCTGTTTCATGACCTGATTCTGGGGCCCTCGCGCAACGACTTCTGGACCTACCGGGCCTTCTGCCGGCTGGGCGAGATAATGGGCTCCACCGAGCCATGCGAGAACAGCGTCAACTTCGTGATTCAAAACCGCGAAATGAGCGGGCAGCTGGCCATGCACATCAGCACGTCGTTCATGGTGGGCATTGTACTGGCGTTTCCCTACCTGTTCTGGGAAATATGGCGCTTTGTGAAGCCCGGCCTGTACCCGCACGAGCGCAAAAACTCGCAGGGTGCCGTGTTCTTCGTGTCCATCTTGTTCATTCTGGGCCTCTTGTTCGGCTACTACGTGGCCGCGCCGCTCAGCATCAACTTCCTAGCTTCGTACACGGTGGACCCCACCATCGAAAACCAGATTGACATGCAGAGCTACATCTCCACGCTCACCACGATGACCATGTCCTGCGCCTTCGTGTTTGAGCTGCCCATGGTGGTGTTTTTCCTGGCCAAAGCCGGCCTGATTACGCCCGAAATAATGCAGATGTACCGCAAGCACGCCATTGTGGTGATTCTGGTGCTGGCTGCCGTCATTACCCCGCCCGACATCACCGCCCAAATCATTGTGACCATTCCCGTTATGCTGCTCTACGAGCTAAGCATCAATATTGCCCGAGCGGTGCGGCGCGGCGATACCGCCCGACTCAACGCCAAGCTGGCCCAGGAGCAGAACCCGTCCAGTTAACCTTACTGCCATGAAACTCGCTCTCGGTTCCGACCACGCCGGCTTTGCCCAAAAGGAAATGCTCCGTACCTGGCTCGTCGGCCAGGGCTACGAAGTGCAGGATTTTGGCACGCATTCCGCCGATTCGATGGACTACCCCGACGTGGCGCACCCGCTGGCGGCGGCTGTAGCGGCGGGCACGCCCGGGCAGGGCATTCTCCTCTGTGGCTCTGCCAACGGGGTGTGCATCACGGCCAATAAGCACGAAGAGGTGCGGGCCGCTATTGCCTGGCTGCCCGAACTGGCCGCCCTGGCCCGGCAGCACAACAACGCCAACGTGCTGTGCGTGCCGGCGCGCTACGTGAGCGAAGAGCAGGCCCGCGAAATCGTTTCGGCCTTCCTGAAAACCGATTTTGAAGGTGGCCGGCACCAGGCCCGGGTTTCCAAAATAAATTGCTAAGCATGGGCTGGCACTAAAGTGTGGGCATTAGTGGCCCCGTGCCTATCTTTGGCTAGCCCTATGCAGCTAATCAAGAAGTGGCCCGGACTTTTGCCAATGTGGCTGCTAGCCATAGGGTTGCTGCTATCCTTTCCGGAGCGGGCCGCGGCGCAACGGCCGATGCCGTCCAGCACGGAAGCCATTCGCCAAAAACTGAACACCAGCCTTTCCGACACCACCCGGCTGCGGCTGTTGCAGGCCATGACCACGGCCCTCAGCGCCGAGCAGCCCAGCCGGGCCTTGCCCTACGGCGAAGCGGCCGTTGGCCTTGCCCGCACACTGCCCGAGAAGCAGCGTGCGCCCGGCCTGCTGCGCAGCCTCCTGAATCTGGCAAGCTGCTACGCCAACCTATCCAATGGGCCGGAAGCGCTGACGCTGCTAACCGAAGCGCAAGGCCTGGCCCTGCGCCTGCGCGATGTGGATGCCCTGGCCCGGACTTACACCTCACAGGGCAGCATCTACCACGAGCGGCGGGACTCGGTGACGGCCTGGCAGCACTACCGGCGGGCGTTGCAGCTGGCGGGGCAGCCAGCTGTGAGTGCCCACACCCGCATGCGGCTGCTGGGCAACGTGGGCAGCTTGTTTTTCTTCCGGCAGCAGTACCCGCAGGCCATGCGCTACGACTCGCTGGCCCTGGCCCTGGCCCGGCGCGAGGGCGACTCCACGGCGCAGTCTACCTACCTCTCCAGCCTGGCCACGTATCAGATGCGCGTGGGCAACATGGGCCGGGTCAACCGTTTGCTTACGCAGGCGCTGGCCATCAGCCAGCGGCAACACGCGGTGCGTAACCAGGCCAACCAACTGATTATGTTTGCGATGTATTACATGCAAACCAGCCAGCCCGAGCGTGCCGATGCAGCCGTTCGCGAGGCCCTGAAAGTAGCCCGCCGAAGCAATTACCTCGAACGCGTGCTGGACTCCTACAGCATTTTGGCGGCTCAGGCGGCTGACCAGGAACGGTACCGGGAAGCCTACGAGTGGAACCAGCGCTACGTGGACCTGAACGACACGCTCAACAACCGGCAAACCTTTCAGACTTTGGCCTCGGCCCAGGTAAACTACGAGACCCAGGAACGGGCCCGCCGCATGCGCCAGCTCACGCAGCAAAACGAAGAGCAGGCGTGGCGCAGCCGCTTGCTGGTGCTGGCCGTGGCCGTGCTGGCCATTGGCCTGCTCGTGACAGCGTACTTCTACCGCAACCTGCGCCGCAACCGGGCCGCCCTGGCCGCCAACAACCAGGCCTTGGAGCGAACCTCGGCCGAGCTGCGCACCGTGGCGGGATACAAAGACAAGCTGTACGCCATCGTGGCCCACGACCTGCGCGGGCCGGTCACGGCGTTTGCGGGCGTCACCAGCCTGATTGATTCCTACATCGCGCAAAACGACCAGGCTGGCCTGGCACGTTTGCCGGCGCTGGTGCGCCAGGCAGCCGATAGTCTCAACCACCTGCTCGACAACGTGTTGAACTGGGCCGTGAGCCAAACCGGGGAGCTGGACTACCGGCCCGCGCCCTTGCTGGTGTCGGAGCTGTTTGCCGAGTGCCAGGCCCTGTACCAGACCACGGCGGCCGCCAGTTGGCAGCACATCACCCTGTCGGCCCCAGCCAACCTGCGCCTGATGGCCGACCGCAACATGACCCGCACCATCCTGCGCAACCTCGTAGGCAACTCCCTGAAATTCATGCCCACCGGCGGCCATGTGCACCTCGAAGCCGCTCCCGACCCCGATGACGCCCAAATGGTGCTCCTGAGCTGCACCGATACGGGACCCGGCATGAATGCCGCCACGGTGGCCTCGCTCATGAGCGGCCCGGCCTTGCCCGAGGCCACCGTCATGCCCCAAACCACCACCGGCCTGGGCCTGGGGTTGGCGCTTTGCCGGGCTTTTGTGCACCGGCACGGCGGCACGCTGGTTATCCAGAGCCGCCCCGGCGCCGGCACCAACGTGACGGTGAGCCTGCCCATGGCAAAAAGCATAGCCACAGAAGTCGAAAAGATTAAAGCCCAAAAGAGCCCTTCCTTTTAAGGGAAGGGCTCTTTTGTGGGCTGTCAGGTGGTTGCCAGTTACCAGATAATAACACGGGTTGAGTCGGGCCGGTACAGCTTCTGGCCGGGCTTGATGCCGAAAGCTTCGTAGAAGGCCGGTACATCGGCCATGGGGCCGTTCACGCGGTATTGGGCCGGCGAGTGCACGTCGGTGAGCAGCTGGTTGGCCAGGCTCTCGTCGCGGGTGTGGTTTTGCCAGCCCAGGGCGTAACCCAGAAAGTAGCGCTGCACGGGCGTGAGGCCGTTTATTTTCTTGCCCTCTTTGTACTGCTTGGTCTTTTTGAATGCATCGAGGCCGATGACGATGCCGCCCAGGTCGGCAATGTTCTCGCCGGCCGTGGCCTCGCCGTTGATGTGCAGGGAATCGAGCAGGGTGTAGCCGTTGAATTGCTTCACGATGCCGGCCACGCGCTGATTGAAGCGCTGGCGGTCTTCTTTGCTCCACCACTCGTGCAGGTTGCCCTTGGCGTCGAACTGGCTGCCCTGGTCGTCGAAGCCGTGGGTCAGCTCGTGGCCAATGGTGCTGGCGCCGGCGTAGCCGTACACCAGCGCATCATCAGCGTCGGCGTCGAGCAGGCCGGGCACGGCAAAGGCGGCGGCGGGCAGTACAATTTCGTTGTTGCTGGGGTTGTAGTAGGCGTTGTAGGTCTGCGGGGTCATGCCCCACTCGGTGCGGTCCACGGGCTTGCCCAGCTTGTTCAGCTCGTAGCGGTACTGCCACTGGTTAGCCCGCATTACGTTGGCGGCCAGTGAGCTGCGGTCAATGGTAAGAGCCGAATAGTCTTTCCACTTGCTGGGGTAGCCCACCTTGGGGGTGATTTTACGCAGCTTCTCCAGCGCTACTACTTTGGTGGGGGCACTCATCCAATCCACTTTCTGGATGTGCTCGGCAAAGGAGGCTACCACGTTTTTTACCAGCGTATCGTAGCGGGCTTTGGTCTCGGGCTTGAAGTATTCCTTCACGAACAGCTGGCCCAGGGCGTCGCCCAGGGCATCCTCCTGCATGTCGAGCACGCGTTTCCAGCGGGGCCGAATGGCCTTGGCGCCGCGCAACACGGTGCCGTAGAAGCGGAAGTTCTCATCAACAAACTGACTGCTCAGCGTGGGCGCGAACGTGCGCGCGAGCTGCCAGGTAAGGTAGGCCTTCCAGTCGTCCAGCGGCTTGGTCCGGAGCAGCTGGGCGGCGTTCTGGTAGAACTCGGGCTGGCCTACGATGACCGTGTCCACGCCGGTGAATTCCATCTGGGTGAGCCAGTTTTTCCAGTCCAGGCCGGGGGTGAGCTTGTTGAGCTGCGCAATGCTCATCTTGTTGTAGTTGGCGTAGGGGTCGCGCAGGGCTTCGAGCTTGCGCGAGGACTTGGCCAGGCTCGTTTCCAGGGCCATTACCCGGGCCGCGTTGGCCTGGGCAGTGGTGGCATCCTGGCCCAGCAGCCGGAAGGTGTTGGTCACGTGCTTCACGTACTCGGCCCGGATGTTGGCGGTGCGCGAGTCGGTGTTGAAGTAGTAGTCCCGGTTGGGCAGGCCCAGGCCGGACTGGCGCAGGGTCAGCACCATTTTCTCACTGTTTTTATCGTCCTGGCTCACCCCGATGCCAATGAGGGCACGCACTCCCAGCGGGATTTCGTGGGCAATGACGCCGGGCACTTCGGCCACGGTTTTCATGGCCGCAATGCGGTCCAACTCGGCCTTGATGGGCGCGGCGCCCAGCTTATCAGCCTTCACCGAATCGAGCCCCACGGCCCAGAAATCGCCAATCTTTTGTTGGTTGCTGCCGGCTGCGGCATTGGCTTTCGCCGCTTCCATGCTGGTCTGGCGCAGGCGGGCATACACCTCTTCCTGGACTTTCTTGCCGATGCCCATGTTGCTCTCCGAAGCCGGAATTGGGTTATTCTTAATCCAGGTGCCGTTGGCGTAGCTGAAGAAGTCGTCGCCGGGTGCCACGGTCGTGTCCAGGGCGGTGTAGAGCAGGTCGGACTTGTTGCCGGAGTCGGCCGTTTTCAAAGAGTTGTACGGGCAGCCGGACACGGCAGCGGCCAGCAAGGGTATCAGGAGGAGGTGTTTTTTCATGCGGAGAAAGAAGAGATAAGTGCTTAGTTGGAAGACCCGAGCACTGTTAGCCGGGATGGCTGGCTTCGGGCCGGTATAAAAATAAAGACGCGAACGACAAAAGAATAGCTGCTTTGAAAGTGCAGTCGATTTATGGAGCCGTTCCGGCTCGACCATCGGATTTATCGGAGGTAGTGCGGCCATCGATTCAATTGCTTAATGCAACACAGATGAGCGTTTAAGCACTCAGTTAATCCGAATACCTGCGGCAGCTTGGCTTTAAGTGCAACTTGAGTATTAAATATTTATAAAATAATTTGCATATTTGAATTATAAATTATTTAATCAAAGTTCTAAGCACTCTGTGCTTGGTGAGTGGCGTCTCCTGCGTTTCCAACCAGCCCCGAGCCATGAAGAGTGCGCCGGTAATAGCGGCTCACCGAGTATCGATTTGATGACTGTCAAGCTGCCCAGAATAGCTTCTGTCGAGCACCTTTATACTACCACAGATATCTGCACGAGTGAGGCCCAAGCATTCTACGATACACATCCCCAGCCTGGAGCCTTTGCCCCATTGACAACCACTCCCCTCACGTATTCTTTTCGGGATGATACCGACCCAGCCAACCCGCACGAGGCGCGCTTCACGGTGCAAGTGACGGGTTCTCCGCAACCCAATAATACCATAATCAACTATTGGGAAATCAAGAAGAAAAAGCCAAAGCCTAAAGATGATATTGATAAGGCTATCGACGACCTGGAAAAAATTCACAAGTGTAAAAAAAATCGCGCGCCCGTACAGGATGCAGCGCCAGTGAATGGGAAATGCCCTTGGCGGGCGGTTATGGAAACTACTTCGCCCATAGACCCACCGGAAACGCTGGCGCCGACAGCCAAAATATCCGGCACATTTGGGATTATTGTCAACCCGCCCATTCCATAAGCCTGCTGGGTCGCTCGCTACTTGCTTGCCACGGCCTGGTGCCTGAATGGGCTTAGGACCATAAGCCACCCGGTTCGTAGGGCTGCAGACGAATTAGTGGAAGCACCGGGGGGAGGTAAACAACGGTGGCCCCGATTCTAGACTATCCATCCAATGAGACGCTGGCTTGTCCTTGCGCTGTTGCTTAGTAGGGGCGTCTTTTGCATGCCCCTCTCAGCCCAAACGCGTCCGGCCGACAGCTTACAGTCGTTGCTGCGGGCCCAAACGCAGCTCGACACCATGCGAGTGCGCCGCTTGCAGGCGCTAAGCAATGAATTGGTGATGATTGACTTACCGCAGGCCATCGCGGTGCTGGAGCAGGGCCTGCAACTGAGCCGCCGGCTGAACGACCCGCGCGGCGAAGGCCAGGCCCTGATTCGGCTGGGGACTCTCTACCGTCTGCACTCCGACTACGTGCAGGCCCGGCACCGCACCCAGCAAGCGTTGGAGCTGTTCACCCAGCGCAAAGATTTTAAGGGTTTGGGGGTATCATACCTGCAGGTGAGCTTCATTGAGATGGTGCAGGAGAACCCGGCTGCGGCCCTGCGGGCTGCCCTCAAAGGCCTGCCCTACGCCGAGCAAGCTCATGACCGGATAACCCAAACGCGCCTGCAAATCACGATTGGCAACACCTACCTGCTGCTCGGTAATTATTCCGGCGCTCTCAACACCCTCAAAGCCACACTCCGCAGTGCGCAGGCGCAGGGCGACAAGGCCACTGTAGCTGCGGCGTTGAGTCTGCTAGGCAACACGTATCAAAAGCTGAAGAAATGGCCCACCGCGCTGGGGTACTACCGGCGGGCGGTGGAGCTGAACCGCCGATTGGGCGACCTGCGCAGCGTGACCATTGACGAAACCAGTCAGGCCCAGCTGTATGCCGATAAAGGCGACTACCTGCTGGCCTTGCGCCACGGCCAGTTGGCCCGCGCTGCGGCCCGCGACAGCAAGGATGCCTACAACCTGCACCCGGCCGAGGTGGCGCTGGCCCGCGCCTACCTGCTTGCTAAACAGCCCGATAGTGCCATTGTCCTGGCCCACCGTGGCCTAGCCGCGAGCCAGGCCACGCGCAGCAACGAAACCCTGCGCAATGCCAGCGACGTGCTGGCCCAGGCCTACGCCCGACGCGGACAGTTCGAGCAGGCCTACAACTACCACCGCATGTGGGCCGCCTACCAGGATTCGCTCACGGGACTGGAAACCCGGAAAAAAACCAGCGCCTTGTTCTACAACTACGACCTGGAAAAGAAGCAGGCCCAGATTGCGCTGCTCACCCAGGCCCGCCTGCTGCAACGCCAGCAGTTGTATGGCCTGCTGGCCTGCTGGGCACGGTGCTGGTGCTGGGCCTGTTGGGGCGCAACATCTACCTCAAGCAGCGGGCCAACCGCACGCTGAACGTGAAAAACGCTCAGATTGCCCACCAGCGCGACCGCCTCGACCATGCCCTCTCCCGCCTGAAAGCCACCCAGTCGCAACTGGTGCAGAGCGAGAAAATGGTGGCCCTGGCGGCCCTCACCGCCGGCGTGGCCCACGAAATTCAGAACCCGCTCAACTTTGTCAATAACTTCTCAGAGCTGAGCCTGGAGCTGCTGGCGGAGCTGGAGGAAGAGCAGCAGCAGCCGTTCCTCAACTTGGTGCTGGCCAGTGAGTTGTTTAATGACCTGAAGCAGAATCTGCGCAAGATTCATCAGCACGGCGGGCGGGCGGCGGCCATCGTGAAGGGAATGCTGGAACACGGCCACGCTGAAAACGGCCAGCGCCAAACCGTGGACCTCAACGCCCTGTGCGAGGAGTATCTGCGCCTGGCCTACCACGGCCTGCAAAGCCGGCACCGCACGTTCACGGTAGCCCGCACCCTGGACCTGGACCCACACCTGGGCCAGCTGCACGTGGTGCCTCAGGAGATGGGCCGGGTGCTGCTCAACTTATTCACCAACGCCTTTTATGCTGTGCACCAAAAGGCCGAGGCCACCGGTGGCGCCTATGCCCCAGCCATTGGGGTGCGCACCCGCTCCCTTAATGGGCAGGTGGAGGTGGTCGTGCGCGACAACGGCCTGGGCATCGCCCCGGCGGTGATGGACAAAATTTTCGACCCGTTTTTCACCACAAAGCCGCCCGGCGAAGGCACCGGCCTGGGCCTGTGGCTGAGCTACGACATCATTGCCAACGGATACGGCGGCACCCTAGTGGCCCGTTCCGAAGAAGGCGCCTTCACCGAATTCGTGCTGACCCTGCCCCAGGCGCACGCCGTAGCCAAGCCCGCAACTGCAGCCACGGTGCAGCAATAGATAGGGAAAACATACAGCTGTTTGCACAAAAAAAAGAACGTCATGCTGAGCTTGCCGAAGCATCTCTCCCGCGTAACTAATCAATGTTACTACTGCGGTAGAGATGCTTCGGCAAGCTCAGCATGACGTTCTTTCGGTGCAGGCGTCTTTAGCTAACCGAGAAAAGCGAACTACAGGATAAACCGCGTGCTTAGGAAGCTGCTTTCCTGGCCGTCCACGATGTCATTCAGAATCTGCTTGTTGGCCTCCGTCTGCTTGGTGGCCACCACGGTGCGGATGCTGAACGAACGCAGGGCGTCGTTCACCGAGAGCGTGCCTTCGGCCGAGTCTTTGCGGCCGGTGAAGGGGAAGGTATCGGGGCCGCGCTGGCACTGGGCGTTGATGTTCACGCGGCTCACCTGGTTCACCAGCTGGTCGACCAGGTGGGCCACTTCCTGCGATTCGGAGCCAAAAATGCTCACCTGCTGGCCGTGGTCGGAGTCGATGATGTACTGAATGGCTTCATCAACGTGCAAAAAGGACGCCACCGGTACCACCGGGCCAAACTGCTCTTCGCGCCATACTTTCATGCCTTCCTGCACGGGGTAGAGCAGGGCCGGGTACACCAGCGGGCCGGCCGTGGTGCCGCCGCCTTCGTTCACGATGCGCGCACCCTTGGCCTGGGCATCGGCGATGACCTCGGCGAGGTAGCCGGGCTTTTGCGGCTCGGGCAGGGGCGTGATGTTTACTTTTTCGTCCCAGGGCATGCCGGGCTTCAGCTTGTTGATTTCGGCGGCGAGGCGCTGCACAAAGTCTTCGGCAATGCTTTCGTGCACCATAAACAGCTTGAGGGCCGTGCAGCGCTGGCCGTTGAAGCTCAGCGAGCCCAGCACCGATTCCTTGATGGCCACATCCAGGTCGGCGTCGGGCATGATGATGGCCACGTTCTTGGCATCGAGCCCGAGCACGGCCCGCAGGCGGTTGGATTTGGGGTGCAGCTTTTTGAGCGAGTCGGCCACCCGGCTCGACCCAATCAGCGCCAGCACATCAATCTTGCCCGAGGTCATAAGGGCGGGCACGATGGCGTTGCCGCGGCCGTACACGGTGTTTACCACGCCCTTGGGAAAGGCTTCGGCAAAGGCCTGCAGCAGCGGGAAATGCAGCAAGGCGCCGTGCTTCGGGGGCTTGAAAAGCACCGTGTTGCCCATGATGAGGGCGGGAATGAGCATGCAGAAGGTCTCGTTCAGGGGGTAGTTGAAGGGGCCCATGCACAGCACCACACCCAGCGGCGAACGCCGAATCTGGCCAATAATACCCTCCTCAATGGTGAAGCGCGAAGAGTCGCGGTCCATGTCCTTGAGCGCGTCGATGGTGTTGCGGATGTAGTCGATGGTACGGTCGAACTCCTTCTCCGAGTCGGCGGCTGACTTGCCAATTTCCCAGAGCAGCAGCTGCACGATTTCCTTCTTCTGGTCCACAATAAGGCGGGTGAATCTCTCCACCGCCGCAATGCGCTCGGCCACGCTCAGGGCGGGCCACTCGCCGCGGCCGTGGTCGTAGGCGCGCACGGCCGCGTCCAGCGCCTTGAGGCTCTCCGCCTCGTCGAGCAGCGGGTAGGAGCCGATAACGCGCGGCGCCAGGGTGCCATCCGTCAAGCGGGTGTAAATGGGCGTGAGGACTTCCTGGGTTGCCCCGCTCCATTCGCGCAGCTCCCCGTCGAGCAGGTACTGGCGTTGGTGCAGCGGGTTGGGCCGGCGCCAGGCTTCGGGAATCGCCGCCTCGTCGAGCGGGAAGAGGTGGGTCAGGCTTTCGGCGGTTACAGACATAGTTGAATCAATATGATGCAGTGCGAACCTACACAACAGCAAACGCCCGCCGAAGTCTTATCCTTTTTGGTTTCTGGAAAACAAATTTTTCGGAAACGTTTGCGTGCCGCGAACAAGCGAAGAAGCCGTATGTTGAGGCCATAATTATTTTCTCCGTCATGTCGTTTCGCCTCCTGCTTTTGCTCAATTTTGCCGCTGCGGCCTACCTCACCGGCCTCATCTGGACGGTGCAGGTGGTGCATTATCCCAGCTTCGGGCAGGTGCCCAAGGCGGCCTGGGAGGCCTTCCACGCCGCCCACACCCGCCGCATGAGCGTCGTGGTGCTGGCGCCCATGGTAGCGGAGCTGGCCCTGGCCGCGTGGCTGGCCTGGGCCGGGCGCCACGCCTTGCCCGGCGGCGTCGGCTGGTGGAGTCTGGCGCTGGTGGTGCTGGTTTGGGCGGTCACCTTCTTCATCTCCGTGCCCTTCCACAACCGCCTGGCGCAGGGCTACGACTACATTGCCATCGACGGCCTCATCCGCACCAACTGGCTGCGCACCCTGGCCTGGACGGCGCGGGCCGGGCTACTGGGCTGGCTGCTGGCGCGGTAGCAGCCATTGCAAACCCTACCAAACAAAACGGTTTGCGTTCTGCTCAACCTTGAAATCCCGAGCTTGCAGCTCACTATTTCCGGTGCCGAAGCAGGGGTAAAGAAATGCGCACCATCGGCTCTGCCCAAGTAAGGGAACCAATGATGCGCTGCTTTTAAACGGACCTTATTGGACCGGCCGGCTCTTTTCCCGGATGGCTTTAAACTCCGAGCCTTCCTTCCACTGCGGAAAAGTGGTTTCGCTGGCCAGCCGCTGGCCAATGCGAAAGAGGAGCCGCGCATCCTGCGCGGCACCGCGCAGGTCGGCTTTCGGGTCGAACTCGTCGGAGGGCTGATGGTAGTGCTTGGCCTCGAATAGTTTACCCTGTTCTTCGGCAAAGTCTTTGCCATGCAAGCGGCTGTCAAACTCGCCCTTGGCATAGAGCGCGGGCACGCCCACTTTGGCAAAATTGAAGTGGTCGGAGCGGTAGAAGCTGCCGGTTTCGGGGTGTTGGGTGGGCAGCACGTAGCGGTTCTGCTCCTTGGCGGCAGCCCGGGCGTAGTCGTCCAGCTCCGACTGCCCGTAGCCCGTGATGGTCAGGTCGCGCATCGGCCCGAAGCCCAGCAGGCCGTCCATGTTGATGTTGGCCACGGTATTCTTCACCGGAAACAGCGGGTGCTGCGCGTAGTAGGCCGAACCCAGCAGGCCCTGCTCCTCGCCCGTCACGGCCAGAAACACAATGCTGCGGGCGGGCTTCTGTTTGGCCTGCACAAAGCCGTTGGCAATGGCCAGCAGGCCGGCGCAGCCGCTGGCGTTGTCGAGGGCCCCGTTATAAATCGAGTCGCCGGCAATGGCCGGGCCGATGCCGAGGTGGTCCCAGTGCGCCGAGTACACGATGTACTCGTTGGGGCGGCTAGTGCCGGGCAGCACCGCCACCACGTTCTTGGATGTTTTGAGGGTGATTTTATTGCGCAGCGAGGTGCTGAAATTCAGCCCCATGGCCCGTGGCCGGAAGCCTGGCTTGTTGGCTGCCGCGTAGGCTTCGTCGTAGCTCTGGCCGGCGGCCGTGAACAGGCGCTTGGCGGCGGCTAGGGTAATCCAGCCTTCCAGGGCCACTTTGCTGGCGCCGTGGTCGGGTGTCTGGGGGTGCAGCTTGGCGCCGCCGTTGCTGCTTTGCACCACCGTCCAGGGGTAGGAGGCAGGCTTGGTGTCGTGCACGATGAGGATGCCGGTGGCGCCGTGGCGGGCGGCTTCTTCGTACTTGTAGCCCCAGCGGCCGTAATACGTCATGGCCTTGCCCTTGAACAGCATGGTGTCGGTGCCCGCGTTGCCGGGGTCGTTTATCAGCACCACCACGGTCTTGCCCTTCACGTCGAGGCCCGCGTAGTCGTCCCAGCCGTATTCGGGCGCCACCACGCCGTGGCCCGCAAACACCAGCGGCGAATTGCTGACGGCCACGGCCGGCACTTCGCGCTCGGTGAGCACCATGTAGTCGGTGCGGTAGTTCAGGGTCAGGCTTTTGCCGTTGCCGCTCACGGTAGCGGTAGGAGCGGGCATCCCGGTGATTTCCACCAGCGGTACGGCCTGAAAGTAGGTGCCATCGGGCCCGGGCTGCAGGCCTAGTTTCTTAAATTCGGTGGCCAGGTAGGTAGTCGTTTTCTCCTCGCCGGCCGTGAACGGCCGCCGCCCCTCAAACTCGTCCGACGACAGCATTTTGATGTGCTGCCGGATGAGCGCCGGCGTGATGCCATCGGCCGGCGACGGCACACTGGCGGTATCCGAAGACAAGGACTGCGACTGGCTGCCCGAAGCAGCTGTTTCCGACGATGACGACGACGATTGGCCTTGGCAACTCGCCAGCAACAGCAACGCTGCGGCCGGTAGGCACCCGCGCATTAGGTATAGCTTCATTGGTACAGAGAATAAGATTTCGCGGTGACAAGCCAAAGCCGATGGCAGCTGAGCAACATGCCCAGCCAGCACCCGTCATCGTGCCGAAGACAGGTGCCCGAATGTAGCACCAGAAAACCCGGTTCCGATGCACATTTGGTAATGCCTGTAGTCTGGCAAGCAGACGCACAAGGGCCTCCTTTGTTCGCTCCGCATGGTGAAGTACGGCTCGGCCGGCGACTCACGGCTGCTTGTTTCGCTATTATTCTGCCCAGTCTTGCTTTGGCATTGCTATTAACTGGTGCCCGCCGCTTGCCCGCCGCCAAGCCCCTGCACAAGACACGGGTCCTCGTACTTGCCGGGCTTTTGGGGCACGTGCCAGCAAGAAAGTGTACGGTGGTTAGATGCGCGCGAAATGCTCTGCAGAAATGCGCGCGCCCTCGTCCGTACACAGGCCGCGAATGTAGTAAAGGAAAATACTGCGAAACACTTCTGCCATGTTGTAGCGGTCGGGTGGGAAAACGGCCGGATTAAGCATCATGTTGATTTGTTCAATCAGCACCTTGGTTACCAAATTGATGTTAATGTCGGAGCGAAAAAGCCGGTTGCGGATTCCATCGTTGAGCAGTTGTTGCAGCTGCGGTGCCGAGTACGTAGCCAGGTGCTCCACAATCACCATCCAGGCATTAGGAAAGTCGGTTTGCAACTCGCTGTAAAACGCAGCCGGCATGCTGGCCAGGTCATCAAGCCCGAGCCGCAACAGCCCATACAGGCGCTCCACTGCCGACGAAAACTCTGCGTAAAGGGCCACGTGCTCACGTTTCTGCCGCTCGGTGTCGGCTAATACCGCGGCGCCCACCAAGGCATCTCGACTGGGATACTGTGCCTGCAGGTCCGTCACGCTCATGTCGATGGCCATGGCCAGTTGGGCGTCGGAAGCCGTGCGAAGTCCGTACTGGTAGAAAACCGGCATCGCTGCTTCCAAAGAAGTCAGCAAAGGCATAGAATGGGGCATAGGCGGCAAGAAGATGCTGACAGGAGTGAGCAGGGAATTTAGCGACAAATGCGCACACTTTGCGCTGGCATTGGCGCGTATCTATACGGTGCCCAGCAGAAAGAAGAACAGAAGCTGGGTGAGGTAGACCAGCGGTACCAGGGGGTTTGCCTTCTTGAAATCAGCCCGGTTGAAGAGCATTTGCATGATGCAGGCCAGGATAAACCAGTCCCGAAAGTTCTGGAAGGGGATGATGTCGGCCGTCCAGTGCCAGAAATCGAAGGTGCTGGCCACGGGCTCCATGCACGCATCAAGCCCCACCATGAGCAGGGCCGCCAGGATGGTGCGGGGGAGCTCGGGCAGGGGCAGGTAGCGCGCCAAAATGCCGCACGCATACGTGAGCACCAGCCAGTTGAGCCCGATGGCCAGGGGCACGCCCAGCACCTGGTACCCCAGCGTTTGGCCGTAGGAATAGTGCCCAAACAGCTTGCCGGTTGCAACGCCCACAACTTCGGCGGCGAAGCCCAGCAAGCTCACCGCCACGCAAAACGTCCAGAAGCCCATGGGGCGGCTTGGCTGAAACGAGAACAGCAGCCCCGCCGTGAGCAGCAGGGTTAGCGGCGTGAACCGCAGGAAAAATTCCGGGTTATCGGTGAACGCCAGGCCCACAAAGCCCGTGATGTGGAACAGCACTATCAGCCCTTGGGCAATGCGCAGCCGGCGGGTATTAGCGGCCGGTAGCGGCTCGGTGTAATCAACCATAAGAAGGAATGAGGAGCGAAAAACAGCAACGAGTGGCCGCCAGCGGCCACCTCTCATTGCCCGTGCTCAGGCCTCATTAATAAGCGAAGAAACGATTTTGGCGGATAGCAGGCAGAGCGGGATGCCGCCACCGGGATGCACTGAGCCGCCGCAAAAGTACAGCCCTTCGAGCCGCCCCGAAAAATTGGGATGCCGTAGGAACGCCGCCAGCGCGTTATTGGACGAGCTGCCGTAGAGCGCCCCGCCAAACGACGACGTGTCGGCGGCAATGCCGGGCGGCGTCCACACCTTTTCGGCGGCAATGAGCGGCGCCAGGTCGGTGCCCAGGGCCTGGCTGAGCTTGCGCAGCACCACGGCCCGGGTTTTGGCGGTGAGGGCATCCCAGTCCTGGCCCTGGTCGTGGGGCACGTTCACCATCACAAACCAGTTTTCGTGGCCGGCGGGCGCATCGGCGGGCGTTTTTTTGGAGGTGATGTTCACATACACCGTCACGTCGTCGGCCACGGTTTTATCCTGAAAAATGGCCTGGAACTCGCGCTGGTAATCCGCGGAAAAAAAAATATTGTGCAGGCCCAGCTCCGGAAACTCGCGGGCGATGCCCCAATAGAAAAGCAGCGCCGAAGAGGAGCGCGGCTGGCTGAGCGTGCGCTCGGGCGCGGGCTCGCGCGGCAGCAGGCGGCGGTAGGTGGGCACCACGTCCATGTTGCTCACCACTTGGCCAAAATCGTACACGTCCTGCGCCGTGCGCACGCCGGTCACGCGGCCTTCGGCAATGACAATCTCCTCCACCGGCTCGTTGTACCGGAACTTCACCCCAAACTCGGCGGCCAGTTTCGCCAGGCTGCTGGCGATGGCGTAAATGCCGCCCTCCGGGTAAAACGCGCCGATGCCGTGCTCCAAATGCGGAATCATGCTCAGCGTGGCCGGCGCCTGGTAGGGGTCCGAGCCGTTGTAGGTGGCGTAGCGGTCGAATAGCTGCACTAGGCGCGGGTCGGTGAAGGCGGCGGCGTGGCGCTGGTGCATGGTGCCCAGCAAACCCAGGCTGGGCAGCGCGGCCACCGCCTTCAGCGTTTCGGGGCTGAGGTAGGTGCTGGCTTTGTGCAGCGACTTGTGCAAAAAAGTGCCCGCCGTGGCATCGTAGGCCTTGTGGCTGCGGGCCAAAAACTGCGTGACCGTTGCTGCCGGCGTCCCCAGCTTTTCCTCGATTTCAGCGGCGAATTTTTGGGCGTCGGCCCAGGCCGTGAGCCGGGTGCCATCGGCAAAAAAGTAGTTGGTGATGGGGTCCAGCCGCTCGTAGCGGAAGTAGTCGGCCGGCTCCCGGCCAGCCAGCCTGAAAATATCGTCCACCAGCTGCGGCAGCGTAAACAGCGACGGCCCCGCATCGAACCGGTACCCGCCCGGCAAACTGAACTGGTGCATTTTGCCCCCAAACGTGCCGCTGGCCTCGAATACCGTGACGGCGCGCCCGGTAATGGCCAGCCGCACGGCCGTGGCCAGCCCGGCAATGCCCGCCCCGATAACGGCCACGGGCTGGCGCAAAAACGTTGTTTTTTCCTTGTTACGGAACACGGTCAGAAGAATCCAAAAGGCAGTAGTCGAATGACAACCCCGTTTAAGCGGGTTTGGTTGGCAGGAATATCTCCGCCAGCATGCAGCGGGCGCTGCCGCCGCCCACTGTCTCGATGGTGGGAATGACCAGCGGTAGCAGTTTGGCGTGGTGTTCCAGTGCCTGGCGCTGGGTTGGAGTGAGGGCATCGTGGGCCTGCTGCGACAGCACAAGCAGGGGCTGCCCGCCAGCGGCTGGCTCCAGGGCCAGCATATTGCCCGCAAACTGGCACACCTGGGCCTGCGAGATGTCTACTATTTCGTGGCCGGTGGCGGTGAGCGACGCTACCACGACGGCCAGTTCGGCGGCATCGGCAATGCTGTCGAGGCACACCACGGCCACGCCCGGCCCCACGCACATCATCACGTTGGTGTGGTAGATTTCCTGGCCCCGCGCGTCGGTGGCCCGAAAAGCCACCGGCCGGTACCCCAGCCGCTCCGCCACCTGCTCAAACAAAGCCGCATCGGTGCGGGGCGACAAGCCCGCGTAGGCCACCCGGTGCTCGTGGTCGAAGATGATGCTGCCCGTGCCCTCCAGAAACCGGTTTTCCTGCTCCGTTGCTGACAAATCAACGACTTCGCGCACGTCAAACTCACGGGCCAGCGCCGCTATAAGCTCGGGCTGGCGCTCGGCACGGCGGTTGGGCGCACACATCGGGTAGAGCAGCAGCCGGCCGTCGGCGTGGGTCGAAAACCAGTTGTTGGGAAATACCGCGTCGGGCTTGGCGGGCTCCGGCGCATCGTCGAATACCCGTACCCGCACCCCCCGGCCGCGCAAAGTGGCCACCGCTGCATCAAACTCGGCCAGCACCTGCGCGGTCAGGCCGGCCGCAGTCAGCTGCCGCTGGTAGTGGTTGGAAACGGCCGTTTCAGTGTTGAATCCAAAGCTGGCGGGGCGCACCATCAGCACCGTGTTGGCAAGTGGCATAAACGGGAGAAGTAGTTCAGGGATTCGTCAGAACGTCATGCTGAGCGGAGCCGAAGCATCTCTACCGCGATAGTAATCAATTTTCCTATTGCAGTAGAGATGCTTCGGCAAGCGGACGCCAGATGAGCATGACGTTCTGGATGTTTTTTCGCTTGCTAAAAAGCCGCTTCCGCGCTATTCTACCGCCAGCACCAGTCCTTTCAGGTAAGCGCCTTCGGGGTGGAACAAACTCACCGGGTGGTCGGCCGGCTGGGTGAGGCGGTGCAGAATGCGCGCCGGCCGGCCCGCCTCAATGGCGGCGGCCAGCACGGCGCCTTCAAACAGCTCGGGGCTCACCACTTGCGAGCAACTGAACGTGAACAGCAGACCACCGGGCGCCAGGTGAGCAATGCCGGCCGCGTTCAGGCGCTTGTAGCCCATGAGGGCGGCGTGACGGGCGCCCATGTGCTTGGCAAAAGCGGGCGGGTCGAGCACGAGCAGGTCGTACTGCGCCGAGTGGTTTTTGAGGAAGCCCAGTACATCGTCAGGGTAGGCGGCGTGGCGGTCGACGTGGTTTGAAAGCTCGGCGTTGCGCTCGGTGAGGGCAATGGCTTTCTTGCTCGAATCCACGGAATGCACCAACTCAGCACCAGCTTCCAGGGCATACACCGAAAAGCCGCCCGTGTAGCAGAACGTGTTGAGCACCTTGCGGCCGGGCGAGTAGCGGGCCAGCAGGGCGCGGTTGTCGCGCTGGTCGATGAAAAAACCGGTTTTCTGGCCCGTCTCCCAATCCACGGCAAACTGGTGGCCGTTCTCCATCACCAAGTGCTCCGTGCCGGTGCTTTCGCCCAGGAGGTAGCCGTTTTTCGCGTCGGGCACGGCGTTGCCGGGCACGGTTTCGGCGCTCTTGTCGTAGATGGCGCGCAGCTTGTCGCCGAACACGGCTTGCAGGGCGGCGGCAATTTCGGGGCGGGCCCGGTACATGCCCACGCTGTGGGCCTGCACCACGGCCACGTCGCCGTACACGTCGATAATCAGGCCGGGCAGGCCGTCGCCCTCCGCGTGCACCAGCCGGAACACGTTGGTATCGGCCGTGCCGGTTAGGCCCAGGCGCTGGCGCAGCTGGTAGGCATTGCCCAGCTTTTTCTCCCAGAAATCAGGTGAAGGCAAGGCACTGTTTTCGCCAAAATCCAGCATGCGCACGGCAATGGAGCCGCCGCCCGAAAAGTGGCCCACGCCCAGCAGCTCGCCGTCGATGGCTTCCACGCGCACGGGGTCGCCTTCGTGGGTGTCGCCCTTCACGCGGGCGATGGCCCCCGAGAATACCCAAGGATGGCGGCGGCGCAGGGAGTGGTCTTTTCCGTTTTTGAGGACGATGGTGGCGGGGTTCAGCATAGCCTGCAAAGGTACGGCGGCGCCTGTGCGAACTTTGCCATCCGGTTATCGTCTTTGCCGCCTTCCTGTTTTTGTATGAATTCCGACCTACTTATTCTCGACTACGAACCTGCTCACCAGCCTGCGTTCCGGGCCCTCAACCACGAATGGATAGCCCACTACTTCACCATCGAGCCCATCGACAATGAGATGCTCGACGACCCCGAAGGCTACATCCTGGCCCCTGGCGGCCATATTTTCATGGCCAGCCACGGCGGAGCAATCGTTGGCACCTGCGCCCTCATCAAGGAGCACGAAGGCGTGTATGAGTTGGCCAAAATGGCGGTTTCGCCCCGGGCGCAGGGGCTGGGCATCGGCTGGGCCCTCGGGCAGGCCGTGGTAGCGAAAGCCCGGCAGCTGGGTGCCCGCCGCGTCGAGCTGCTCTCCAATGCCCGGCTCACGCCCGCGCTGGCGCTCTACGCGAAACTGGGCTTCCGGCACGTGCCGGTGCCGCCCACGCCTTACCAGCGCACCGATGTGAAGATGGTGCTCGACCTCTAGCTAGGCCTTGCCGAACCAGCGCCGGTAAATAGGCTTTCGCCAGGCAAATTGGGCCCACATAGCCGGGTACAGCAGGGCATCGAGCAGGGGCGAGGCAGTGCGGTATTCCAGGGCATCCACGATGACGCAGGTGCCGTTTGGGCCGGGCTCCAGCAGGTGCCGGTGGCGCCAGAAACGCAGGGGCGGGGGCAGGGTCTTGCCTTCGTCCACAAAGAAGTGAGTGCCATCGGGCAAGGTGCCGTGGTCGGTAATGAGCGACGTCCACGGCAGGCGCTTCACCAGTGTATCCAGCTCAATTTCGACCTGGTCGCCAGTGCGGCACCCATCGAAACGCACCACCCGCAGCCTGGGAAACGGCGGCGCCAGGGCCACAAAAAGCGCGCGTGTGAAGCCGGCCATTACTTGTGCCGGGGCTTGCGCCACGGCGGTACGAAGAGTTACGAGCATAGTAACCAGCACAACGGGGCTGGTTCGCCTTTGTTTACGCCAGCCGGGTGGGGCGGGTGTTATTGCAGGCCCGTCACCCGGAATTCTACCCGCCGATTGAGCTTGCGGGTCACTTCCTGGGCATTGCTGGCCGTGGGCTGGGCACCCCCGAGCCCCGTGCCGGCAACGCGTGCCTCCCCAACGCCCTTCCCCACCAGGTAGGCCTTCACGGTGGTGGCGCGCTGCTGGCTCAATAGCACGTTTTTGGCGGGGTCGCCCACGTTGTCGGTGTGGCCGCGCAGCTCAATGGTCATGCCCGGGTTGTCGTTCAGCAAACTCACCAGCTTGTCGAGCGCGGCAAAGGACGAGGGCAGGAGCGCCGCCTGGCCCTGCTCAAACTGCACATTGGCCAGCTGCACGGTGGTGCCCACGCTGAGCGGCCGTAACAGCACGTCCTGAACCGAGGGGCCCGGAACGGCCGTCCAGGTGCTGTCGGTGGCGATGTAGCCGCTGAGCTGGGCGTGGTAGGTGTAGGTAAGCCCCGGGGTGCCCGGATGAGAAAACGCGCCCTTTGGGTTGATTTTAACCATTTTTCCGAAGCCGGAAACCCCCATGCGCAGCTGCGCATGGGGCAGCGGCTGGTAGGTAAGGGCGTTCAGGACCCGGCCGCGCCACGCGGCAGTGGTGGGCACGGGCGGCGGGGCTATCATGCGGCGCACCACGCTGAACAGGTTGCAGCCGGCCAGGTCCGTGTAAGTGCCTTTGCGCACACGGGTGGCCTGGCGCCGGGCCAGGTCTACTTTGTACACGGCTTTGGGGCCGGCCAGGTACAGCCGGCGCCGGCCGCGCTCGTCGTTCTGCATCAGCAGGTCGCTGTAGCCGCCGCGTTCGGGCAGGCCGCCCAAGGCCATCATCTCGGGGCTAGGCTTCTGGTTTTTCAGGTCGATTTTGAGCAGCGAGCCGTCGGTGCTGTACACGAGGTACATGGTGTTGGCGTCGTCGAGGCAGAAGTTGCCGTGGGAGCCGGCCCCGCCGTAGTTAATTAAGGGGTAAAAAGGCGCTTTCCGGAGCGGGTCGGCGGCCCAAATGGGGGTCACGCTACCATCGTAGGGGCTCACCCGCACCAGCTTGTTCGCATCGGAAGACATGAAGTACAGGTCGCCCCGCTCGTCGGTGGCCGCCGAAATCCAGCTCACATCAGGTCCCTGGGCCGGCAGCCGCCACGTGGTGAAGCCGCCTCGGCGCGTGGCCGGATTGTAGCGGTACACCAGTTCCGGTGCATCGGTGGGCGCCTTGGTCACTGAATACAGACAATTATCAAACCCCTTAGCCAGCGCGTACGACTGAAACGGCAGCACCTCCCGGTGAACCACAGGCGCAGCGGTAAGGTCGTTGTTCGCAAACTCATGAATGGTGCGACAGTCGTCCTCCCACTGCCCGTTGCGGTAGCGGGTGGCCGCAATCCCGAACATCTTGTTGTCGCAGAGCTGGTCGGCGTAGCGGCGGCTGGGCAGCGGCTTGCCCGTGAATGCAAAGGATTTAACCAGTGCCTGCCCCGCCGCCAGGTACGTGCTGTCCTGGCTGACCGCGCCCTGGTACTCCACTTTAATGTCGTAGCCGTAGCGCCGTATGCGGCGGCCCACCACGTGGGTGCGGGCGGGGCTGGCCGGCGCGGGCATGTAGGTGTAGTCGTAGCTCACCTCGCTGTAGCGGCCCAAGTCGCGCTGTTCGAGCCGCAACACCTGCGCCTGCGGGAGCCGCAAAATACCGCGCAACACCGAGTCCTGCCCGCCAAAGGTGGTGATGGGCAAGTCCTTCTGGGTGTCGGGCAAGGGCTGCACGGTGAGGGTCGCCACGGCCGGCCGCGGCTCTGAAGCCGCCCCGGCGTAGAATGCGGCTTCCGCCCCGGCTACGTTCTTGCGCACCTTCCACGCCGGCGGGTAGGTGAGTTGGTAGTTGGCGCCCGCGTTGGTGTACACTGTGGGGGGCAGGGCCTTGCGTGCTGGTTGCGCTACCAGCAGCACCGGGCACATGAGAAGCACCAGCACCAGGTAAGGCTTCAATAATAGCAAAAAGGGCAGCTTAGATGTTAACAATACGGTTCTGGGGGCGTAAAACCCCATTTTTTGTAAAGTAACGGCCTACTTTGCCAAAAAGCCCACCGCCCTGGCCTTAAAAGAGCGGCGGCGCCCTGCTGAACCAAAGCGCCCGGCTCCAACGGGTAAGTCGGAGCCGACAAGCAATAAGAGTCTATCCGAATAGGGAATGAGCGTCAGCCAAAAAGACAATTATACCACGTGATTCTCGCGCAGGCAAAATGGAGCATGGC
>NZ_MDZB01000010.1 GCF_001816145.1 Hymenobacter lapidarius | reverse complement strand
ATGCGGTCACGGCCCAGGGATTTGTCCTCAAAATCGCGCTGTTCATTTTCGTCCACGCCCTCGACCAAGTTGGACTATAATCCGCAACTTGGGTTAATTCAGCGCTCAAAAACAGCATCCCGGCCACCGCAGCGCTACCGCTGGCCCAACTGCTCCTGAAACGCCGCCAGGAATTGCCCCACATGGTAGCCGTCGGCCAAGCCGTGGTGGATGTTGACGGACACGGGCATGAGCGTGGCCGCGCCTTCCGCGTAGGTTTGCCCCACCGAAATCTTTGGGCAGCTGTCGGGACAGCTGAAGCTGCGGGCGTGGCTCAAGCCCGTGAAGCGCACCCACGGCAGCGCCGAAAAGTGGATGACGTCAGGCCGGCTGGTGCTTTCGCTCAGGCGCAGGCCCTGGCTGGCTTGTACAGCTGCGATTTCGGCTTTGGCAGTTGGCAGGAATTCAGTAAGCTTGTGGTGGTGCTCAATGAAGGAAAACCCAAACGTGTGGTCGGGCCGGCCAATGGTGGCCGAAGCGTGAATGCGGTCGTAGCAGTACACCTGCCCGTCCACGATGCGGTAGCGAAAGGCTTCCACCTCATTCACCGCCCGCAAGGCCGCATGCAGGTAATACAGGAAAAACGGCACCCCCAGCCGCTTGGCTTCGGCCAGGGCGCGAGTACAGTCAACGGTGGCCACCAGCCCGAAAAAAGGCTCCTCAAACGCGGAGAAGAAGGCAAAATGCTCGCGGCGGTTCCAGCTGGCTTGGTCGATTAGGTGCTTCATGGGCCGGCAAAGGTGGGGGATTATTGCCGGGGTGGCTTGCTGGGTAGGACCCCGGCAGTACCCAACGGCGTCACTAACGGCTGCGCGCACGCCGGTCAAAGCAGGTCTGGTTGGACATTTTTCCGGTGTCCCCTACATTAGCGCCCAGAATGGTACCTCGCGGCCAATGCACGCATTGCCGGCCGCTTATTACCAGACACGCCACGCAAGAAAGTGGCTTGGGCCGCCGGGCCGCCTGCCTTTCTCTAAGCCGATTTTCCCCATGACCCGACCTGAATTTGCCCACCCGGTATTCGAGCGCCTTTTCGAACGCGACTACTTTATTGACGATGCCGTGCTGCACGAAATCCTGGCCCTGGGGCCGGAAACAGCTGTGCCCGAGCTGCTGAAAATTATCGATAGTACGCTGGATGACTTCCTGAAAGGGGAGTTGACGGGCGACGATTGGTGGAATACCTACCACTTCTTCCACGCCCTCTACCTGCTGCACGACCTGCACGCTCCCGAGGCCCTGGACGTGTACCGCCGCGTGCTGCGTCTGGACTCGGACAGCACCGATTTCTGGTTCGACGACTTGTTGTTTGAAGAGGTGCCGGACCTGCTGGCCCGCGCCGGCCAAACGCGCCTGCCCGAGTTGCTGGCCATGCTGGAAGACCCGGAAATAGTGCTCCAGCATCGCTTGGTGGCTTCTGGAGCCATTGCGCGGCTGGCCAGGGAGCAGCCCGAGCTGCGGCCGGCCATCAGTGCGTTTTTGCAGGGCTACCTGCGTCACGTCATCGCGCATGCCGAGCAAGCAGCCCAGCTTTTTCCGGCCGATGCGGATACGTTTTGCTCCGGGCCGGAAGATTATCTGGGAATGCTGCTGGCCGATGCGCAGGATGCGGGCCTGCACGAGCTGGAGCCCGAAATGCGGGAGCTGCACCGCCTGAACCTGGTGGACGAAAGCATGGCCGGCGGGGCCGATGATATTGACTTCAACGCATCCAATCCGTTGCCGCCTTCTCCAGATATCTTCGCCCGCTACCAGCTGCTGCGCGACAATCCTGAAAACTACTCGCCCTTTCACCCCGACGCTGCCAACATTGCCCGGCGCCGGGCCGAGCAGGAAGCAAAATACGACCGCATTCGGCGCGATGCTATGCCGCAACAGCCCCGGCTGGTGCTGCCTAAAATTGGTCGCAACGACCCCTGTCCCTGCGGCAGCGGCAAGAAGTACAAGAAATGCTGCGGGTAGGAGCAGGCGTACTGGTTATACTGGCACGGGTTTAGGCAGAGCTGGAACTCGTGCCTACCATTTAGGCGAGGCTGTGCCTCGCATCAGAACGATGGATGCAGAATGACGCTTTCGCGCAGCTCCAGCTTGCCGCTTCGCTTCAATGAGGCGTAGCCTCCACGTCAGGATTGGTCACTAATTACTGCTGCGCCCAAACTCGCGCCAGTTTGGGCCCCCGTCCCGCCCCCCAGCGCCCCCGCCGCCTCTTGCCGTGGCTGGGGAGGCGGGAGAAGCTGTTGGAGAAGCTGGTCGTGTCGCGCCGCCACACCCGGCTGGCCCGCTTAGGCAGGGGCCCTTTATGCACAATGCCCTGCCCTCCCGAGGTAGGGAAGACAGGGTGTTGGGGAGAGTTTATTTAGGAAGATTCTGTTCCTGAGTGCGGGCTATTGGAGCTAATGCTTCAGGAGGGGTCCAAGGCTGTTGATATTCATAAGTGCTACTTGCCCGCTTCGCTGCTAGCCGATTACTGACACACTCATTATATCGGGCGGTGGTCTAATCTAAGATGATATTTCGATTATAATTATCGATAACTATTTTAATTCGGGCCGTATGCATGGCCAATGGTTTGCTGAAGGAGCAGGA
>NZ_MDZB01000009.1 GCF_001816145.1 Hymenobacter lapidarius | reverse complement strand
TCTATCGGTAAACGCCATGCCTCAACCAGCTGCTGCTGCTATCTTATCCGGTATTGACCGGCTGGCGGCGGTCTACCAGCTCAAGATTCATTTGCTGGGTATCAGCCCGCAGATTGGCCGGCGCGTGTTGGTGCGGGGCGATACGACGCTGGCCGAACCGCATCACGTCTTCCAGGTGGTGATGAGGTGGGACAACTGGCACCTGCACAGCTTCAAGCTCTGGGGCAAGGAGTACGGGATGCCGTACGTCGGCGGTATCTACTTTGCCGGCGATGCCCGTCGGGTCCACCTGGGCGATTTCCCGTGGCGGGCGAACGACAAGTTCACCTACGACTTCGGCGATTACTGGCTCCATCAGATACGAGTGGAGAAAGTACTACCCCCGACCGTTCTGTCAACCCATCCGGTGTGCGTGAGTGGCCACCGGGCCTGCCCACCGGAGGAGGTCGCCGGTCCCGAGGGCTACAACCAGCGCACGCTGGACCAGTTCAGCTGGGCCTACGAAGCTCGGGACCGCCTACTAGCTGGCGAGGACATCCGGGAGGATGACGTGCCGACCTGGTTTTGGACCTTTCGACCCGAACACTTCGGCAAGCAGCAAGTCAACCAGAAACTAGCGAAATTGTATCAACTAAAGGGTAATCCCGATTTCCTGCTTTCGCAGGGCAGTTACGACTACTTTTTCGCGGATTTAGAATCCTGAAAGCTGTATCAGGAAAACCAAGTGGTTTTCTTGATACGGCCCGGGTAGCTTTGCGCCATGCAACAGGCTGTCATTTTCGTTCGCGTCTCCAAGAAGGAGCAGGATTACCAGCGGCAGGTGGAGGACCTGCGCGCCGTGGCCCAGAGCCAGGCCGTGCAGGTGGTGGCCGAGATTTCGGAGAAGATTAGCGGAGCCAAGCGGAACCAGGACCGGGAGGGGATTCAGCAGTTGTTGGAACTGAGCCGGCAAGGAGCCATTCAAAAAGTATTAGTCAGCGAGGTCTCGCGCCTGGGCCGCTCCACGGTGGAAGTCTTGCAGATAGTAGAGGAGCTGACGCAGTTGGGCGTCAGCATCTATGTCCAAAATTTTGGCCTCGAAACGCTCAAGAACGGCAAACGCAATCCGGTGGCCCAGTTCATGTTCACGCTGCTGGCCGAGTTTGCCCGCCTGGAACGCGAGACCCTGCGCGAGCGCATTCTCTCGGGCATGGACGAGGCGCGGCGGCAAGGCATCAAAATCGGCCGCCCGGTAGGCGCGACGGAAGAAAAGGCCGTCTTTCTTAAAAAGTATGCGGCCGTCGCCCGGCAGCTGCACGCGGGCCTGAGCGTACGTAACACGGCCAAGCTGTGCGACGTGGCCATCAACACGGTTCGTAAAGTGAAGACCTTGCTCTAATCCTTAACTCCCCCGCTATCATGGAATTCAAACTACAACTGGTGGCGTGCCTGTCGGAAGGCGAAGAGCCCCTCCTCGAAGACGTGTTCACCTGGAGCCGGGAGGACCTGAGTTTGGCTAGTGTGGGCCTGACGCTGGCCGAGTCCAAGACGCTGCTGCAACGCCTTCAGCAAACGATGATTACGCAGCAGGTGGCGACGCATCTGCAGGCGTACCAGCCCGTCGGCTTGCGCAGGAAAGGCAGCTACCCGCTCCAGCTGAAAACCTTGTTCGGCAACGTCACGGTCAACAGCCCGCGCTACTATCTGCCGTCCACCGAGGCAGGACCCAAGACCTTCAGCCCCCTGCAGCACCTCTTTCCGCAGCACGTGACGCCGGAGCGGTTGTTTCTGGAAACCAAGTGGGCCAGCCTGATTCCCTACCAGAAAACGACCGATTTGCTCCACGACGTGCTGCCCCTGGGTGAAAAACCATCGGGCACGACCATCCAGCAGCGCCTGCACGCCGTGGTCGAGGCGCAGGAACAGCAGTTGCCCGAGGAAGTGGCCCCTTTTCACGGCGTTTGCCAGCGCGACCGCGAGGCCTTGCCGTGCCCGCCCCGCCCGCTGGTGGTCGGCCTCGACGGCGGCTACGTCCGGCACTGGCATAAAAAAGGCTGTTTCGAGGTGATTGCGGGCAAAAGCATTCCCGCCGAAGGGGCCGCCAAATGCTTCGGCTTCGTGCAGGAGGTCGACGCCAAGCCGCGGCGGCGCGTGTTTGAGGTCCTGCGCTCGCAGGGGCTGCAGGCCAATCAGTCGGTGGAATTCTTTACCGACGGCGCCGCGGTGCTGCGCTCGCTGACCAGCTATTTGAGCGCGGAGTCCACGCATATCCTGGACTGGTTTCACCTGACCATGCGCCTGACGGTGCTGCAGCAGTACGCGCTGGGCTTCGCCCAGGTCGACGCGGCCGGGGGCAAAGCGCTGCAAGACGGCTTGACCAGCATCAAATGGCACCTCTGGCACGGCAACTCCGAGCGGGCCCTGGAGAAAATACGGGACTTGGACGACGCCCTGGCCGTGCACCAGGAGGACCCGCTCGTGGCCAGGAAATACAGCAAATGGAAGCCGTTGGCCCGGCTACTTGCTGATTTTCACACCTACGTGGAGCAGAACAGCGGCTTCATCGTGGACTACGCCGAGCGCCGTCGCTACGGCGAACGCGTCTCCACGGGCTTTGTGGAGTCGGCGGTCAACCAGGTCCTGGCCAAGCGAATGGTGAAGCGGCAACAAATGCAGTGGACTAAAAAAGGGGCGCAC
>NZ_MDZB01000008.1 GCF_001816145.1 Hymenobacter lapidarius | reverse complement strand
AGCCCGGTGCGGCGCATCCGCTTCCAGGCCTTCAACCGCTGGGGCGTGAAGGTCTTCGAGAACGTGACCACCTCCGCCGACCGCGTCCTCATCAACTGGGCTGGTGGCGGGCCGGTGGCCGAAGCCAGCAGCGGCAATAAGGTGGTAGACGGCATCTACTACTACCTGGCCGAGGTAGAGTTTGCCGACTTCGCCAACACCAAGCGCACCTACAAGGGCTGGGTCGAAATTGTGCGCTAAGTGACTCTTTTTTTATCAGCTACTGGAAAGGCCGCTCCGTATAGGGAGCGGCCTTTTATTTTAATCTGTTGACTGGTAAGGCGAAGAAATTCAGGGCGGATGCAGGTGCAATCTTTCGGGTAGCGCGTGGGGTTGTGTGGCACGCGCACGCATTCTCGTTTACCTTCAAACTTTCTTGGGGCTGCGGCTGCCTTTTCGTCGCCCAGCCGGTCATCAGCTGGCGAGGCGAGGCCGCTGGTTTTGGTACTTAATCTTCCACGCTACCCGTTTATATGCAACATTTCTTTTCACTGCACCGCAAAGTTCGGGCCCGGCTCGGGCTGCTGGCGGCCGTTCTGCTGGTGGGGCTGGGCCTGATGCCCGAAAAGGCATCGGCTTCGCACATTCGCGCCGGCGACATTCAGGCCAAGGGCGACACTACCCAAAACGCGCCACTGGGTTCGCGGCGGGTGTTTTTCAAAATGGTGCTTTACACCGACATCGTCGGCATTGGCGGGCAAACGCCGGCCAAGCAGCCCACGGCCACCATCTTCTTCGGCGACGGCACTTCGTCATGCCTGGATGCCGTCCCGCGGGCCGGCGGCGAGCGGTCGATTCCGGGCAATACGGACTCCGCGCTGAACATTTATTTCTTCGAGCACACCTATCCCTCGTCGGGGGAATTCACGGTTAGCTTCATTGGAGAAAACCGCAATGGCGGCGTGCTGAACATGGATAATTCGATTAACCAATCGTTTTACATCAGCACCACCTTCACCCTGGACCCCGCGCTGAACATCAACCGCTTTTCCCCCAACCGCTCGCCCATTCTTACCACGCCGGCCATTGATAAAGGCGCAACGGGGCAGGTGTTTTTGCACAACCCTGGCGGGTTCGATGCCGACGGTGACTCGCTTTCCTTTAAGCTGCAGGATAGCCGCAAAGTGGCCCTGGGAGTGGAAGGCACCCTGGGCGCGCCCTGCACGCTCGGCAACGGAGCCGTGGCCACGGGCAACAACCGCCCCTTGCCGGTGACCGTGCCCAACTACCGGTTTCCGGCCGACCCCATTCTCACGGGAGGGGCCGCGGTGCAGGTGCCCTACGCCGGCGTGCCGGTGGGACGACCAGGCGAGGCGGCCATTTTTGTGCAGGACATCAACACCGGGCAAATCACCTGGAACGCGCCCAGCCGGGCTGGCATCTACAACGTGGCCATGGTGGTGGAGGAGTGGCGGCGCACGCCCGCCGGCCGCCGCAAAATAGGGGAGGTGATTCGCGACATTCAGATTATTATAACCAACACGGCCAATCTGCGTCCCATCATCACCATTCCGGAAGACATCTGCGTGATTGCGGGCGAAACCGTGACGGGCCTGGTGACGGCCGTGGACGGCGTGTCGCCCACCAGCCCGCAGACGCCGGTTACCCTGTTTGCTTTTTCGGGTATCATCCCCCCGGCCCGATTCACCCAGACGGCTACCGGCCCGCCCACGGCGCGCGGTACCTTTGTGTGGCAAACCCAGTGCGCCAACGTGGCCCGCTTGCCCTATCTGGTCGTGTTCAAGGCCCAGGATAATCCCTCGCCCGTGACGGCGGCCAACCCGCCGCTGATTGACGAGAAAACCTGGCGCATCACCGTGGTGGGGCCGCCGCCCCAGAACCTGCGCGCCGCCCCCGATGCCAGCACCGGCCTCAACCGCTCCCTGCTCACCTGGAACACCTACACGTGCGCCAACGCCCAGTTTATTCACATCTACCGCAAGGAAAACCCCTCGGGCTTTGTGCCCGGCCCGTGCGAAACCGGCATTCCGGCCTCGTCGGGGTACGTGCGCATTGCCACCGTGCCGGCCAGTGCCACTTCCTTCACCGATAACAACACCAACGCCGGCGGCCAGAATCTGGGCCTGGAGCGCGGCAAAACGTACTGCTACCGCATCTATGCTGATTTTCCCGGGCCTGCGTTTGGGGCCAGCATTGCCTCGGCCGAGGCCTGCGCCAGCTTCGTGGGCCGCGCCGCTCAGCTCAAGAATGTGGACGTGGAAGTAACTAGCGCCACCCAGGGCCAGATAGCGGTGCGCTGGACGCAGCCCCGCCCCGCGGCGGGCACCGTGTTCGATGGCACGCCTTCGTTCGTGCTCTCGCGGGCCGAGGGCTTGGCGCCCACCGCCTTCACGCCGGTGCGCACGTTCACGTCCCTCAACGACACGTCGTTTGTCGATACCGGCCTCAATACCCTGGACCGGCAGTACACTTACCAGCTGGAGTTTATCCGCAGCTTCAGCAACGGCAGCCTGCCGGTGCGGGAAGTGGCCGCACCCGCCAGCAGCGTGCGCGTGACGGTGGTGCC
Source organism: Hymenobacter lapidarius (assembly GCF_001816145.1). Taxonomy (GTDB): domain Bacteria; phylum Bacteroidota; class Bacteroidia; order Cytophagales; family Hymenobacteraceae; genus Hymenobacter; species Hymenobacter lapidarius. Next base: position 295 of record NZ_MDZB01000008.1, on the reverse strand, counting down.
CAACAACCCGCCCACGTCCTTCACCGTGAGCTGGACCTACCGCGTGCCGTGGAATAACTCGCTCAAGCCGGTGGTGATTTACCGCCGCAACGGCGCGGCCGGCAGCCCTTATGTGCAGATTGCCACGGCCCCCACCACCGCCACCGGCGGCACCTATCAGGACCGGGACCCCGCCCTGGTGAAGGGCCAGACCTACTGCTACTACGTCCGGACCGAGGGCCAGTACGCGCCCACCGGCTACCTCAGCTCCCTGCTCAACAAGAGCCAGGAGCAGTGCGCCGCCCTCATTGCCGCG
>NZ_MDZB01000007.1 GCF_001816145.1 Hymenobacter lapidarius | reverse complement strand
TACACGTTCTTTGACGTAAGGGGTAACAAAAACGAAGCGTAGCGCGCTTGTCCTTAGTAATAAGGTAAGCAAACCCTAGCGATGGGGTGCTACGAAAGCGAAGTAAGCAAGAGCACACGGGGGATGCCTAGGGTCTGAGAGGCGACGAAGGACGCGATAAGCTGCGATAAGCTGGGGGGAGGGGCACATACCCGTTAATCCCCAGGTTTCCGAATGGGGCAACCCCTTGGTTGGAAGAACCAAGAGCCGACTAGCTTGACTAGCGGCGGCAAACGCAGGGAACTGAAACATCTAAGTACCTGCAGGAAAAGAAAATAACAATGATTCCCCAAGTAGTGGCGAGCGAACGGGGAGGAGCCCAAACCGGGTTGGTTACGGCCAGTCCGGGGTTGTAGGGCCGCGACATGTGATTGAATCGAGGTAGCCGAAGGCGTTGGGAAACGCCATCAGAGAGGGTGAAAGTCCCGTAGGCGACACTTCTGATTCACGCTAGCGGTACCCTGAGTAGGGCGGGGCCGGAGAAACCCCGTCTGAATCGAGCGGCACCATCCGCTAAGGCTACATACTCCTCAGACACCGATAGTGAACTAGTACCGTGAGGGAAAGGTGAAAAGAACCGGGAATACCGGAGTGAAAAGAACCTGAAACCGTGTGCTTACAAGCAGTCAGAGGGCTTTAGTGGCCTGATGGCGTGCCTTTTGCATAATGAGCCTACGAGTTACTCCTCCCCGGCAAGGTTAAGCGCTTCAAGGCGCGGAGCCGCAGCGAAAGCGAGTCTGAACAGGGCGCGGAGTCGGGGGGGGTAGACGCGAAACTTGGTGAGCTACCCATGAGCAGGTTGAAGGTGCGGTAACACGCACTGGAGGACCGAACGAGTTTCCGTTGAAAAGGATTTCGATGACTTGTGGGTAGGGGTGAAAGGCCAATCAAACTGAGAAATAGCTCGTACTCCCCGAAATGTATTGAGGTACAGCGTCGGCGTTGAGGTCAGTGGAGGTAGAGCTACCAATAGGACTAGGGGGTGTCAGAGCCTACCGAATCCTGATGAACTCCGAATGCCACTGGCTATAGCCGGCAGTGAGGCCTGGGGTGCTAAGGTCCCCGGCCGAGAGGGAAAGAACCCAGACCATCTGCTAAGGTCCCTAAATCCAGATTAAGTTGAACAAAGGAGGTCCACTTGCTTTGACAGCCAGGAGGTTGGCTTGGAAGCAGCCATTCCTTTAAAGAGTGCGTAACAGCTCACTGGTCGAGCGAGCGGGCGTCGATAATACGCGGGCATCAAATCTGGTACCGAAGCAATGGATTTGACATGAAAGACTGTCAAGTGGTAGGGGAGCATTCTCCTTGCGGTGAAGGTGCGTCGTCAGGCGTGCTGGAGCGTGGAGAAAAGCATATGTAGGCATGAGTAACGATAATGGGGGTGCGAAACCCCCACGCCGATAGACTAAGGTTTCCAATTCAACGCTAATCGGAATTGGGTTAGTCGGGACCTAAGGGGAAGCCGAAAGGTGCACTCGATGGACAGCAGGTTAATATTCCTGTACTGATGAATGGAAGTGATGCAGTGACGCAGAAGTGAAAGCACCGCGGGCGGACGGAAGTGCCCGTTGAAGGCCGTAGATATAGGAGAGGTAGTTAAGTACGCCACTCTTGTCGAAAGCCGATAGTACCGCACGTCCTTCGGGACACGCGGATAGTGTGCCTAATCCGACTGCCAAGAAAACCTGCTAAGCGTTTTAACTCATTTATCACCCGTACCGCAAACCGACACAGGTAGTCAAGGAGAGTATCCTGAGGCGCTCGAGTGAATCACGGCCAAGGAACTCGGCAAAATGGACCTGTAACTTCGGGAGAAGGGTCGCTTCCTTGTAGCAATACAAGAAGCCGCAGTGAAAAGGCCCAGGCGACTGTTTAACAAAAACACATGGCTTTGCTAACGCGCAAGCGGACGTATAAGGCCTGACACCTGCCCGGTGCCGGAAGGTTAAGAGGGGAACTTAGTCGCAAGGCGAAGGTTTGAATCGAAGCCCCGGTAAACGGCGGCCGTAACTATAACGGTCCTAAGGTAGCGAAATTCCTTGTCGGGTAAGTTCCGACCTGCACGAATGGTGTAACGATCTGGGCGCTGTCTCAGCCGTGAGCTCGGTGAAATTGTAGTCTCGGTGAAGATGCCGAGTACCCGCCACGGGACGGAAAGACCCCGTGCACCTTTACTATAGGTTGCCATTGGTGTTGGGTTCGGCATGTGTAGCATAGGCGGGAGGCGCTGAGCCGGGGACGCTAGTCCTCGGGGAGCCACCGTTGAAATACCGCCCTTGCCGTGCCTGATGCCTAATCCTGCGACGCAGGAGACAGTGGCTGCTGGGTAGTTTGACTGGGGTGGTCGCCTCCAAAAGAGTATCGGAGGCTTTCAAAGGTCCGCTCAGTCCGCTTGGTAACCGGACGCAGAGCGCAATAGCAGAAGCGGGCTTGACTGTGAGGCCGACTAGCCGAGCAGGGTCGAAAGACGGATATAGTGATCCGGTGGTTCCGCATGGAAGGGCCATCGCTCAAAGGATAAAAGGTACGCCGGGGATAACAGGCTGATCTCCCCCAAGAGCTCATATCGACGGGGAGGTTTGGCACCTCGATGTCGGCTCGTCACGTCCTGGGGCTGGAGAAGGTCCCAAGGGTTCGGCTGTTCGCCGATTAAAGTGGCACGCGAGCTGGGTTCAGAACGTCGTGAGACAGTTCGGTCCCTATCTGTGGTGGGCGTTGGAAATTTGACAGGACCTGTCCTTAGTACGAGAGGACCGGGATGGACCAGCCGCTGGTGCGCCGGTTGTACCGCCAGGTGCAGCGCCGGGTAGCTACGCTGGGACGAGATAAGCGCTGAAAGCATCTAAGTGCGAAACTCACCTGGAGATGAGATTTCCCAATATTAAGGCCCGTCGGAGATGACGACGTGGATAGGCGGCAGGTGAAAAACTAGAAATAGAATAGCTGAGCCGTACTAAGTGGCCGAGGGCTTCGCTCCTCCCGCATTGCAAAATGCATGGAATATTCGTCGAGCGCGCACCGCACGCTTCGTTTTTGTCCCCTTACGTCGAGTTATTGAGGGTTGCGTGCTGCCGCGAGGCAGCCAACAGAACGCCGCAACCCCCGCCAGCAATGGTGGCTTTAGCCCGGGTGTTCACCTCTTCCCATTCCGAACAGAGCCGTTAAGCCCCGGTGCGCCTATGGTACTGCCTTCACCGGTGGGAGAGTCGGTCGCCGCCAACCTTA
>NZ_MDZB01000006.1 GCF_001816145.1 Hymenobacter lapidarius | reverse complement strand
CCCCCGGCCTAAGCGGCGGCGGCGGCTTTACCCCGCAACCCACGCGCTGGGTTGTGGAGCGTTCCATCAGCTGGTTGCACTGGGACCGACGACTGAGCCACGACTTCGAATGCGAAACCAGCAGCGCCGAGGCTACCTTGTATTTGTCCAGTATTCGGCACCTTATTCGTAAATTTTAACAGGCTCTATAGCAGTTTCGCGAACAGTTTACCCCGTTATTGTGGGGCTTGCGTGTGGTAGCCACAGTGGTCAAACCAGTTGCGTGCATCCTGCTCGTAATCCAGTTGATGGCTTCCTGCAGGGGCCTGCTCCAGCTCCTGTCGGGTGCGGGCCTGGGCGGCTCGTAACGCTGTTTTGAGCTTGCTCCACGCCTGCTCAATTGGGATGAAGTCGGGCGAGTAAGGTGGCAGAAAGACTACCTCCACGCCCCGCTCAGCCAGCCATTCGACTACGCCCGGCAGTTTATGCACCGAGAAATTGTCCAGCACCAGTACATCCCCCCGCCGCAACGTGGGGGCCAGACACTCGGTCACGTACCAAGCAAAATTCGTGTAATTGAGGTAGCCTTCCAGCAATTGCACCGCCCCTAAGCCCTGCACCGACAGTGTCCCGATCAACGTCAGGGAGCGGCACCTGGTCAGCGGCACGGGCTGACAGACGCGTTGCCCGCCAAAGGCCCGCGCGTAGCGACGGCAGTAGTCGAGGCGCAGACCTGTTTCGTCGAGAAACGAGAAAGTGGAAGCGCTCTACGTCGGGCCGCGTGCACACGGTTTCTATGTGTGCAGCCCGCGCCGCTACGACCCGCTCGCTGTCACGTTCGCTGGCGTGGTTGCTTTTTTTGCGCCGCAGTCCGTGCTCGTCCAGTACGGTCCAAATGCTGGTTTGACTCACCGGGCGGCCAAATTCGGCCTGCCAAGCGGCGTTCAACTCGGCCAGTGCGGCGTCGGCGTGTTACCCCACGTAGGCCACGAGCCACGCCTGCTCAGTCGGCAAAATCGATCGGGCTGGTCCGCCACTGGCAGGCTTAACCGCTAATGAGCCAGTTTGGCGCTGTTGGTGGCGCAACTTCTTGATGAAGGAGACGCTCACCCCGAAGCGGTCAGCGACCCGTTGCTGACGCGAGCCAACCTGTGCACAAGCGGCAGCGACGCGGGTGCGTAAATCAAGTTAGTAAGGTTTCATATCTTACCCTACGCAAAGATTCATAAAAGGGTAAACCGTTCGTGAAAATGCTATAAAACAAGATTTTAGCTAGCCGGGAATTTTGGTGGTGGACGATGGCAGCAAGGACTATACCGCCGTGGTCGTGGCCCGCTTTGCCGACCCGCACCTGTGCTACTACCCCAAGCAAAACGCCGAGCGTGGCGCGGCCCGCAATTATGACTTGGCCCACGCCCAAGATGAGTATGTGATTTTTTTGGATTCCGATGACCGGTTTTACCCTAAACACCTAGCCACTCTATACGCTAAAACCCTAGTACACCTTATTCGACTTGGGTGTTGAGTTTATCGGGCGCGTAGGCGCACTAGGGGCGCGTATGTGCAGGTCATGCAGGCCGCGGGCCACGACCATTACTGTGTCGCGCCGCCACTCGCCGCGCAAGCGTACCCTGTCTTGGACCATGCGCAGGCGCTTGATGCCCCTGTGGGCGTGCTCGATGACCACGCGTAATAGACTCAGCAGCCGATTGTAAAGCAGCTGGGCAAAGGTCAATTCGCCCCGCGGCGGCTTTTTGTGCGGCATTTCCATCAGCACCCCCGCCGGGGCGTGGCCCAACAAGCCCAGGCCCTGGCACAACACGCTGCCGGTGGGCAAACCTAGCGCATACTCGTCGGCTAGGCGCTTGTCGTGGCAGCGGCCACCTTCCGTGGGCGAGAGATAGTGCACGTACTGCGTCGAATCACACAACGTCATGTTTTTTAGGCGATGGGCTTTTTTTTCACTATATTCTTCCGCCTGGGCTTCGCGGTCTTGGTTGCGCGGTACGCCCCGCTCGACTCGGTCGTAGGCGAAGACCGGCTCGTGATGGGCGACCAAGCGCTGGGCCAATTTGCCTCCGTCGCGCACGGGCAGCAGCCCCCAGCGGGCCAGCATGTAGTTCAAGCGCCGAGCAACGCCGTGCTCAACTGACTCACATGGGCTTGGGAGATGCCGAAGCTGGCCGCCTGATGCTGCTGTAAGCTGTTGTTTTTAAAATAGGTCAGCAGGAAAAACAACTTCACCTCGCTGCCGGCCAGCACGGCATTGGGCCGTTCGCGATACGCTGGAAACTGCCGTCGCCGGCCTTCGAGCGTGTGCCAGCGGTGGTGGCGCTCCCAGGCGGGGGAGAAGTTGGTGAGCAACTCATCAAATTCAGCCACCTGTAGACTGATTAGGGCCAGAAATGGCGCGGCTTCTCGCGTAGGGCAACGTAATCCATCCCCAAAGCTACGCTTGCCTCGCACGAGTTAACTTAGCCACTTCTTCCGAATCACGTCTAGTAAAAGAGGCCTGACTCCGATATTTGCTGACTAGCGTCGTGGGTATGTGCCCAGCAAGTATCAACAGCAGTTTATAACATTAATGGTTACCTTTGCGGTCGCATTTCCTCAATTTATATGGCCTATATATCTGTGCCTTCGCTGGCTTCTGGTGTGATGGCCCCTCCCGGTGGGCAGTTCATCCCGCTCTTCACCACCTTTGTGCATCCCTCGGCGCAGCAGCGCGTGAGCGAGGTGCTCACCAGTACCTTTCTCAGCGAGGGCAAGCTGGTGAAAGAGTTTGAAGCCCGCCTGAGTGCCGAGTTGGGCATGGTGCATCCTGCTGCCCTTAACAGCGGCACGAGTGCTCTGCACTTGGCGATGGAAGTGGCCGGCGTAGGCGCTGGCGACGAGGTGATTCTCTCGGCCCAGACGTTCATTGCCTCGGCCATTACCATCGTACAGGCCGGCGCCAAGCCGATTTTTGCCGATATTCAATACGAAACTGGCAACATCGCCCCGGCCGACATTGCCCACTGCATCACGCCGCGCACCAAGGCTATTATGGCCGTGCATTGGGGCGGCTACCCCTGCGATATGGCCGAGATTAAGGCCATTGCGGAGCAGCATAACCTCGTGGTGATTGAGGACGCGGCCCACTCGCCGGGCGCTACTTACCAGGGGCAGGCCATCGGTTCCATTTCCGATTACACCTGCTTCAGCTTCCAGGCCATCAAGCACCTGACCACCGGCGACGGCGGCGCCCTGTGTGCTCGCGACCCGGAGAAGGCCCGTGAGGTGTTCCGCCGCCGTTGGTTCGGTATTGACCGCGCCAACTCGCCGATGAACGAGGTGGGGGAGCGTGAGTACGACCTCACTGACGTGGGCTATAAGTACCATATGAGC
>NZ_MDZB01000005.1 GCF_001816145.1 Hymenobacter lapidarius | reverse complement strand
AACCCACTTTCAGTGGTTTCTTTCAGTCGGCTTTAGCCGAAACCCGCGAATTCCATTCGCAACCCAAACCTATGGACTTCCAGTCCATAGTCGTTTAGTCGGTTATTTACACCCGCTCAATAATCACGGCGTAGCCCTGGCCCACGCCAATGCACATCGTGATGAGAGCGTAGCGCTTGCGTTGCTCCTGCAGCTCCAGGGCAGCCGTGTTGAGGAGGCGGGCGCCGCTCATGCCCAGCGGGTGGCCCAGGGCAATGGCGCCGCCGTTGGGGTTGATGCGCGGGTCGTTGCCCTCAAGGCCCAGCCCGCGGATGCAGGCCAGCGCCTGGGCCGCAAACGCCTCGTTGAACTCAATCAGGTCGATGTCGTTCAGGGTGAGGCCGGCTTTTTTGAGGGCCAGCTGGCTGGCAGGCACCGGGCCGATGCCCATAATGCGCGGCTCGACTCCGGCCACGCCCATACTCACAATGCGGGCCCGGGGCGTGAGGTTGTGCTGCTTCAGGCCCGCCTCCGAAGCCAGCAGCAGGGCCGCCGCGCCGTCGTTGAGACCCGAGGAGTTGCCGGCCGTCACGGAGCCGGTTTTGCGGAAGGCGGGCCGCAGCTTGGCCAGGCCTTCGAGCGACGTATTGGCCTTAATAAATTCGTCGTGTTCGAAGAGCAGCGGTTCGCCCTTGCGCTGCGGAATGGGCACGGGCACAATTTCCCGGGCAAAGCGGCCCGAGTCGCGCGCCGCGCCGGCGCGCTGGTGCGACTCGTACGCAAACTGGTCCTGGTCTTCGCGGCTGATGTGGTCGCGCTCGGCCAGGTTTTCGGCGGTTTCGCCCATGGCATCGGTGCCGTAGAGCGCTTCCATGCGCGGGTTGATGAAGCGCCAGCCGAAGCTGGAATCGTACATCTGCGAATCGCGGCCGAAGGCGGCACTGGCTTTGGAGATGACCAGCGGGCCGCGGGTCATGTTTTCCACGCCGCCGGCCACCATGAGGTCGCCGTCGCCGCTCTGGATGGCGCGGGCCGCGGCAATGCTGGCCGACAGGCCCGAAGCACACAGGCGGTTCACGGTTTCGCCGGGCACGGAGGCCGGCAGGCCGGCCAGCAGCAGCGCCATGCGGGCCACGTTGCGGTTGTCTTCGCCGGCCTGGTTGGCGCAGCCCAGAATCACATCAGCAATGCCCGCGGGGTCGGCCGTGGGGTTGCGCCGGAGCAGCTCCTGAATAACGTGGGCCGCGAGGTCATCGGGGCGAACGGGGGCCAACGTGCCGCCAAAGTTTCCAATCGGCGTGCGAATGCCGTCAACAATGTATGCTTCGGTCATGGGGGGAATAAGTAAGCAGGCGCCAATTTACGGCCAAACGGCCTCCCGCACGGGCCCAACAGGTTTGACTGTGGTTTTGTCGCGCTTTGCTGCTGACGTGTTCTTCCGTGGCAATGGGCACTGTCACCGCTAACGCGTGGGGTCGGCCAGAAAGCCTGGAGCAGCCCCACACCTCTGGGCTTCACCCTCAGCAAAGGAGTCCCCTGCTTGCAGCCAGCCATGCTACCTATTCTGAAGTTCGTGGGAGCCCAAGCCGGACTATCCAAGAGGCCTGAGAAGACTAATGGATTAAAATAAATTGCATTTGTGAAACAATTATTTTTATTATAATGTATTTTGATTAAATTGGTAATGGGTTAAACAATAAGCAATTTTCATCATTTCACTGATAAAGGCTACTGTCATGAAACATCTATTCCAAATTTTCCTTGTTGCTGGTGCGCTTTGTGTGCTCTGTGCAACTAGCGCCTATGCCCAGTGCACCTATACCTCGAAATCCAGTGGCTCATTCTTTTCGTCGTTTGATGTAGCGGGGCCACCATCGTGCTCGGCCGTGCCTGTTTCCGGTTCCAATAGCATCTTTATCATCGGCCAGGGACATACCGTGACCCTCAGTGCTGCCTATACCGTTGGCACGGGTGGTTCAATTACCGTTCTGGACGGAGGCACCTTGATAATAGCGAGTGGCGGGGCCTTAACACTGCCCAGCACAAGTAATGATATCAACTCGCTGATAGTTGAGGAAAAGTCGGCGCTTATTGTAAAATCCGGGGGCACCATTCAAGGGGGCAACTTATTGCTGGGAACCCACAGAGCGTCCAATGAACAGACCACCCTTACCATTGAAGCAGGGGCCGCGGACGCCGTCACTTTCAACCAGGTGACAGTGAACAAAGCAACCATCACCGTCAACTCCGGCGCCCAACTAAACACGATATGCAACCTTGTGCTGTTCAAGGGTGAAATTATCATCGACGGAATCATGGTCGTTGGGGGCAACCTTATACTTCCCAAAGGGGGCTTCAGCAAAAGCTTATGCGGCAATGGGAGACTTGGCATTGTGGGGTGCGTGTTCGGAGTCAAAAACGACAAAGACCAAATAGCGAGATTGCACAATGGGTGCAACCTGAAAATCTGCGTGCAGATGAGCCCTGACTTATGTGGCCCGCCACCGTTTACCAGCGGTGAAGAAAGTGACTGCAGTGACCCTTTTAATACCCCTATGGGCTGCAAGCCCTTGCCCGTGAAGCTGGTCCTGTTTACGGCCACGGCCACGGCGCAGCAGGGCGTGGCGCTGCGCTGGGAAACGGCCTCGGAGGAAAATAATGCCAGCTTTGAGGTGGAGCGCTCGGCCGAAGGCAAGGCGTTCCGCAGTATTCGCAGCGTGCCCGGCCGCGGCAACGTGCAGAGTCGCTCCACTTACTCGGTGGTAGACGAGGCCCCGCTACCCGGCACCAGCTACTACCGCCTGCGCCAAATCGACTTTGACGGCACCAGCACCTACTCGCCGGTGCGCAGCGTGGCCCTGAGCCGCGCCAGCGCCCAACACCTGCAAGTGTACCCCGGCCGCCTGCCCCAGGAATGGGTAGTGAACTGCACCCTCCCCGCCGAGCTATTGGCCGCTTCCAGCAGCGTGAAAGTATACGATGCCCTGGGCCGCGTGCAGCAGGTGCCTTGCCCAGCCGATGCCACCCAGGTCGGCCGCTGGACCATGGATACGCACGCTCTACCCGTGGGTATTTACATTGTACGCTTGACTACCAGCCAGGGTACCTTCAGCCAGCGCATCAGCAAGTGAGCCAATAAGACGGCCGCACTAACTGCGTTCGAGTAATCCAAGCTCCGGCCGGCCGAGCTGCCGGTCAGGGCGAGCGGTAACAGGTAAGTGTAAAAACACGCCCCTGCCCAGCGCGGAACGGCGGTCGGGAACAATCGTTAGCCCCCTCTCCAGCACCTATTGAGACCGCGGGGCATGCGCAGCCTGATAATACTAAGCAGTCACGCAAAATTAATCGTATAGTTTTTTCCGACTCGTTTTAGGACGTATTCAATGCGTTGGAGCAAGGTTTGGTCGGATTGGTAGTCT
>NZ_MDZB01000004.1 GCF_001816145.1 Hymenobacter lapidarius | reverse complement strand
CGAGCAAGCCGAAATCGTAGCCGAAGTAGAGCGCCGCCTCACCGTGCTCGATGCCCTGAGCCAGACCCTCACCGCCGAGCTGAAACGCGCCGAGCGCCTGCGCCAGAGCCTGCTGCACCGGGCCTTCACCGGCCGCCTCGTGCCCCAGGATGCCACCGACGAACCGGCCGCCGCCCTGCTGGCCCGGTTGCAGGCCGAAACGGCCGCCGCGCCCGCCAAGGGCAAGGCCGGGCGCGGGCGCAAGGTGGCGGCGGCGCAAGCTACTTTAGACCTGTAAAACCGCTGGATGATGTCGGAAAACCACGTTTTCGAGAAGAAGAGCTACCGCAAGGCCTTCGGCCCCACGGCCGACCTGAGCGACCTGGCCAAAACCTGCGTGTGCCTGGCCAACGCGCGCGGCGGCACCCTGCAAATCGGGATTGAAGACAAGCAGGAACTCCCGCCGCCCCAGCAGCGCATCGACCCGGAGGCCGCCAATCTGCTGGTCCGCAGCCTGGGCGGCCGGGCCATCAACGTGGGCCTGGCCGACCCGCTCGTTATCACCAGCGCCAACGGGGGGCAGTATTTGCAGCTGTGGGTGCATCCGTCGCTCAACACCATTGCCACCACCTCGGACGGGCGCGTGTACATGCGGCTGGGCGAAGAATGCCGGCCCGTAGTGGGCGACGACCTGCTGCGGCTGGCCGGCGAGAAAAGCGGTTTTCAGTGGGAGCTGCACACCCCGCACAGCGTGCCCGAAGCCGAGCTAAACCCGGCCGAAATCCGCTTTTTCGTGGAGAAAATCCGGGCCGCCCCCACCAACAAGGTCAGCCCATTTGTCAAGGGCAAAAGCACGGCCGAAATCCTGACGCATTACAAGCTGCTGCGCGAAGATGGCCTGGCCACCAACCTGGGCATTTTGTGGCTGGGCACCCCCTACCAGCGGGCCCGGCTGCGCTACGGCCTGCTGGTACAATACATGGTGTACGATGAGCAGGAACGCCGCATCCGCAAAGAAACCTGGATGGATTTTCGGTTCAACCCGCTACAGTTGCTGGATGAGGTGCTGGCGCAGGGCGTCGAGCTGCATTATTACCACGAAGTACCCGAAGGACTGTACCGGCGGCAAGTGCGGCGCTACCCCGAAGCCGTGCTGCGCGAGCTGCTGGCCAATGCCTTTGCCCACCGCCTCTACACCGTGGCCACCGATGTGGCCATCCGCGTGTACCCGGACCGGCTGGAAATTGAAAGCCCCGGCCACCTGCCCCTGGGCGTGACGCCCACCACCATTTTGCACGAGCGGGTGCGCCGCAACCAGGCCCTGATGGACACCTTTCAGGCCACGGGCCTGATGGAAGGCGAAGGCTCGGGCTACGACCTGATTTATGAGAAGCTGAGCCGCGATGCCAAGCCCTTGCCGGACATCGACGATTCGTACAGCAATTTGCGCGTCACCATCTTCGCCAAAGCACCCAACCCCACGGCCGTCGCGCTGCTCGATACCCTGGCCCGGTTCTACGATTTCCGGCAGAAGGAAATCATCACCCTGGGCATCATTGCGCAACATGGTTCGATTGGAGCCCCGGCCCTGACGCAGGCCTTGCAGCTGCGCCAGGAAGAGCGGCTCCGGTCCTGGCTGGGGCGCCTGGTAGAATGGGAAATCGTGCTGGCCCGCGGGGTGAAAAAGAGCACCGAATACCTGGTGAATCCCAAAGCCTACGCCGCCGCCAACCTGGACGTGAAACCCAGTTTGAAGACGATGGAACCCCACCGATTGCGGGCCTTGATTGAAGAAGACCTGCGGGCTTACCCGGACAGTTCGCTAGCCCAGATTCATCGGCGGCTGGAAGAGCTGCCCCTGCTGGAAGTAAGGCGCGAAGTATATGGCATGGTCGCTGAAGGACGGATTACCCCTAGCTCGGGAGGAACCCGAAACCGCCGTTATTCGCTGCCATAAAAAAAACAACTAAAAAACAAATGGAAAACAAATGGAAAACAAAACCGCATTTCCAGCTTGTAAACGCAGTTTCGGTTGTTTTCCCGTGTAGTAAAATGTATTACAATGTAATACAACACCCCCTCCCCAACCATGCGCCAACCTACTCTCAATGCCACCGCCCAATCCCTCGTGCAGCGCGTGTGGGGCTACGCCACCGTGCTCCGCGACGACGGCGTGGGCTACGGCGACTACGTGGAGCAAATCACCTACCTGCTGTTCCTGAAAATGGCCGACGAGCAGGCCGGCGCGCCCAACGCCGCCGCCGTGCCCGAAGGGAAAGACTGGGCCAGCCTGCGCCCCCTGGAAGGCGACGCGCTGAAAGTGCAGTACCGCCACATCCTCACCGACCTGGGCAAAGAGCCCGGCATGCTGGGCGTCATCTTCAAGAAGGCCCAGAACAAGATTCAGAACCCCGCCCGCCTCAAGCACCTGCTGGCCCTGATAGACCGCGAAAACTGGTCGGGCCTGGGCTTCGACGTGAAGGGCGAGATTTACGAGGGCCTGCTGCAGAAGAACGCCGAGGACGTGAAGGGCGGCGCAGGACAGTACTTCACGCCGCGTCCGCTCATCCAGGCCATCGTGGAAGCCGTGGCCCCCACGCCGGGCCAGACCATCTGCGACCCGGCCTGCGGCACCGCCGGCTTCCTGCTGGTGGCCCGCGACTACCTCGTGGACACTTACGGGGCCGAGATGGACCGCGAGCAGCTCAAGTTCCTGCGCGACCACACCTTCCACGGCACCGACATCGTGGACTCCGTCGTGCGCCTGGCCGCCATGAACCTCTACCTGCACGGCGTGGGCTCGACGGAGAGCCCGGTAAAGAATCAGGACTCGCTCCTCTCCGACCCCGGCGACCGCTACGACTTCATCCTGGCCAACCCGCCCTTCGGCAAGAAAAGCAGCATCACGGTGATGAGCGAGGAAGGCCAGACCAGCAAAGACACGCTCAGCTACGAGCGCACCGACTTCGTGGCCACCACCAGCAACAAGCAGCTCAACTTCGTTCAGCACATCTACACCATCCTCAAGGTGGGCGGCACCGCCGCCGTGGTGCTGCCTGACAACGTGCTCTTCGAGGGCGGGGCCGGCGAAACCATCCGCCGCAAGCTGCTGCAGGATTGCAACGTGCACACGCTGCAATCCTGCCCACCGGCATCTTTTACGCGCAAGGCGTGAAGGCCAACGTCATCTTCTTCGAGAAGCGCGCCGCCGCCGAGCAGGCCCAGACCAAGGACCTGTGGGTGTACGACCTGCGCACCAACCAGCACTTCACCCCCAAAGGCAACCCACTCACCCTGGCCCACCTGCAGGATTTCATCGCTTGCTACGGCCAGCCCGGCCAACGCGCCCAGCGCCAGGAAACCGAACAGTTCCACCGCTACGACCTGGCCCAGCTCCTGGCCCGTGACAAGGTGAACCTGGACATCTTCTGGCTGAAAGATGATGCCCTGGAAGACAGCGCCACCCTCCCCGCCCCCGACGTGCTGGCCCTGGAAATCACGGAGAACCTGCAGGCCGCGCTGGCCCAGTTCGC
>NZ_MDZB01000003.1 GCF_001816145.1 Hymenobacter lapidarius | reverse complement strand
TGCTGCTACACGAGCCCCTAAATAGTTATGCAATAAGCTAATGCCTGCTTACAGGCATATCGGCCCATACAGCTTTAGTATAAGGCCTGAACCTGAGCGGGACACCGGCCCCAACGCCCCCGCCCCCGAAAGCCGACCCCAAGCTGACCAGCAACCCCCACCCAGAGCGCCACCTGGAACAGCTCCATCACCACCCAGCGCCCGAGCCGGCGCAACCAATTCACAAAGACCGGAAAACACATAGCAGTATGAGAGTTAAATAATAGATTTATACTGTTTCCAAAGTTCGGGCCGGGCCATGAATGGGGCGTTACGGGGGCGTTACCATTATATCAAGGCTTTGGCGGCCTGGGCTATCAGGTTTAACTTTTTGGGGCGGTACGACCGGGGTTTGCGCGGGAAGTAGTTTCTTTGTTGGCCCGATTATCAGCAATCATTTTCTCATTGTCCTTTACCGCTTTAATTCAATCCCCGCTATGCCCACTTTTCCTCGCCTGATTCGCCACACGCTCACCGTTGGCTTGCTGAGCCTGCTGGCCGGGACCGCCGCCGCCCAGCCCACCGGCAAAGCCGCCAAAGGCCGCAAGCGCTACACCTTCGCCCAAAGGGATGCCGTGTCGCCCTACGTGCAGAACGTGACCAAGAATACCGACGAGGAGCAGGACATCGACGGCTCCTTCACCCGCCTCGGCTACCGCTCCTACCCCGACCTGCTCACCGAAATCGAAGCCCTCAAAAAACTGCACGACTGGGCCGACACCACCTACCAGCGCCGATTGGCCGCCTTGCCCCCCGGTGGCGTGCTGCTGGTAACCATCCACCGCCAGGGCCCCAAAAACGCCGAGCTGTCCAACCTCACCCTCACCGCCACCGGCAAAGACGGCAAAGAAGTATTCGCCCAAACCCTAGCCCCCGGCAACGGCCGCTTCTTCGGCCGCGACCTCTACCAGGCCCAACGCACCATCCCCTTCCCCAAAATGGACGCCCAGGAGCTGAACGTAAGCATCCGCGACGCCAAGCTTTACCAGACGTTCGATTATGTGCTGACGCTGCCGGCTGTGCAGTAGGGGTTTGTGTAATGAATCTCTAATTATGGATGGCTCACTTTGAGGGGAAGCTTACATACAAACACGCGCCATCGGGCTCTTTCATCCATTTATTACCTCCAATCCTATAAATGCTGTTGCGATAGTTCCCAACGCAATTATTATCAGAAGTATAACTTTAAATGTGTAGCTTTTATTTACCCTTGCAGAAAACATGGACGTAATGGCGACAACTAACCCAAAAATTGCTACCAACATAAATAAAGGAGCTATCGCACTAAACCATGCTGGAGCTAAATTTATAAAGAAGGCAGCGGTTCCGTTTCGCTTATTCATGCTTGCAATTATGAATTATTAAACAACATATCATATAAATCCCTATGTATTCCTTTGAACTGCTCTATAGTCATTGTGTAAGCTTCCCCTCAAAGTGAGTAACTCATAATTGGAGCTCACATTCTAGTTAACTCCGCAACCGCACCCATTGCACGGCAATCACCGTCTTGGCATCCCTCAACGGCTCAGCTAACAACGCATCCCGGCTCAACTCCACCATTTCGATGTTCTCGTGTTCCTCGGCCAGCCCGCCGCCAGCACCGGTTTTGTGGCTCACTTCGGCGTAGAACACGGTAATTTCCTCGGAGCTGGTGCCCGGCGAGGGCCAGATGCACACGATTTCCTCCAGCTTATCGACCTCGTAGCCCAGCTCCTCGTGAATCTCGCGGCGCATGGCGGTTTCGGGGGCTTCGTCGCCGTCTATCATGCCGGCGGCAATTTCCAGGATGTCGGCTTCGGGGCCGATGCGGAACTGGCGGGTGAGGACGTATACCTGCCGGGCCGTGTCGTAGACCAGGGCGGCCACGGCCTTGCCGGGCGCAAACTGCTCACGCCGGAGCTGCGTGTCACCATCCTGAACGATTAGTTGGTTGACTTTGTAGTGGCCGTTGAATACTTGGGTCCGCTCGATAATCTGCATGTTCGGATTACTGTGTTGTACCTTTGTTGACACCAGGGCCGCCGTCGGAGCAGCCCGCTGCCCGGCTGCGTCGGGCAAAGCCCCGCGCCTCGGCTGCCTCCGCAAGTAAGCGCACCTCACCCCAACTTCTCTTCATTCAGGGAATCTGACGGCCTCCGACGAGCCGCCAACCCCGCCCCCGCCTGGCACCGTCTGGCGTGGCCATGCCCGCCTGTGCTTCCGCACGAGGCCCCCCCCATTGCTGCGCGGCCCCTTGTTGGCCCCAGCCCCAACCCGAACTTTCGAGTACCAAACCCCCACACATGACGTTTGACGATTTAAACCTGATTGACCCCATCCTCAAAGCCCTCAAAGAGGAAGGATACACCACCCCCACTCCCATCCAGGAGCAAGCCATTCCCCACGTTCTCGAAGGCAAAGACCTGCTCGGCGTGGCCCAGACCGGCACCGGCAAAACGGCGGCCTTCACCGTGCCCATCCTGCAGGTGCTGCACCGCACGGCCCAGGTGTCGAATCACGCCCCGCGGGCCATTCGCTGCCTCGTGCTCACGCCCACCCGCGAGCTGGCCATCCAAATCAACGAAAGCTTCGGCGCCTACGGCCGCCACCTGAGCCAGATTCGCCACACCGTTATTTTCGGCGGCGTAAGCCAGGGCTCGCAGGTGGCGCAGCTCAAGCGCGGCGTGGAAGTGCTCATCGCCACCCCCGGCCGCCTGCTCGACCTCATGAACCAGGGCTTCGTGGACCTGCGCCAAGTGGAGGTGTTCGTGCTCGACGAAGCCGACCGCATGCTCGACATGGGCTTCATCAACGACATCAAGCGCATCCTGCCCAAACTGCCCACCAAGCGCCAGACCCTGTTCTTCTCGGCCACCATGCCCGGCCAGATTCAGGAGCTGGCCAGCACCATCCTGCGCCCCAACCCGGTGCGCGTGGCCGTCACGCCCGTCAGCAGCACCGCCGAGACGGTAACGCAGTCGATTTATCTGGTGGAGAACAACGACAAGCCCGCCCTGCTCCGCCACATCCTGCAGGACAAAGGCATCAAGCGCGTCCTCGTCTTCACCCGCACCAAGCACGGCGCCGACAAAGTGGTGAAGGCCCTGGCCACTTACCAAATTCCGGCCGAAGCCATTCACGGCAACAAGAGCCAGAACCACCGCCAGCGCGCCCTCTCTAACTTCAAAGCCGGCAGCACCCGCGTGTTGGTGGCCACCGACATCGCCGCCCGCGGCATCGACGTAGACGAGCTAACCCACGTCATCAACTACGAAATCCCGAACGAGCCCGAAACCTACGTGCACCGCATTGGCCGCACCGGCCGGGCCGGCGCCTTCGGCACCGCTTTCTCCTTCGTGGAAGACGAGGAGCGCGCCTACCTGCAGGACATCCAGAAGCTCATCAGCCGCCAGATTGACGTGGAAGCCGAGCATCCGTTTGTGTCGGGCCGTATCAAGCCCGTCATGTTGCACGGCAACGAGCGCATCATCCGGCCCAAGGGCCCGGCGGGTCGTCCGGCCCGTTCCGGCCCCCGCGAAGGCGGCAACGGCGGCGGCG
>NZ_MDZB01000002.1 GCF_001816145.1 Hymenobacter lapidarius | reverse complement strand
GTACTTACGCCACCGAAAGGTGGTCATCCACGCGCACCGAAAGGCGGCAGCTGCCAAGGCCACCGATTAACTTTTGTACCAAACTTTTAACCAAGGCCACCTCTCCAAGGGGTCGCACTAGACTAGGAACGGAAAACAACGCTAAGGCCGCTTGACTACCAAAAACGAGTTGATTTGTCTCACCAAATCAATCATTCAGGCTAAAATGAGCCATTGATACGTGAGATAGGCAAAAGCTACACGCCAGAACGGCAAGAACCTGAGTTTCTCAAAAAACGCCTTGATAGCGTTTAAATGTACGTTTTTTGAGATAGCCCGCTAGCTCAGGATTCCTTAGCGTTGTTTTACGTTTCTACTATTGTGCGACTTCTCCAAGTGCAGCGTGGACTCGACACGCCCCGCCATTTTTTCGAGCCCACTTGCCGTTGCGTTCTTCCACCAAGGGACCACAACTTCATGCTTGGCAAAAAGAAAGCTTTTGCGCTATGTTGATGGGATAGTCAAGGATTTTTGGTCATCATCCGTCAGCCTGCTGACCTTTTACGTCTTCTCGCAATGGCATCAGGAAACCCCTCGCCTCAGCCTTCTATGGCTTCCTAATTTAGTCCCGCAATAACCCAGCGCGAAGACACCGTTAAACGCGTGGACCCGATGTTGTCAGCAGTCAATGGCGACTCCTCTGGGCAGGGCAAGTGTAGTGGGGTGGCAAGCACTATTCTACCCGCCTGGAAGAGTTGCGGCTGATTGGCAAGTGGCTACCAACGGGGGGCGCCGAAACTCGAAATTATTGGGTTGTAGGGAGCATGCGCCAGAAGTGCGGCTTATAAAACCTATTACTTCGCATTGAGAGAGTTCGACTAGGCGGGTGGCAAGGGGTCAGAAAATAGGTTTTATAAGCTTTCAAAGCGCTATTTTCCGGCGTTTCAACTGCATTAATGGGCATTGACGGTCACTTTGGGGGTAGCTCTTTGGAGGCACCTGGGCGATGTGACGAGAGTTATAAAACCTATTAATAAGACCTCTAGTTGCTATCCAAGCGGGTGCCAGAAGTAAGTCAGAAACCAATATAGTATTAAAAGGTAAATAATTGCTGGAAAAATGCAATTCTGTTTTGTGCTTGTTTAGACTCCTTTTTTTGTTGTTTTCGTTCGTGTATCGCCCAAACCATCACTTTATAAGCTGTTGTACTCCAGCTTCAACAAGCTTGTGAGTATTTTAAAGTATTTAAAGTATTTGCAGGGCTTGTATCTTTTTATACCTCAGTATTTTAAGCGGCTTCAGTAATAGGTTTTATAAGCTAACTAATAGGCTTCATAAGCGGGGTAATAGATTCTATAAGCGGGGTAATAGCTTTCATAAGTCAAGCTAATAGCTTTCATAAGCTAATTAATAGAAGGGGATTGTGCGTCTATCATTAGGCGAACTAATAGATTTCATAAGTTGTGTAGGGTAAATGACTCAGGAAGGGTCACACGGGCAAGTCTCGAACTAATGGGTTTCATAAGCTTAACTAATAGGTTTTATAAGCTTAGCTCAAATCGCTTGTTACGCGAACTAATAGGTTTCATAAGTCCAACTAATAGCTTTTATAAGCCGACAGAGTCGCCGCCTTTCGGCTGAATCATAGATTCAAGATTTGGCTCTATTAGTTTGCAATTTAAGCCGTATGTTTGCTCTCTACCACCATAGTAGCTACGAATGGCCGCGCCCGAATCCACCGTCCCAATCGAAATTCGGCAGCACAACGCGCTGACGACGGCCCGCTACGAGATGAGTGCCTGCGAGATGGACATCGTCTTTTCGCTGCTCTCAAAGCTCACCAAGCAGGACCAGGCCGGGACCATCTACGAAATCCGGGTAAAGGAGCTGATGGAGATGACGGGCCGGACCTGGAACTACAAGCAGCTGCTGGAATCCACCGAAAATCTCAACAGCCGCGTCTACCACATCGAGACGGGCAAAACGTTGCTGCAGGTAAGCCTGCTGGCGTCGGCGCTGTACCGCAAGGGCGAGGGAACCATTGAGTTGGAGATATCCGAGCGCATGCGCCCCTTCCTCATTGACCTAAAGAGTAACTTTACGTCCTATCGCCTGCAGGCGGCCTTCAGCCTGAGCAGCAAGTACGCCAAGCGCATCTACCAGCTGGCCTCGCAGTGGAAAGACATCGGGGAAACCAAGACCTACTCCCTGGATGAGTTCAAGGGGATGCTCAAACTGAAGGACCCCGCGGGCAAGGAGCCCGAGCAGTACGCCCAGATTTCGTCGCTGCAGAAGTACGTGCTCGACGTGGCCACTACGCAGATAAACGAGCACACGGACCTGCGCATCAAGTACGAGCTGCTAAAAAAAGGACGCTCGTTTCAAAGCATCAAGTTCTACGTCAACACCCAGGTGCCGCAGCAACTGCCCATTCCCTTCGAGCTGGAGGCCGATGACGCCAAAGTGCAGCTCGCCCGCAAGCACCTGGAAACCCTGGGCATTGCCGAACCCAAGCTGGTGCAGGATATTCTGCAGTCCCCTAAGTACGTAGATGCCTTGTTTGCCTTCATCTACAAGCTGAAGACCGATAAAATCAAGGCCACTAAGAACCCGGGCGGCCTGTTTTTGAAAATGCAAGGTCTGCGTTAAAGAAAAGTAGATACGGCTCGCCCTTTTGGCCATTACGAGGCGCTTGGGACCAGCAGATTCACATGAAAGCCCTATATGAACGACGGTGTCGACAGCTAAACCCCAGGATTGACCCGACGCAAGGACATAAGCCATCGTTTACCACCAGCCAGATGTCCATGAACCAAGAGTCAACTTTCATCACGCCAGTACACATCCAGCGGGCGAAAGCGGCCTTGCACGATGCCGGCATTTCGGTCGCCGTTGGCACGCAGGCCCTGGACCTGGCCACCGCGTACTACCTCCACCCCCCCCCCAGGTCAGCCACGCGGACGCGATGCGGCGGGAGCGCAACCGCATCCAAGACGAGTTGGAAACCGTCAGCAGCCAGCTGCAGCTCGAGCGCCGCAAGACGCACCCGCTGGAAGAGGCGTTGGCGGTGGCCCTGCAATCGCCCAGAGCGCACCAAAACAAGGCCTATAAGCTGCGCAAGCGGCTGCGGGCGATATTAGCCGTGCTGGAGCACCCCCAGGCCGAAGAGACGACCAAGCTTAAAGGTATCGCGAAGCTGGTCGCCGGGGCGTTGGCGGGCGAAGACGACCCGGCGCAGGCGTTCGGGGCCTAGCAAGTTGCCGGGATGAGCTCAACCACCCAGGCCGCGTCGTGTCGGGGGCCGAGAAGCCGGTCACAAGAGCGGTCGGATTGCGCTGCCAATCCGACCAGCGTGGCTACCTTTCATCCCCGTCGTCGTTGGCGGAACGTAAAGGAGCGGCGGCCTTGTTTGCCTCACCCGTTCCGTAAACTATCCCCCCCCTCATGCCCCGTTCGCAGCCCGGGCACCCCACGCCATGGCCAAGTCCCTCACAAAGCGTCTTACACAGCGGGCCGGCGAGCGGCCGGACGCCGGGCGCCAGGGCGCGGGGCGACGGGCCCGGGGCGGGCGGCAATCGGGCACGGAACGAGCCAGGGGAGGAGGGCGCTACGCGCCCCGTTGGCCGGGAGGAAGCCGGAGGGC
>NZ_MDZB01000001.1 GCF_001816145.1 Hymenobacter lapidarius | reverse complement strand
ACTCCCTCCGCTTTGACATCGAAGCCCTCTTCGCCTTCAACTGGGAGCAAACTCCGCCTCCGTCCACTTAACTTTTGGACCATACTTTTAACCAAGGCCAGAGTTGCCTCCGCGCCGCAAGGACCGGCCGAATACACGGGGGGGCTCCTCCCCTTCCCATGCTTTTCTAACTGCGCCGGCCGGGGAAGCCCTGCGACTAGGACAACGGGGTCCTTGCCGGGTACGCCTCAAGGCCATGCGATTGGGTTTGCCCAGCGAAACAACCGGCTCGGGTCAGCCATCCTGCTGCTAGCGCGGACTGGAAGTTTGCTCTGCCGCAGTAAAGGCCCACTACCCCATCATCCTGGATGGCGAGTGGTCGAGGCGTTTTCAAGCAACTAGGTTGATTTAAGAGGCCGCTCTCCCCAGGATGATGCCGGTCCACCCACATCGGGTGCCCGGCTGATTACTGCGATGGTTCAGCGTTAATCAAATAAAAATAACGAAATTCGACCATTAATCGAATATAATTAACCCAAGTTGCGGAGTACAGTGGGCATAAAAAAAGTCTGCTCGGCAGAGCAGCAGTAGGTTTAAGGTCTCTGACCTCCTCATTCCTGCTGAAACCATGCGCGAACAGACCGTTGCAATGTACTGCTTCCTCGACGATTTGCTCACCCGTACCCGCCCCGTGTGGGCGCGGCCGGCCGACCCGCGCCGGCGCTTGTCCGATGCCGAAGTGCTGACCACGGCCCTGGTCGCCGCCCGCTACTTCGGCGGCAATCTGGTCCTGGGCCGGCACTACATGCAGCAGCACTGGGGCATGAAATGGCTGGATAAGAGCGGTTTTACGCGCCACCTGCACCGCTTGTCCGACACCCTGCTGGGGCTGTTCACCACGCTCCTCAGCGCGCTGCGCACGGCGGTGCTGCCGCAGCGGCCCGACCCCGCCCCCGCGGCACCCCCGTTTTACACGGTTGCGTTCTTCGAGGCTTACTTTTCCAATTTCATCGAAGGAACTGATTTTCAGGTGGATGAGGCGCGCCGGATGGTGGAAACCGGCCAGCTGGTGGGCGGCCGGCACGCCGATTCGCACGACGTGCTGAGCACCTACCGGCTATGCAGCAACGTGGCCGAGATGCGGGTGGTCCCGCAATCGGCCGAGGACCTGCTGGCCATCCTGCAGCGCCGACACACCCAGCTCCTGCACGCGCGCCCGGACAAGCGCCCCGGCCAGTGGAAAGAGCACGCCAACCAAGCCGGGTTGACTAGCTTCGTGGAACCCGGCCTAATGCGCGGCACCTTGCACGAGGGCTTTAAGCTGTACCGCAGCCTGAGTGAACCACTGGCCCGGGCTCTGTTCATGGTGTTTATGGTGAGTGAGGTGCACCCGTTCGACGACGGGAACGGCCGCCTGGCGCGCCTGATGATGAACGCCGAGCTGGTCAGTGCCAGCCAGTGCCGGATTATCGTCACTACTCACGCCCGGGAAGGCTACCTGGACGCGCTGCGCCGGCTGAGCCGCCAAGGCGAGCCCGGCCGCTATCTGCGCATGCTGAGCGGCACCCAGCAGTTCGTGGCCGAGTTGCAGCCCACATCCTACGAGTCGGTGAAAGGGCAGCTGGAAAAGCAAGGCGCCTTCACGGAGATCTCCTCGCAGCTGCGCTGGTAGTAAAAAAGCCCGAGGGGCTCCCGGGCTTCTCTTACCGGCCCACCGGTGGTGTGGTCGCGCAACCAGCCCGGTAATAGTCGATTCAGGTATCGTTATAAGTCATTTTGCGAGATACCTCGCCGCCATGCACGCGGGGTCGCCCAAATCCTCCGACCGGCTCCCCCACCGTTGCTCGCGCTGCCTGCTGCAGTTGCCCCTCTCCACTCCTCTAGCAGTTAAATTACTGCTATTGTTGCTAGCATCTATATTCTTACTTGAAGTGCTAGCAATGCTATCTAATATAGCTGTGCTAGTTTCTCTATTGCTTGAAGTTCAGGAATACGTAGCAAAGGGCACTGATAGGTGTTGATATCATAATGCTAGTACTAATAGTATTGATAGCAATTATAGCATAAGAAGAAATACTACAGTATACTAGCTGTGCTAGCTAATGTGACATATCTTGCAGCGTAATCATTACAAGCACTGCTAGCGACGCTAGCTTCACAAGAATTACTAGCCATGCAAGGTTCCGCTACAGCACCGCCACGTCCACGGGTCATTGCCATTGCTAACAACAAGGGAGGAGTTGGGAAAACGGCTTCGGCGGCGGCAATTGCCGGCGAGTTGGTCCGGCAGGGCCACGCCGTGCTGGCGCTGGACCTGGACCCCCAGGCAGGCAACCTCACGGCCGTGCTGCACCAGCGCGGCTACCGGGGGCACACGCTGCTTTCGGTGCTGCTCGGGGAGGCCACCCTGGAAGAAATCATTGTCGAAACCAAACAAGACGGACTGGACCTACTGCCCGCTTCGATTCAGCTGCTGAGTCAGGAATCGCGCCTGCAACGGATTCCCGGCTACCATGGCCTGCTGCGCCGGCTGCTGCCGCAGCTCAGCGGCTACGCTTACGTGGTGATTGACTGCCCGCCTTCGCTGGGCGACTTGACCAGCCTGGCCCTGACGGCAGCCGATGTATACGCCATTCCTTGTCAGGCCGAGCAGCTGGCCTTTGACGGCCTTCACGACATGGTGCGGGCCGCCGGGGTGGTGCGGGATAACCTGAACGAGAGGCTGGCCCTGGCCGGTATCTTTTTCACGGCCTACCACCCCAACCAGCGCGGCACGCTCAACCACGGCACGGTCGAGGCCACGCGGCGCATTTACGGCGACGAGGCCCTGCTGCCCCACATCCGCAAGGACATGGCCGTGCCGATGTCGCAGGCCATGCAGCAGAGCGTATGCACCTACGAACCCGGTAGCCGCGCCGCGCAGGATTACGAATCGCTCACCCACGCCATCCTGAAAGCCCTATGAGAAAGCCCACGCAAAGCATGGCCGATATGCTGATGCAGTCGGTGGCCACTCCAGTTGTTGCCGCTGCCCCGGCTGCTACCCCGACACCGGAAGCGGGGGGGGAGAAGCTGGTCGCCTTTGGCCAGCGCATCACCGCCACCCACAAGGAACAACTCAGCCGGCTGGCTTTTTGGAGCCGGCGCAACGAGCGGCTTCTGCTCGACCGGGCCCTGAGCGAGTTCTTTGCCCGCCAGGACTCGGAATTGCTGCGTCCCATTCCCGAAGAGTAGGCAGTGGGGGAGGGGGGAAGGCGCATGAGCCTTCGCAGAATATAGTAGCGTCAATAACGGTTCTACACTGCTACCCTAAGCGCTTTTGAGTCTGCCCCAGCAATTGCGGCCAGCCCAGGCGCCAGGCAACAACTCTGGCAGCTGATTAGTCTCCCAGGACTTCCCTGGGCGCCTCCACGTGGCTGATCTTGGTGGGGTTAAACGCGGCCAGGGCCTGGTCAAACCAGTGCTCATCGACCGTGTCCTGGTACATAAGCAGGTGCACGGTGGCCGTCTGGTCGGGGTTGAGGCGCAGCAAGCGCCCAATCCGCTGGGCGGCCTTGCGCTCGTTGCCGTAAGCGTGCCAGATGATGGCCTTGGTTAAAAGTTTGGTCCAAAAGTCGCATTTGCCGTTCCCGTGCTTTAGTAATTACGGCACCTTATTTTCCAATCCTATGAAAGAGGGCTACGTGCTCTTAAGCTGATGCCGCCCAAGTGGCGTAACAGCTCCATCTTACGGGTTCTACTGGTCCACATTGACTTGCAGCAAGCGCCGCTGCGGGCACCTACAAGCGCTGGCGATGGTCTAAATCAAGGTGGTATTGTGCTTATCAATTACAATTTTAATGCGGGCAGCATGCATACTCAGTAATTTACTGAAGGAGCAGGATTTTCG